>JBAZLC010000021.1:0-2641 GCA_041650415.1 Minisyncoccota bacterium | reverse complement strand
CGGATGTTTTGTCTTTCGCGTGGGAAGAAGATGAGAAAATAAAAAGCGATTTTTGGGGTCAAATTTATATTTGTTATCCGCGAATTAAAAAACAGGCCGAGAGTTTTGGGGTTAGCGAACAGGAAGAATTTGTTCGTATTTTAACTCATGGTATTTTGCATCTTCTCGGTTATGACCACATAGCAAAAAAACAAGCTGATAAAATGTTCGCTTTACAGGAAAGTTTTGTCAAAAAAATCAAAATATAAATTTATGTTTTCTTTATTGGAAAGTTTCAGCCACGCGTTTAAAGGATTGGTTTATGTTTTTAAATCCGAGCGGAATTTTCGCATACAAACATTGGCGGCTTTGATAACGGCTTGCTTGGCGGTGTATTTTTCTTTAAAAGCATGGGAAATAATAACTCTGATTTTGCTTATTTTGCTTGTGATGATAATGGAAATAATAAACACGGCTTTGGAGTATTTTAGCGATATGATGAAACCGCGCTTGCATCATTACGTTGAAGTTGTTAAAGATATGATGGCCGGAGGAGTATTACTGTCTTCCATCGGATCAATCGCGATAGGGGTGATTATATTTTTACCTCGTTTAATGGATTTTTTTAAAAGTTTGTAAAATTTTATGGCTAAGAAAGGAAAAAAATTGATTGCGGGTTTGGATATCGGTTCAAGCTTCATACGAATGGCTGTCGGTCAATTGGCGGCAAAAGACGGAGGAGATGAACTGCAAATTTTGAGCGCGGCGGAGGTTCCTTCAGAAGGCGTGTATAAAGGTTCGGTAAAAAGCATTGAAGACGCCGTGTCATCAATTTCCGCCTGCTATGAAAAAGTGGAACAAGCGGCCGGCGCTCCGGTAGAAAGCGTTTTTGTCGGAGTATCAGGACCGCAAATAGTTTATCAGGATAGTAAAGGCGTGATCGCGGTTTCCAAAGCTGACAATGAAATTTCTTCCGAAGACACGGAAAGGGCGGTGGAAGCGGCGCGCACAATCGCTGCTCCTTTGAATTATGATATTTTGGATGTTTTGCCTTTAAGTTTCAGCGTTGACGGGCAAACAGGCATTAAAGACCCGATTGGCATGACAGGAATGCGTTTGGAAGTGGACACGAAAATTATTTTATGTCCGTCAATACAGATAAAAAATTTAACCAAAGCGGTTTATCGTTCCGGTTTGGAAATTGACGGGCTTGTATTTTCCATATTGGCCTCTGCCGAAGCTGTTGTTTCCAAAAGACAAAAAGAAATAGGGGTGGCAGTGGTAAATATCGGCCATTCAACAACAAGTATGGCTGTTTTTGAAGAGGATAATATACTGCACACGGTTGTTATTCCGGAAGGTTCGGTTCATATCACAAATGATATAGCAATTGGGTTGAGAAATCCGATTGAAATCGCGGAAGAAGTAAAAATCAAATTCGGCGGATGTTTTTCGGATATGGCGAATCGCAAAGATGAGATAGATTTGTATGAAGCCGGCGCCGCGGAACATGAAAAGGTAAGGTCAAAATACGTATCGGAAATAATAGAGGCGAGAATGGAACAAATTTTGCAAAAAATAGAAAACGAACTGATTTCAATTCAAAGAGCCGGGCGTTTGCCGGCAGGAATTGTTTTCACCGGAGCGGGCGCTAAATTACCGGGTTTGACGGAATTGGCGAAAAAGCAATTAAGATTGCCGGCAATGCTTGGTTATCCGGTGAATCTGATAAGTATCACGGATAAAGTGAATGACTTGGGTTTTTCCACCGCGGTTGGTTTGGTAAAAATGGGATTTAGCGAAGAGGATGGAGACCGGATAATTGGAGGAGGATTAAAAAATTTATCCGGCAAGGTAAATAAGGCGTCAAACACGGTTAAAAAATGGTTTGATTCGTTGCTTTCACAAGGAGTTTAAGTTATACACATGATTTTTTATTGACACGAACGACTTTCAGAGATAAACTATAAGCGGAATGTTATCCGCTTATTTTTATAAAAAATTTGGAGGGTGATTGAACACATTTTGTGTTCAATCACTAATTTAAAATAGTATGCCCCAAGTAAAACCAAACATAGACCCGATAGTTAAAATTAAAATTGTTGGAGTTGGCGGCGGTGGCGGTTCAGCTGTAAACAGAATGGTTGCAGAGAAAATAAAAGGAGTTGATTTTATAGCCATGAATACTGATGTGCAAGCCCTGCATCTTAATTCTGCTCCGCAAAAATTACACATAGGACAAACTGTAACGCGCGGTTTGGGCGCCGGAATGGATCCTGAAGTCGGAAGACGCGCCGCGGAGGAATCGCAAAACGAAATCAGAGAAATACTCAAGGATGCCGATATGGTTTTTATTACATGCGGTTTGGGTGGAGGCACCGGTACAGGAGCAGGTCCAATGGTGGCTGAGATAGCAAAAGAAATTGGAGCTTTAACTGTGGCGGTTGTCACTAAGCCATTCGCGTGGGAAGGCCCGAAACGTTCTGAAATCGCGGAAGCAGGCTGGGAAGAAATAGCGAAAAAAGTTGATAGTATTATCACAGTGCCAAATGAAAGAATTTTACAGGTTATAGATAAAAAAACTCCATTTACCGAAGCGTTCCGAATCGCTGATGATATTTTGAGGCAAGGCGTGCAGGGAATTTCTGAAATTATCACCACT
>JBAZLC010000020.1:0-2843 GCA_041650415.1 Minisyncoccota bacterium | reverse complement strand
TACCCAAAAGAATAGCCAAAAGTTCATAATCTTTTAGAAATTTTGCCCCGGACTTAATCAATTTTTCCCGTGGCCTATCAACTTTTGGAATATCTTTAATCTTTGGCATAAATGAATTATCTTTAAGTATTCTTATTTTATCCATTTTCTCCTAACGAATTAATCCGTCCTGCACGAGCATACAAGTGGGACACCATATTTCCCCCAATCACCTGCCGGCAGGCGAGTATTAGTATCCACCCCTCTTTAATTTTATTCTATCGATTTTAGAAAAAAACATAAATTTATTTCATTAAGTCATCAATACCAACTCCCAATGCCCTCGCAATTTTTTGCGCGGTTTCAACAGTTGGACTTTGAATCGCACCCGATTCAATTTTAATAATGGTCGGATGGGCAATATCCGCCATTTTTGAAAGACGATCTTGTGAGAGTCCTTTTTCTTTCCGTAATTTCTTTATGTTCTTAGAGATGTTTGGAAGTTTTTTTAACATGTGATATAATAATAGTGATATGATAATATCTATACTCACCTATCCCCAGTCGCATATTTGTATAGATACATTTTAGCAGATATTTCACAAATCGTAAACATGTGCACGACAACACACAAGGGAGCCAACAATTGCGCGCGCACGGGAGGGTGGGGCAAGCGCAAACAAGGTTCGGCGGCGCATTCGCCAAAGCGAATACGAAAAAACGCCGCTCGCCAAAAGACCCGCCTCCGCCCGTGCTACGGGCGGGTAAAAAGCCCCCCAATTTTCAAAATTACAATTACAGGTGGGCGGAATTCCCCCCAACCCCCCTTCCGCCCGCCCGTTCGTCGTTTCGCCCCCCCCCCGTTGTTTCGCTATTTGTCCCGAAAAAACGTCCGAACTTTTTCGTAAATCCCGCTCAATTCCAGAAATCCCGAATTTTCGGCGACGATTTTGTACGGATTTTCCCACAACCAAAACACTTTTTGCCCTGCGAGGCGGAAGTCCGGCACGCCAAAGCGTGCAGTGCCGAATAGGCACAGCCGATTTTTTGTTCGCCACTTGTCGTTCCAAATTTTCACAACAAAAAAACGACAATTTTTTCCAAAAGCGATTACCAGATAAATAATTTTTTTATGAAATATTTTCTCTACGCGCGAAAGTCCACTGACGAGGATGATCGTCAAGTTTTATCCATTGAATCCCAAATCACGGAATTGCGGGAATTTGGCGAAAAAGAAAAGCTAGAAATAGTGGATGAATACATTGAAAGCAAGACCGCTAAAATTCCAGGACGTCCAGTATTTAATAAAATGATGGAAAGAATAGAAAATAATGACGGCTATGGAATTTTAGCTTGGCACCCAGATAGATTGGCCCGCAATTCCATTGATGGCGGAAAAATTATTTATCTTGTAGACACTGGTAAAATACTTGGTCTCAAATTCCCTACTTTCTGGTTTGATAGCACCCCGCAAGGAAAGTTCATGTTAAATATCGCTTTTGGACAATCCAAGTATTACATAGATAACTTGTCAGAAAATGTTAAGCGTGGCTTGAGGCAAAAATTGCGTCGTGGCGAACGCCCTGGCCCCGCTCCCTTGGGCTATTTAAACGAATTAAGACATCATACAGTAGTGAAAGACCCCGAAAAGTGGCATTTGGTGCAGAAGCTCTTCAAGGCGTACGCCACGGGCAATTTTACGCTTCTAGGTATACAAAAATTGTCGTTTTCTTGGGGCTTGGTTGGCCGACATGGCAAAATACTTTCTTTTGCCACTATTCAAACAATTTTACAAAATCCTACATATTACGGAGTATTTGTTATTAAGGGCGAAATGTATCAAGGCACGCACGAGCCAATTATTTCCAAGCAACTTTTTGATAAAGTTCAAGAAGTAATGAAACAAAAAGGCAAACCCGTGAAACCAGAAAAGATAAAATATTTTCCTTTTCTCAAGCTACTTAGATGCGGAGAATGTGGACGAAGTATTACCGCCGAAAAGAAAATTAAACCCTCAGGCAAGGAATATATTTACTACCGCTGTACCAAAAAGCAAAGGGTTTGCCATCAAAAATATTTAGAGCAACGAGAGATAATAAAACAATTTAATGAAATTATTCAAAAAGTTGCTTTGGACGACGAAACAATCAATGATTTTTTACGGCGGTGGGAAAAAGATAATACCGAGTTTTCAACTAAAAATAATGTAGATAAAACAAAATTAAAAATAGAATTAAAAACTCTGGAAGAAAAACAAATGAATCTACTAGATACTTATTTAGAACATACTATTACTAACGAAGAATACACCGCCGTAAAACAAAAAATCATTAACCGCAAAGTTGAGATTAATGAGTGTTTGAAAGATAAGGGAAATAATTGGCTCGGACTTTTTCGCGAATGGATTTTAATGGTCAACCAAGCCAAAAATATCGCTGTTGGTGAAAATTTGGAAGAGAAGCGAAGCTTCTTGCAAAAAATCGGCTCGGACTTCCGCCTCGCAGGGCAAAAAGTGTTTTGGTTGTGGGAAAATCCGTACAAAATCGTCGCCGAAAATTCGGGATTTCTCGAAAAGAGCGGGTGACCGGAATCGAACCGGCGTATCCACCTTGGAGGGGTGGTGTAATAACCATTATACGACACCCGCGTTTAAAATTACATTACGGAAATGGATCCCCGTTTTCACGAGGATGACATTGGAAATCCCGACTTAGTTGAGATCACAATTAGTAGTGTCAAAAGTATAAAAATTATAATAAAATTCGGTAAAAAAGTCAACTTGACCCTTGACTGTTTTTTATTTTTATGTTATAATAAATTCCATTCTACAGGCACCACTGCCGTAGTAAAAATATCATAATTTT
>JBAZLC010000019.1:0-3033 GCA_041650415.1 Minisyncoccota bacterium | reverse complement strand
CGCGGTTTCTGATTTAAAAAATAAATTTTACCAAAATAAGGTAAAATCAACATCCAAATTTGCCGCCCAAAAGGCGGTTTTTTGCTTAAAACAAGCGAAAAAAGCGCTTAAAAACTTGACAAAATCGCCAAAATATGCTATACTTGCGTATTCTTTGAACTTTTAGCGAGGTTTGTTAATTGTCATTCTGAGCAAAGCGAAGAATCTCTGTCAAATTAAACAACAACCGACAGATATCCTTCGTTATGTTCAGGATGACAGCCAAAATATTTCGTTCCTTGACAATTAAACATTCTGTAGTCTATGGTCTATAGACTTTAGACATAAGAAAGCTCGCGCTAAACACATCCTTTTTCTGGGTTGTTTAGCCCTTAACCAAAACATACCGTCGGCTTAAAAGCGGACGGGCAGGAGGTTTTTCATCATGATAGGAAAAAAAAATATTATTATTAGTATTATTTTTTTATTTTTCTTTTTTGTAGGGTTGAGTATATTGATCTCAATCAACAGCTGCTATGAGCCGTGCTATGGCTCTGACAGCTGTGAAAACAGTTGTATTGATAGCGACGGTGATAATTATGGTGAAGATTGTGAGTTGGGACCAGATTGTGATGATAATAATTTTCAGATAAATTCTGATGCAGAAGAAATCTGCGGTGATGAAATTGATAATAACTGCGACGGAATCGTCGCCGCGTGTCCTTCGGATGATTTTGACAACGATGGGGACGCAAATGAAACCGATTGCGCTCCGCGTAATCCTCGTATTCATCACGGCGCGGAAGAAATATGCGGAAATGGAATTGACGATAATTGCAATCTTGAGGTTGACGACCTCAATACTTGCGACAGAGACGGTGACGATTTTTCGTTGCCGGAGGACTGTAACGACTTGTCATTTTTCATAAATCCATCTGCAGAAGAAATATGCGGGAATGGGATTGATGAGGATTGCGATGGGTATGATTGTCCGCTCATTCATGAGGGACCGGCATATGTTTATGCCGGAAGGATAGAGATATTCATAATTTTTGATTGTATAGACAATGACGGTGATAATTATGGAGAAAACTGTCATTTGGGACCAGATTGTGATGATATCAATTCAAATATAAGCCCGGCCGCAGAAGAAATATGCGGAGATGACATTGACAGTGATTGTGATAATATATGGGATAAAGGCTGTGAAGACAATGTGGATAATGACGGCGACTGCCATTGTGAGGTGGCGCCGTGCATTGATTCTGTAAATAAATTATGCGAAGTCTGGTGGGGTGGGGATTGTGATGACGACCCCACCGACGGGTCTGAATGGACTGTTTGTGAAGAAGAGTCCTCCGGGAAGTTGTTTATTTTAACAGTCCAGACCCAATGTCCGGAAGGTACATTTTTTTTCTTCCGGACCGATGGGTCCGTCCTAAATAACCCGTGGATGCATGACACCACGGGTGATGGATATGATAATAATTGTAATGGTCTTGTTGACGAAGTGGGGCAACAAGACCCGTGTATATGGACACCCCAGGAGGAGGGGTGGAGGGTGTCTTGCGGTTGGCTATAATAAATTGTCATCCCGAGTAAAATGAGGGATCTCTGTCCGGTTTACAATTTAACCGACAGAGATCCACCCTTCGTCGGAATGACATTTTTCGGGGGTTGCCTGTGTGTAACCCCCTTTCTTTTTCTCTAAATGCGAAATTTTTGGTATAATGGATATATATGAAGGAAATTTCTTACAAAAAGACGGCCTTCAAGTTTTTTGGCTTTGTTTTGCTATTTTTGTGTTTTGTTCTGCTTTATATTTGGGCCGGATATTTGCCTTTGGCCGTGTTTTTCGTTTTATTTTTGGCTTGGGCTGTTTCTTACCGTTTAGACATCGGTTGGTATATTTTGGTTTTTATTTCACCGCTCATCAACTGGGTTATAAGTTTTGAACAATTTCCTTCCTTTTTTTCCGGTTTTTACAGATTGGAGCAAGTCAACGCGCCGGCCGTGGAATTTTGGGCGATTTTGCTTTTAATCGCGTTTGTAATAAATAAATTTCGCGGATTTTTCAAAGGCGAATCAGAACAGGTGAACTTGCCGGGTTTTCATTTGTTCGCGCTTTTTATTTTATCAGCTGTCGTGTCGCTCATTAATTTGTCGTCTGTTGAAATCGCTGGAGGAATAAAATATATTTTTCATTTTCTTTTATTATTTTATTTCGGTTATGTGATGCTCGGCGCGAACATAGCGAACGATAAAAAGATTTGGGAAAAAAGTTTGGCTGTTTTCGCGTCAATCGGTTTTTTGGGCGCTGCAATGGGATTTATTTCTTTCATTTTCGGATGGGGGGCTGTAGCCGGCGGAATGCGACGAGCCGCTCCGTTCGCAATCGGCGGATGGGCGCCTTTCGGCGACCAGCATATTTTTCTCGCCGAAACGATTACTTCCGTCTTGCCGATATTTTTGTATTTTTGGTATAAAAATAAAAACACCGCGCGTGGAAAATATTACGGCGCGGCGACTATATTTGTTTTAATCATCGGTCTTTTAACTTTGTCTCGCGCAGGTTGGCTTACAATGGCGGTGGAGGCGGTTGTGTTCGCTTATTTGATGCGTAAAAAAATAGATTTTAAAAAATACGCGCGGAAATTTCAATTTTTAATCGCATTTTTTATTGTTCCGCTTTTCGTTTATCTCGTGTATTTTTTAACAGCAAGCCCGATTGTCCGCAGTTCAACCGCGGCGCGTTGGTATCTCGCCAACATTTCTTGGTTTTTATTTAAAGAACATCCGTTCATCGGACAGGGTATTGGAAGTTTTTTGTCGCGCGCCGGAGAGATAGGCGTGTTTCGTTTTGAATTTGGCGACCCGTTGGACGCGCACGGAATAGCGCAAAAACTTTTGGCCGAGCAGGGAATCTTCGGTCTTTTGACGTTCGGTTTGTTTATCGGTTGGATTGTTTTTATTATTTACAAAAGATATAGAGACGAACGTTATACCGAAGAGGCGCGTTTGGCTTATTTCGTTTCGTTATTTTTGGTTTTGTCG
>JBAZLC010000018.1:0-3890 GCA_041650415.1 Minisyncoccota bacterium | reverse complement strand
TGAAATTCTGTATTTTTGACGGTTTAAGCGATACTCTTTTTTTAATGATTATTCCCAAAATCAAAAAAATTAAAATTGCAATCCACGCGTTAATCATCGTATTCGTAATCGGGAAATCGCCTAAACGGAAAATTGTATCCGGAGCCAATGTTGGTATGTGCATACCATTTTTTTGTTATCATTATTTCATGTTTTGATATTCTTCGCCGTATTTTTTAGCTTTGCGCTGAATGATTCTTATTGTAAGAAAAAACGCCGCCAGCAAAAATAGAACTGTAAAAAGCGGATATTTTTCATACTTCTCGTCAAAATGTTGGCCGATAAGAACGAAAATTATCGCCGGAGCCGCTATGGTAACGCCGAAATCGCCAAAAATTTTTAAAGCGAAAAAATAATATTCCCTGTCGCTCGTTTTTTCCGGCGGTTTTTCTACCATATTAAAGTATGTTAAAGACGGCGCTATTATAATAAAAAACCTCTTTATAGTCAAGGGGTTTTAAAAATCAGAGCTGTGAATAATTCATTTTACCTTAAAAAACAGTTTTTTCGCGTTATTGTATGTTTTTTCCGATATTTCAGCCATATCCACCTCTTTAATTTCCGCGATTTTTTTCGCGACTTCTTCCACCATCCACGGTTCGCATTTTTTTCCGCGATAAATTTGCGGCGCGAGATACGGGGCGTCTGTTTCAATTAAAATTTTGTCCAATGGACATTTTTTAACGACTTCCAACAAATCAATTTGCGCTTGCGGTTCTAATTTTTTTGGAGGAAATGTGATTACGCCGGTAAATCCGATGTTCAATCCGAGCGCCAAATATTTTTGCGCGTATTCCCAATTTCCAGTATAACAATGAACGACGCCGTTAATTTTTTCATTAAAAGAATTTAAAAGTTCTATCATTTCAGGATGCGCGTCGCGCGTGTGAATTACGATTGGCAGGTCAGTTTCTTTCGCGAGCCGATATTGGGCGATAAAAACTTCTTTTTGACGGTTTAAATAACTTTTTTTGTCAATTCCTTCCGGCAAATGGTAAAGTTCCAAACCGCATTCCCCTATACCTATCGTTTTCGGATGCCCGGCAAGATTTTTATAAAATTCGTAATTGAAATTTTCTTCACGGGTTTTAAATTTTATTTCTTCCTCGTCAACTTCCGTAGAAAACAAATGAATGGGATGCAACCCGACTGTGGCGTAGATATTATCGTATTTTTCCGCGTATTTTATCGCCCGTTCGCTCGTGTCTTTTTGCGAACCGACAACATTTAAAACAACGTCTTTTTTAATACATTTTTTTATAACTTCATCCGCGTCATCTCTAAACGCGCCAAATTGTATGTGGCAATGCGTGTCAAAAAGCATAAAATTTAATTAAATCAATCCCTGTACAGTGCCTTGCAGCATTCTTATCGCTTCCGGCAAAAGCGGCCAAAGAATTGACGCGGTTTTTACCGTTATCGGAGCGACTTGCGATTGAGCGATATAGCTCATAAAATATTCGCTCAGAGGGAATTTGGAAATAAAATAAAAAATAATGCCTAAAACAAGAGCTCCTTCAAACAAACCGAAAATCATTCCGAGAAGTTTGTTAATGCTTTTGATAAAGGGAAGGTTTGTAATAAAGCTTAAAATTTTATCCAAAAACCAAAAACACAATCCTATCAGGCGGTTTATTATAACAAAAGCGACTGCGAACATTATCACGCGCGCTAAATTTTCATTCCAACCGGTTATGTTGATGAGCCAATTTGCCGCCGGTTCATAATAACGGCTGGCGAAATACACTCCAAAAACAGTTCCGACCAAAGAACCAAGCGTGTGCACCAATCCGAACCAAAGTCCGAAAAGGCCAAATCCGCCAATGATAATAAGCAATATGGTATCAAATAGAGACATATAAAAAATTTTTAAAAATAAAAAATTTTTGTCTCAAATTAAATTCTCGGGAAAAGCATCTCGCCTTTTTTAACATCAACTCCGCTTTTCAACACGCCCCATTTAATTACTTTCTTTAATTCAACGATGTCTTCAGTCTTGATATTTAAACCATTAAGAATTCTTTCAGCGGTTCGCGGCATAATTGGTAAAAGCGAAATTCCAATATGGCGCAAACCTTCAGCCAGTTGATAAAGAAGCTCTGTAATATCCTCGCCTTTTTTCGCTTTTTCCCACGGTTTTTGTTCAGAAATCAATTCATCGCATTTTGAAACCAACTCGTTTATCGCAATGATAATTTTATCAAACGCGAATTCTTCCAAAGCATCTTCGTATTCTTGCCAAAATTTCTTTACTTCAAAAAACGCTTCCGATTTTGGCGGAACTTTTCCATCGCTGTATTTTTCCAACATTGTTAAAATACGCGAAGTAAGATTTCCGACCCCGTTCGCCAAATGAGCCGTGTAAAATTTTTCAAAATTTTCAACTGTAAAATCACCGTCTTCATAAGCCGGCATCGCGCCCAAAAGATAATAACGCGTCGCGTCGGTTCCGTATTTATTTACAATCTCAAACGGGTCAACCACATTTCCAAGCGACTTGCTCATTTTTTGGCCTCTTGATGTTATAAATCCGTGAATAAAAATTTGTTTTGACGGCTTTAAACCCGCTGACAAAAGCATCGCCTGCCACATTGCCGATTGCTGACGCAAGTTATCCTTGCCGGCCACCTGTAATCCGGGCCATAAAGAATTATATTTTTTCATATCGTCAGGCCACCCGATGGTTGAAATATAATTTATAAGAGCGTCAAACCAAACATACATCACATGTTCAGAATCATTTGGAACTTCAATACCCCACGGCATTTTGGATTTAAGACGAGAAATGCTGAAATCTTGCAGACACGACTCAACGAAATTTTTTATTTCGCGCAAACGATTTTTTGGTATGACGAATTTTGGATTTTTTTCGTATATGTCCAACAATTTTTTTTGATATTTTGAAAATTTAAAAAAATAATTTTCTTCTTCAATTTGCTCCAATTCCATTTTAGGATGTATCGGGCATCTGCCGTCCATTAGCTCGGAATCGGTTTTTTCCATTTCACAGCCGACGCAATATTTAACTTGATAATTTTTTTTATAAATATCGCCGTTTTTGTAACACAGCATCCAAAATTCTTGCGCGGCTTTGATATGGTGGGGGTCGGTTGTGCGAATAAAATTCGTGTAGCTTAAATCAAGCGCCCGTTTTAGCGCGTCAAACCTTGCCGCGTATTCGTCGCAATAAGCCAAGGGTTCTTTTTTTTGTTCCAAAGCTTTGCGGTATATTTTCATTCCATGTTCGTCCGTGCCAGTGTTAAAAACAACTTCCTCGCCTGACAAATGATGAAATCGCGCCAAAACATCAGCTTGTATTATTTCCAAAGCAAAACCGATGTGCGGTTCGGCATTCACATACGGCAAAGTCGTGGTGATATAATATTTTTGTTTTTTTAATGGCATAAACAAAATCAAAATTAAGATTGGATTACGACTACGAATTCCCCTCTTTCTTCTTTCATATCCTCTAAAACTTGCGCCGGCGTTCCTCTATAAACCGTTTCAAACATTTTTGTAAGTTCTCTGCATACGATTATCTGTTTTTTCGGTTCCAAAATATCATTTAGTTCTTGCAAACATTTTTTTATGCGATGACCCGATTCATAAAACACAGCAGTGTATTTTTGCTCTTTTAATTCTTTAAAAAATTTTTGCCGTTTGTTTTTATGAGGAGGAAAACCCATAAAAACGTATTTATCGGTTGGAAATCCGGAAATTGACAGCGCGGCGACTGCGGCGCAGGGGCCTGGAATCGGTATAATATTGTCATTCCCGCGAAAGCGGGAATCCATCGCGCGATTATAAAAAGAGATTCCTCCGTTACAATCAAAATGACAGTGTGGATTTCC
>JBAZLC010000017.1:0-4323 GCA_041650415.1 Minisyncoccota bacterium | reverse complement strand
CGATGTCAAGTTGGTATTGGCGCAGAATTTTCATAAAAAATAAAATTATTGAAAAATTGGCATGATTGTAAAAAATAGCATCGCGACGATGCCGAGAACGGATATCACCGTCCAGATTCGTTTAGCTGTTTTCGGTTTCATATTTTTGAAGTGATGAGTAAAATAAATCAACTCATTGTTGTTTATCGTTTGAGAACCGCGAGATATGATTCTGTCGGGATGTCAACTTTGCCGCTTGCGATCAACTTTTTTTTGCCTTTTTTCTGTTTTTGCAGAAGTTTCAATTTACGCGTGTAATCTCCTCCGCTCATTTTCGCCAGCACATCTTTTCGCAAAGCGGAAAGCCGTTCGGCGGCGATTATTTTACCCCCGATTGCCGCTTGAATTTTAAGCGCGAATTGCTGGCGCGGCAAAGTTTCTTTTAGCGATTCAACGATTTTTTTGCCTGTTTTGTATGATTCTTCCCTCCACACCAAAGTTGAAAGAGCTTCCACTGGTTCATCGGCTACGAAAATATCCAATTTTACAATATCAGTTTCAGTGTATTCTTTGAATTCATAATTCATGGAAGCGTATCCTGAAGTCACGGTTTTAAGTTTATCATAAAAATCCGTGATAAGAGATGCCAGAGGAATTTCATAATGCAAAAGCGCGCGTTGTCCTGAACCGGCGCTAAGATATTCCGTGTTTAAATATCTTCCTCGGCGTTCGGAAATCAATCCCATCACATTGCCGACAAAATCCGCCGGAGTGATGATATCCAAAAACATAATTGGTTCGTATGCTTTTTGTATACGCGACGCGTCCGGCATTTCTTGCGGTCCGCGTATTGTTATTTCTTCTCCGCCTGTTTTTAACAATTTATAAGCAACGCTCGGCGTTGTAATTACAATTTCCAAATTGTGTTCGCGGCGGAGCCGTTCTTGAAAAATATCAAGATGAAGCATACCCAAGAATCCGCATCTGAAACCGAAACCGAGCGCCTGCGATTTTTCCGGTTCGTAAGACAGAGAAGCATCATTTAATTTGAGTTTTTCAATCGCTTCGCGCAATTCTTGATAAGCGTCTCCTTCTTTCGGAAAAATGCCGGCAAAAACCATCGGCTTGGTTTCTTTATAGCCGGGGAGGGGGGATTCGGCGTTTTTTACGGCCGAAGTAATCGTATCGCCGACACGGCAATCACGCACTTCTTTAAGTCCTGTGACGACATACCCTATCTCTCCGTTAGCTAATTTTTCTGACGGCGTGAATTTGGGAGTGTAATATCCGATTTCCAAAATTTCAGCCGGCGTTTTTGTCGTCATTAAATAAATTTTATCTCCCTTTTTTAATTCCCCATCAACGATTCTGACAGACGCGACAACGCCTTTATAATCATTATATTCTGAATCAAAAATTAAAGCTCTCGGCGGCGCGGACGAATTGTCAGTCGGTGGAGGAACGAGTTTAATCACAGCTTGTAGAATTTCATCCACACCCTCTCCTGTTTTGGCGGAAGTCAGGAGAATTTCATCCTCCTCGCATCCCAAAAGATGAATAATTTCCGCTTTTGTTTTTTTCACATCCGCTATCGGCATGTCTATTTTATTTATAACCGGAATAATTACAAGGTTTTGCTCCAAAGCTAAATAAAGATTCGCGATTGTCTGCGCTTGCACGCCTTGCGTCGCGTCAACCAAAAGCACGGCTCCTTCCACGGCAGCCAGAGAACGGGAAACTTCATAATTAAAATCAACATGACCGGGGGTGTCTATTAAATTTAAAATGAATTCAGAATTTTGCGCGCCCACTTGGTGGTTGTTTGGAGCTTGGAATTTATAATTTGGATTTTTAAGTTCATATTTCATCCTCACCGGCGTGAGTTTAATTGTAATTCCTCTTTCCCTTTCCAAATCCATTGAATCCAAAATTTGATTTTTCATGTCCCGTTTGGAAACGGTTCCTGTCAATTCCAAAAAACGGTCCGCCAAAGTGGACTTTCCGTGGTCTATGTGAGCTATAATGCAAAAATTGCGAACATTTGAATTCATAATCATTCTTTTCCCTCCATAATTTCCGCCGGTTGGACATTTTTCAATCTGAGCCATTTTTTCTTAAAGCTATCTTTGAACTGCATAAATTCCGGCACCTTTAAGATATAACATAAAAATCCGTAAATAACCAGCCCTGCCGAACCGGCGATAAAACCTTGCCCCAAAATTCCCCAAAGATATTGCTGATTGAAAATCGCGGCCAAAGGATATTTTAAAATTTGCACAATGATTGCCATAACAATTCCGGCTATTATCACTCTAAAAATAAAATTCAATAAATTTTCTTCATCCATGCCTTTCAGCGTCTGTCGCAAAGCTATTGTCAAAATGGAAAAATTTATGATTGAAGCGCAAGAAAAAGCTAAAGCCAAACCAGCCACACCCAGCGGTTTCATTAAAATCAACGCGGCGATGATGCCGATAAGTTCCGCTATCACACCGATAATAAAAGGCGTTTTTGTGTTGGAAAGTGAATAAAAAGCGCGCGCGAAAAGCGGAATCAGCGATTGCGAAAACAAGCTCAAAGAGAATAAGGCCAAAGCGTCTGCTGTGGCAATTGTCGCGTTCCAATCAAAAGCTCCGCTTCCCAAAACAACGCGCACGATTTGCGCGCGTAAAAGCAAAATCAAAATTGAACACGGTATGACCAAAAAAAGTATCTGTCGTGTTGTGGACGAAAGGTTTTGAATAAATTTTTCTTTATTGTTTTCAGCCGCCGCCGAGGAAAGCGCGGGAAAAACCGCCAACGCGAATGGAATTCCGATTATGCCGATTGGCGCTGCTTGCAGGTTACTCGCAAAATTATAAACCGATACGCTTCCGGAAGGAAGAAGCGACGCTAAAATCGTCACAACAAAAATGCTTACCTGATTCAACGCCAATCCTAACGCGCGCGGTATCATTAATTTTCCTACCAGCCATGTTTCTTTGTCTTTTAAATTAAATCCCCAGCGCCAGCGAAATCCGGCTTTGCGCGCGGCGTATGCTTGCAGAATAAAATGAAGCAATGCTCCCAAGACCACTCCCCAAGCAAGTCCGGTTGCTCCGATAATCGGAAATAAAATCACAGTGCCGGCGATAATGCCCAAATTGTAAAAAATCGGCGCGAGAGAATAAGCCGCGAAACGGCGGAGAGATTGCAAAACACCTCCAAAAGTCATTGAAAATCCGAGCAGTATCGGCGATAAAAACATTATACGCGTGAATTGAGCCGTAAAATTTTTTGCTTCTTCTCCGAAACCGGGGGCTATTATTGATGAAAGATGAGGAGCGAATATTATGCCAAGACCGCACAACGCGATAATGGCGACACCGATGATGTTGATGATGTTATTTACGAATTTCCAAGCCGCTTGTTTGTTTTCGTCTTTTTCGTAGATTTTTATGAAAACAGGAATAAACCCGGCCGTAAGCGCTCCCAAAATAAGCAAATTATAAACAAGGTCTGGAATTTTAAAAGCTGCGTAATAAGCGTCCATAATCTGGCCGGCGCCAAAAGAATGCGCGAAGATTCTGTCGCGCGCGAGTCCGACCAGCCGGCTGATTAAAGTCGCTCCGCCGATAATAATCGCGGCGCCGGTGATTGTTTTTGATTGCCCGTTGATGATTTTAGAAAACATAAAATTATTTCTTTTCTTCCGCTGGCGTAGAGATATTCACCGTCAGAACGGCGTAGTCGGTTCCTTTTTTTTCTTTATTTTCGTTTTCCACAAAAAACGAACCCGTGATTCCGTCTTCGCGGCTGAAAGAAAATTGTTGCATTATGTCGCTTTCGCTTTCCACATCAATTTGAAAACCGGCTTGCTGGAGTTTGTATCTGTAATAAGAAATAACAAAATTGCGTTCAGTGGTAAGGTCGCGCCACTCTATTCTTATCGTATCGCGATGGTCGCCGACCGGAGTCGTGATGACTTTCCAGATGTTTTTTATTGACGCGACGGCGTTTTTATCTTTTTTTTCTTCACCTGTTTCATTTCCTTTTTCTATGTTAAAAAACAAAGGCGAAAGAATGATTTTTGGAAAGAAGGCGGCGATTTCTATGCCGCGATTTTTATATTTTCCGGAAATAAAAGTGATGGTCTCCACGTTATTCGGGTCGTAAACAGGAATGCTTGACGGAAATTCCGGCGGGATTTTTTTGAGTGTCTGCGGTCCAGGTCCGGCGGCCCAGCGTAAAAAAATAAAAACGCCGATGATAAAAATCACGACGCTCGCGCAGCCGGTAAGGCACCCCTTTTTGAATCCGGAATACTTTGAATAATTCCTTGTGATTTCTTCCAAAGGCGGTTCA
>JBAZLC010000016.1:0-4328 GCA_041650415.1 Minisyncoccota bacterium | reverse complement strand
ACAAACTTGATTTTTTTATAAAAATAAACTAAAATTTAGGAGGAATATCTCCTAATTTTATATTTATGCCGACTATCTACCAAACCTACCGCCCGCAAAAATTTGAAGATTTTGTCGGACAAGAACACATCGCCACAACTATTAAAAACGAAATCGCCTTAAACAAGTTGGCGCATGCTTATCTTTTTTCCGGTCCGCGAGGAGTTGGCAAAACCACTGTCGCGCGGCTTTTGGCAAAATCCGTTAATTGTCCGAACAGACGCGATGGCGACTCCGAACCCTGTAACGAGTGCTCTTCTTGTTTGGAAATCAACGCCGGCCGCAACATTGACGTGATTGAAATAGACGCGGCTTCAAACACCGGCGTGGATAATGTGCGCGAAAATATTATAGACAACGCGCAATTTCAACCAACCAAATCAAAATACAAAGTTTTTATCATAGACGAAACGCACATGCTTTCAACCAGCGCGTCCAACGCGCTTTTGAAAACTCTGGAAGAGCCTCCTCAATATGTGATTTTTATTTTGGCAACCACGGAACCGCACAAACTTTTGCCGACAATCATATCAAGATGCCAAAGATTCGGTTTTAAAAAAATACCATTCGCGATAATGCTCAAACGGCTGGAAGGAATTTGCGACAAAGAAGAAATCAAAATTGAAAAAAAAGTTTTGGAACGGATAATAAACAAATCTGACGGGTGCCTTCGCGACGCGGAAAGTTTGCTCGGACAAATTTTCTCATTGAATTTAAAAAAAATAAGTCAAGAAGACGCGGCTATGGTGTTGCCGTCATCTGCGGCGAAAACAGCGATTGAATTTTTGGAAAATATTTTTGACAAAAACGCGAATAGCGCTTTGGATATTTTAAACCAAATGGCTGAAGAAGGCGTAAATTTGGACCAGTTCGCTCACGACCTTTTGGAAATTTTACGGCTGTTGATGATTTTACAAACCGGCCAGACAAAAAATTTAGAAATAGATTACAGCGATACCGATATTAAAAAAATAAAAAAATTAGCGGAAGAATTTGACAGAGAAACGATACTGAAATTATTAGACGCGGCTTTGGCGCGCAAACGGGAAATAAAATCGTCTCCCCTGCCCCAACTTCCGCTGGAAATGATGGTGGTTGAATTTACAGGCGGTTCCACCGTAAAACCGACGACTCCGACGGAAGAAAAAGAAGAAGAAAAAGACGCGGAAAAAAACAAAGAACCGGATGAAAAAATTGAAAAACATTCTGGCGTGGTTTCCGAGGCGATTAAAAACGCTGTTTCCGCGATTACCCGCAAAACCGAAAACAAAGCTTCTTTTGACGATGTAAAAAACAAATGGCCTGAAATTATCAGCCGACTTTCGGAAACAAGTCATTCCCTTATTTTTATTTTAAAAATGTGCGACTTGCAAGGCGTTGAAAACGGATGTTTGCGAATTAACGTTCCGTTCGCAATTCATAAAGAAAAATTGGAAGAGAAAAAAAATAAAAAAATAATTGAAGACAAACTAGCGGAAATTTTTAACGAAAGAATTGAAATAATATGCGATGTTGCGCCAGTTGCTGAACAGACGATTGAAAATTCAAATGAGGAAAAAGATATAAACGGTCTCGCGGCCGAATTCGGAGGAGAAATAGTGCGAGAATAATTCAATGTTTTAAAACCAATTTCCAGGATCGTCTAATGGCAGGACAACGGACTCTGAATCCGTTTATCTTGGTTCGAATCCAAGTCCTGGAACCAAGCTTAACAACCCCTTATTTTAGCCAAATTTAATATATTGATACTTGACAAACAGCATTGTAGTATGTAAAATTATCTGACGTCATGATATAATATTAATATAAAAAATAAATAAAATTTATGCGTCTAAATAGATACATCTACAATTTATCTAATTTAGCTAGGAAAATCGGTTATAATTTTAACGAGGCAAGAGATGAGCGTGTTGTTAAAATGAAAAAAGAAATTGATAAAATCGGTAAGGTTGAGTTTAAAATTGAACAATACCCAGACGGATCATGGTCGGCCGAATCCACAAATTTTGACGGGATTATAACCGGAGGAACAAATACACAAAACATATCCTCATCAATAAAAGATGCTGTTTTTACTTACTTCGAAATTCCTCCGCATCTTTGTGTTGACAATCTGCTTAGAGGCGATAACGAACCCGTAACAGTAAAACAAAATGTCTATGCCTAGTAGGAGTTTTACTGACATCACACAATCTCAATGGATTAGGGCATGTATAAAATTAGGATTAGTCGTGGATACAAAACACGGCAAAGGTAGCCATGTTTTAATTAAACATCCTAAAACAGAGCATAAATATACTATTCAAAATAATCTTCATAAGTTTATAAACATGAAGATATTTAAAAAGATGTTGGAATGGGGTTTTGACGAGGAGCATATCTGGGACGCATTAAAATAACTTCTGCAATCTTGGTTCTAACATCGTCTACGACTCGGAACAAACAAAAAAACAAGGCATCCATCGCGCTTTGTTTTTTTGTTTATTAAAAAAGCCTTTGGTAAAATTTTACCAAAGGCTTGAAAATTTCTAAACATCAATACAAATATTACTTTTGTATTGATGTTATTCCTACATAATCTATTTCTATATCTCGGCGTGCATTTATACGCACGCCTTCAAAATCATATATCCCAACGAATATATGATTTCCGTTTTCATCAATGTCGGATGTACGTACTCCGACATTTTCAAAAATCCGTTCATCCGTAGCGAGATGGTGCCCTAAAATAGCATACACCATCTCTCTTAAGGATGGTATTGCCATCCCTTCTTTTGTAAGTATTAAAGCCCGCTGTTCTTTAAACTTTTTACCAATTGAATTCTTCAGCGGTGTTTTGCGCAACAATACCCACTCCGCTTTTCCCTGCTCTACGCTTTTTTTCGTAAACGTAAAGTGGTGATTGTAAAAATACTTTTCACCAACTTTATCATAAATTTCCGCAACGGAAAGCGGAAATACCGCTAATAAAATACATTTATTTTTTACTTTCTCTAATTTTTTAACAGAGAACGGAAGCTCCGCAAGTGAGGCAATTTGTTGATCAGTTGGATCAACATGAAAATATTTTATTGCTTCTTCAATACCAAAAAAATTGTTCTTCATTACTTTACGGGCTTGTTTTTGACTAGAACTTGGCTCAAAACAGCCCCCTTTCTTCCAAAACCCTACCAACCGTTTCCTCATTTCAGGAAAATCAGTTAGTTTTTTAATATCATTATGAGTTATGCCAGCTTCTATTAAAAGCTGGTATAACTTTAACATCCTACAAGTATTTTCCATCACGCACCTCTTTTAAAGAACTTACTTATTATATATCATTATTAACAAAAAAAGTCAATATACTCGCGGCAAAAACACAGATTCAGGCATACTCACCTACGCGCAGACCTAGACCGAAATTTGTGTTTGCAGAATTTTCTTTAATTCTTCCAACAAATTTATTTTCATCAATTCCGCTTTTAATTTTTTGACGTTCTTTATGCCAACAATTCTGTCGCCTTTGAAATACCAAGCCAAATGCTTGCGAAAAGTCACTATCCCCCGTTCCCCATATCGTTCAAGGTGCAATCGCGCGTGCCTCAAAACCGTGTTAATCAATTCTTGGTTCGTAATTTCATATTCATCATTCTTAAAAATCCACGGATTTCCCAACGCTCCTCTGCCTATCATCACGCCATCCGCTCCGGTTATTTCCAAACATTTTTTTATATCCTCGGCGGATTTAATATCTCCGTTGGCAATAACGGGAATGGAAATTATTTTTTTCACTTCTCCAATCATTTTCCAATTCGCTTGTCCGGCATATCCTTGAATTTTCGTGCGTCCGTGAATGGTAATCGCGTCCGCGCCGGCCTCTTCCAATTTTGGCGCGAATGTTAAAATTTCGTCTTCCTTGCTCCAGCCGAGCCGCGTTTTTACTGATACAGGAACGCCCAAATTGATTTTTTTCAATATCCGCACAATCTCCACCGCCTTATTATGGTTTTTCATTAAAGCGGCGCCTGCTAAAACCTTTCCGGATATTTTCGGCACCGGACAACCCATATTTATATCAATTCCATCGGGTTTGTATTTCTCGCAAATCGCGTTCGCGGCTTCGGCGATATTTTTCGGTTCTGCCCCGAATATCTGAATCACAATCGGTCTTTCAATTTTGTTGAACTCGCACATTTTAAAAGTTTTTTCATTTCCGCGTATTATCGCTTCAGAACTTATCATTTCACGAAACGCGATAAACGATTTGGATGCGACTTCTCGGCAAATACGACAAAAAGGGCTGTCAGTAT
>JBAZLC010000015.1:0-4547 GCA_041650415.1 Minisyncoccota bacterium | reverse complement strand
AACAGTTACACCTGAAAACCAGCCGGACGACGAGGAAGAAGCGACCGTAAACTCTGTTGATCAAATCGAGCAAACCTTAAAGGATAGCCAAGATTCCTTCTCGGTGCTTGAAGATGACTTAAAAAATATTGAAGTCTATCAGGCAGAGAATGATACAGCTCCATCAATTTAAAGCCTATTTTTAAATGCTAAAAATCAATTTCACAAAAATTATCAACTTTTCCGCAGTTCTTTTTCTGGTATTTCTAATACCGGTATCAGTTTATGCCGAAGAAGACATGGCCGAAGCCGAACGCCAAGCAGAAGAAAAAAATGCTACCAGTTCGGGATCTACGGTTTTGATTGATATTTCAACTTTGTCTGCCGATCAAGCAATCGCTGAATATAACCAATCGGGGACCGGTGATCGGAAAATCGAAGCTTTAAAACAGGCGGCTAAAAAATATATTGAATCTCGATTAGCAACCTTAGAAGCGCTCAAAAGCGTAATCGAGGCGGCGAATATCGAGAGCGCGAAAAAAAATGTACTTTCGGTCGAGGTCCAAAATCGGATATCGGCTATTAATCGTTTACAAGAAGAAATTCAAAATCAGGGAGAGATCGATCAAATTAAAAGCCGAATACGATTAATTTTTTCCGAAAATAAAATCTATTCAATTTTTGCGCCAAAAATCCGTGGTGAGATTGCGGTCGCCAGGCTATCGTCAATCGCTGGCAAAATAGAAGATTTAAAACCAAAAATTAATTCCTTGCTACTAGAAAAAAAGAATGCCGGTGTCGATATAACTTCTGGGCAAAGCGCTCTTTTAGAAATCGAAAGCCAACTGAAAATTATTAACGATTCGCTTAGGATTGCTAATGATCGTTTTTCAGCGATTACCTTAACAAACACCACTGCCGCCAAGATTTACATTAGTGATGGCAGAGAAGCATTAATCAAAGCAAAAAATGCTCTCGGCGAAATAAATAAATCTTTAGCGGTAATTAATAATCTTTAGAACCCCGGTAAAGCAATTAGAGGATTATTCTGATATTTTTATTATCTGATAGACCTCGACTCTTATTGGTAGTTTTTGCCAGTCTTTAGGATTTAGTCCGGCCTTTTCGCATAACTTGCAGAGGAACATCCTCTTTGATTTAATCTCTTGCCAAACTTGAGGAAGAAAAGTCGCCGAGTAGTTTTTGTAACTTATAATGATGCCATCGACGCCGGGGCGAATTTTATTTAATAATTCATCTGGATTGCGAAAATTTATTGTTTTTTTGTCGCTTATAATCGATAATTCGATCTTGATTTTTTTTAGCTCTTCGATAGAAACCGGCGGGAACCGGTCATCGCTAAAAGCGCTTGATCGAGTATTTCGAACAATACTCTCGGCTAGATTTTCATATGGTTCCAGATTTCCGACACAACCGCGCAATTGCCCGTTGATTTTTAAAGTAACAAAAGTCGCCGCTTTTTTCTGAAATTCCGGGTTGTTGAACTTTAAGATTTCAGTACCAAAAAATCTTGCTTCAAGCGCTGATCTTGATATAAGCAAACCCTTTTTTAGAGTCTCGCTAAGCATAAAACCAGATTATAAGATTATATTGATTAATTTTAGAACTTTCGCGTTTTAAAAAATGTTTATTTCTGTCGTTTGTGCTTCTTTTTTTGTTATTTCCGTTTCTCCTTTTCATTCCTGCTTTTCCACATTATCCCCGCTGTTTCTAGTCATCCCCGCGACCGTGCCCTGCCGAAGCTTTTTGCGAAGGAGGGAGGCGGGAATGACATAATTGTGCGGAAATGACAACAAGTCCGTAAGTCATAAATTTATTATTTTCTCGCGAAAACAAAGAAAATAACAAAAGTGATAGAAAAGACTACCAATCCTAACTCTAGTGCTTCGCCGATTTCAGACTCAAGGTTGCTTTTAACGAAAAAAGTGATTGACCCACCAAGCAAGGCGCAAATTGTGGCGATTTTTAATTTTCTTATCATAGTCTAATTCTATCTGATTTGCGCCAATTCGCCAATATCGATCGTTCGAATTCAATGTCTGATCTCAAATCTTGGGACACCAAAAGATATCCGATCGGGTGCCGCTTTAAGAGCGCAAGCCGAACTGCCAAGATAAACAGTTTGAACGCCGAAACGGTCATTTATTTTATCGATCGCCGAAAAAAGAGAATTTTCTTTATTCACATTCTCAAAAATTGAAAGTTGATGACCGTTGGCTTGACCTAAATTAAAAACGGAAATCGCTATCTTTAGCGGTTTTTCTCTAATAGGGCAGAGCTCCAAAATTTCAAAAATGATCTTATTTAAATCATAATCGCTATTAACTGCTTCGGTTTTTCGAGTAATTTTAAGTTGTTGGTTATTATAAAATTTAATGTAGATAAAAATTCCTCCAGCAACCATCATTTGTTCTCTTAGCCTTTTACCGATTTTTTGAATCAGTTTACCGGCAACCGATCGTAAGCTTTCTCGGTTTCGAAGTTCCGGTGATAGAACACAGGAATGACCGATTGATTTTGGGGGATGATTGCTCGACTCAATTTCAAAACCATGCAAGCGGTAAAACCAAACTGTCCCGGAGTGGCCGAAATGATATTTGAGTTTGATTAGTGGTAATTCAAAAAGCTCAAAAGGAGTCCTTATCCCAATCGCTAGGAGTCTCTTTGCTAGTCTAAAATTTATCCCGGGTAAATCCAGCAATTCTAATTGTCTGTAAAATTTTTTAAGTTTTTTTAGCTCGACTAGATTAAAGCCATCCGGTTTTTTCATTCCGCCGGCGACTTTTGCCAGGAAAATGTTTGGTCCGACGCCGATTGAGCATTTTAAAAAATCACCGACGTCTCTGGCAATCGTTTTCTTAATTTCTCGAGCAATCATTGCTGATCGATTTTTTTGACAATCGCTACCGGTTAGTCTAATTGCAAACTCGTCGATTGAACAAGGCTCAACAAAAGGGGAGTGGTTACCCAAAGCTTTCAGTATTCGCTTATGGTAATTTAAATAAATCTCCGGTTTTGATTCGACAACGACTAAATTGTGACATTTTTTCCGGCCATCAACGACTCGATCGCCGGTCATAACAGCGAATTTTTTCGCTTCATATGACGAAGTGATAATGCAACCGCTATTGCCAACATAAGGGGCGACCGCTACCGGTTTCCCTCGAAGCGGAGGCTGTATCTGTTGCTCAACAGAAGCAAAAAAAGCGTTCATGTCAAGAAAAAGAATTTGAAAATCTTTTGGTTTTCCAGTAATACTCATAAATTTATTATAGCGAACAAAAACCGAACATAGCAAGAGATTAATTAATAGAAACGAGGCATTTATTTTAAAAATTACTTTACAGCAAAAGGAAAATTCAATATTAAAAAAATTTTTTTGACAAATAAAAACAGATCGTTTAGTCTATGAAAGCAATAAAATTTATCAACTGTATGCGAAAACTCATTACGAGTTAGGAAGTGCGGTTAGATTCCGCGACAGTCCCGCTACTGTAAAGCCCCGATGTCTTTTCGGGGACGAGCCAGAAAACTAGCATACTTTTAATCCCGAGGAGGAACTATGTTTGGTCCTTTGATTAGAAAAAGCGTTATTACCGCTTTTTTTGTTTTCGCTCTCTTTTTGAATTTGGGAATTGGCAGTTCATTTGTCGAGGCTACTGATAATTATCAGGTTAGCGATTCGCTCAAGTTCTTGGCCGACCGACAAAATTTAAATGATGGCGGTTTAATCGAGATTAGCGAAGATCAATCAAACGATTTGCAAACTGCTTGGGGAGTGATTGCCTTCTCGGCCGCTGGTTTTGATCCAGGGACAGTAAAAAACACTACCGGTAGTGTTTCTTTGCTTAAAAATCTAACCGACAAGGCTTGTTCATTTAGTTCAACTACTGATATTGAGCGAACTATTTTGGCGCTTTCGTCTGCTAACTACCAACTATCGGAGATTTTAGGATGTGACCTAATTGCCGAACTTGAGTCTAAAATTGATCCGGTCAGTGGTCAGATTGGAAACGATATCCCATCAACGGTCTTCGGGGTCTTGGCGCTGTCTGCGGAAGACAGAATCTTGCCCGCAGAAACGATCGATTATCTAAAAGATCGCCAACAATCAGGCGGTGGTTGGGACTCCGGGTGGGGAGTGGAATCAAATATCACCGCCCAGACAGTGATGGCGCTTTTGGTCGCCGGGGTTGATAAAACCGACCCGATGATAATTAACGCCAAGAATTATTTGAAAAGCCTGCAAACCGCTACTGGTGGAATTAAATATGATAATAACTCATGGACTGCTTATGCGGATGCATTTTCCGATTCGTTCGTGTTACAAATGATTTATGCTCTCAAAGAATCGCCCGATGATAATTTTTGGCGGGCTGGCGAGAAAACAATTGTTGACGACCTGATGTCATTGAAAAATGATGATAATTCTTTTAACTTTAGCCAAACTTGGGGAGCTCTAACACCGGTCTGGACAACGGAGATAGTAACGATTGCTTTAAGTGAAAAATATTTACCGGTTGAGGGTACCGATTTGAAAAATTATT
>JBAZLC010000014.1:0-4844 GCA_041650415.1 Minisyncoccota bacterium | reverse complement strand
ACGGGCGAGATTTCTCCCGACATGTTGAAAGATTTTGGTGCGGAATACGTGATTGTCGGCCATTCGGAACGCCGGAAATATTTAAATGAAACAGATGAATTAATAAATAAAAAAGTTATAGCTGGATTGAACGGGGGGCTGAAAGTAATTTTGTGCATTGGCGAAAATTTAGCTATTCGTAGACTCGGCATAAAAGCGGTAAAAAAATTCGTTAAAAATCAACTACAAAAAGATTTAAAGAGTATAACTACAAACTACAAATCACAAACTACAAATCTAATTATTGCCTACGAACCGATTTGGGCGATTGGCACTGGCAAAGCTTGCAATCCCGAAGACGCCTTGGAAATAATAAAATTTATAAAACAAGCGTTGAGTATCAAGTATAAATATAAAGTATCAAGTATCAAGGTATTGTACGGCGGTTCGGTGGATGGAAAAAATGTCGCGGATTTTATAAAATATAAAGATATTGACGGCGTTTTGGTTGGAGGTGCAAGTTTAAAACCAAAAGAAGTTTTGGAAATAATAAAAAAGGTCGGATAACGAAGTTTATAAACTAAACAAACATGCCAATAGATAAAACTAAAAAAATAAAAGACATAGTAATAGCAATTTTTCTCGTGTTCTTGATGGTCGGGGGAATTTACTCCGCTTTTTGGGGACCGCTTAGGCAATTTATAAATGCTTACTCGAATTCTTTTTATCCGACAAAAACTTTTTCAGCTTCGGCTGAAGGCAAGGTAACGGTTTCTCCGGATATCGCAAAATTCGATTTTTCGGTTATCTCGGAGGGGAAAGACGCTAAAGTTTTACCGGATGTCAATAATAAAGCGATGAACGCGGCGATTGAATTCGTGAAATCAAACGGCGTTGACGGAAAAGACATTCAAACAACGCAATATAATCTTAGCCCCAAGTACGAGTATGACGAAAAAACGAAAAAGACTTCGATTAGCGGGTATGCATTGACGCAGACAGTTTTAGTTAAAGTCAGGGATTTGGCGAAGGTAGCCGAGATTGTCGGCGGTTTACCGGCGCTTGGAATAAATCAGATCGGTTCGATTTCTTTTGAGGTTGACGATCAGGAAAAATTCTTAGCCCAGGCCAGAACGCAAGCGTTTGAAAAAGCCAGAGCAAAAGCGCAGGTAATGGCCGCGGAAAACGGAATTTCAATGGGGAATATAGTCGGTTTTTGGGAGTCGGGAATTCAGCCTTATTATTCTTCCAGTGTAAAATCTTTAGGGGGAATGGGAGGCGACGAATCGGCGGCAACAGCGCCGCAAATTCAACCCGGTACGGAAGAGATAACGGTGCAAGTGAACGTAAGTTATGAAATCAAGTAAACTAAAAAAGAACATAGCGAGAGTAATAATAATTTTAGTCGCTTTGATGACAATCATCGGGTTGTCCGCGTTTTAAATTTAATTAATCGGGCCCGTCGATAAAAAATAGTCGACGAGTCTTGCCAATGTGGTTACAAAAAAAGATTATTTTCTAGTTTCGATAATAGGAATTTTATTCGGGTTGCTTGCGTTGCCGATTTTAAAAAACATTAAATTGTTTTCCGGAGGAATAAGCGCGGGAAAAGCCGCTTTAATTGTTTTTGCCGTTTTTGTTTTTGCCAATTTCGCTTTGTGGGTCGCGTCGCTTTTAGCAAAATGGATTCCGGTTTTATTACAGATAGCAAAGTTTGCGGCTATAGGCGCTTTAAACACTTTTTTGGATTTGGGAGTATTGAATATTTTAATTTTATTTACCGGAGCGGCCGTCGGTTATCAGTACACTCTTTTCAAAGGAATTTCTTTCGCGGTGGCTACGGTTAATAGTTATTTTTGGAACAAACATTGGACTTTCGGCTCTCAGGATTCGGCAAACGCGAAAGAATTCGCGCAATTTTTCGCGGTGAGCGTCATCGGTTTGGGATTCAATTTGGGCGCCGCTTCTTTAGTTGTTAATTATTTCGGCGCACCGTCGGGAATATCTCCGGAATTGTGGGCAAACATCGGCGCGGTTTCGGCAACTTTAGTCTCTTTAGTCTGGAATTTTGTCGGTTATAAAGTTGTTGTCTTCAAAAAGAAAGAAATAATTTAACAGAAATAAAATAATTAAAAATTTATTTAAAAAAAGAAGCGTTTCACGGTTGGTGGAACGCTTTTTTTGACGCTCAAAAACGACTTTTTAGGGGTGGATAATCACGGTTGACTTCGGTTTTGGGAAGCCTTAATATTTTTACTATCATGGTAAAAAAATCCAAGGAAAATTATCCGGCAAAAATAAAAGTCGTCGGCGTGGGCGGCGCCGGCGGAAACGCGGTCACCAGGATGGCCGATTCTTTTCCAAGGAGCATAGACTTAATAGTGGTAAACACCGATATTCAAGACCTTGAACACGCCCAAGCGAGAAAAAAGATTCACATAGGCAAAAGCCTTACCAGGGGTTTGGGAACCGGGATGAACCCGGAAATCGGCCAGCAGGCGGCCGAAGAAGACAGGGCGGAAATAGCCGAAGCTTTAAAAGGAGCGGATATGGTTTTTATCGCTGCCGGATTCGGCGGCGGGACGGGCACCGGTGCCACTCCGATTGTGGCGGAAATCGCCAAAGAACTTGGGATTTTAACGATAGCGGTTGTCACAAAACCGTTCGGTTTCGAGGGTTCAAAGAGAGCGCAAATAGCTCAGGATGGGATTGCCAGAGTAAAAGAAAAGGTTGATACCTTAATCGCCATACCGAACGATAAAATTTTTTCAATAATAAACAAAGAAACATCCTTAATAAAGGCTTTTGAGGCGATAGACGAAGTTTTGAAAAACGCGGTTTTGGGAATTACCGAACTTATTATTTCTCCGGGCATAGTGAATGTGGATTTCGCCGACGTAAAAGCAATAATGAATGATGCCGGTTCTTCGGTCATTGGTATTGGCCGGGCGAGTGGGAAAGACAGGGCAACGGTCGCGGCCACCCAGGCGATAAATTCTCCGTTACTTGAGATGTCCATAGACGGCGCCAAAGGCGTATTATTTGGAATTTCGGGCCAGCGCGATTTGAAGATGAGCGAAATAAATGAAGCGGCGAATTTGATTTCCGAAAATATCGATCCGGCGGCCAAAATAATTTTCGGCGCGTATCACGACAGAAGACTTAATAAAGGGCAATTAAAAATTACCCTAATCGCCACCGGTTTTAACGGTAATTATGGCGGAGGAAACAATGACATGCTTTCTCAGGGCCTTTTTTCGCCGAGAATAACCGTAAAAGAAGAAATTTTTGAAGAACCCGTTACAAACGGTTCGCTTTTTGAAGAATCGGAAAAATCAGCCAAGAAATCCAAAAAAGAAAAGGAAGAGGAAAGCGAAGACGTTTTGGATATGCCGGCATTTTTAAGAAAAAGGAGAAAATAAAAATAATTAAGCGTGAAGCGCTTATCGCAAATTGCTAAAATTATTGAAATTAGCGCTTTGCGATCGGCGATTTACTAAAAGTTTATGTTTAAAACGATTAAAAAACGTAACGGCCAAGTAGTGCCGTTTAAAATTGAAAAAATAACAAACGCCATTTTTAAGGCGTCGGTAGCTGTAGGTGAGCCCAATTGGCAAATAGCCGAAGCTTTAGCTAAGGAAGTAGCCTCCCGGTTGAAGAAAACCGTTAAACGCGGCGCCGTGCCGACAATCGAAGAAATTCAGAATATGGTTGAACAGGTATTAATAGACACCGCTCATGCCCGCATAGCCAAGGCCTATATTCTTTACCGCCAGGAGCGCGCTGAAATAAGAAATCAAAAAAACCAAGTTCTTAATAAAGAAGAAATAGACGAGGTTGATAAAAAATTCGACGTTAACGCGTTAAGAGTTTTGGCAAGCCGTTATTTAAATAAAGACGAAGAAAGAAAAGTAATAGAATCACCCAAACAGCTTTTTGAGAGAGTGGCAACACACACGACATTGAGTTCGTTATTTTACGACCCGAAAGTTTTTCAAAAAAACGGCCAAGCTCCAGAACACCGGTTTGAGGAATTCGACCCGGCGAAATTCGAAAATAAATTTTCCATCGGAGAATATAAATTAAACAGGTATCATCTCGAAGCTTTAAAAAGAGTGTACGAACGTTTTTCCAAGAAAAGGGAAATAAAAGTTTCCTGGCAGAAATTTTTGGAACTTTTGAAAAAAGGCCAGTTTGATAAATATGCGCAAGAAATAAAAGAATATTACGATTTGATGGTTAATAGATTATTCTTGCCAAATACTCCGACTCTCGCGAATTTCGGCGGGCCTCTGGGAATGGGTTCGGGGTGTTTTGCTTTGGGAATAGAAGACTCAATAGATTCCATAATGGATACTTTGAAATCGGCGGCGGTTATTTTCAAATCCGGCGGCGGCTTGGGATACAATTTTTCCAATTTGCGTCCTGAAGGCGATTACATCAAAACTACCAGCGGTTCTTCTTCCGGTCCGATAAGTTTTATGTCGATGTTCGATAATATGACCGACGTCATAAAGCAGGGCGGAATGAGAAGAGGAGCGAATATGGGAATAATGAATTCGAATCATCCCGACATAGAAAAATTCATTCATGCCAAAGAAGGAAATAAAGCTTTGAGAAATTTCAATATTTCGGTAATGGTTATGCCGGAATTGTGGGAAGCTTATAAAAAAGGCGAACAGTACGCTTTAGTAAACCCGCGTAACGGCAAGTCAGCGGGAAAAGTAGACGCGAAAAAGCTTGTCGGTGAATTGGTTTATCAGGCTTGGGAATCGGCCGAGCCGGGAGTTTTATTCTTTGACCGTATAAACGAATTCAATCCGCTTTTGAAATCTCTCGGTCCGCTTACTACGACAAATCCGTGC
>JBAZLC010000013.1:0-4852 GCA_041650415.1 Minisyncoccota bacterium | reverse complement strand
GAATATTCCTATTCCTCTTTTTAAAAGCTGAAGCAGCTAGGCCGCCGAAACTGGCCATAATCGCCCATACAGCTTGATATTTATTTTTTCTATGAAGTTTAGCGGCAATCTTATGCCCGCAAAAAGCCAAATAACATTTATCAAAAAACGGATAACCGATTCCGATTCGATAAATATTTATATTTCCTATCCGTTCAAATTTCGGCAATTTCCTTTTCATTCTAGCAGTAATCATATCAAATTCTACATCAAGAATTCGATCAGTAATTTCTTTTACTGCTACTTCCGCACCACCAACAAAAGGAAAATATGCGGTCGAGAATAATAAAATGTTTTTAGCTTTATTCTCCATTTTTTAATGATTTTATATAATCTTCGACGCTATGTTTAGCTTCCCAGCCTAATTCTTTTATTTTTGATAAATCAATAGTTGAAGATAATCTATCTCCCCTCTTTTGTGGAAGCATTTTTATTTCTCCGCCAAAAAGTTTGGCAATTTCTAAAATTGAGTATGTGTTTTCTGAGCCTATGCAATAGCCGTCGCCCTCGCCATTTTCTCCGGCCAAAATTAATCCGCTTACTGTATCTTCAATATAGGTAAAGGCTCTCCTTTGAGTTCCTGGAGATACTACCGTTAAAGGTTCTTTATTTTTATATTTTCTAGAAAAAATCCCCATGACTGTGGCATATCTCCCCTCGGAAATTTCCCGACCACCGTAGACATTATAAAAATAAACAACTACGTAAGGCAATTTAAACCATCGACCGTAATTATTCACCAATTCAGTATTATTAGCTTTGCTCCAAGCGTATGGCGATTCTGTTCGGCCGCCGATATTATCGCCAAATTTTGTGCTTGAACCGGCATAAACCAATTTAATATTATTTTTTCGACAAAATTCCAAAACACCCAAAGTGCCTATTATATTTGATGCCCAAACCAACTCAACATCGTCAAAACTTGTTAACACCCGCGAATATTCGCCAAGATGATAAACAATATCAGGGATTTCTTTAATATGCTCGGCAATGTCTTTTGTTTCTCCTTTTATATAAGTAACGCCCCCGATATGATTTTCTTCCGAACCGCTGGAATAATTGTCCAAAGATATTACTCTATTATTTTTATTTTGGACCAATTGCGCTACTAAATGTGAGCCAATAAATCCCGCGCCGCCAGTAACAAGAATAGTCTTTCCTCCAGAAACAAATCTGTCTCTAATAGACATTCTTTTATCCATAGTAAATTAGAAATTTATAAATTTTACAACCCCATTTCTTTTTTATATTCTTCCAACCAAACAGGCAAATCAACTGTCGGTTCCCAATTTAGAAGCTCTTTGGCTAAACTATTGTCAGCTAAAGTTTCCCGTGGTTCTATTCTCGGCGGCAAATAAACAATTGGACCGCCAATTATTTTAGCTAATTCATTTACACTGTAATTATTTCCTCGGCCGATATTTATAACTTCGCCCTTACCAACTTTGTCGCTGGTTGCCGCTAAAATATTAGCCCTAACAACATCTGCAACATTGGTAAAATCGCGCCGCTGTTCCCCATCGCCGATAATAGTCATGGGCTCGCCTGCCAATCTCTGTCTGGTAAATATTCCCATTACTAACGAATACGCTCCTTCTAAAGGCTGGCGGTTTCCATAAACATTAAAATAGCGGAGGCAAACCGTGGGCAGATTGTAAAGCTGGCTAAATAAACGGCAATATTTTTCTCCTGCATATTTTTGCAGGGCGTAAGGGCTTAAAGGATCTGGAGTCATCGTTTCTTTCAGCGGCATACTGTCTTGATCGCCGTAAGCAGAAGAAGAAGCGCTATAAATAAGTTTTTTAACTCCTGCTTCTTTAGCGGCCATAAGAACATTTAGGGTGCCGTTAACATTAATATCATTGAAAGTAATCGGATCAAGAATAGAAAGAGGAACTCGAGGCAGGGCCGCTACGTGAAAAACGTAATCAATGTTTTTAAATAAAGGCTTTATTTCTTCTAAATTCCTTATATCAACTTTATGAAAATCCGCTTCCGGATTCACATTTTCTATTTTTCCAGCAGAAAGATTATCAATTACAACAACTTCGTTGCCTTGTTTTATTAATTCATCAACTAAATTTGACCCTATAAACCCAGCTCCGCCTGTCACCAAGCATCTTGTTCTTTCTTTTTCTTTTTTAAATTTTTCTCCATAGACTCCTGCCAACAGATCCAAATCTTTCCCGCTCTTAACCAATAAATCGGCATTTTTATCTTCCAAACTTTCTAAAACTTTTGTTCCCAAATCATCACCTATATGCTTCTTATAAATTTCTGAAAAAGCAGCAAAATCTTTTATAAAACAATGCCCGCCTGCCCCTCTTCCTCCTTGATGAATGGGGTTCAAGTGCGTTCTTCCGATTCTCGGATCAGCTGCCATTGTGTTTTGTATAGTCTCCCACTGGCAACCAAGCTCTTGAGAAAGGTCATAGAGCATATTTATAAAAATAACTTTGAAATAGAACCAGCAATTACCGCCGTATTTTATAAGTTCTGCTTCTTTGGACGAACACATAACTTTATACGGAGCATAGGGTAAAACGCTGAAGACTTCCCTGGCTCTCATTTTAAATTCTTCTGAATTTTTTGGTAAACCAATAATACTCCTAGTTGGGTTAGAAGCATCATAAGCAGCTGTTGATTCAGTCAAAAATTCCGGAGAGTGCATAACATAGATACCTGGATTTTCTTCTTGAATTGATTCAGTTGTCCCTGGAGTTATTGTCGATTTTATAATCGCGGTTTTCCCTTCGCCCACCAATTTAACCGCTTGTCTCAGAATACTATCATCAAAACCTTCTGGTTTTGTCGGAGTCGGGACAGCAATAAAAACAATTTCACACTCTTTTATTTTTTCTTTATTATTGACATGAGGCTCTTCCAGGCTATAACGGACAACCTCAAACCCCCTCTTTTCAAAGTCATCAGCATAATTTTTGCCAATCCAGCCTTGGCCAATAAAACCGATTTTTTTATTCATATCACCTTTAAAATAATAAAAATGCTAAGTTTTTTCTTAGCTTAAAAACAAAAAATTAAAACTACAAATAGTTATATCTTATTATTAAACAATTTTAGTCAAAAGTCAAGAAGATTAACCACTTGACAAAACAAAAATAATGTTATATAATTCCGTATTAATATAATTGCACCTTTCATATTTAATTTAACAAAATAACAAAAATAGCCAGAAGGAGCAAAGTGCTCTCTATGGCCAAGATTCAAACCATCCATAATTCTTATCGGCCGGTCCAACTCGCCGATAAGCTTACCAAGTGGAGGAAGTTGAAATGGAAAGAAGGGAATTCGTGGCCAGAAAGAAAGTCGGCTTGATTCTTCGAGTCTACGCGGCCAAAGAGGACCAAATTACGGCCCGGGCAATGATGATCGAAAAAGCAGTCGCAGCCGCTCGAGAAGCAACGGTTGATGGCCAGCAATTGATCAGACGAATTGACGTTCTTGTCTGGAGCGACAAGAACTACACCGAATCCGACTGCGGCCAAACTGCGGCTGCCCTGCGGGAAAAATTCAGCGGAGAAAAAAATCTTTTTATCTCCGAATTCTTTTATGGTGATATTTTCTGCGGAATTCTGAACTACGGCATCGTCCATCAGCTCCGGCATGGCGTTGATTATTCCATTATCGCCTCGGCCGAAGCGTTTTCCTATATGACACCGGAAACCACGGAAGCAATGGTGGATGCCGCTTGTTCCGGCGCCCTCGCCATTGGTGTGGCCATCAACGAATTGACACAGTCAATCCTTGACGGCCGTCTCGCCAACACTTTCGCCATGTGGGACAATGTTTCTCTTATGACTGTCGGCGGTTTTGACCTGCGGGCGGCCAAACCGGCCAACGATTCCGTCGCATATTTCATGAGAGGATGGAGCCCGGAAAAGGAAGAAAATGTTTTTTACCATCTGGCTGGCGTGGAAGAAGTAATTCCGCTGGCTCGAATGGTGGAAACATTCGGCCCCTGTCTTGCCCCGATTCTGCCGCGAGGTGAGGGTGTTCAGCATTACCAGGCGCCTGATCCCGCGGTGAATCCGGAACTCTGGCAGAGACATATCGCCAAGATGGGCACCAAATTCGAACGCCAATGTGCACTCCTGGCTTCCATCGGTATTGACCCGTCTTTTCTTAAGGGCGGAGTGATACCGGAATATCGGCGATAAAAATAACAAAAATTTAATCACAACTGCTCAAATAATTCATCATTTGGGCAGTTTTTTTATTTCCTAAACAAAAAAAGCGAGGTCATGAATAAACCCCGCTTCTATGTTATATCAAAAAATAATTAAGCGACCTCCAAACAGAAACACTTGCCTCCGGTTATTTCCGAATAGCAAAAAATTGATTCATCGCCGGAAATAACTTTTATCTTCAAAAAATCCTGACCATTGATTTTTACCACTCCTTCCGGAATTCCGGAAAAGGCAACCAGGTAATAAAACCCGGCTAAAAAATCCGTTTTCTTCCCGATCTTTATTAAACCAGGGGAAGTATTTTCTGCCGGCCCCTTTCTTGTTTTTAATTTACGTAAAACCTTGACGCTGGCAGCCTCAAAAAAAATACAAGAATCTCTGCGTTTTTTCCTCCCAATCCAATGAAAAGGTTTGCGTCCGGCACCGTTGGTATCATAAAACATATACTTCTCCTCTCTGTGGCGAAAGTGTTTATTCTCGGCAAAGAACAATTTAACCCATAATATAACCATACAAATCAGAATATGCCAAATACGGATCGCAACATTACTTTTTCCTAATCGCTTTTTTGTAATTATTCAATTACATTTGTAGCGCCGACTATT
>JBAZLC010000012.1:0-5924 GCA_041650415.1 Minisyncoccota bacterium | reverse complement strand
GCCTATTCCCAAACGTCCCAAATAATTGTCATACGCCAAATTAAACGGCTGGAACACGAACGGCAAATTAACATCAGCTTCGGCCGGTTTTACTTTTTCCAAAATCATTTCCAAAAGCGGAGTCAAGTCCTTTGAATCATCGGCCAAGTTTTTTTTAGCGATACCGTCTTTGGCAATAGCGTAAACAACCGGAAAATTAAATTGGTTTTCATCCGCGCCCAAATCTATAAATAATTCCTGCACTTTTTCCAAAGTCCATTCCGGTCTAGCGGCCATTTTGTCTATTTTATTTATCACAACAATCGGCTTCAACCCAAGTTCCAAAGATTTTTTCAGCACGAATTTTGTTTGTGGCATCGGTCCTTCTTGCGCGTCCACAACCAAAAGCACCGAATCAATGGAACGCAAAATACGCTCAACCTCTGAACCGAAGTCGGCGTGGCCGGGAGTATCAACGATGTTTATTTTCGTGCCTTTATAAAATACAGATGTATTTTTGGAATAAATAGTAATCCCGCGCTCCATTTCAAGCGCGTTTGAATCCATACTTATACTGTCGTCCTTAGTCATTCCGGTTTGGCGCATCAAAGCATCGGTAAGTTTGGTCTTCCCGTGGTCAACGTGGGCGATAATGGCAATATTTCTTATTTCCATAATTCATTAAAATTCCAATAAAACAATTGGGAATCATACGCCAAAAAATAGTTTTTGTCAAACTTTGGGGGGTAAAACTTTGCGAGTAAAAACATATTTGTCAAAATTTATAAATTCCGATAAATGTCATGTTTTCCGACGGAGATAAATAAAATATCGCCGTTTGGCTGACGTTCAAAAATTATTCTACAACTACTCGTGATAGATATTAACCACAATCCTTTAAGACTGCCTTGGAGCGCGTGTAATCTCAACGAGTGGTGTAATGGATTTTCTTTAAAAATTCTTTCTTCTTTAATGGCTAACGCGATTAATTCTTCTGGTAATTTTTTAAACTCAACCACGAACTTGGAGGAATACAAAATTTCAGTTATAATCATACCAAATCCGCAAGTGATTTAGCTTTGATTGATTTGCCAACTCTGTATTCAATTTTTAATTATTGTATTGTGGGCGTTTAGGGATTCGAACCCAAGACCTTCTCGGTGTAAACGAGACGCTCTAACCAACTGAGCTAAACGCCCATTTCTCTTTGTTTAAGCCGTTTTTGACTGTGGATATTCAAAGTATACACCCCCTTGACAAATTTTTCAAGATGTGCTAAGATTCACACATTAAAATAAAATTTAAACCCCTTCGCGAGTGTTTGGTACTAGGCAGGCGAGTTCCTCCTTCTTACCTGATCCTATCTGCCGAACACTCCAGGAGGGGTTTATATTTTTGTGAAGATTGACATTTTTTTTCGTCCGAGATATAATTATTTTTGAAAATTAAAACAATAAAATAGAATAGATAATTTATTATTGGGTCGGTAGTTCAACTGGTTAGAGCATCCCGACTCAGTCGGGAAAGTTGTGGGTTTACAATAAATTATGAATAAAAATTACAATGTTTATTGTCTATACAGTAAATCTATTGATAAATTGTATATAGGTAAAACAAATAACATAGAACGGCGTTTAGCGGAACACAACAGGGGGTTAGGGTCATTTACAAAAAGAGGGGGGCAATGGGTTTTAATAGGATATATCGCCTGTAAAAACAATTTAGAGGCAAGCAAACTTGAAATTAAATTAAAAAAATCAAAAAATTCAAAATATATAAAATGGTATTTTCAAACACACCAACAAAACAATAAAATAGAATAAATCGTTTATTGGGTCGGTAGTTCAACTGGTTAGAGCACCTCCCTGTCACGGAGGAAGTTGCGGGTTCGAGTCCCGTCCGACCCGCTTAAAAATTTCCTCCAATCTATTGGGGGAAATTTTTAATTGTGGTTGAACGTGGGACTCGAACGGGAAGGGGAAAAAACGGGAGTTTTCTCTTACCGAGGAAAGCCCACAAAAACCCGAAGGTTTTTGTGGGAGCGAACGAAGTGAGCAAGTGAGATGTCTCGTCCGACCCACAAAAAAATAATGGCTTATCCGGCTGTTATTTTTTGTTTTTTTAATTGACCGAAGATCCAAAAAAGACTATACTATAAGCGTTGAATTAACAGCAATTTTTGTTTAGACAATATTATGATGAAGCCATATTTTGACAAACACAATTTTAAACTTTACCACGCTAACAGTATTGAGCTTTTGTCCGAGTTGCCAGAAAACTCCGCTGACATGATTTTCGCTGACCCACCATATCTTTTGTCAAATGGCGGTTTTACTGTTCATGCTGGCAAAATGGTGAGTGTAAATAAGGGTGAATGGGACGTTAGCAATGGACTAAAAAAAGATTTTGAGTTTCAAATGTCTTGGATTGAAGCCTGCCACCGAGTTTTAAAGCCGGGCGGAACGATTTGGATTAGCGGAACATACCACTCAATTTATCAGTGCGGTTTTGCTTTACAGGTAAAGCATTTTCATATCCTCAATGATATCGCGTGGTTCAAGCCAAACGCTTCACCAAATTTGAGCTGTCGTTTTTTTACCGCCAGCCACGAAACTTTGATTTGGGCGAGAAAAGACAAAAAGGCCAAACATAAATTTAATTACGACGCAATGAAAAATGGCAACTGGCCTGATGATTTTTTGAAAAAGCCAAATTTACAAATGCGTAGTGTTTGGGCTGTTTATCCGCCAAAGAGAGAAGAAAAAATTTACGGCAAACATCCGACACAAAAACCTATTGATTTATTGGTTCGTATAATCATGGCTAGTACTGATAAGGGTGATGTGGTTTTGGATCCGTTTACCGGCTCGTCTACTACTGGTTTGGCCGCCGCATTAAATGACCGAAAATTTATCGGAATTGATTTAGAAAAAAAATACCTTGATTTATCAATCAAACGCTTCAACGATATAAAAAAATAATACTTATGCAGATTATTACTCGGGCAGTTGCTATAAAAAATTTAAAAAAGGCCGTAGGTAAAGACTTGCGAGAATTAGCAAAAGAACACGGCATAACCACTTACGAAACTGGCAAACAAAATAAGGGCTGGAAAGGTTTAGTATTGGAAAGAGTGGCGGGTTTACAGACAAATGTATCCAAAGCACCAAACGGCTTGTCTTGGGAGTTAAAGTCGGTCAGCTTTCACGAAGTTAAAGGGCAACTCGTGCCGAAAGAAACTATGGCTATTACGATGATCAATCCCGAAGAATTAAAACAACACTCATTTTTTGAAAGCCACTGTTGGGCTAAACTAAAAGCGATAATTTTTTGTGCTGTTGCGTGGCACGGAACAAATGCCGAAAATGCGGAATTGATAAAAGTTACCAGTCTAGATTTTGCCGAAACAGACGAATTGATACAGGAAATAAAGGCGGACTATGATTTTATCCGCAATAAACTAATCAAAAAAGGTTTTAAGTCGTTGACCGGTGCAGACGGCAAATGGATACAGGCAAGAACAAAGGGAGCTGGCCATGGATCAACCAGCCGTGCATTTTACGCACGAACAACGCTAGTAAAAAAGATATTTGAAACGGCAAAATAATATACCTATTTTCCAAATAAAAAATAAGAAAGTTGACCAAGTATTTTTAGACCTAAACCATTTTAACAACGAAGCGGAATTGCGTGATTTTTTTGCCGAAAATTTAGATGAATTACTGGGAATGAGATTTTTAGTAAAAGAATATCCAACTATGGACGGCAGAATTGACACCTTGGCTTTAGATGAAACCCGTTCGCCAGTAATCATTGAGTATAAGTGGGGGCAAGATAATGCTATTTTCGTTCAAGGTTTATTTTGTTTTGATTGGTTAAAAAAGAACAAAAAACATTTTGATTTGTTAGTCGCTGATAAACTTGGCAAAGAGGAAAAGGTGAACTGGGCAAGCCCACGGGTTATTTTAGTGGCACAAGGTTTTGACAACAGGACGATTTCAGCCGTCCAACAAGTGGATAATGTTGAACTGATTAAATATATGCCGTATAAGTACGTGCCAAATAAATCTAGAAAAATTACCGAGCAAGAGCCGGATATCGCTGGAGGTGAAGCCGAAGAACAGTTTGATATAAATTATCACCTTAATAAAACGACAAATGAGGTAAAAGAAATTTTTTATAAACTCCAAGAGAAAGTGCGGTCGTTACCTAGTGTTGAGGAAGTTGTAAATCAAAAAACCGGTGTTACTCATCGGACGACAATGAGTTTTACAAGGTTTGAATTTGGCAAAACATATATTGACATATTGTTGAGAGATGAAAAATATGATGTTCCGCAAGGTCTGGTAAAAGATATAAGTGCTTTTAAATGGGGTTACAAGGGACGGGCTAAAATTAAAACTGAAAAAGAAATTGAGGCAATTTTTGAAAAAAAATAGACATTACTATTGATGATGACGGGTGGTTGCTGTATCAACTTCTGCTCGAACCCCGCCACCATGTTGATGATTTAGTCAAGTATCTCTTTGAAACTTGGTAAAACAAAAAACCGCCATACGGGGCGGTTTTTATAATTGTTTTTTTATCATTTCTTCGCTTCAAAATTTCCGATATTGCCAAGTATTTTTTCAAAATTATTTTTGTCGCCGGAAATTTCAATCACTTCGCGTTTTTTATATCCTTTCGGATAAATTTCCAACACTTCATACGGCGTTCCGTCTTTCAAACTCGCTTCAGGAAATCTTTTTGCCGGATAACCAAAAAATGTCGTGGTTGTTATTAAATCCTCCGACACGGGATGCCCCAAAACTTGCGTAAAAATCTTAAACCATTCTTTTCCATCCAACGAAGAAAAACCGACTCCATCTTCCCAATGGGCAACGGTCCAAGCAGACGGATACGACACTGAAAATTTCGCGAAGCCGTCTTCTTGTAAACTGCTCGTTTGTTTTTCGCTCAATTCCTCGGTTATTTCTTGCCTTAATTGCGATTTTAATCCTGAAATTTCTTCGGTTAATGTCTGTTTTAAACCGTCAACAACCGCCTGATTATTAACCGTCTGGCAAGTGTATCCGCTCAAAGCCGTCACCAAACCGACAACTCCGAAAATCATCAATAATTTTGATGCCATAGCCATTTTGAAATTATTATTTTTAACTTTGCCTATTTTTTTCTCCATCGCGACTATCCGTTCGCGTGTTTTAAGCACTGTGTCAGGATTCAAAGAAATACTGTCTATCCCCTCCTGCACCAAAAATTCCGCGAATTCAGGATAATCGCTCGGCGCCTGTCCGCAGATACCCACTTTCTTTCCGTTTTTGCGCGCGATTTGAATTATTTCCCGTATCAATCTTTTTACCGCTGTATTATTTTCATCATAAATATGGCTCACAAGCGACGAGTCCCTGTCAACGCCAAGCGTCATCTGCGTCAAATCGTTTGAACCGATGCTGAACCCGTCAAAAATTTCGCAAAATTCCTTCGCCAAAATAACATTTGAAGGAATCTCGCACATCATATAAACTTGCAGTCCGTTTTTTCCTTTTTCCAAACCGAATTCTTTCATCACAGCCAAAACTTTTTTTCCTTCCTCAACCGTGCGGCAAAATGGCACCATAACGATTATATTTTTCAATCCCCACTCCTCACGCGCTTTTTTCAAAGCCAAACATTCCAATTTAAAGCCGGGTTTATATTTAGGGTCGTAATAACGGGAAGCCCCTCGCCAACCAAGCATTGGATTTTCTTCTTTCGGTTCGTATTTCGCGCCTCCGATAAGCGACGCGTATTCGTTCGTTTTAAAATCCGACAATCGCACCACCACATCATTGGGATAAAACGCCGATGATATGAATCCGATGCCTTCCGCCAACTTGTCAACGCAATATTGAGTTTTGTCGCGGTAGCCGATGGTAAGTTCATCAATTTGCGATTTGATTTTTTTA
>JBAZLC010000011.1:0-7660 GCA_041650415.1 Minisyncoccota bacterium | reverse complement strand
CTCGCTCATATACGCCGATTTGCGACCCTGTTCGCCTTCGCTCGGGGTACCCCTCAAATCGGCTACTCGCTCGTTTAATTTAAGACGCTTTCCGCGACATTCACTACGGAGAGATTTCTCTGTCTTTGTGTAAAACAAAAAATAAATCTTTTTCATAGCCAGCATTTTGGAGCGAGGTTATAAATTGATGAGCGAGAAGGAAAAAAGCGGGAAAATTGCGTTGTCTGAATCCCGAAGCGTAGCGAAGGTTGAGTTCGCTATTTTCCGTCGGTTTTTTACTTTGAGAGAATACAATTTATCCGAGCGGAGAATCGCTGGCGGGAAAAGATTTGTTTTTGGCTAAAATTATTTGGTTTGATAAATATTGATTTTTCCCGAGTCGGAGGAAATTTTTACGGTGCCGTCTTGATCGGTTCTGAAAATTTTACTGTTGAGATTTTTTAGCCGTTCAATCACGCCGTCATTAGGATGGCCGTAGGAATTCTTGCCCACTTCAAAAACGGAAATTTTAGGCAGTACCATCGCCAAGAATTTATCGCTTGAAGAAAATTTCGAGCCGTGGTGGGCAACTTTCAAAATATCGGACTTAAGATAGTCGCCGTATTTTTTAATTAAATCGGTTTCGGTTTTTTCGCCGATGTCGGCGGCAAAGAGCGTTTTAAGATTTTGCGAGTTTAATTTTAAAACAAGGCCGTTTTCGTTTGTTGCGGCAGAATTTGAATCTTTTAACGGCGAAAGAACGTCAAAATAATTTTCCAGATATTTTATTTTATCGCCGCCGGAAAGGACAACGGTTTTTATCTTGTTTTCTTGAATTATTTTTTCCAAATCACTAAAACCGTTAGAATCTTTTGTTTCGCCGTTAAAAATAAAAGCGCCGACTTTATAGCGTTTCATAATATCAATTAGTCCGCCAAAATGATCTATTTCGGGGTGAGTGAGAATAACTAAGTCTATATAACGGTTAAACGGCGAAAATAAATAAGAAAATTCTTCCGCGGCCTTGTTTGCCTGTCCGGCGTCTATTAATGTTTTTATATTGTTTGGAAAAACAATCAGTTCGCCGTCGCCCTGGCCGACATTTAAAAAATAAAGTTCGGTATTTTTATCCGGCTTGTTTAAGAATATTTCCGCCCAAATAAAAATATCAAAGACGATTAAAAATAAAATAATTATAATAATCGAATTTTTCGACATACATTTAGCATATAATATATGATATAATTTTTGTATGTTTAAGGCGTTCACTTTAATAGAACTTGTTATAGTCATCGCCATCTTGGCGATTCTCGCAGCAGTAGTGGTAATAACGATAAATCCGGCAGAACAGATGAGATCAGCCAGAGATTCAACTAGAATGTCCGATTTCGCATCCATAAAGTCATCAATAGGACTCTATCTGGCAGATGGTAAAACCAGTATGGGTTCAGCCAATACGGTATATGTCTCTTTACCCAGCGCCAATTCAAATTGTTCGGATCTTGGTCTTCCATCTTTACCCGCAGGTTGGAGTTATCATTGTTCCAACTCAACAAACCTTCAAAAAACGGATTCCACAGGCTGGATCCCCATAAACTTCACCCAAATCTCTTTTGGCAACGTCCTTCAATCTTTACCAGTAGATCCAATCAACACCACATCCACAGGCAATTACTATATCTACGTCACCGGAGGTTCTTATCAACTCGCCACCTTATTCGAATCCGAAAAATACAATTCAGAATTAACGTCCCAATATTACACAATCGGCACCGCTACCAATCTTATACCTACCGTAACATTGGTAGCTTCATCCACGGGTGTCACTATGAACCTATCCACCGCCAACGGCTACGCATTTATCACCAGTTCATCTCTTAACCTCACTCCATACATAAACAGATACGTCATCATTTCCGACGGCACAAACAACATCCAGGGTTTCATCAAAGCTCAAGGGAGTGGGGAGACTTACGGAAGTGAATTAATGAGTAATTCTGACATGGAATCTTCAAGTAATTGGTCAGCATTTGCAGCTGCGGGAAATTATTCTACAACTAAAGCCTATGCGGGAACGCGCAGTTGGGCGACGACGGCAACGGTAACCTATAGAGGGATATCTGGGTCCGTATCGACCACAGCAGGAAAATTATATTTAGGAAGTGCATGGTATTATTCAGATACTTATAGTTCTACGATGAGAATGTCTATTGGCGGAGCCAGTTATTCAGGAGCTTTGGTAATTAAAGATACATCGATAACAGCAGGTTCATGGCAGCAAGGCTTACAAACTAAAAAAACAGCCGTTTTTGATGGAACAGCGACATATATATATGAAACACAAGGAAGCAATTCTGTTATTTATATAGACAATGTTTCTCTAAAACAAATTCTCACCCCTTCAATCTCCGGCGTCACAATAACCAATACTAGAGGAGGGAGCACGTATAATTGGGTGACAAACTCTGGCATTAATCCCAATGCCGCGAGTTTTACCGTTACGGTAAGCATATAGTTAAGGCATAAGGTTTAAGAAATAAGGTATAAGAAAGATATAAAAAGACTCCGACCGCGATCGGAGTCTTTTTATTCTTGTCTAAATTTTTCTATTGGCCTAAAGGTTACTTTGTCGGGGTCGAATTTAAGTTTGACGCTGCCTACGGGACCGTTACGGTGTTTGGCGATAATAATTTCCGCGGTGTTTTGTTCTTCGGGTTGAAGGTCGAGTTTTTCTTTGTCTTTTCTGTAAATAAACATAACTACGTCGGCGTCTTGTTCGATTGAACCGCTTTCGCGAAGGTCCGCTAAACGCGGAATTTTTATGTCGCGCTGTTCCACCGCGCGGGAAAGCTGGGCAGCCGCCAAAACCGGCACTTCAAGTTCGCGCGCCAAAGCTTTTAAGCCGCGGCTCACTTCGGTCATCGCCGCCACCATATTGTCGCTGTGATTTCTCGGCTGGATTAATTGAAGATAGTCGACGACTAATAAGCCCAAACCATGTTCTATCTGGAGCCGGCGCGCCATTGAGCGGAGCTGAATTATATTTGCCGACGGAGTGTCGTCTATGTATATGGGCGCTTGTGCCAAGCGATCCAAGGCCGCTTGAATCATTTCAAACTCGATTTCATCTTTTATTCTGCCGCTGCGGAGCTCCCAAAGAGCGACTTGGGCTTCGGAAGCGATAATTCTGTCTACGATTTGGTCCCGGGACATTTCAAGCGAAAAAATTCCAACCGGAAGTTTTGTTTTAACGGCGGCATTTCTGGCGATATCCAAACACAGGGCGGTTTTACCCAAAGAAGGCCTGGCGCCCAAAACTATTAAATCTGATTTTTGAAGTCCGGAAAGATAAGAGTCTATTTCGTCGTAGCCCGTTGTTATTCCGCGTAAACCTTTTTCTCCCTGATGAAGTTTTTCAATTCTTTCATATGCCGATTTAAGCTCGTCTTTTATCGGAACGAAATTTTGCGGGCGTGATTGCTGACTGATGGAAAATATTTTTTGTTCGATATCATCCAACAAATCTTCCGGGTCGCCCGAGGTGTCGAAAACTTTTTCGGTTATTTCGGAAGACGCGCCGATAAGCTGGCGGAGAACTTTTTTCTGGCGGACGATTTTAGCATAATAGGCGATGTGGCTGGCGGTTGGAACGGAATTGATAATGTCGGTAAGATAACTTGAACCGCCGACGTTGTTGAGTTCGTCTTTGTCTTTTAATTTTTTACTGACGCTTAAAACATCAATAGGTTCTCCCTTCTCGAAAAGTTCAAAAATCGCATCAAAAATTTTTGCATGGGCCGGCTGGTAAAAATCCGAGGGGTTTATTAAATCAGCCACTTTGATAATGGCTTCTTTATCCAACATTAACGCTCCGAGAACCGAGCGTTCGGCTTCTATGTCTTGAGGGGGAAGCTTTAAATCCATGATTTTATTTCCGAAGAACCGGCCCCGTGGCTGTGTCTTCTATAAAGTATCCTAACTTTTCTATTTCTTTCCGCAAGGCGTCGGCTTGAATAAATTGTTTATTATTTCTTAATAACTCCCGTTTTTGGGCTAAATCTTTTATTTTTTGCGGAATTTCGGCTGTTTTTTCTATTTTTACGTCTTTTAGTCCAAGTCCTAAAACTTTATCAAAATTAATCAATAATTCTTTTTTCTCTTTGTTGGATAATTTTTTCTCTTTAATTATTTCCCATGCGACCGAGAGCGCTTTCGGAGCGTTTAAGTCGTCGTTTATCGCAGTCAAGAATAATTTTCCGTATTTTTCAACCAGTTTTTTATTTGTCCGCAGTAATTTTAATGTGGGCGGGTTTTTTGTTGAAAATTCGCTTATATGTCTATAAAGACGATTGAGTGAATTTTGGCTTGCCACAATTGATTGCCAGGTAAAATTTAATTTTTTCCTGTAGTGGGTTCCAAGAAGCAGATAGCGGAATGCTAAAAGACTAACATTGTTTTTTTCAAGGTCGCGGAGTGTAAAAATGTTACCGAGGGACTTGGACATTTTTTCTCCATTAATCAAAAGATGTTCGCCGTGAATCCAGAACCGGCTGAATTTTTTTCCGGTGGCGGCTTCGGATTGGGCGATTTCGTTTTCATGATGGGGGAATATCAAATCCACTCCGCCGGCATGGATGTCGAGCGGAAGCCCGAGATATTTCGCGCTCATGGCAGAACATTCAATGTGCCAGCCCGGCCTGCCCGCGCCCCAGGAAAATTGCCATGATGGCTCGCCGGACTTTGCCGATTTCCATAAGACAAAATCTTGAGCATCGTCTTTTTTGTATTCATCACTGTCGATTCTCGCGCCGATTTTTATCTGGCGCTTTTTCAATCCCGAAAGTTTTCCATAATTTTTAAATTTCGAGATTTTAAAATAAATTGATTTGTCTTCGCCCTGGTATGCAAAACCTTTTTTCATCAAAACGGAAACAAGATTTGTCATTTCTTTGATGTGCTCGGTGGCGCGGGGATAACCTTCAACTTTTTCAACGTTTAATTTTTTGAGGTCTTCAAAAAATATTTTTTCGTATGGCTTGGTGATTTGAGAGATGTCCTTTTTCTCCTGCTGGGCTTTTTTAATAATTTTATCTTCAACGTCGGTAATGTTGGTTATTTGTTTTACTTTATAGCCGTTTGCTTTAAGCGTGCGGCGCAAAATGTCTTCAAAAACGTAAGTTCGTAAGTTGCCTAAATGGGCGTAATTATAAACTGTCGGTCCGCAGGCGTAAATCCGCGCGGTTTTGGCCTTGAGCGGTTTGAAGGTTTCCTTTTTGCCCGAGAGAGTATTGAAAAGCTTTATCATATTAATATTAAGTTTAGTTGATGCTTGGAGTTTTTACAAATAAATCATAATTCGAAGTCTTTAAAAGGTGAAATGGTAAACGGGGTAAGATAAAAAAAGCAAAAATAGATATAACAAACTATTGACGATCGTCAATAGTTTGTTATACTTTTACTGAAATTACTGAATTTGCAATTATTGAAAATTATTTAAATTAAAACTGAAATTGAAACCGGAATTAAAACTAAAATGGAAAAAGAACAATTTAAACAAATAGTAAAAGATTTACCCATAAATACCAGTTTGGCCGGTATGGCTTTGCTTTTGGGTTTGGCGGAAAGGGGTGCCGTCGCGCTTTCCGAAATTTTGGCCGGACCGGGAAGAGGCTTAGGAAGAAGCTATTCAAGAATGTTGGAGACAAAAGATTTTTGGGATTATTACGACGAGCTTAAAAATTTGAAAAAAGAAAGCGCCAGAACGATTTTATGGCGGCTTCAAAAAAAAGGTTTGGTTGAGAAAAAGAAATCCGGCTTTCAAATAACGAAATTGGGGTTGAAAACGATAAAAGATTTTCAGGAGAAAGAAGAGCAGCAGTGGGACGGCAAGTGGCGGATAGTAATGTTTGATATACCGGAAAAAAATCGCGAGGGCAGAAATTGGCTTCGCTGGCAACTTATCTCTTTGGAATACAAACCCATTCAGAAAAGCGTTTTCATGGGAAAAAGTCCGTTGGCGGAAGATTTCTACGAGGAAATCCTTTTTAGAAAATTAAATAATTGCGTGAGATTGATGACGGTAGGAGAAGTTGATAATGATGAGACGCTTAATTTTTAAAAATTTTGAGCTTTGGAAAGTATAACAAACTATTGACGATCGACAATAAATTGTTATACTTTGTTTATTGAATGTTTCGTTTGTGCGATGTAAATTACAATATTGCAATTAATTATAATATTTATATAAATCTAAAATAAATTATGGAAGAAGATATTTTAAAAGAAGAATCTCAAAATAAAGAAGGGCAAAATTCCGTTCCCGATTGCGAAAAACAGCGCGACGAGTATCTTGACGGCTGGAAACGGGCAAAGGCGGACTTGATAAATTATAAAAAAGACGAGTCTAAGAGGTTTGAAACGATAGTAAAATTCGCCAATGAGGCGATTGTGAAGGATTTGATAACGGTTTTAGACAGTTTTGACCTTGCTTTGGCGACGCTTGAAGGCGACGAAAATTCCAAAACGCAAAAAGGCCTTTATCTGATACGCCGGCAGCTGGAAGACATAATGGGATTGAGCGGACTGGAAAGAGTTGTTATCTCGGTTGGACAGCCGTTTGACCCCGGACTTCAAGAGGCGGTCGCGGAAGTCGAATCGGACAAACCTTCGGGCATAATAGTAGAAGAGGTCGAGAAAGGATACACTCTTCACGGCAAACTTATCAGGCCGGCGAGAGTGAAAGTGGCAAAATAAATCAGTAGAAATATAAATAATTTAAATTTTAAAATAAAACTATGGCTAAAATTTTAGGAATAGACTTGGGAACAACAAATTCGGCGATGGCGATTATTGAGGCGGGCGAATCAAAAATATTGGAAAATAACGAAGGTAACCGCACTACGCCTTCGGTCGTGGCGATTTCAAAAGCGGGCGAACGCCTGGTCGGTTTGCTTGCCAAAAGGCAATCAGTGGTTAATCCGAAAAATACAATTTCTTCGGTTAAGCGGTTAATCGGCCGCAACTTTGACGATAAAGAAGTCCAGCGCGACAAATCGTGGCTTCCTTTTGATATCCAGAAATCTTCGACCGGCGGAGTGGAGATAAAAATGGCGGATAGATGGTACAAACCGGAAGAAATTTCAGCCATGGTTTTGGCAAAGCTTAAAGCCGATGCCGAAGCGAAGACCGGAGAAAAAATCGACGAAGCGGTCATTACCGTGCCGGCTTATTTCGATGATTCCCAAAGGCAGGCGACTAAAAACGCCGGAGAAATTGCCGGTTTGAAAGTGCGCAGAATAATTAACGAACCAACAGCCGCGGCTTTGGCGTACGGTTTGAATAAACAAAAAAACGAACAAATTGTTGTTTACGATTTCGGCGGCGGAACTTTCGACATTTCCGTTTTGGAAGTCGGCGACGAGACGGTTGAGGTGAAAGCTACCGGCGGAGACACCCATCTGGGCGGAGACGATTTTGACAGAAAAATAATAGAATTTTTAGTTTCAGAATATAAAAAGCAGGAAGGCATCGATATCTCGGGAGACCCGTTGGCCTTACAACGCTTAAAAGAAGCTGCCGAGCGCGCCAAGCACGAACTTTCAAGCGCCTTTGAAAGTGAAATTAACATTCCTTACATCACTTCCGACGCCGCAGGCCCGAAACATTTCCTTTTAAAGCTTAC
>JBAZLC010000010.1:0-8971 GCA_041650415.1 Minisyncoccota bacterium | reverse complement strand
AGATATTGCTGAAATTGATCGGTATCCAGCCCGTACCATTGGTTTTTTGAAGATTTGTACTTGTGGAACAACGATAACTCCAGCCTGTAGGTAAGGTGGGAAGACCCAGATTGGCGCAGGTTGCGCTTGAATCGGGTATGGAGACATATACCGTGTTTGTGGAACCTAAGGATGAACCTCCATCTGCGACATACAGAGATATGGCTTTATTAATGGTTGTCAGTTCTTCAGCTCTTCTTGAATCTCTGGCTGATCTCATCTGTTCCGCCGGATTTATCGTTATTACCACTACTGCTGATAGAATGGAGAGAACCGCTATTACTATGACGAGTTCTATAAGGGTGAAGGAGTTGGGCTTCATGAATCTAAAATGTAATTATTTTTTCTTTTTTATTTCCAAACCTAATTCGCTTAATTGTTGATTTTCAACCTCTGAAGGCGCTTGCATCATCAAGTCTCTACCATCTCCCGTTTTTGGAAATGCGATAACCTCGCGGATGTTCGGCTCGTTTTGAAGCAGGGCAACCAGCCTATCCAAACCCCACGCGATTCCCCCATGCGGAGGCGCGCCGTATTTGAACGCCTCAAGCATATGGCCGAAATTTTTCTCAATCCGTTCGTCGGTGAATCCCATTATTTTAAACACCGCTTTCAAAGCCTCAGGCTTATGATTACGAATACTGCCGCCGCCTATTTCAAAACCGTTCAAGGCAATATCGTACTGACTGGTAAGTATATCGGAAATTGATTCTTGTTTTAAAAGAGATTCCATATGTTCGGCTTTGGGCGCCGAAAACGGATTATGAGTGAAAGTCCAACCGCCATTATCGGTTTTTTCAAAAAACGGAAAGTCTATGACCCAGCAAAAAGCCAAAAGATTTTTGTCTTCTTTATCTTTCCTTAAATCCGGCCTGTCAGTACCATATTTCTCCGTCGCGTCTTTATAGCTTATCCGCGGAAATGGAATTTCTTGAATTTTTTTATCCGGCATCAACTCTTTAACCAATTTTATTAAAAGCTCCTCGTTTAAAGCCATCACGTCTTCCTGTCCGGCAAAACTCATCTCTAAATCCATTTGAGTGAACTCCGGCTGCCTGTCTCCTCTTGTGTCTTCATCCCTGAAACAACGGGCAATCTGGAAATATCTTTCAAGTCCGGCAACCATCAAAAGCTGCTTGTATTGCTGTGGAGATTGCGGAAGCGCATAAAATTTTCCCGGTTCCAAACGCGAAGGAACCAAATAGTCTCTGGCGCCTTCAGGAGTCGATTTGCCGAGAATCGGAGTTTCAATTTCAATAAATTCTTTTTCCGTCAAAAAATCGCGGATTAATTTTTCTATTTTCGCCCGCACTCTGATGTTTTTATTTAGTCTTCCCCTTCTCAAATCAAGGTAGCGATATTTCATCCGGGAATCATCCCCTATTTCATAACCATCCGTGTCTATTCCTATCGGAAGCGCTTCTGATTCATTTAAAATTTCCAATCCCTCGGCTTGAATTTCAAATCCGCCGGTTTTTATTTCTTTATTTACCATATTCTCCGGCCGCTTCGCGACTTTCCCGGTTAATTTAACAACCCATTCACTGCGAAGTTTATCCGCCAAACCGTGAAGCTCTTCGGGTTTGGGTAAAAAAACAACCTGGCAGACTCCGCTTCTGTCCCGCAAATCTATAAATATAAGTTTTCCGTGGTCGCGGCGTGTATCTACCCAACCCATCAATTCAACGCTTTGATTTTCTTTATTAATAATTTCCTTGATTAGTGTTCTCATATATTGGCATTATTGTCTTCTTCGTCGATATTTTTCAGCGAGTCTTCTAATGTTTTCCGCAAGTCGCTGATATCAACCGCTTTTCTCTCTTTCTTGGGAAAATCCGTTACTCTCTCCGGCTGTTCTTGCTGCTGCGGAGCAAGCGCCTTTCCAAGTGATTGTTCATCGCGGCGCTGAATTCTGTCGTCTGCGGTTTCCTTTGTCCCCAGCCATTCCGAAGCGATTTTTTCTTCCACCGCCTGCTTTGACACGCTAAACCGGCGCCGGCAGTTTTCTATTATAACATCTTTCAAAGATTCAGCATTGGGCTTAAGAGGCTCCAAAGTTTCGGCCGAAAAAGGTTTTGAAGCCACGCCGTCTATCATCAGTTTCAGATAAATGCTGTATTTGGGCAAATTAACCAAGTCATTGGCGACAAACTCCGGCATAAATTCTTTTTCCAGAAATTCCCCGTCTTCGGCACCAACCCGGAAACACGCCAAAGTGCCGACGTTTCCGAAAATCGCCGCTTTAACTTTATCATCAAGCTGTTCTATGTATTGATGCGCCAAAATAAGGTCAAGACGGTATTTTCTCGCCTCGGACAAAATATTGGCGAATGATTCTGTTGAAAAATTCTGGAATTCGTCGACGTAAAGATAAAAATCCTTACGCTTTTTCTCTTCGGTATCAACGCGGCTCATCGCGGCAAGCTGAAGCTTGGTAATCATCATCGCGCCCAACAACGCGGAATTATCTTCCCCGATTTTTCCTTTGGAGAGGTTAACTATTAAAATCTTTCCTTCATCCATAACTTTTCTCATGTCAAAAGCCGAATGATTCTGGCCGATAATATTTCTTATTACCGGATTTGAAACGAATTGGCCGACTTTGTTCTGAATGGCCGCTACCGCTTCCGTTTCAAGCTTTTGGGTATATTTGGCGAATTCATTCAACCAAAAAGCCTTGATAACCGGGTCTTCCAAATTTTCCGTTATCTTTCTCCGGTATTCCTTGTCGGAGAACATTCTCATTATTCCCAAAAGAGTCGAAGACGGATATTCAAGTAAAGCCAAAAGAGAATTGTTTAAAATGTATTCCATGCGGGCGGACCAGACGTCCGGCCAGATTTTTTTGAAAACGCCCATAATACCCGAAGCCACCAAATGGCGGTGCTCGATGTCTATCCGCTCCAACGGATTAAAAGCAATCGGGAAATCAATATCGGCCGGATTAAAATAAATAACGTCGTCAAGCCGGCTCTCCGGAACGAAATCCAATATTCTTTCGGCGAATTCGCCGTGAGGATCGACAACGCCGACTCCTTTGCCGGCGCGGATATCCGAAGCCACCATTGTTTCCAACAAGTTTGTTTGTCCCATGCCGGTCTTTCCGATTATGTACATGTGCCGGCGGCGGTCGTCTCTTTTAATTCCAAATCGCGTCTGGCGGTTCCGGAAATTCGTCTTCGCAAAAATTGTTATGTCTTTGTCTTCCATAAAAGAAAATATAAATTACTCAACGGGCAATTCCGCCGGCGGACCGCCCTTCTTACCGCCAAGCCTTATCAAATTCGGCGATTCAACCATTATAGCCGGGAAGTGATATATTGTCGCGAGCTCTTCCGTGCTTAAAACGGAAAATTTTTCATCCCGGGTTCTATTGTGTTGTCCGAACCGCCTTGTCCGGTAACTTTCAAAAAGCCTTCTTTTTCTTGAAAAAATGAAAAGTTTTTTATAAATGGGAACCAGTTTCGCGAACCACGTACTTATTAAGGTAGTCACTTTTTTGTTAGGTTTTAAAGCATTTAAATCGTTAGCGCGAAATTGGTTAAAAGAACCCATAATCGCCGAAATATTGGCCGAAGTAAAACTATTTTTACTGTCTATGTAAACAAATCTGATAATTGTTTCAAATCCGATTTTTGAAACTTTATTGCCGATACCCTTGGCGATTTCCTGTTCCGCCGGATGCAAAAATTTTAAAGTCGGCGCGTCGGTTTTTTTTTCTTCGCCCCAAACCGGCTGTTCTGCCGGCGCCCAAAAAATATTCCTCGCCCAAGTTAAAAGCGCCGATTCTTTCTTTTTTTTAGCGGATTTTCTGCCCGCCATTTCCTCTATTTTTTCGATTCCCTCTTTCGCCCACATATTTCCGTTTGCTTCTCCGGTCGGACTGATTAAAACTTGAATTCCCACCCACTCATCTTCTTTTAAATTTGACATTGTTTCAATAATCGCCGCGAGCGGATCTAAACGCTTTTCATCTTGAGTCTCTTCAAAAAATTGGTATGTTTTTATCGGATAATAATTTTCTCTCGCCAATATAAGCTCCGTTCCCCAAAGGTCATAAGTTTTATCGGGTAAAACCGGAGGCAAAGAATCAACGTAATCATCAACCCGGTTTATTTCCGCGTTAGGATATTGGGAATAAACCGCCGATTCAACCAAATTTTTGAAGTCTAACGGAATTTGAGCATAAAACCGCACTCCGCCGGCATGCCCTACCATTTCAAAAGACAGCCACTGTTCCACCTTGCCGCCCAAATAAGTATCTACCGAAGAAAACCCGAAAGAATAACACCCTACTAAAGTATTAAAAACCGCTTCCATTGATTTTGGAGTTTTAAGAATTTCTTTGGGAATTTTTATTTCAAAAATTCCCCGTTCAATGCTTTTAACGTATTTTGTCCGGATATAAATCATCCAAAAATCCCAAGCGACAAAAAAAAGAAAAACCGGCAGAATAATCCACCAAGAATAATAAAAGACGGCAACAGCGCCATTGGCAATACCGGAGAAAATTTTGAAGAAGACGTCCATTAGCGATAATTATATATTAAATTGCCGCCAAACGCCATAAGTCGGGGTTATTTTCCTTTTTTTTCGTATAAAGAGTAAGTGCCGCGTCCAACTAAAACAAAACGCGGGTCTTTTATAAGTTCGTTATGCACTGTTTGTTTTTGGGCCAAACGTCCGTCAAAACCGGCTTCGTTTATTTTGTCCGCCAAATCGCTGAAATGCAGCGGTTGACCGTGTTTTTTCAGAACCAAATAAGCTTTGCTGTTTATCGTTTTTGGATTTATTTCTTCCCATTCGCTAAGCCCGAAATCACCGTAAGGATTTTGGCCGAATTTTTTGGAAACCAAAAGATAATTTGAACCGGCGGCGTCGGAAATCTTTTTATTCTTTGCCACTTTTAAAAGATAATCGTTAAAACTTTTCTTTTCCAATAAATCGGCTTTTTTATTCTCAACCATTTTCTCAAGTTCCGAGAAAAATGAATCGGCTTTATCTATGTGCTTTTCATCGAAATACCAAAAACCGTGAAAGTCTTTGTCCGCCGGCTTATAGAAAAAATCTCCCGAAATTTCGGAAAAAAATCTCAAATGCCAATGATGGAGTTTTTTATCGTTAAGCGCCGACTTTATTTCTGAAACAAAAAGGTCGTCCTTGCGCAATCCGCCGAATTCATCAAGATGATTTATTATTGCTTCGCGAAAGCCTTTTACGGATTTTTCTTTTTCCAAATTTTCTCTTACGTAATCCAGAGCGCTTTCCTCAAGCTGCCTGACTCTTTCCCGGGTTATATTATAACGTCCGCCTATTCCGGCTAAAGTTTCTTTTCCACCTCCGGCTAAACCAAAACGGCCCGCCAAAATTTCTTTCTGGCGCGGCTTTAAGTCGCGGATTAAGTTGTTTATTGTCAAACTCAACATAAAAACAGAGTACCAGGCTTTAAGAAATTTGTCAACTACTTTTAGCTATTTCCCTTTGAACGGAAAATCAATAACAGCGGGCTGGCAACGAAAATCGAAGAATAAGTTCCCATTACCACACCGACCAAAATCGTCAGAATAAAATATTTTAAAGTCACCGGACCGAAAAAGAACATTGCTAAAAGAGTCAAAATCAAAGTCAAAGAAGTGTTGACCGAACGGACAAACGTCTGATTAACGCTGTTATTGATGATTTCCGCCAAATCAAACTTCCCTTTTTGAAACATAAGGTTCTCGCGAATCCTGTCAAAAACGACAATCGTGTCATGAACCGAAAAACCCATAATAACCAAGAGCGCGACGACGAAATTGGTATCTATTTCAATGCCCGCGTATTTTCCCAAAACTGCCAAAAGCCCCGCCGGAATTATAATGTCGTGCAAAAGCGTCGCTAAAGTAATTACGCCGTATTTCCAAGACTTTATCGGATAAGAAACCTTACGAAAGGCAAAAGCGATATATAAAGAAATACCGAACAAGACCATCGCTATCGCCCAAAAAGCGCCATTTTTCAATTCTTCCCCGACCGCCGGACCGATATTCTGAAAACTAAGTTCTTCAACGTCTCCAAATTTATTTTTAATAGACGAAATGTATTGTTGATGCGAGTCTTCCGAAATATGCGGTAAACGAATCATAAAGCCTCCGTTTTCCGCCGGGAAAATAACCACATCTTCGATTTTTAAATCTGTCTGGAAAAAAACTTTAAGTTCATCTGTCGTCAATTGCATTGTTTGTTGCGGGTTATCCGTTTTTTGTTCGATTTGCCACATCGTGCCGCCCGCGAAATCAATTCCGGGTTTCAATCCGAAAACGGCTATTACCGCAAAACTAGCCAGTATCAAAATGGCCGAAATAGATAAAAATATTTTTCTATTGCCGATTATATTCATATTGTTAATCATTTTTCATAAATACCCTCAACATCGTCCTTGTGACCGTGATTGCCGAAAACATTGAAATAACAACGCCTATTAATAGCGCCAAAGCGAACCCCCTGATAAAGCTACCGGTAAAATAATACAAAATCACGGTAGTTATTATCGTTGAAACGTTTGAGTCGCGGATTGAAGGCCAAGCGCGCCTAAAACCTTCTTCAATAGCCGAAGATTTCGCCAAGCCCTTTTTAAGCTCTTCTTTAGTCCTTTCAAAAATCAAAATGTTCGCGTCAACCGCCATTCCGATTGAAAGAATAAAACCGGCAATACCCGCAAGCGTCATCGTGATACCGAGCTTGAAAAACGCGGCGGTCAGAAACACATAAATAATCAACGCTAATGAAGAAAAAATTCCCAGAACGCGATAATAAAGAAGCATGAAAATAATGATTATTATCGTTCCCAAAATTCCGCTGTAAATCGCTTTGCTTAATGATTGCTGTCCGAGGCTCGCACCGATTGTCTGTTGGCTTATTAAATTAATCGGAGCCGGCAAAGCGCCCGCATTAAATCTTTCAACCATGGTCTTGGCTTCGTCTGCCGTAAATTTTCCGGTAATTCTCGCGCTTCCGCCGGAAATCTTTTCTATGACATTCGGCATTTCTATCAAAGCATTATCCAAAAAAATCGCGATCGGCTTGCCGACATTTTTAGCGGTTAACTCTTCGAAAATCGCCGCTCCCTCATCGTTAAATTGGATATTGACTTCCGGCTTGCCGGTCGTCGAATCAAAACCGACCTGCGCGCTTTTAACGTAGCGGCCGGTTAAATTAGTTTGAATAAATTGATATTTTTGATCTGTTGAACTGGCATTTGGATTCTCAATTACTTCCCTGAAATCAAGAAGTGGAGTTTCTCCTATCATTTTAATCGCCTGATTAACGTCTTTTATTCCCGCAAGTTCAACTATCAATCTGTAAGAATCCCCTTCTTTCGAGGAAAGTATTTGCGGCTCGCTTACTCCAAATAAATTAATGCGCCGTTCAATAACGTCTCTTAGCCCTCCCGCAACCGAATCTCTTTCAGAAGAATCAACTTGCGACATATCCACTTCATAAACAAGATGGGTTCCTCCGACTAAATCCAACCCCAAACGCCAAGGCAAAAACTTTTTGCTTAATCCGTTAGGGTAAACAAAAACCGCGGCCGCAATCGCCAATATAATGACTCCTATTAATAAAATTGAAGATTTTTCTTTGTTCATTTTTTATCTCTACGAACACAGGCCCCAGCTGCAAGCCGGACATTTCCGGCAGCCTTCCTGAAAAACCAACTCAATATTGCAATTCGGACACATTTTAACTTCTCCTGTTTTTTCCGGATTGTCTTCCGCCGGCGCCGTGAAAGCGTTGGCCGCTCCGGCTTCATGATATACTGCCAATCCTTTGGCTTTTTCGTCTTTTACAACGGTTAACTTTACACCATCTTTCGGTTTTTCGCCAGCCCCCTTTCTAGAGCCGCCGATTAATACCTGAGTTTGCAAAGATTTATCTCTGTAAACCGTAACGCCTTTGCATCCAAGTTCATAAGCCAAGAAATACGCTTTACGCACGTCTTCAACCGTAGCATCCGAAGGAAAATTATTGGTTTTCGATATTGAAGCGTCAACCCATCTTTGAAAAGACGCTAAAACTTTAACATGCTGTTCCGGAGCGATATCGTGAGCGACGACGAAAATCTTTTTCATTTTTTGCGGAATATAAGGAACATTATGAATCGTTCCTCCGGCTTCCGCCACTTCTTTAATGAGCGCTTCATCCATCAATCCTTCGGTTTGCATGGCCTCGTTAAAAACCGGATCTATGTAAAAGAAATTTCCGATGGCAATGCTTTTTTCAAAAACAAGGCTGTAAACCGGTTCTATGCCCGAAGAAGTTCCGGCCAACATACTAAGCGAACCCGTCGGCGCAATCGTCGTGGTATAAATATTTCTGATGCCGTATTTTTGCATTTTTTTCGCCAAATCCGCCCAATCGAAATGCCAGGATTTTTTGTCTTTTGAAGCGCTAAAAGGCAATTTGCCTTCTTTGTAGAATGATTTCTCAAAATATGGCGCGCGGCCGCGTTCTTTCGAAGATTCGATCGAAACAACCTTGGAATAATATGCCACAAATTCCATTAATTGCTCCATAAATTCCAAACCTTCTTTATCGTTATAAGAAATTCCAAGCTCGTAAAGCAAATCTCCAAGACCCATAATTCCCAAACCGATTTTTCTGGTATTCAACGTCATCTCTTCTATTTCCGGCAACGGGTGCTTTGAAATATCGATTACGTTATCCAAGAAACGGGTTGCTTTCTTAATAACCTCTTCAAACGCTTCCCAGTCAAACTGAGGTTTTTTGCCGTTATTGTGGTTTTTCTTCACAAAAGCGGAAACGTTTATAGAACCCAAATTACAGCTTTCATTTGGGTAAAGGGTAAGTTCTGAGCACGGATTTGTCGTAGTAAGCGGACCGAGAGATTTCAAAAGCGGATTGAATTCGTTTATGCGGTCAAAGAATAAAA
>JBAZLC010000009.1:0-19873 GCA_041650415.1 Minisyncoccota bacterium | reverse complement strand
CACGGGTAAAGAGCTTAAGGGTGTAGTAAAGGAGATGCTTGAAAAATTGACGGGTATCCAGCCCGTAGAATCTGTTTTTTGAAGGTTTACTGATGTAGAGCAATGATAACTCCAGCCTGTAGGCAAGGTGGGAAGACCCAGATTGGCGCAGGTTGCGCTTGAATCTGGAATGGAGACATATACAGTATTTGTGGAACCCAAGGAAGAACCTCCATCTGCGACGTACAGAGATATGGCTTTATTAATGGTTGTCAGTTCTTCAGCTCTTCTTGAATCTCTGGCTGATTTCATCTGTTCCGCCGGATTTATCGTTATTATCACTACTGCAGACAATATGGCTAAGACTGCGATGACTATGACTAACTCTATTAGAGTAAAAGAGTTTGGTCTACTATTCATAATAATAAAATTATAACACATGTATATTTTTAAGGTAATAAAAAATCCCGCCTCACACGGGATTTTTTATTTATTTATCGTTTTAGAATCTTCTCGGTCCTCCGAACGATTGGCGTTTTTCGCGGAAACAATTTCTGCACATAAGCTGGTCCATTCTTTCCGGGCTCGGTTCAAACGGAAGTTCCGTTATTTCGCCTCCGCATTTCGAGCATTTCCAGTTTCCTTTAAACATTTGCCTTTGAAAACCGCCTTGTTGGTTGTCGTTATAAGCCATTTTTGCCTTTTTATTTTAATATTTCGCCCTTTTATTTATTCCGAATTTAAGGCAAAACAGCTTGTTTAAGGCGCTTGTCTTAAAGCTCTTTTTTATTTTTTTATTTAGCCAATTCCACTTCTATTGCCTGTGAAAAAATATTATAAGGATAAGCTCCTTGAATCATTTTATCATTTACAAAAATAGTGGGAGTCGAGGTTTCTTCCATGACACTCTTTGTTTCAGTAGCGTCCTTTTCCACTTCGGAAGAATATTTACCGGAATCAAAACAAGAAAGAAAATCATCAACGTTCATTTTTAAATTCTCGGCGATTTTTTTAAACGTGTCGCGGTTTAAATTTCCGGTATTCTCGCTATTTCCGGTTTCTGTGAACTCTTTAACTTCGGCGTCAAAAATCGCGTCGTGGTAATCCCAATATTTTCCCTGGTCTTTGGCACAATCAGCCGCTTCGCTGGCGGCTACCGATTCGGAGCCGAGAAACGGAAAATCTTTATATACCATCTTAATTTTTCCGGTTTCAACGTAATTTTTTCTGATTTGCAATTCGGTTTCTTTATAGAATTTTCCACAGAACGGGCATTGATAATCGCTGAAAATAAAAATCGTTACCGGCGCGTTTGGATCTCCCAAGACAACGTCGTCGTTTATCTGCGGTTTCGAAAGTTCAATCGTTTTTTCAGTTTGAGTTCCGGGATTTTTCACGCCTACCGCGTAAATAACTGAAGCTGAAATTAAAATAGCGGCTATTAGGATGCTTGCCGCTAAAAAATTATCGTGTTTTTGCGAGGAATTATCCATGTAGAAATGTTATAATGATATTATAGGATTTTTTTTGATTGTCAACAACAGCCAAAATGAAAGAAATTTTAACGGAAGCGCTGGTTTTGGACGTTGAAGACTCGGCTGAATTCGATAAGATTGTCAGTTTGTATACCAAAGAATTAGGCAGAGTTTCCGCCAAGGCCAGAGGCGCGAGAAAAATAACTTCTAAATTGAACGGCCATTTGCAACCGCTTGATTTTACGCGGGCGCGTCTGATGGGAGAGAATAATTTTCAAATAACCGATGCTTTGGCTTTTAAAAAAATGGAGCGGACGCCGGAATCTTTGGCGGCGGTTAAATTCGTCAAAGATATGACTTTTGAGCTCCAGCCCGACCCCGATTTATGGAATCTTCTGAAAAAAAACAAGAAATTTTCCGGTAAGGATTTACTAAAAGTTTTGGGTTTTGACCCGGTGTATTCCGAATGCGCTGTTTGCGCCGCCAAAAAACCGGAATTCTTTTCAAAAACCGAACAAATTTTTTTGTGCCGTCGCTGCTCGTTGAAAATACCTAAAAATGAAGTAATATTAATACATGCCACTAGATGATTTAAACAAGAAACTTTATCAAAAAGATTTCGATGAAAAAAGCGAACATGGAGATTTTTATCGGGTTCCCGAAGCGAGCGGAGAAAAAATCGGCGAAACCGGCTGGGATGAAGAAAAAATTAAAAAATCGAGTTTCTTTCCAAATCTTTATTCAAAAATAGATAAATTAAGCAAACCGGTTTTTTGGACGGCAATTGTCGTTTTTGTTTTGGCCGCCGCCGGAATAAGTTTTTATTTTTATTCTTATTTAGTAAACCGTGATATCGCTTTTACCCTTAGCGCTCCGCAGAGCGTTTTATCTGGCGTGCCGTTTGACATTGAAGTTGGGGCTAAAAATAACTTTAACAATGCTTTAAATGACGTGAAAATATCGCTGGTTTTGCCTGATGGCGTATTTTTCGTCGGAGAAAGCCAGGATAAAAGATATTACAATAAAGATTTCGGTAGCCTTGAAAAAGACGCCAATTTTCAGGAGCGAATTCCAGTAATAATCATTTCCCAGGATCAAAAATTGGAGAAAATCGACGTTGGAATTTCTTATTACACTCCGGCTTTGGGAGCAAAAGCGCGGTTTGAGCAAACCAAAACAGTTGAAATTTCCGTAAGCGAACCGGCGCTAAAATTGGACATCTCGGCTCCGCAAAAAGTTTTAAACAACGAAGAATTTGAAGTCGAGGTTCATTATAAAAACATTTCGGATTATCAATTCAATAATGCGGAATTAAAATTTGAATATCCGATTTTCTTTACTTTTAAGAGCGCGACGATAAATCCTTCTTCCGGAAACAACGTTTGGAAGTTTGATTCTCTGCCTACAAACGGCGCAGAAGGAAGTTTTATAATCAGAGGCAAGGTTATTAGTCCGAATGAAGCTTTGAATAATTTCGCGATTACCGGAGAGTTTGTAATAGAAATCTCCGGCCAGAAACATTCAATAAATAAAAAATCCGCTCAATTAAGCATTACTTCATCGCTTTTATCGTTAAACGTGAGCTTGAACGACAGCGTAAATTATGTGGCTTCTTTGGGGGAAAATTTGAAATATAAAATAAATTACCGCAATTCTTCGGATACAGGACTGAATGACGTTATTATAACCGCGAAATTAACCGGTGAAGTGTTTGATTTGCAAACTTTAGACAGTGATGGATTTTTTGATTCAAAGACCAATACGATAACCTGGAACGTTGCCAATACTTCAAATCTTCGCGTGATTAATCCGGGAAACGAAGGTTTTGTGGAATTTCAAATTCAGACAAAAGAAGGTTATCCGATCAGGCGGCAGAGCGACAAAAATTTTACGTTAAACGTTGCCGCTGAAATATCTTCGCTAACGGTACCCGCGGGCGTTTCAAGTGATAAAACAATTGCCTTTGCCAATCTTAAAAACAACGTTTCGGGCGCCGTTGTGGTTTCCGCGAAAGCTTTTTATTCCGACGCGGCTTCCGGAATAACCAATACCGGGCCGTTTCCTCCAAAAGTTAACAAGCCGACTAATTTCACCATACATTGGAAGATAACCAATTTTTCAACAGATATAAGTAATGTTAAAGTGAGCGGGTTTTTACAATCGGGCGTTCGCTGGACAGGCAAAGTCAAAAGCAGTATAAATTCAGTGCCTTCATATGACGAAAGAACGCAAGAAGTCGTTTGGAATATAGATAAAATTTTAGCGACCCAAGGCGTGATTTTAAGTCCGGTAGAGGCCGTTTTTCAAGTGGAGGCAACGCCTAATGTCACTCAAATAAGCCAGGTAATGCCTCTTTTAAGCGAAACAATAATTCGGGCAAATGACGATTTTAACAATAAAACATTAGCTAATTCAGTGATTCCGCTTGTAAGCGCGGTTACTGTCGTTCAATAAAATAATGAAAAAAACAAAGCAGGATAACAATTTAATGGAAAAGGTAGTGTCTTTGTGTAAGAGAAGGGGTTTTGTTTTCCCCGGTTCGGAGATTTATGGCGGTCTACAGGGTTTTTATGATTTTGGTCCTTTAGGGGTAGAAATGAAAAATAATTTAAAACGGTTGTGGTGGAAATGGATGATTAAAGAGCACGACAATATTGTCGGTATCGATGGCGCGATTATCACCAATCCAAAAGTTTGGGAGGCGAGCGGTCATATAAAAAGTTTTGTTGACCCGCTAGTTGAATGTAAAAAATGTCATCATCGTTTTAAGGCGGATGATATTGAGAGCGATAAATGTCCCGATTGTGGCGGTCCTTTAACAGAGCCTAAAATTTTTAATATTTTAGTTCCAACTCAATTAGGGGTAATTGAAGGTGAAAAAACAGATACCTATTTACGAGGTGAGGCGTGTCAAACAATATATTTAGATTACAAAAATGTTTTAAACACGTCGCGGTTAAAAGTCCCCTTTGGCATTTGTCAGATAGGTAAGGCTTTTCGCAATGAAGTTACGCCGGGAAATTTTTTGTTCAGACAGCGCGAATTCGAACAATGGGATTTGCAGTGGTTTTGTCATCCCGACGAAATGGATAAATGGTTTGAATATTGGAAGAGCGAAAGAATGGTCTGGTTCAAGAGTGTTTTCACCCATCCCGAGAATCTTGGTTTTTATAAACATGAAAAATTAGCGCATTACGCAAAAAAAGCTTTTGATATTGAATATACGGCTTCGCCCATAGGCAAAGAGATGGAAGGTGTTCATTGGCGTGGAGATTGGGATTTATCCAGACATGCGGAATTTTCCGGCCAAGATTTAAGTTATACCGATTCGGAAACCGGCGAAAAGTTTGTACCCAATATCGTTGAAACTTCAGGCGGAGTAGACCGCGCTTTTCTATTCTTATTACTGGATGCTTACGCCGAAGAAGGAGACAGGATTATTTTAAAACTTCATCCTGAAATCGCCCCATACAAAGCGGCGGTTTTTCCGTTGCTCGCCAACAAGCCGGAACTGGTGGAAAAAGCAAAAGAAATTTACGATAATTTGCGGAAAGATTTTATGGTTGCTTGGGATGACAGGGGAAATATCGGCAAGCGTTATTATTCGCAAGATGAAATTGGCACGCCATTTTGCATTACGGTTGACTTTGATAGTTTAAAAGATGATAGCGTTACGGTTCGAGACCGCGACACGGCCAAACAGGAAAGAATAAAAATAAAAGACTTGGCGGACAAATTAAAATAATCTTTATGAATCGATTTTTGGAAATTCTTCCGGGCGCTCTTGCCTGGATAACGATAATTTTGATGTTTTTGCTTTCGTGGCTCGCGCCGGCGTGGGTGGCTATTTTTATAATACTTTTTGATATTTACTGGCTTCTCAAAACTGTTTATCTTTCGGCGCATTTACGGGCGAGTTTTAATAAAATCAGAGAAAATTTGAAAATAAATTGGTTTAATAAATTAATCGAAACACCGAATTTTAGAAACGGAAACTGGAAAGACGTTTACCATTTAATAATTTTGCCGATGTATAATGAGCAATACGAAGTTGTCCGGGAATCTTTTGACGCGTTGGCGAAAACAAATTATCCAAAAGATAAAATAATTGTCGTTTTGGCGCCGGAAGAAAGAGCGGGAGAGGCGACGCGCGAGACCGCTCAAAAAATAGAAAAAGAATTCGGTGATAAATTCTTTAAATTTTTAACGGTGTTTCATCCGGCAAATTTGCCCGATGAAATTCCAGGTAAGGGTTCAAATCAGAATTGGGCAGCGAGAAAAGTGAAAGAGATGATTATCGATAAATTGGGAATTTCGTACGACAATATTTTGCTGTCGGTTTTTGACGTCGACACTCAAGTGCCCATCGATTATTTCGGCAGATTAACTTACGTATTTTTAACTTGCGAAAATCCAAAACGTTCAAGTTTTCAGCCGGTCCCGTTGTTTATAAACAATATTTTTCAGACGCCGGCTTTGGCGAGGGTAATAGCTTTCTCTTCAACTTTTTGGCATATGATTCAGCAATCCCGGCCCGAGCGTCAAACGACTTTCTCTTCCCATTCAATGCCTTTTAGGGCGATTGTGGAAATAGGATTTTGGGATAAAGACATAGTTTCGGAAGATTCGCGGATTTTTTGGCAGTGCTATCTTCATTATGGAGGGGATTGGCGGGTAGAAGCGCTTTTTTACCCGATTTCAATGGATGCCAATGTGGCGCCGACTTTTTGGAAAACAATGGCTAATCAGTATAAGCAACAGCGCCGCTGGGGCTGGGGATGCGAAAATATCCCTTATTTTTTGGAGGGATTCAGAAAAGATTCAGCTGGTGAAAAAAGAATTTCCGCGGGCAAGAAATTATATTGGACGTTTAATATTCTTGAAAGTTTCCATTCGTGGGCGACAAACACGATTATGCTGTTCGCGCTTGGCTGGTTGCCGTTATTTTTGGGCGGAGCGAATTTTAATTTCACATTGCTTTCGTATAATTTGCCGCAGGTAACGAAATTTATCATGACTTTGGCAATGGTGGGAGTGGTCAGTTCGGCGATTTTAAGTATTATTCTTCTTCCGCCGAAGCCTGTTTGGTTTAAAAAAAGACATTATATATTTTATGCCCTTCAATGGCTTTTAATGCCTATAACGTTAATTATTTTCGGCGCCATTCCGGGGCTTGAGGCGCAAACCAGAATGATGCTTGGCGGAAAATTCCGGCTGGGCTTCTGGGTCACTCCAAAACACCGGTAAGAATTAAGGTTTAAGAAATAAGAAGTAAGAATATTTATTTTTTATCTTAAAAATTTATGTCTTATTTCTTATTCCTGGCTTTATTTATTGGTTGCGTTATAAAGCGCTAAAATTTCGGCGGCGGAAAGAGCGCGGTTATAAATACGGATATCATCCATTAAACCGTTTAAGTATTGATTGCCACCATCATCAATTCTCCTGCCAACATTAAAATTTTTCGTTTGGTCATATTGAAACATATTAGAAATTGGTATTATACCCTTATAACTCCCGTTTGCGTAAAAATAAACTTTGCTAGCATTATAGTCCAAAATATAAGCATATTGATTCCAATTGGATACGGTTACACCATGAAATATATTGTATCCGCTTTCACTGATAGAATACCAATTATTGCCGGAACTTATGCCTATATATCCACCGAACGTCGTAGAGTCTATGCGTAATTCGTAATTTTTATAACTTTTCGTAATTTCAACGCCCCCAGCTACCGGAATTTGCGCCCAAAAAACAATACTTAATTTGGGCGTATTATTTAAACTTACTCCATTGTTCATGTCCACATATTTATTGCTACTTGAAGAAAAACTCAATGCATAAGAACCGATTTTTCCAATAACCCACGTTGGCGAATTAACAAGAGTTCCATTGTTATTGTGCCCCGACGCATCATACGCAGTAGTTCCGGTACCTTCATCAAACTTCCAGTAGCCTACCAAGGAGGTATCTCCGTAATCCAAGGGTAATAAGGTAAGATTGGTGCCAAGTTCGTATAATCCGGTGTATAAACCTCCGTCTTTGCTCGTTTTGTCGTTTGCTCCTCCAAGCTTGTATTTGGCTGATTCCATGGAAGAAGTCAGTTCCCAGGAACCTCCGGTGATATAGGTATAGTAATTACCCGTGCTTGTGGTATTGACGGGATCCACGGGTAAAGAGCTTAAGGGTGTAGTAAAGGAGATGCTTGAAAAATTGACGGGTATCCAACCCGTAGAATCTGTTTTTTGAAGGTTTACTGATGTAGAGCAATGATAACTCCAGCCTGTAGGTAAGGTGGGAAGACCCAGATTGGCGCAGGTTGCGCTTGAATCGGGTATGGAGACATATACCGTATTTGTGGAACCTAAGGATGAACCTCCGTCTGCGACGTACAGAGATATGGCTTTATTTATGGTTGTCAGTTCTTCAGCTCTTCTTGAATCTCTGGCTGATCTCATCTGTTCTGCCGGATTTATCGTTATTACCACTACTGCGGATAGAATGGAGAGAACCGCTATTACTATGACGAGTTCTATAAGGGTGAAGGAGTTGGGCTTCATAATTGAATTATTCGCTAATTAATATTATTATAGTATAAAGTAATTATTTTTAATAATGATAGCTTTTATTTATATAATAAACAGATTTTTTTACCGCTTTGTCGATTTTTGGCGGCATTGGTATATCGGCAGTTTTAAGATAGCAAGTCATATTTTTTTGTCTGTGTTGGAGGCGCTGGATAGGAAAGTCGCTTTTAAAATTACTTTAAAAAACTTTTTCCAGCCGCTCTACCAGGACAGGAGTTTTATAGGATATTTTTTGGGATTTATTTTTAGGACGATCCGCCTGTTTTTCGGCGGAATTTTTTATTTATTCGTTTTTGTTCTGGCACTGGCGGTTTATTTATTCTGGCTGGCAATTCCGATTTTAGTAATTTTTGAAATAATAAAAGGTTTGAGTTATAAGTTGTGAGTTATAAGTTATATGTTAAATATATATTTTGACGAACCAAGATTGAAAATGACGATATTCGGCAGGATGGCGGTTCGTTTTATTATTTATTGTTTTTACGCGATTTTTACGGCCGGAGTCGGAACATTTCTGCTTTCAAGCGTCGATTTTGTTTCTTGGCTTGGGGTTTTTGGTTTGCTGTTTCTGATTTACAGAGTAATTCATTTAGGTGAAGCCGATAAATCTCTTTTTGGTTTGAATGGAATTTTAGAATCCGGTAAAAAAATAAATATCGCGGAATATTTTTCTCCGGCGAGCCTTTCTGTTTTGGAAAACGCGTTAGGAAAATCAATTGCTTCAGGTAATGACTTTTTTCTCTATCTCGCTGATTTCTTATCAAGAAACAAGGATATAAAAGAAGGGCTTAAAAGGATGAGTCTATCTCAAGCTGAATTTAAGGAAAAATTGGATGAATTATTTAAGGAGCAATTAAAAGATGCCGGTTTATTGAAACAAGATTTAGCCGCCAAAATTGATAATTTGGCGAAAACGGCCTTTGAAGCGGCGCTTGCGGAAAATGAAAAATTCGTCGAGCCAAGAAACATTTTCTCGGTTTTGGGAGCGATGAACGAGGAAAAAATAAACAGGCTTTTCAATTCACTTTCAATCGTTCCCGAGGACATAAAAAACGCCTTGATTTTCAGCCGTTTCAAAAATAAATTCAGGTGGCTTAAGAAAATGCCGGCTTCTTTGGGAGGTTTTGCGAGCAAGCCGTATAAATTACGTCATCGTTTTATGAATAGGGCGTGGACTGCCAGGCCGACGCCGACGTTGGATAAATACGGCACGGATTTTACGGATTTGGCGCGCGAAGAAAAAATCGGATTTTTAATCGGCCATAGCACGGAATACGACCGTCTGGTAAATATTTTGTCGCGTCAAAACAAACCGAACGCGCTTTTAATCGGCGAGCCAAGCAGTGGAAAAGAAACAATGGTTTGTCATTTGGCGTACGAGTTAATAAAAGACAGGACTCAAAAAAACCTTTTTGATAAACGTCTTGTTTCTTTGTCTTTCGGCAATCTGGTCTCCGGCGCCAATGATGCCGAGGTGGCGCTCCGCGTGAATAAAATAATCGAAGAAATAGTTTCCGCGGGAAACGTAATTCTTTACATTCCGGACGTTCATAATCTTTATAAAACTTCTGGCGAACAATCAATGAGCGCGGCGGACGTTTTGGTTCCGGCGATTACGGGAGACGCCTTTCCGGTTGTCGCCGCCACATCCCCGAAAGAATACAAAGAATTTATCGAGCCGAGAAGCGATTTTGCCGGCGCTTTTGAAAATATACGAGTAAACGAAATTAGTGAAGACGAGGCGGTAAAACTTTTAACATATAGCGCCATTATTTTGGAAAATCAGACTCGCGTCGTGGTGTGTTTTGAAGCGGTAAAGCAGGCGGTTCTTCTGGCAAAAAAATATTTCCGTCAAAAATTATTGCCTTCAAGCGCCGAGGATTTATTAAAAGAGGCTTTGGCCGATGCCAGTCAAAAAGGAAGCAGGATTTTGTCGGCGAATGACATTATCGCCATTGCTGAGAGAAAAACGAACGTACCGATTCACAAAGCGACAAAAGAAGAAGCGGAAAAACTTTTGAACCTGGAAAATATAATTCACCAGAAATTAATAGACCAAGAAGAAGCGGTTAAATCGGTTAGCCGCGCTCTTCGGGAATACCGCAGCGGGCTTTCGCGTAAAGGTGGACCGATCGCGGTGTTTCTTTTTGTCGGTCCGACCGGCGTTGGGAAAACCGAACTTTCGAAAATTTTAACTAAGATTCAGTTCGGTTCCGAAAATTTGATGATTCGCTTTGATATGTCGGAATATCAGGATAAGCAGAGTATTTCCAGATTTATCGGTTCGCCGGACGGCAGAATTGCCGGCGCGTTGACGGAAGCGGCGATTCAAAAGCCGTATTCATTGATTTTACTTGATGAATTCGAAAAGGCGCATCCCGATATTCTGAATCTATTCTTGCAATTATTCGACGAAGGCAGATTGACGGATAATTTGGGCAGGACAATTGATTTCACGAATACCATTATAATTGCCACTTCGAACGCGCATTCGGATTTCATAAAGTCTTATCTTGAAGCTCATACTTCATTTGAAACGATTACCGATGAACTGAAGAAAAAACTTACCGATTATTTCAAACCGGAGCTTCTCAACCGTTTTTCGGACATTATTGTTTTCAAAACGCTTTCACCTTCAGATATCAAAGCAATAGCCGGTTTCCAGCTTAATGATGTGGCGAAAACTGTTTCTGAAATTCAGGGAATAAATTTAACTTTTGACAAAGCGGTCGTTGAAAAAGTGGCCGAGCTCGGATTTGACCCGGTATTTGGCGCCAGGCCTTTACGCGGCGTAATTTCCGAAAAAATCCGCAGCGTTTTGGCGGAAAAAATCTTGCGCGGCGAAATAGAAAAAGGCGGTAATTTAAATGTTTCGCTTGGCAAAGGAGGAGATTTTAATTTTTTCAAGAAATGAAAATTAAAATAGATATAAATATCAAAGTAAATAGGATAATTAAGCACTTGGTTATTTCAGATTTACTTTTTCTTGGAAGTTGGAGTATGATATCTCCGATTTTTTCGATTTTTATCATTGAAAAGGTTGAGGGCGCGAGCGTTGTTATTGTTGGAATGGTTGCCGCTTTGTATTGGTTGGTAAAGTCACTTCTTCAAATGCCAGTGGCGAATTATTTGGATAAAACCGACGGAGAAAAAGACGATTTTTACGCTCTTGTCATAGCGCTCGCTTTGGCGGCATTGGCATCTTTCAGTTTTGCACTGACCAAAAGTTTATGGCAATTATTTTTCACTCAATTTCTATATGCCGTGGCGATGGGGCTTTATATTCCATCATGGACCGCGATTTTTTCAAGACATTTAGATGAGAAGAAAATTTCTTTTGATTGGTCTCTTGATAGTACTGTTGTTGGAGTGACATCTTTTTTCGCGGCGATTTTCAGCGGAGTTTTGGCAAATTGGTTCGGTTTTTCTTTTGTTTTTTTCGCAGTCGGTACACTTTCTTTATTAAGCGCGTTTTTTATCTTTTTTACTCCAAACTTAATTGTTCCTCCGAAAATCACCGTTGCCGCGAAAGAAGAGCCGGTATCGGAAATAAGAGATCATACTCCTGCCGGAATTGGAAAATAAAATCTTGTTATGATTAACCAGGAACTCTCAAAAATATTTCAAAACATCGCCCTTTATTTTGAGATGGACGGCGTGCCTTTTAAGCCCCAGGCGTATGAAAAAGCGGCCATAAATTTGGAAACGCTTTCAGAAGACGTTCAGGATGTTTATAAAAAAGGCGACAGGGAAGCGCTTGAAGAAATTCCCGGAGTGGGCAAAAACATCGCGGATAAAATAATCGAATATATTAAAACGGGAAAAATAAAAGAGTATCAAGTTTTAAAGAAAAAAATACCGGTTAACATAGAAGAGCTTATTTCTGTCGAGGGTATCGGTCCCAAGGGCGTAAAATATTTGTATAAAAATTTAAAAATAAAAAATCTTAAAGACTTGGAACGCGCTGCCAAAGCCGGGAAAATTAGAAATTTACCGAATTTTGGCGAGAAAAAAGAACAAAATATTTTAGAGGGTATTGAATTTCTAAAACGCAGCAAGGGCAGGTTTTTGTTGGGTGAAATTTTGCCGAGAGTCCAAGAAATAATTTATAGTTTAAAAAAACTGAAAGAAGTTAAGCAAGTTTCCGAGGCCGGTTCGGTCCGCCGTAGAAAAGAAACAATTGGTGACGTTGATATTTTGGCCACGTCTTTAAACGCCAAAAAGGTAATCGATTATTTTGTCGCGATGCCCGGCGTGGTGAAGATTTGGGGTAAGGGTCCGACAAAGGCGTCAATCAGATTGAATGACGGATTTGATGTCGATTTGCGGGTTTTGCCGGATAGCCAATTCGGTTCGGCGCTTCAATACTTCACTGGTTCGAAAGAGCATAATATTGTTTTAAGAAAAATTGCCATTGATAAACGCTTAAAATTAAGCGAATACGGATTATTTAGGGGACCAAAAATTATTGCCGGTAAAACGGAGAAGGATATTTATAAAGCGTTGGGAATGGCTTATATTGAGCCGGAATTAAGGGAAAATACCGGAGAGATAGAATCCGCTATTAAAAAAACACTGCCCGGCATAATAAATTATGGCGACATTAAAGGCGATTTGCATGTTCATTCAAATTGGGACGGCGGAGAAAATTCCATAGAAGATTTGGCGAATGAGGCGATAAAAATTAGTTATCAATATATTGGCATTGCCGACCATACGAAATTTTTGCGCATTGAAAATGGTTTGAATGAAAAACAATTAATCGAGCGGAATAAGGCAATTGATAAATTAAATAAGTCGTTTGTAGTTCGTGGTTTGTCATTTGTAGTTTTAAAGGGTTGCGAGGCAAACATTATGGCTGATGGTTCGATAGACATTGATGATAAAGTTTTAGTGCAGATGGATTATGTTATTGCCGGAGTTCATTCACAAATGAAAATGCCAAAAGCCGAAATGACCGAAAGAATCATTAAGGCGATGAAAAATCCTAACGTTGATATTATTTCTCACCCGACGGGCAGAATTTTGAAGAAAAGGGATGAATATGAAGCCGACTTTGATAAGCTTTTGGAAGCTGCTCGAAAAACCGGAACGGTTTTGGAAATAAACGCTTTTCCCTTAAGGTTGGATTTAAACGACGTTCACATTAAAAAAGCGAAGCAAACGGGCGTGAAAATGGTTATAAATACCGACGCCCATCAGAAAGAGCATTTGCGGCTTATGGAGTACGGAATTTCTCAGGCGCGCCGCGGCTGGGCGGAGAAAAAAGACATAATAAATTGCTGGCCCGCCGAAAAATTATTGAAGATGATAAAAAAATAGCGAAGATTATATTTTCTTCGCTATTTTTTCAAAGATATCCGGTTCGTTTTGGGCAAGGTCGGCCAATATTTTCCTGTTAAGTTTGATGCCCGCTTTTTTTAATCCGGCCATGAACTTACTGTAGGGGAGGTCTTGCGTTCTTGAAGCGGCATTAATTTGTACTTGCCAGAGTTGGCGGTAATTACGCTTGTTTTCTTTTCTGCCCTGGAAGGCGTGCGTCCAAGCGTGAAGCAAGGCTTCTTTAGCCGCTCTTTCTTTGGATTTTCTGCCCCATTTAAAGCCCTTGGTGTATTTAAGGACTTTTGCTCTTTTTTTATTGCTTGTTGTTCCGCGTTTAACTCTTGTCATGATTTAGTGATACTTTTTGATAATTTTATTTCCATCGCCCATTTCCCGGTATAATTTCTTTCTGCTTTTTTGGGTAGTTCTTTTCTTTGCCAAATTATGGCCTTGCCCCATTGTCCTTTTCAGAATTTTTCCGGTTTTCGTTATTTTTATTCTTTTTCTTACGCTGTGTTTTAAGTTCATTTTTTTGCTATTTGCATCGCCATTCCCCGGCCTCCGAATTTCGGCTCGGAAACGACTTTGTATTCAACGGTTATTGTTTTTAAAAATTCGTTTAATTTTTGCTTTGCCCAGTCCTTGTTGGCTTTTTCCCTGCCTTTCAACTGAAACATGATTTCAACATTATTGCCTTTTGAAAGAAATTTTTCAACCAGCCGCGCTTTTATGTCTAAATCGTTTTTTGCCGCTCGCGGGCTGACCCTGATACCTTTTAATTCTCCGGTTTTCTGCGAAGATTTTTGTTTCTTCAATTCCTTTTCTTTTTGGAAGCGGAACTTGTCGAAATCTATCATCTTTGCCACCGGCGGATTGGCCATTGGAACGGTCTCTATTAAATCGAGTTCGCTTTCTTGCGCCAATTTAAACGCCGCTTCGCGCGACATTATCCCGATGCTTTCTCCTTTTTCATTCACGACTCTCAGTTCGGGCGCTGTTATTTGATTGTTAACTCTGTAATTTAATTGCAAATTATTAATTTATTAATTCCGTGGAGATGGGGGTATTGAAACCCCGTCCAAACGTTTTTCTAAAAAACTTCTACAAGCTTAGTCCCGATAGTTTAAAGAACTAAGAGGTATAATCGGGACGAAAAACTCTTGGTCCTTTTGCCTGAATTGTCTCCCGGTTTTCGGCGGAAACCGGAACGAGCTCAAGTTATAACACCCTTGCCGCTAATCTGAGCGCTTAGCGAAGGATGCCGCATTTACGCAAAAGCGAACGCGGGAGCAACATTTCTGTTGGCAGTTATGTATTTTTTGATCGGTTTAGCGAGTCAATCGGCTCGGCTGCTGTTTTTTTGAAATGAACATTTGTCGAAGCCTGGCATCCCCAGTTGCTTCAGAGATGGCGAGCCATCTCTCTGTTAGCCTCTCTTTTTTTGAGAAGCTCGCGTTTATCAGCCTTTTTACGGCTTTTAGCCAATCCGATTTCAATTTTTATCAGATTTGACTTGCCCTTAGTATAGACTTTGAGAGGCAGCAAAGTCAAGCCTTTTTCCTGCGTCCTGCCTATCAATTCGTTAATTTCGTTATTTTTTAAAAGCAATTTACGCGTGCGTTTTGATTCGTAATTTTCGGGCGCGTTCTTCGGCTGGTATGCCGGAATGTCGGCGCCGAGCAGCCAAAACTGATTTTCTCTGAAAACAACATAAGAACCCGCCAGGTTTATTCTGCCGTTTTTTATCGATTTAACCTCAAAACCTTTTAATTCAACTCCTGCCTCGAATGTTTCAAGGATTTCGTGGTCAAAATACACGCGTTTATTGGTGGTTATTACCATACATTAAGTATCATGTATCAAGCATTAAGTATCAAGTATCTCTTTAAATTTATCTTTTTATCAATTAAAATAAGGCTATGATTAAAGCGGAAATTAGTAAGTTTGTCGGCGAAGCAGTAAAAAAACTTTTTACCTGTGAAACGCCTTTTGAGATTTTAGTTCCGGAAAACGAAAACTTCGGGCATTATTCGACCAATGCCGCTTTGAAGCTGGCGAAAAATTTCAAACAGAATCCGATGGAAATCGCCGAAAGTATCAAGTATCAAGTATTAAGTATTAATAAGGACTTTTTTGAAAAAATAGAAGTTGTCGCGCCGGGATTTATAAATTTCTGGATTTCGCCGAAAATCTTACAGGAAAACATCAAAGAAATTCTTTCCAAAAAAGAAAAATTCGGGAAAGGAAAAAAGAAAAACAAAACAATCATTATTGAATATTCTTCTCCTAATATCGCCAAACCTCTCGGAATTCATCATTTGCGTTCGACTGTTATCGGCCAGGCGATAAATGACATATTGAAAGCGGACGGGTATAAAACGATTTCACTTTCCTTTCCGGGCGATTGGGGAACTCAGTTCGGCTTGCTTATCGCAGGATACAAAAGATGGGGGAGTAAGGAGAAAATAAAAAAAGATCCAATTAGTGAGTTGTTGAATTTGTATATTAGATTTTCGGCGGCCGCCAAAGAAAATCCCGAGCTTTTAAACGAGGGTAGAAACGAATTTAAGAGACTTGAAGATGGCGACAAAGAAAATTTGAAACTTTGGAAATGGTTCTCAAAAGAATCGATGAAGGGCTTCGAAAAGATTTACAAGGTTTTGGGAGTAAAAATAGAAAATGTCATTCCGGAAAGCTTTTACGAGCCGGAATTGAAAAAATTAGTCAGAGAGATTGTTGATAGGAAAATCGCCAAAATTGGCGAGGACGGTTCGGTTGTTATTCCGATTCCCGGCAGCGAAACGCCCGAAATTATCCAAAAATCCGATGGCGCCACGATTTATACCACTAGGGATTTGGCAGCAATAAGGCACCGGTTTAAAAAATGGAAAGCCGACAAAATTTTATACGTTGTTGCTAACGACCAAACTTTTCATTTTTCCCAGGTTTTTAAATGCGCGGAAATTTTAGGTTTTGCGAAGCCCGGCCAATTGGAACATGTTAAATTCGGCATGATGCTTGGAGAGGGCGGAAAAAAGTTCGCTACTCGCGAGGGCAAACTAATAAAACTGGAAGATGTTTTAAATGAAGCGGTAAAGCGGAGCGAAGAAATAGTTAAAAAATTAAATCCAAAAATTTCAGCGACCGAAAAGAAAAAAATTTCCGAAATCGTCGGTATTGGAGCGGTTAAATTTTTCGATTTATCTCAAAACAGGACTTCCGATATTATTTTTGATTGGGACAAGATGCTGAATCTTAAAGGTTCTTCCGCTCCCTATATTCAATATGCCTACGCGCGTTTTAAAAATGTTTTAAAGAAGTCTAAAACTAAAATAGATAAAAAGGCCAAATTTTCGCTTCTTGGGACAAAAACGGAAATGGATTTGATTTTTCATTTGTCGCGTTTCGGCGAAGCGGTTGAAGACGCGGCAAAAACTTATGAGCCGAATAAAATCGCCGATTATCTTTTGAAACTGGCGGAAAAAGCCAACGCTTTTTACGAGACTTCTCCGGTTTTGAAATCAGAAAAGCCGTTGATGGAGGCGCGCCTGGCGCTGATAGAAGCGACAACGCTCGTTATAAAAAAAGGCCTGAATCTTTTGGGAATAAACGTTTTGGAAAAAATGTAGCTTATGATTATTGTTTTTACCGGCAACGGAAAAGGAAAAACTACCGCGGCTATCGGGCAGGCGGTCAGGGCTTTAGGCAGAGGGAAGAGAGTTTTAGTAATTCAATTCATAAAGAACCTTGAAACCGGCGAGCATTTATTTTTTAAAAAAATTCCCGCCGCCTTAAAATCAAAAATTAAAATAATTCCGGCCGGAAAAGGATTTGTGAAAATTTTGGGGGACAAGCTGCCGTTCTCCGAGCACAAAAAAGCCGCTCAAAACGCTTTAAGGCTGGCAAAAAAAGAGATTTTAAGCGGAAAATGGGGCTTGGTTATTTTGGATGAAATTAATGTGGCAACGAGTATAAAGTTGATTAAAGAAAAGGACGTTTTAAACGTTTTGCCTCGTAAGGCCTTGCCTGTTGTGATTTTAACGGGACGGGGAGCGCCAAAGAGTTTTATAAAAAAAGCGGACTTGGTTACGGAAATGAAAGAAATAAAACATCCTTTTAATAAAGGCGCGAAGGCTCAAGTCGGAGTTGAATTTTGAGATGCCAATTTATGATATCGCGTTTTATGCCGCAGGATTTTTTATTTTAGGAATTTTTACAGCTAGTTTAAAAATCAGTTTGCCAGTCACCTTGTTTATTGCCGCGTTTGCTGCGGTTTTATTTTTGTTCATCGGGTTTTATAAAAATTCAAAAAAATTGTTTTGGCTGGCCGGGCTTTGCGTGGTAATCGTCGCCGGAGCTTTTTATTTCGATTTTAGGGATTTTAACCGGGAAGAAAACGCAAAAATCGTTTTTAACGAGAAAATTGATTTTCAAGGATTGGTAATAAATGACCCTATGCGGGGCGAGTGGCAGGATTTAGTTATAAAGCTGGTGCCGCCCTATAGCGGAAACATTTCGGTTAAGCTGCCGCTTTATCCAAGTTTTAAATATGGCGATTTGATTAATTTTTCCGGCAAAATTGAAAAGCCGCCGGCGGATGAATACGCTGATTATCTTAAGAAAGAAAATATTTCCGGGACCGCCGCATTTTTAAAAACGGAGCTGATAGCCGAAAACAAGGGTTCAAAAATAAAATCAATTCTTTTTGGTTTGAAAAACAAAACAGTGGAAAATCTCCAGAAAATTTTGCCGGCCGAGAGCGCGGCGTTCATGTCGGGAATTATTTTAGGGGAACGGGCGGAATTTTCGAAAGAACTAAAAACCGCGATGGCAAATTCCGGCACTACGCACTTAGTAGCGCTTTCGGGCTACAATATTTCCGTTATCGGGTTGGCGATTGGTGTGATGTTCGGATATTTCTTGAGCCGGCGTTGGACTTTTGTTTTAAGCGTTTTGGTAATTTTCGTGTTTGTTCTTATGACTGGAGCCGAAGCCTCGGTGGTTCGGGCGGCGGTAATGGGCTCTATTTTATTGTTGGCAAAACAAGTAGGCAGAATCTACAGTTTTAGAAATGCCATAACTTTGGCGGCGTTTTTTATGATTTTGGAAAATCCGAGGGTTTTGAATTTTGATGTCGGTTTTCAGCTGTCATTTGCGGCGCTTTTGGGGCTGGTATATTTAGCGCCGGCACTTGAGAAGGCCCTTTGTTTAAACAAGGAAAACGATTTTTTCGGGGTAAAAGAAAATTTTTTGAATTCTTTTTCGGCGCAGCTGGCGGTGGCGCCTCTGCTGGTTTCTTATTTCGGCAATTTTTCGTTAATTGCGGTCATAAGCAATATTTTAATTTTAACTTTTATGCCGATTACAATGGCTTTGGGATTTATCTCGGCCGGTTTGGGATTCATTTCTTATTATTTCTCTTTGGTTTTTGGGTGGTTTGTTAATTTATTTCTGGCGTACGAGCTTTTTATAATAAAATTTTTCGGCAGCTTGGATATTCTAAAAATAAACTTCTCCGGCGCGGCATTATTTGTAATTTGTTACGTAATTTTAGTAAGTTTTGTCTTTTGGGTAAATCGGGCAAATTTAAAAAGCAAAAACATAGATTGAAGTCCAAAAAATAGCGCACTCAAGCACTGTGATATATCACAGTGCTATGTTTCGTTGATATTATTCTTAATTTTAAGAACTTGAGAGATAGGATGAATTCTATTTATTGGTTGCGGAGTAAAGCGCGAATATTTCGGCGGCGGAAAGGGCGCGGTTGTAAATACGGATGTCGTCGATAAGGCCGTTAAAACTTGTCGCTGCCGACCCGCCTCCTATAAAGAGATTGTCTGTTCTATTAATAGAACCGTTAAAATTAACTGATTGTTCTTGTTTTACCGCATTTATAAAAATATTTGCCGAAGAATTATCCCATGTACCTACTATAAAAATCCATTGTCCGGCTGGGAAAGAATTACTATTACTCATTGCATCTATTCTTGTTCCCGCGACATTTTTCATCCCAAAGTCTAAATTAGAGCTTGCTCTATAAAACAAAAAAGAACCGTTCTCTGGCCATGCTTTATCAATTAATCTTCCACTAGCGCCGTCTGTCGCTTTTGCCCACAGCGCGATAGACAATTTGTCGTCTATGTTTATATTTGGCGTAGAAACATAATCTTCTGTTAAGGTAAAATTTATTGCTCCTCCCTGCTTGCCGGTACTCCAAGTTGGTCCATTCACAAGTGTTCCGTTTTTGTTGTGTCCCGACGCATCATACGCAGTAGTTCCGGTACCTTCATCAAACTTCCAGTAGCCTACCAGTGAGGTATCTCCGTAATCTAAGGGTAATAAGGTAAGATTGGTACCAAGCTCGTATAATCCGGTGTATGAACCTCCATCTTTACTCGTTTTGTCGTTTGCTCCTCCAAGCTTGTATTTGGCTGATTCCATGGAAGAAGTCAGTTCCCAGGAACCTCCGGTTATATACGTATAGTAATTACCCGTACTTGTGGTATT
>JBAZLC010000008.1:0-28369 GCA_041650415.1 Minisyncoccota bacterium | reverse complement strand
TGAAGCAAGCGGAACTCTTTATGACTCAAGCGGTAAGGGAAACAACGGAACTCAATCTGGTGGCGTTACATATGGAGCGACAGGTAAAGTTGGCAATGCGTTAAGCTTTGATGGAGTTGATGATTATGTTGAAACCAATGATTCAAATAGCCTGGATATTAATTTGAGTGATTTTTCAATTGCTTTTTGGATTAAAACAATGACTACGAGCAATACTAATTCTTATAGAATTATTAATAAACGAGCTTCCAATTACATAGGCTATGAAATATATATTGAAGCGGGCAGTAATTTAACTGCATATTTTATTTCAGATTCAGGAGGATATTCTTTTGGAGATATTGGGAGTACAAATATTAGAGATGCAAATTGGCATTGCGTCGTTTTAGTATTTAACAGAATTCATAATGCTATGGTTTATATTGATGGAAATATAAAATCTCCCCAAAGAGATATATCCACAAGACAAGGTTCTTTAAATAATTCCCAGCCATTAAGAATAGGTAGCTCAGGTTCTTCTGTTGCCAATCTTTTTAACGGTTTAATAGATGATGTCCGCATTTATAACCGCGCCCTTTCCGCCACTGAAATCCAAGCGTTATATAATGCCACAAATAAATAATTATTGTTTTTTCGGCGTTTTTTTGATACCATAATTGATAGAATTGCTGATTTTTACGCCACCTTAGCTCAGCGGCAGAGCAGCGCTTTCGTAAAGCGAAGGTCCCGAGTTCAAGTCTCGGAGGTGGCTCGTATGATTAAAAAATTAATTATTCCGGCAGCCGGGCTGGGCACGCGGTTATTGCCCGCTACTAAGACAATGCCTAAAGAAATGCTGCCGATAGTTGATAAACCGATTATTCAATATGTCGTTGAAGAAGCGGTAACAAGCGGAATTAAAGATGTAATAATTGTAACGGGATGGCACAAGCGCGCCATTGAAGATTATTTCGATTATCCGTTTGAACTTGAAAAGAGACTTGAAGACGCCGGCAAAACGAAAGAACTTAAAGAAATCAGAAGAATAGCCGAAATGGCTAATTTTATTTATGTGCGACAAAAAGGACCTTACGGCAATGCCACGCCTGTTTATTGCGCCCGTCATTTAATAAACAAAGACGAGGATTTCGCCGTAATGTGGGGAGATGAATTCATTGACGCTAATCCGCCGAGATTAGCGCAGATGATGGAAGTGCATAAAAAATACGGCGGAGCGGTTATTTCCGCAGTAAGAGTAAAAAAGAGCGATCTTTCAAAATACGGCATTGCTAAGGTGAAGCACGTAGAAAAAAACGTTTTTAGAATTGAGAAAATAGTGGAAAAACCAAAACCGGAAGACGCGCCATCGGATTTAGGCATGATAGGCGCGTATATTCTTCCCGGAAAAATATTTCCGATTTTGCAAGATTTGAAGCCGGGCCGGGGCGGTGAATTGTGGCTGCCGGAAGCTATTGATGCCTTGATTAAAACCGGTTATCCGGTTTACGCCTGCGAAATTGAAAACGGCAATTATTACGATGCCGGAAATAAATTAACCTATTTGAAAACAATAATTGATTTGGCACTGAAACATCCCGAAGTAAAAACAGACTTTAAAAAGTATTTAAAAAATTTAAAATTGAAATAAAATGGAGCAAGATTCCGCACAAAAATTAGACGAGCTTAAAAACCAAATTCGCCAGTTGGCGGATAAACTTGATATTGAAAATAAAAGAAGCCGCGCCAAAGAATTGGAATTTGAATTTTCGGACGCCGATTTTTGGAAAGATAAAGAAAAAGCGGATTTGAAAATAAAAGAAATCGGCGAACTGAACGATTTGATTAAAAAATTCGACGAGATCGAAAAAGAACTGGCGGCCACCGGTGCCGAAAATTCCATTGGAGAAATAACCGCGAAAATCCGCCGTTTGGAAACGGAAACGATGTTTTCCGGAAAATACGATAAGGGTTCGGCCGTAATTTCAATTTACGCGGGCGCCGGAGGCGAAGACGCAGGGGATTGGGCAAAAATGCTTTTCAATATGTATCTTAAATTTTCCGAAAAGCGCGGTTGGCAAACAAAAATCATTGACGATAACGTTTTAGAAGTAAAAGGAAATTACGCTTACGGTTATTTAAAAAAAGAGTCCGGAGTCCACAGACTGGTAAGGATATCGCCGTTTTCCGCGGAGAAAAAAAGGCATACTTCTTTTGTTTTGGTTGAAGTTTTGCCGGAATTCAAAGAACCGGAAGATAAAGAAAGTTTTAAAATTCCGGATGACGATTTACGGATAGAATTTTCCCGCTCAAGCGGCCCGGGCGGCCAAAATGTGAATAAGGTTGAAACCGCGGTCAGGATAGTCCATTTGCCGACAAATCTTTCGGCGGCTTCGCAATCGGAACGCTCGCAATCGCAAAACCGCGAAAAAGCGATGAATTTATTGAAAGCGAAATTGTTGAAATTAATGGAAGAAAACGAAATAAAAGAAATAAATAATTTAAAAGTAAAAGTTAAACCGGAATGGGGGAGCCAAATCCGTTCATATGTTTTAAATCCGTATAAACTGGTTAAAGACCACAGAAATGGAGTTGAAACCGCTCAAGTTGAAAATGTTTTAGCGGGGGACTTGGATTTATTTGTGGAAAGTGATATACTTAATAAAAGTTTGTAGGTTTTAGGTGTCAGGTTTTTAGAGTTAGTTTTAAATAACTAAAACCTCTAACCTATAACCTAAAAGCTGATATATGGTAATATTTCAAAACGTTTCGAAGATTTACGGCTCTAATGGCCGTCAGATGGCGGCGCTTGAAGACGCCACTTTTTCGATTAGCCAAAAAGAGTTTGTTTCCGTTGTGGGAAAATCGGGAGCCGGAAAATCGACAATAATCAAACTTATAATAGGAGAAGAAAATCCCTCTAAGGGCAGGGTTATTTTCGGTTCTTACGACGTTAATAAGCTCAAACATCATGAATTGCCTCAATTAAGGCGCCGCGTAGGAGTCATTTTTCAGGATTTCCGCCTTTTACCGAACAAAACCGCCTATGAAAATGTGGCTTTCGCCCTGGAAGTCGCCGGCAGGCCGCAATCAGACATAATAGATTTTGTCCCGCAGGCCTTAGAAATGGTCGGGCTTAAAGATAAAATGCTTAATTTTCCAAAAGAGCTTTCAGGTGGAGAAAAACAAAGAGTGGCAATAGCCAGAGCTATGATAAACCACCCCGATATGATTATCGCCGATGAGCCGACGGGCAATCTTGATCCGATAAACACTTGGGAAATTATCAAACTTCTCATGAAAATCAACGAGTTGGGCACAACTGTCATGCTCGCGACCCACAATAAAGACATAGTTAACCATATCAGCCAAAGAGTCATTTCGGTTGAAAACGGGAAAATAATAAGAGACGAAGCAAACGGAAAATATATATTAGTTTAAAATGATTACAAACTTTTTACGCATAGTTAAATACGGGTTTTTAGCTTTCAGGCGGAACGGCTGGCTTTCAACTGCCACACTTTCAATTATTGTTTTGGCGCTTTTGGTTTTTGAAGGCCTGATGATTTTCAATGTTTTAACGAAAACCGCCATAAGCTCGCTTGAAGATAAAATAGACATCAGTGTTTATTTTAAAATAGACGCTCCCGAAGATGATATTTTAAACATCCAGAAATCCTTGGGAACATTAACCGAAGTTAAAAGCGTAAATTATGTTTCACGCGACCAAGCACTGGAAATTTTTAAGGAAAAACATAAAGACGACGCCGCTATCAGCCAGTCACTAGAAGAACTTAACAGTAACCCGCTTTTGGCGTCTTTAAACATTAAAGCGAATAATCCAAACCAATACGCGACAATCGCGGATTATTTAGACAAAGCGGATTTTAAAACAATGTTCGAAAAAGTCACTTACGCCCAAAACGCGGTCGTGATAGATCGGCTTAATAAAATAATCGGCGTGGCGGAGCGCGGCGGGTTCGTCCTTATAGTATTTCTTACCTTTATCGCGGTCTTGGTTACTTTCAATACCGTGCGCTTAGCCATTTATTCAAGCCGAGAAGAGATTGGAATAATGAGACTTGTTGGAGCTTCAAATTCATTTATAAGAGGACCATATATAGTCGAAGGAATACTTTACGGGTTTTTAGCGGCCATACTAAGTATCGCTCTGGCAGCGCCTATTATTTACTTTGCTTCTCCGTATATAAACATCTTTATCGCTGAAATGAATCTTTGGAAATATTTCACTTCCAATATTTTTGGCACAGTATTTTACCAATCCCTTTTCGGTATTAGTTTAGGAGCGATATCTTCCGTTATCGCAGTCAGAAAATATCTTAAAGTTTAATATTTAAATTTTCCAAATCCTTCTTTTTTAATTGCTCAAGAATATTGAGGTTTTTATCTATGGCGATGCTTTTACCGAGATATTGCCCTGAAGTAAAACAGGGGAATAAGACGTAGTCCGCTCCTTTTTTATATAAAATTCTTGCGTCTTCTTCTTCTTCGGCACGTAAAATGACTTTCGGTCCGTTTTTTTCTTTTTGTTTTATTCTTTCAATTTCTTTTAAGAGAGTCAGATTATCTTTGAGTTCTGGAACTGTGGAAATAATCAGACGCGCCGATTCTAAATTCGCGCGTTCAATTATTTCGGCATCGTATATATCGCCAAACAATGCACTATAGCCCCGTTTTTTAAGTTTAGCCACCACGTCCGGATCGAAATCTATAATTAATAAATCTTCTTTTGATAAATGACTAACTATATGCCAGCCGATTCTATGACCGCCTACTAAAACTATCGGTTTGGAAAAATTAGAATCGCCGTCAAATTCTTCTTTTTTAGAACGCCGTTCGAAAATCGACAAAATTTTCGATAAACGCTTGAAAATTTCTTCGCCGTAAATAATCAAATAACTTGAAAGAAGTATTGTAATAATGCCGACGGCTGTAATGAGAGAAACCGCGCTTTCGTTAAGATGGCCGAGTTTTAATCCAAGCGCCGCCAATATAAGACTAAATTCCGAAACTTGAGCCGTTGCCACGCCACATAAAAAGCTTGTTCTTTTGCGGTAGCCCATTAAACCCATAATTATTAAAACAATCAGCGGATTCCCGATTAAAACAAAAAGGGACAAGGCAACAACCGGCCAGGTCAGACCGGAAAGGTTTGAAAAAACAAGAGCTGAACCGAGAACGACAAAAAATATTAAAATAAAAAAATCTCTCAAAGACCGGACCCGCGCGGAAATTTGGAAATTTTCCGAAGAATTCGCTAAAGATAAACCGGCCAGGAACCCGCCGATTTCAATCGAAAAACCGGCTTTTGACGCCATGATCGCCACGCCGAAGCACCATGCTAAACTGCTTAAAAACAGAAGTTCCTGTGATTTGGCTATTTTATCAAAAAGCAGAGGAAGAATTTTTCTCCCTAAAAAAAGCATAAACGCGAATAAAATCGCGCCTTTAAATATTGCCAGTAAAATTCCGCTAACGGCAAAGCTTCCATTTTGCTGGATTCCCGCCAAAAAAACCAAAATTAAAATCGCCACGACGTCCTGAACGAGTAAAAAACCGATGCTGATCTTTCCGTACAAGCTGTTTGTCTGCCGGCTTTCGGAAAGAAGCTTGACTACGATAACCGTGCTTGAAAAAGTCAGGGCAATGGCGATATAAGCCGATTGAAGAAAATTAAATCCGAAAAAATGAGCTATGTAAAAACCCGGTATAAAAGCGAGAATAATCTGTCCCAGACCGACTAAAATTGAAACCTTGCCCACCATTCTTAAGGAAGAATAGTTTATTTCAAGGCCAATCAAGAAAAGCAAAAACATCAATCCCATTTCCGAGAGAACGGTAAAAAATTCCTTATTGACCGCTTGTGACATGCCAAACATGCCGATAATTATTCCGGCTATCAAATAAGCCAAAATAATAGGCTGCTTCAAAAGCCGGGCTAGGATCCCCAGCCCGGCCGCCGCTAAAATAACTATTGATAACTCAAAAATTCCCGCGGACATAATAATTTATTTTTCTGTCGTTGTTGTTTCCGTTGTCGGCTGAGTTTGCTCGTTTACTTGTTGAGCGCTTTGCGGATTTTTAATGTAATTAAGCATTTGGCTTGTCGGGCTTAATTTATTTTTCCAAACTATTTGGTCGTCGTTTATATAGAGATTTTCCCCGGGGCCCCAAATCGCCTGGGCAAATTTACCCACACTATACGGATTTTTTTCGTCACTGGTTCTTTGTATCAGCCAAACATCCGAAAGGTGATATGAGGGGAAATAACCAATTTTCCCGATATATAAATCTCCACTAGTCAGAAAAACCGCCCAATAATCGCTATTATCCGATTTTTTGAAGTTTTGCCAATAAATCAAAACCACCAAGGCAATAATCAAAACAATAACCACGGCTAATAATATTTTGTTTAATTTTGACATAATTTATATTTTTAATTTATCGACCCTTTTTTAATTCAGTATTTATATTTTTACTTTCGCTTAAACGGCATTATTTGTACTTATTTCTACGGCGTTAAATTCTTTCACTTCTTTTATATCTTTATCCGCAATGACATTTATTAATTGTCCGGTTTTTAAACTTGAAATTGAAACCTCTGTTTTAATAAACGGATAAGGAGAAACTGCTTTAGGGTCAGTCTTAATCTTTTTATTATACGCGTCCACCTCGGCCTGATACTCCTTTAAGTCTTTCATTGTCATACTGTATATTTTTGTAGTGCTATCAACGACTATTATCCTTGTATCTAATGATTCATCAGTCAGTGGTTCAATAGGCTGAATCTTTAAGGTTATTTTATTCCCATTAATTTCTTTTATTTCACCGTTTAAAGTTTTTATTTCCGCGTTCATGCCAAGAGATGAAATAAAACCGCTGTCTATTAATCTTTTTTTAGCCGCGTCCCAGCCCGCTTGAAATGAGTTATTTTCTGCGGGCGCAATGCCGTTTTTGTTCACTAAAAAAGAAACGGCATATCCCGATAGAAAAAATATTATTGCGACGCTAATAATTGTAATTAATTGTATTTTTTTAGACATAAATTTTTTATTTAATTATTACCACGATACTATACGACCAACGGCACTGCACGGATAATCGGCCCAAACTCCTCCGGCGCAGTACCTGCAAGTTGAATTAAAAGACGCTTGTCCAATGCACGTGTTTATCCATCCATAACAACCACTATCATAATAAATATAGGGACATGAATAAATAGTTGAACCTGCCGCCGGTCCTCCGCTAATTCTTCCCCAAGGAACTGTTCCGGCATTTAAAGTTCCATTATAAAATAACCAATCCCAATTACTATCAGCAGAATTATAAAATCCTTGATAACCATCATTGCGAATCATTAAAGTTCCTGCATTGGTTCCGCCGCTATTTTTAAATTGAATTCCACTCCAGCTGCCTTTTTCGCCCTGAATGGTGATTGCTCCGTAAGTTGTAGCTGAACCGGCTCCAATGATTTTTCCTGTTGTTTTTATATCTCCTGCAACATCCAATTTTGTTGCCGGACTTACGCCAATTCCAATATTTCCACTGGAAGAAATTAAGGTTCCGCCGCCTGCCGGGGGAGCAGCAAAAGGCGAAGTCCAAGCATTAGCTACAGCTATAAAAGAAATAGCAGCGATGATAATCAAACCAATCGCGACGTTTGAAAATAATAATATTTTATTTAGTTTCGACATAATAATCTCTTTCTAATCTTTTAGATTATTTTAGCTCTTCAAGCAAAAAACAACCGTAACATAACCGGGAACGTTATCCCCGGATGCCGTGCTACCGGTTACCGCGCCATTGCCCGCTCCGCCATTTTCCGGGGCCGCCGTAGCATAAACTGAATTACCGCCGTTATTCGGCTGCAACATTCCGTCCCAGCCGCCGCCAGCTGCACCTCCAAATCCGCTAATCGCCGATGTATGAGTGTGATATGGACCCGCTAATGTGCCGGCTCCGTGAGCGTGCGTGTCGCTTCCTCCGGTTGAACCGTAAGAAGAACTTCCTCTTGGAAATTTATTGGCGAAGCCTGAAAGATAAGTCCAACCGGTCGGACAAGAAGTGTTAAACATTCCAACCATTCCCGAAGGAATCAATGATCCTGCAGTGCCTCCCGGAGGAAGCGCGGATGGCGGAGTCCACGCATTGGCTACGGATACGACAGAAATAACGGCCATAACAACTAAGGCTAAACTAATTGCAATATTTAAAAACAATAATGCTTTGTTTGATTTTAGTGCAATAGACATGTTTTTTAATACATTAGCTCTTCAAGCAAAAAACAACCGTAACATAACCGGGAACGTTATCCCCGGATGCCGTGACACCGGTTACCGCGCCGTTGCCCGCTCCGCCTGTTTGCGGAGCTGCTGTAGCATAGGCCGCGTTACCGCCGTTATTCGGCTGCAACATTCCGTCCCAGCCGCCGCCAGCTGCACCTCCAAATCCGCTAATCGCCGATGTATGAGTGTGATATGGACCCGCTAATGTGCCGGCTCCGTGAGCGTGCGTGTCGCTTCCTCCGGTTGAACCGTAAGAAGAACTTCCTCTTGGAAATTTATTGGCAAAGTTGGAAAGATATGTCCAACCGGCCGGGCAGGAAGTATTAAACATTCCAACCATTCCCGAAGGAATCAATGATACTGTGGCGCCTGACGGAGGATTTGCGGAAGGCGACGTCCAAGCATTAGCTACAGCTATAAAAGAAATAGCAGCGATGATAATCAAACCAATCGCGACGTTTGAAAATAATAATATTTTATTAAATTTATACATATATTTTATAAATTAATTTATGTGACCTTTTAATAATTATAGCGTAAAGTTATTTTATTTTCAATTTTTTTACGGATTTATTCGCGCGTATCCCACATTAATAATCATTAAAAGTTTTCCTATTTTAACTTGTTTACCATTTGGTAAAATTTTTGTTTCAGTAGCAGAAGCGGAATCGAATTTTCCAAGCGCGGTTCCTACAACCTGATCCGATTCCAAAGCTTTCATACCATAACCTTTCAAAGAAGAGGAAATAATTTTATCTCCCGGCTTAATATCGCCATTCTCGTTTGTAACGTTAATTATTTTTCTGCCGGATAAAGCCAGGGGATAAATAAACGTTCCATCGTTTGGCTGATTATTTTCCCAGCCCTTAATTGAAATTCCATAACTGCCAATAACCATAGCCGGGTCTTTTGAAGCTACTCCAACGACATTTGAATCATTCGGTTTATCGGCAATCTTTAATAAGCCGGGATTTCCCTGATTAATGGTAATAATATCGCCGTCATTCGGCATTTCGGAAAATTCCATCATTTCAGCATAGTCGTTAATGGCGCAAGCCCCTTCTGCTCCACTATCGTAACATCTGTCATCGGCGTTTGCTCCTAAAATTATACCGTAGGTGCTATTACCAGCAATAGATAAACCCCAACCATATGTTTCATCATTAGTTATACGCACAGCAGTTATATCACTTGATGTTTCAGGATTATTAATATCCAATTTATAAGCTGGGTTCGTCGTTCCAATGCCAACGTTACCAGTCCATCCAACCGCCATTCTAGCAGTATTATTTGTCTCAAAAAATAAACTATCGGAAGCTCTGTCAAAATATATAGCTCCAACATCAATACCAGTAATCCCAGTAACAAATTTAACTCCTGCTTTTGTACCCGCATCCGAAATTTGATTGACAATTTTAATTCCCGTAAATGCTCCTCCGGCAGTTTTATTTACTTCTAATAGCTCCCCGGGACTCGTCGTCCCGATACCGACTTTTCCACCATTAGGGTTTAATAATAAAGGATAGTTTACCGAAAGATTGCCCCTGTCGGTAGCTTGCAACCACATGCCATAAGCGCCGCTGTTTCCTTGCCCGATATCCAAGACGTTATTATTTAATAATGCAGATATTCTTGCTATCCCTGTTTGGGCCGTCCCGGATGTTGCGGGATATCCGGAAGCCCCTTCAACATCTAATCTTAGAGCTGGACTCGTCACCCCTATGCCGACACTGCCGCCGTTGGGATTTAAAACCAAAGGATATGTCGCGCTCAAATCCGCTTTATTTGTCGATTGAATCCACCCTCCATACGGAGAAGCTCCGTTTATTCCCATATCCACGACTACTCCGCCGGACTGAGACAAGCGCAAAACTCCGGTTTGAGCAGTGCCGCTAGTCGCGGGCAAGCCATAAACTCCAAGAATATCAGCTTTCAAACCCGGGTTTGTCGTTCCAATACCAACATTAACACCAATCGTCATTGTAACAGCTTGTCCAATGGTCGGACCAAAAAGAATTCTGCTACCGGCGGTAGTAATCGTTAAATCTCCGGCAGATGATCCAGTTAAATAATGATCTGTTGTTCCGGCAATGCCAAAATATCCTTCTGGAACCGTCCTGCCGACTGTAACTGCCGTATATTGGTTTGATGTTCCTGAAAGTAAAGATATTCCAGAATAAGGCTGCGCCGGATTACCCGACACAACAGTTAATTTTGCTCCAGGGCTTGCCGTCCCGATGCCGACGTTGCCTCCTGAATAATACAAAGCGCCGCTGCCTGTCGGGGGAGTAGTTGTGGGCGCAGTTAAAGCCATTGCTCCAACCGCAATAAACAAACCGGCAGTAATGGCTGATAGAGATATAAATAGATATTTAAATTTATTATTCATAACTCAACTATTTAATTTTGGCACACCTTGGCGCTGGGATGGTCTTGGCAAACTAAAGTTTTCAATTCTTTATTTTCAGTACTAAACTTTTCAAGATTTTTTTCTAAAATCGATAACTTACTTGATAAAGCTTTTACTCCAACCAATGCCACGCCGGCAGGGTCAATAGAAGAAATCATTTTATCGCTCGTTCCATTTAACCCGAAAGCCGCATAAAAATCTTGGGCTACCGGAGCAATGTGCTTTATAGAAGGATCTTCGGATTTGAAATTCCATTGATACATCGGCATAGAATCTATTTTTGCCAAAATTTTATTATTATCAATTTCAACAAAATTTTCTTTTTTATTCCTATCGGAAACTGCGGTTAATGTTCCGGCAGAATTCATATAAGCTGAATATGCGCCAGCTACAGAAAAATAAAGATATGTAAAATTAGTTTTTAACACTGGATAATTATTAACAGTATAGCCGGGCAAATCACCAGTTAAACCAATATAGTAGCCGCCAGTAATAGCGGAATTGACAATATTCCCATTAACTTGAAGCTTTTCTGTTGGAGTAACTCCGATACCGACGTTGCCATCAAAATCAATCGTCATTTTTGTTTCGGGCGCTCCACCTGTTAAATAACCAATCTTAAAAGCAAGTTGCCCGCGGTCAGCATAAGTATTATTTCCTCCTTGAGCTTCTATTGTAGCAAGATATCTATTTCCACTAACGTAATTCATTTGTGAAAAAGCAAGCGAAGCTACAGGAACACCCTTACCGGCTGCAAATGTTCCACCAGTAACAACAAGCGCGGGGTCAATATTTGTTGCCCCTTTAACGTCTAATTTAGATTGAGGCGCCGTCGTCCCAATGCCGACATTGCCGTTAGATTTAATTATAAAAGCGTAACTAGAAATATCGTTATATAAAACAAAATTTCCCGCTCCTCCAGAATTTCCGCTTCCAGTCGAAATCATGCGCCAATTTCCCCCTCCTGTATCGGTTGAAGAAAGCATTAGTTGCGCTCCAGAGGTGTGGTTTGTGACAAATTTTCCGATTATTGCGTTAGTATCTTGTATAGAAAATTTATACGCGGGCGTGCTCGTCCCGATGCCGACATTACCGCTATTATAATAAACGGTTGTACTTGAAGACATCCAAGAATTAATATTTGTCCAAGCGCTATTTTTATATCCGCGAAAATCATTACTAGTAGTGTTATAATAAATGGAGCCGTTTTCCATTCCGCTTGTCGGATCATTTGCCAATTGTCCGACGTTTAAAAGATTTGATATTGAAATATTTTTCCAGCGCTGGCCGGTATAGCCGACTTCGTATGCATTGTCCGAGCCGGGTAAAAGATTTGAATCGAAAGTGGCGGCCGAAACTCTGGCAATAGCAGAAGAAAGAGTGCGTGAAACCTGTGAGTCGGGATTCGTGGCGCTATACGATATCGTCATATCAACCGAAAGAGTGTCGTGCCCCGGATACTGGGTTATTTTTTTGAAGCTTAAAGAACTGGCGACAACTTTTGAATTTGTTAAATCTGTTGCGGCGGACAAATTACAATTTGCGGGATTGGAAGTGTCAGGGCCTTCGGCAAGCCTTACGGTTCCACTAGCCAAATAAACGCATGTCGGGTCTTTAGCGGCATTTTGCATTCTTAATTTTACCGAAGAAGTGGCGACACCGGCATCAATGTCTATATTTGAAGATTCACTTACTAATTGTTGAAGCCTTTGAATAACGAAATTTGTTTGGCCCGAAACTTCGGTTGTGGCGGACTGATTTTGGCTTATTTTTGTGACGGTTATGAGAGTGCCGACGGCCAAACCGCTGACTATGACCGAGATGGCGGTATAAATAAGAAGCTCGATAAGGGTGAACCCCATTTGAGGTTTTAGGTTTTGGGTTTTAGTTTTTAGAATTATATTTTTTTTCATTTAAATTTTTAATTAAAGCATTCAACATTTTTTGGACTTGTTCTAATAAAACATCAACATTCGAATAATCAGATTTAGGATATAATTTTTTAGAAATAATTATTTGTGTTTCCAATTCAGCGGATGAAGCATTTGATATTCTTAAAAAATGAAGATATTCGGGCAAGTCTTTTCTTTTTTGCCCCTCCGCAATATTTGACGGTATAGATATAGCTGCCCTGCGCATCTGAGCGCTCAAACAATAAATTTCTTCTTTAGGAAATTTATTCGTTAAAATGTAAATTTCTTCCACTAAATCAATTGATTTTTGCCAGACAGTTAATTCTTTATAGGAATTTAACATATTAAAACCTATCTCCTAAAACCTAACACCTATCTAATTAATTATATCAGCAAAAAGACATTTTTAAAACAAGAAAGTTATCCACAAAACAGCCGATTTGCGGCTTGTAACATTAATTTCAAACTAACGTATAATATTACAATAACACTAAAGGTCGGAAATTAATCGAATAAATTTACAATGGAACAAAATATTAAAAATGGCCTGTGGGTAGCCGTCGCCATAGCTATATTGGCGGTCGGTTATTCCGCCATAAGCTATTCGAATTCTTATGGAAAATCCATCCAGCCGTCGTCTTTTAGGAGTTTTTCCGTAACCGGAGACGGCAAAGCTAACGCGATTCCCGATATCGCGGAGTTTTCCTTTACAGTAATAACTGAAGGGGGAAAAGATATTTCCGCCTTGCAAACGGAAAATACCAATAAAGCGAATAAAGCCATAGAATTCGTAAAGTCAAAAGGCGTTGAGGAAAAAGATATAAAAACTCAATATTACAACATAAACCCGCGCTACCAAACTTACAGCTGTGAAGTCTCTATTTATACACCGTCCGATTCAATGTCTAGCGTTCGACCCTGTCCGCCAGCTACCATAGTCGGTTATACAATTACTCAAACCGTTGACGTAAAAATCCGCGACTTCGGCAAGATAGGGGATATTATGAGTGGAGTCGTTTCAAACGGCGCGAACAGTTTGGGTTCACTTTCTTTTACAATAGATGACCCGACTACTGTTCAAACCGAAGCGCGCGACGAAGCTATCGCTAAAGCGAAAGCAAAAGCGGAAAGCGTCGCCAAAGCCGGAGGATTCAAAATTGGACGATTGCTTAATATTCAAGAAGGATACCGTTCATATCCGCAGTATGAATATATGTCATCCGGAAACGGAATATCGGCGAAGACACTGGACGCTGCCGCTCCGTCAATTCAGCCAGGCTCGCAGGATGTCAGTGTGACCGTAACAATGCAGTACGAAATACAATAATTATTTCTACAAAAAATAAAAAACGCCTGGTTGTGAGGACCGGGTGTTTTTTTATTTTTTCCAATACACCTTAAAATTTTCGATTTCGGAAACTAAAGTTTCCGCCGATTGCCCCGTATATGGAATAACTCTGTCATCTACATATAAATATGCTACCGGCTTTCCTGGATTTTCTCCCTCCATTTCCGGATTACGATTAATAAAATCAAAAGGAACCGAAAAATCTTCACAGTATTTTTTAAGAAATTCGTCTCCCCGTGTTGAATATATAAGAATTCTAAATCCTTTTTCTTTCAGCAAATGCATCGCTTTTATCGTTTCCGCTATCGGCTCTTGAACATCGTTGTGCGATACGAATCCATTGTATTTTGCGATGACGCCATCAAAATCAAAAGCTATAATTTTTTCTTTTTTTATTTCTGGTTCCATAAATTTAGATTATAATATTTTTATCAGTATAAAGCCTTTCTGATGGTCTGAAAAGGGGAGTTAATGACGGGTCTCGGTCGGGGCTAAATTATTTAAGTCTGGCTATTATTAAAATTTTATTATAAGGAAATTCATATTCTGCGGTTTTCTTTAAGTCTTGATTAATAACTTCAAATCCGTGTTTTTCAAGAATTTTAACAAGTTCTTCTTTTGTATATAAATGGATATATATTTTCTTTTTTGGCAAAAATGGTTCATTTAGCTCAATTTCTCCGACTCCTTCTTGCATAGCAAGGCCAAAAATCCCATTAGGAAGTAAATATGTTTTTATCCTTTCAAGTGTTTTTTCTAAAGATGTTTGTTCAAAATGAAATAAAGAATATCCCGCCCATACTGCGTTAACTGGTTTTTGCGGACTAAATTCTCGTAAATCGCCAATAGTAAATTTTATATTCGGGTAATTTCTTTTAGCTATCGCAATCATATTTTTTGATAGATCCACGCCTTCGACAGCCATACCATTTTCATTAAAATATCCTGCAGAAAATCCTGTGCCACAGCCAATATCAAGGATTGTCGATTTTGGCTTTAAATGGGAAAGGAAAAAATTTAAGAAACGCAAATCTTCATCCGATTCTATCGGGTCAAATTTTTTAGCGTAATCTTCTGCAATAAGGTCGTAAATTTCTACAGCGTTTTTGTTTTTACCATCCATTGCTGCCGGACCAGGATTCGAACCTAGATAACCACCTCCAAAGGGTGGCGTCCTGCCGTTAGACGATCCGGCAAACATTTTGGGGCTTTCCGCCCTCAACCTGAATTTTAGTGATTTTTAGCTTCCCGTCAATTAAAACCGCTTCCAAAATTTTTACGCGTTTGTTATCTTCCATCGTCCAAGTCCCGGGTTCGGGATTTAAAGCGCGAATTTTTCTTTCCATTTCAACGGGATTATCTTTTTCCAAGTCGATAAATGCGTCTTCTGTTTTGATTTTTTTGGTATATGTGGCAAGCGAGTCATCTTGGGCCAGGGGAGTAATTTCACCGCTTACATATTTTGGCAAAGTTTCAATTAATAAATTAGCGCCTAAATTAGCAAGTTCATCGGATAGTTTTGAAAATTGATAATTGAAAATTGAAAATTCCAATTGTCGCGTGGCGACAATTGGCCCGTGGTCCATTTTCTTGTCAATTTTAAACAAGCTTACTCCGGTTTTTTCATCGCCGTTTAAAATCGCCGCCTGAATTGGAGTTGCTCCGCGATACTTAGGCAAAAGCGAAGGATGAACGTTTACAAAGCCGTATTTTGGGATATCCAAAACTTCTTTCGGGAAAATCATTCCATAAGCAACCACAGCCGCTAAATCGGGTTCAAGTTTTTTTACGATTTCCAAAAGTTCGTTTTTATCTTTCGGCTGGTAAACCGGCAAATTATTTTTTTGCGCCAAAACCTTTACCGGCGGGGGAGTGAGAATTTGTTTTCTGCCTGTTGGCCTGTCGGGAGAAGTTATAACGCCGGCTATTTGATAATTTTCTTTTATTAATGCCTCAAGCGAAGGCAAGGCGAATTCCGGATTTCCCAAAAATATAATTTTCAAGTTTTCCATAAATTTCAACGCCACAAATTTAAATTTTTAGACATATAACAAACTGTTGACGATCGTCAATAGTTTGTTATGCCTTATTTTTGTTTAATATCCTTCACTTTATATAATTTGTCGCATTTGTCGATGAATAAAATTCCATTAAGATGGTCTGTTTCGTGCTGGAAAACCCGCGCCAATAAACCGGCGGCTTTAATTTTTATTTTTCTGCCGTTTTTATCCAGACCGGTAAGCGTTACTTTTTCGGGCCGTTCAACGATGCCATAAACTCCGGGCACGCTCAAACAGCCTTCTTCAATGGCGACTTTTTTGTCGGAGAATTTTATTATTTCCGGATTAAACACCGCGTAAAATTTCATATCGCTTTGAGGCGGCATTATTATCTTGTTATCTTCGCCGCGCTTTATCGGTTTATCAAAAATCTGCGCCACAAAAAGCCGAAGATTCAGTCCTATTTGATTTGCGCTCAAGCCGACGCCATTAGCCTCAATCATCATTTTACGCATGTGTTTTATCAGTTCGACCAGTTCCTTCTTATTGATTCCGGCAAAAACAAACTCTGCGGTCTTTTTCCGCAAGAATTTTTCGTCAGCCTTATTTTCTATTGTTAGTATTTTTACCTTTTTTTCCGCCATTTTTATATATTACTTTTTCATTTTTTATTTTCCAAAGGAAAAGCGCCACTTCGTTTTTCGGCTTTGACTGCCGCACATCATTCCAAATTTCGTAAATCGCCTGATAGCCTTTCGTTTTAATAAAACTCATTATCGCCGCGAATTTTATCTGCTTTTTAAAATAAAAGAAAATCGTATCCGCCAGTTCCTGCTCCTTGGTGTGAATTCTGGGCTTTTTTAATTCTATCTTCATTATTTCCATACGGCAATCACGAATTCTCCTTTTAACGCGTTTTTATCTTTATTTAGCTGCTCTATTATTTCATCAACGCTTCCGCGATAAATTGTTTCAAATTTTTTCGTCAGTTCCCGGCAAACAACAATATTAGGTTTTAGGTTAAAGGTGTTAGTTTTTAGAGATTTACCCAATTGCTCCAACGTTTTTAAAATTCTGTGCGTTGATTCGTAAAACGTCACAGTATATTCCGCCTCCGCGACTTTTTTGAAAAACTTTTCCCGCCCTTTTTTCTGTGGCGGAAAACCCATAAAAATAAATTTATCCGTGGGAAAGCCTGAAACGCTTAAAGCGGCGACCAAGGCCGATGGCCCGGGCAGGGGAATAATCTGAACGTCGGGCAATCGTGAAACCACAAGCTCAATTAGTTGATTCCCCGGATCCGAGATTCCCGGAGTCCCGGCATCGGTCACCAACGCCAGCTTTTTGCCTTTTTCAAGCTGTTCCAATATATAATCGGTTTTCGCGACTTTGCTATGCTGAAAATAGCTGACTAATGGTTTTGAAATGCCATATTTTTGCAACAGTTTTATGGTTTGCCGGCTGTCTTCGCAAAGAATAAAATCGGCTTCTTTCAGGATTTCAATGGCGCGCAGAGTAATATCCTTAAGATTTCCTATTGGCGTTGCCACGATATACAGAGTTCCCATAAGGCAATATTATATGAAAAGCCCTTTTGTTGCAATAAATTCTCTTGTTTGATAAAATTACGGGATGAAAAAAATAAACATCAAAAGAATAGTTAAAGCATGCTTATTTGCGATCGCTCTCGCCGCTATGGTTGGCGGGGCTTTTTATTTAGGCTATAACCAAGGCGAAAAAAATCCCCAAATAAACATCATTCGCGGCGTAGCTAATCTGGAAAACGGCAAAACCGAAGCTATTGATTTTTCTCTTTTCTGGGACGCCTGGAAAACGATTAAAGATAAATATGTCGGCGCGCAAAGCGTAGATAATCAAAATTTGGTTTACGGCGCGATTTCAGGATTGATTGATTCGCTTGGAGATGAAAATTCCGTTTTCTTTTCTCCGACCGATGCTAAAAAATTCAACCAGGATATCGCGGGCCAATTTTTCGGAATCGGCGCCCAGCTCGATATAAAAAACGACCAACTAATGATAGTTGCGCCTCTTAAAAATTCTCCGGCGGAAAAAGCGGGCCTTAAAGCGGGAGATAAAATAATGAAAGTAAACGATAAAGACACATACGGGATGATTGTAGAAGAAGCGGTTAAATTAATAAGAGGAGACCAGGGAACAATGGTTAAGTTGGCCATTTTAAGAGACGGACTTACCGAGCCGAAAGAATTCTCGATAGTGCGGGATATCATCCAAATTCCGACTACTGACTCCAAAATGATAGGCGACATTGCCTACATCCATTTATATAATTTTTACGAACAATCGCCGTTTTTGTTCTATCAAGCGGCAATTGAAGCGGCGATGAAAAATCCAAAAGGTTTAATTTTGGATTTAAGAGACAATCCGGGCGGTTATTTGGACGCGGCGGTTAACTTGGCGGGCTGGTTTATGGAAAGCGATTCAACCGTGGTTACTGAAGAGTTCGGATCGGGCGAAAAACAAGTTTACACTTCTTACGGTAATAGCTTATTCAGAGATTTACCTGTGGTTGTTATTATAAACGGCGGTTCGGCTTCAGCTTCGGAAATTTTGGCCGGCGCGCTTAGAGATATCAAAGGAATTAAATTGGTGGGAGAAAAGAGCTTCGGCAAAGGAACAGTTCAACAGCTTGAAACGCTTAAAGACGGCTCAATGGTTAAAATCACGGTTGCCCATTGGCGCATGCCGGGTGGAGGATTAATAGATAAAAATGGCATAGACCCGGATTTTGAAGTTAAAATAACCGACGCGGATATTACCGCCGGTCTCGACCCGCAATTGGATAAAGCGGTTGAAGTGTTAAAAAAAGAAATAAATAAAATGCCTTCAAATATAATTCCGATATTGAATATAAGTATTTAAGACGAGTCCCACACATAACTTACACTGATAGAAAGTTATATGTGGGTTAAAATAATTAAAATTTCGCATTCAAGAATAGACTAATAATTCTTTTATTGTTTGCGTTATGTGTGGGATGAAAGTTATATTCCTTAAAGACGTAAAAAACGTCGGTAAAAAATTAGACGTTAAAAACGTGAGCGACGGCTACGCGAGAAATTTTTTGTTTCCGCAAAACCTGGCAAAAATAGCGACTGATGAAGCCGTAAAAAATCTTGAAGCGCAAAAAACGGCGATGATTAAGGAGGAAGAAGAAGCTAAAAGCGAATTAATCGCTTTGGCGAAAAATCTTGAAAATAAAGAATTTGAATTCAAAGTTAAAACCGGCGACAAAAGTGAAGTATTCGGTTCGGTCACGAAAAACGACATTGAGAAAAAAATTTCCGTTTCAGACGTCGAAATACTTTTAGACAAACCGATAAAAAAACTCGGCGAACACCGAGTTGAAGTCAATCTTGGAAAGGGGATTAAAGCGGAACTGAAAATTAACGTTATTTCTTTATAACGCTTACCGTTGTAGCTGTTCTTTTTCTGCCATCGAACTTTGTTTTTATTTTTGAGGCGAATTTAACGGCGCCCGCTTTCAAAGCGTATAAAGTGTCGTCTTTCCCAGTGCCCACGTTTAAACCGGCCAAATATTTTGAACCTCTTTGGCGGATTAAAACTTCGCCGGCATTAACCATTTGATTGTCTTGTCTTTTGACGCCCAATCTTTGGGAAGCCGATTCTCTGCCTAATTTAGTTGAACCTCCGGACTTTGTATGTGCCATATGTTTTTAATTCCCATGAATTATAGTATAATTAACAGCGTTATGTCAACTTCAAAATTAATTTTCGACATTGAAACCGTGGGCGCGAATTTTGATTCTTTTGACGAAATCACTCAAAAAAATTTAACAAACTGGATAAAAAAGGAATCAAAAAATGACGAAGAATACCAAAAGGCTTTGGAAGATTTGAAACAGGGCCTTGGTTTTTCGCCATTAACGGGGGAAATTGTGGCTATTGGCACGCTTGATTATGAGAAAAATCAAGGCGGAATTTATTTTCAGGCGCCGGGCGAAAACATCGGCGATTTCACCGAAGACGGGATTAAATTTAAGCAAATGACAGAGAAAGAAATGCTTGAATATTTTTGGAAAGAAATCGCGCCCAAATATAACGAATTTGTTTCTTTTAACGGCCGGCAGTTTGACGGCCCGTTTATGATGATTCGTTCGGCCTATCACGGAATCCGGCCGACAAAAAATTTATCCGAGAGCCGGTATTTTTATCAGCAAAAAACTTGCGTTCATACGGACTTAATAGACCAATTAAGCTTTCAGGGTAATCTGATAAAAAAGGGGAGTCTGCATATGTGGAGTAAATTATTTAACATAAAAAGCCCCAAGGAAGACGGCGTAAGCGGAGACGATGTCGCCAAAATGTTCAAAGATAAAAAATACGCCGAAATCGCGAAATACAACGCCGGAGATTTAAGGGCGACCAGAGAACTTTATGAAAAATGGATTACGTTTTTGAATTTATAAAAGAGTATCGCAAAGATATTATAATTTTTCTTTTGATTTTTTTGCTTTGCAGTATAAGTTTCGGCTTGGGTTATCTGGTTAACCGGGAATTTAATCATGCGCCGATTATTATTGAAAAATGTTCTGGTTTGACGAATTAGTTAAAATATTGTATATTTAAATCCTGAACGTTAACGTTTAAAATAAGGAGACAAGGAGGGGACTGCTATGCTGAATAAAATATCTTTTGAAAAACGGCTATCATTTTTCGTAGCCGTCGCAGGCGTTCTACTCTTGGATAGAATGAGGGAGTTTTTCAAAACGCGTACTACGTTGCTCTGGATAATCGCTGGCGCTATTTTCTGCGCTGTCGAATCCGGACTGATTTACTTTCTAATTTTAAACTGAAAAGAAAGGGGAGACGCGATGAAAAAAATATTTGCGCGGTTTATCGGACGACACCCGCAAGCGGCAGGCGCATTAAGCATTGCATGCTTAGTTATATGCGTCGTTTTCTGGGCTCTTTCGTTGGCAAATGTCGTTACCAGCTCAGTGGTAAATCTCGCTTTTTTTACGGCGGGAATTATCTTCTTTTATGTTTCTGTGGCGCTGGTTACCACTAAGCCAAAAAGAGATGAAGACAAAAAGAAAATCATTGGCGGCCCGTATTACTTGGGCCAAGCGCCAGCTCCATGTGGGTGCTATCATCCGGACGTGGTGTTCAACGAAGACCAGACAACCGGAGAACGAACCGTGATTTGCAAAAATCACGGCACATGCATTCTTCCTGTTCCTACAGACGAGTGGCGAGAACGAATGCGTCAATCGTTTAAAAAAACGTCGCCGGCATAAACTCTCACCGGAACAGCATGAAAAGAATGAGCCCTTTCAAGGATGGAAACCTTGGGGCTTTTTTATTTCTCTAAAACATTGACGTTTTTAATAATTTATGCTATTATATTTTTAATAAATCAGAGTATATTGGGAATAATAAAGAACATTAACTTTTTAATATGAAAGGAGAAGGGGATTATGAAGAAAAAAATTAAGAATGCAATCGCGAGACTACTGTGGACACCCGGGAAGATCAGATATATTTTAACGGCAATGCTTTTTGTGTTTGTTTTTTTTGTGATGGGTTACGGACTCATCAATATGGCGGTCAAGAATGAGGACCCATTAGGACTACTTGTGGCGATTTTAGGAGCATCTATTGCTTGGATGTTCCCAGTTTCGATCAGATGGTACTATGATCTGCCGGATCACAAAATCGCCGAGGCCGAAGAAGCTCTCAAGGGCTGTGAACGCATTTCTGAATTCAGGCCCGGATTCGAGCTGCTTGAACTCGCCAAAAAAACCGGCCAAACTAAAGGACTTGAAGCCTGGATGGAAAGATTCAGACAGTACAAGGCGGCCGCGGATGAACTTCACGCCTTGAGAGTTCAAGCAGTCGACCTCCCAAAGCAAATCCGGGAGGCCGAGCAAAAAAGGAACGACCTGTATCACGGTCTGGGAGAGCCGACATAGACTCTTCGTGTTGTAGCAATAAAGCTACTAAAAAGCCCGCAGAGTAAAATCTGTCGGGCTTTTTCATTTTTCAATAATATATAAATTATAAAAAGTATAACAAACCATTGACGATCGACAATAAATTGTTATACTCTGGAAAATTTAAATTTTAAGACAAATATCCAGCTTGTTTCAGAAGATATTCGTTTTCCCACTCCCATAGTCTTTTTGCGCCTAAAAACGCTTTATAATCTTGCTGCCAATAAGGGAACTCTTTTAATTCGACTTCACCTTTAGGTTCGGACCAAATATGTTTGCAAGCTTTTGCCTTTGCGGTATACGGAGTTTTTATTTTTTGCCTGCCGCCTTTTTCGCGCATCGTGGCGCCGCAATTCAAACATTTTCTTCCCTGGTCTATTCTTAAAATCCAGCGGCTCTGAAGATTTTTAAATTGATTTTCAAGCGCCGCCATATAAGCGCTGGTCTGAAGATTGTAATCGCGGTAGATAGCTTGCGAAGTTTTAATATCCAAGACTCCGAATTTGCCGTCTATTAAAGCCAGAGCATCCATTGTGCCGGCATAACGGTCGTCAAAATTAACGATTTGTTTCTCGACGAATTCCGGATCAACTTGAATATTTGTTTTATTCAAAAATTCTATAAAAGCCTCGACTGCCGGTTTGATAATTTGGTCGACTTCCGGTTTTCCGCCGACAAGAATTTTCTCAACCGCTTCATGAAGCATGGTGCCTTCGCTGGCGGATTGCTTTTTTATGGCTTCACCTTCATTAAAACTGCCTAAATCTCCATAAAAACGGTAAAGCGCCGGCTTAGCTTTTATCTCTACTATTTTGGTAACACGCGGATACCAAATGCCATCAATTTCATAGCCCGAAGAACTTTTAAATTGTTCTATATTATTGTTGTTGTAATACATGACGCATCATTGTACCAGCTTATCGGTCATTTTGTAAATATCTCCGGCGCCCATCATGACTACAATAGCCGAAGAATCTGAAATCTGAAATCTGGAATCTAAAAGAATATTTTCTAAAACTTTTTTAAGGTTTTTTTGATTAGAAGAGGGGAGATATATTACAGATTTAAGATTTAAGCCATAAGATTTAAGAACTCTTTTTTGGATTGTTTCGGCTAAAGTTTTAGAATTAACTTTCGATGCAATTTCTCGGCCGCGAACTTTGAATATATCTAATAAAATCAAGGTATTTGCGTCGTCAAAAGCCTCTGAAAACTCCTTAAAAAGTGAAGTTAACCTCTTTGTCTGGTGTGGCTGAAACACGCAAATTAGGGCCATTTTTGGCCATTTTTGGGCTATTCCAGAGAGTGTAGCCTTAATCTCGGTCGGATGATGGGCATAATCGTCATATATTAAAGCCTTAAGGTTTAAGCCATAAGATTTAAGACGGCCACGGTATTCCATCCTGCGCCAGGCGCCGGTAAAAGAATTTAGTGCAGCAAAAACATCTTTTTCTTTTACGCCGAGCATTTTGGCAAAGTCATAGACGGCTGTGGCGTTTGAAACATTATGTTTGCCGGAAATCTTCAAAACTTTTTCCAATTTCTTGTTAATGCCAAACCAGTGTATTTTTATTTTTTTCGCTTTGGCGATTTTCTCGATTTTATTTTTCAAACTGAAAAGATTTTTGTCGTTTTTGTTTAAAATTAAAATCCCGCCGGGCTTAACGTTGCCGATAAAGCCGAGAAAGGCATTTTTGATTTCCGAAAGGTTTTTATAAAAATCCAAGTGTTCGCGGTCTATGTTTAATATAATAGCGGCCCAAGGATAATAATTCGAAAAAGCGTTTGTATATTCATCAGCCTCAATAATAAAATATTCTTTTTTGCCCTGGCGAAAATTATTTCCTTTAAATTCTTTAAGTTTTGTTCCGACGATAACAGTCGGGTCAAGTTTCGCTTTAATCGCGACTAAAGACATAAGCGCGGTAGTAGTGCTTTTGCCGTGCGCGCCGGCAATGGCAATGGTCTTATATTGCCGGGTCAAACTTCCAAGCGCCTGGGAATAATTTATTAGAGGTATTTTTAACTCTTTTGCCCGGTCAAATTCCGAATTTCCGGCCCTTACGGCGGCGGTATGTACCACCAAGTCGATACTTTTATCCAAATTTGAGGCTTTCTGGCCGATAAATACCTTAATTCCTTGTTTCCTCAATTCTTGCGTGGTTTCGGAAGGGGAAACGTCCGAACCTGACACTTTATATCCTTTTGACAAAAACCAGCGCGCTAGAGCACTGGTTCCAATTCCGCCTATACCGATGAAATAAATTTTTGGTTGCATAATATCGTGGAGCTATTTTGCGATGGATATCTAAAAGATTTACGTTGCAAAATAGCGACAATCTTTTGCCGTCATACATAATCAGAGTTATATATGACGCAAAAGATATATTTCGCGTCAGTTGATTAAGTTTAATTATAGTACTTCCCTGAGTATTTGACCCTCTTTCTTAGTGTACGTATTGCAAAAGCCAATTAAGGGCGTCTATGAAGAATTGAAAAATCTTTATAAGCAATTCTACCAAGGCCCGGATAAATCCGCCAAGATTAACGAGAATATATTGGTCGAACCAATTAGTGGCGTAATTAAGAAGCTCTGTTAATTTTTGAAGCAGTTCCATAAATTATGATGATAAATATTCAAACCTCGGCCTTTTGACTCCATCTATCTCAATTTCCTCCAAAAACATCTCGTAAGGCCTTACCCATAGATGCATATCGTCGTATAAAGCCCTATAAACGACTAAATCTTCCAGGGTCTCGCTATGTTTGGCAACGCCTATTACTTCATATTCTTTTCCTTTGTAGTGTTTATATTTTCCGAGTTTAATTTTTTTAAATTCCATTTTTTATTTTTATAAATAATCTGCTGGATTTAAGTCTCCGCCGTAGGGCAATAAACCGCAAGTTCTTGAAGAATCCATCTTGAACGTCTGGCTGGAAAAGACGGAAAAGTGCAGGTGGGGACCGGTAGCATACCCGGTTTTTCCCGAATATCCCAATACCTCTCCCCTTTCAATTGTATCTCCAACTTTGACTTTTTGCAAAGATAAATGTGAATAAAGAGTCGTTAAATTATTTTCATGTTTAACAACGACGAATTTTCCATAAGCGCCTTTATTACAGTATCTATCGGAATTTCCAACGGCAACAACAGTTCCCTTTTCCGCGCTATATACAGACGTTCCGATTGAAGCGGCAAAATCCAACCCATTATGCCATTTTCCCCGATAACCGTATTGGGCAAAAGCGGTAGCGCCATATTCTTGCGTTATTCTGCCACTGACCGGCCTTGCCAAAACTCCGGGCCTTTTCGACGGCAAAGCCGAAGGATCTATTTTTAACCTCAACTCTTCGTCCATAACTTCGATTTCTGAAGCAATCTCAGCTTGTTTTTTTTGAAGCTCGGTTAACGTTTGCTGATAAACTTTTTCCTGATTCTTGGTTTGCGCCAAAACGGATTGTTTTTCATTTTTGGTATCGGCCAATATTAATTGTTTATTTTTAAGATTTTCTTTTTCTGCCAAAACGTTCTGTTTTTTATTAGCCGTTTCTCCAAGTTTTCCCGACAAATTTTCTTTCGCATTTTTCAAATTACTGATTTCAACCGATAATCCATTGCTTAAATCCGACAAATTCTGAATTTCAAAAACACTATCCGCCAAACTTTTGCTTTTCAAAAAAATAACAAACGGAGTTTCATCATCCCCTTTTTGAAACTCCCGGAGTATTTGAGCGATAGCCGATTCTTTGGAAGCGACTTCTTTTTCGGCGTCGGAAATTTCACCGCGCAAAGAATCAACTTCGAGCTCGAGCTTGTCTATGGTTAATTCGCTCGATTTTATGCCTAAATTAACTTGGTTGATATTCGTATCGATTTTTTTTATTTCGGTTTGGAGAGTTTGACTTTGACCCTGGACTTGTTCGAGAATTTTTTGATTTTCGTTTATTTTATTGGTGATGTCGAGAAGCTCTTGGGTTTTTTGGTCTATTGAACCTTTTAAATCTGTCGCTGCCAAAACAAAAGTTGAGGAAAAAATTAACGATACCGCACACAAACAAAAAAATAATTTTTTTGAAAATTTATTCATAGAAATCGTGGATAAGTTTTAATTGAGCTTATCAATCGCCACTTGCAGTCGTCTCAATGTTTCTTCTTTGCCTAAAATCTCCATTATTTCAAACGGCCCGGGCGAAGCCTCCTTGCCTGAAAGCGCGGCTCGCAACGGCCACAATAAGTCTCCCCTGCCCCAAACCGCGGTTAATGGTGCTATCGCTTTTTCTATATTTTCTCTGGTAAAATCGGCTTTAAACATTTTATCTATTTCTCCCGATAAAATTTTTAGATTCCCAGCTGTTTTTTCTTTATTCATAATAAACTCTTCGCCTGTCGGCCTGGGCCAGGCCAAAAGCTTTTCCTCGTAAGCCGGCAACTCAAAAAAGAAATTCGCCGATTCTTTAAAATCGGATAGTTTTTTTATTCTTTCTCTCTCAAGTAAAAGCGCCTTGATTAAAATTTCTTTATTTGCTCCAATATGCCATGACCCGGGAATAAAATCTCTCATCCTTTCCGCCAACTCTTCTGGAGAAAGCGCTTTAATGTACTGACCGTTTAACCATTCAAGTTTTTCAAGATTAAAAACCGCACCGGCTTTTTGCACGCGCTTTAAATCGAATTCCTTAACCAACTCCCCTATCTCTAAAATTTCTTTGTCTTCTTTCGGGTGCCAACCCAAAAACGCCAAAAAATTTATAATGGCTTCTTTTAAATAACCGTCTTTTACATAATCGATCAACGCCGTTTCAAGATAACGCTTTGACATTTTTTTTCTGTCAGGCGTAAGAATCAGCGGCAAATGGGCGTAATGTGGAGTTTCAAAACCCAGCGCTTTTTGAATTAAAATTTGTTTGGGAGTATTTGAAATGTGATCCTCTCCCCTGATAACGTGAGTTATTTTCATTTCTGCGTCATCAACGGCGTTTGAAAAATTAAACAAGGGCGTACGCAAATCCTTGGCGATAATAATATCGCCCAAAAGCGAAGCGTCGAAATTTATCTTGCCTTTAATCATATCTGTAAATTCAACTTCCGTTTCCGGCACTCTGAAACGGATAACCGCCGGTTCCCCCGCATTTACTCTCTTTTCAGCTTCTTCTTTTTTAATATTCCGGCATCGGCCGCCGTATTTTGGCGCCATACCCTGAGACAGCATCGCTTGTCTGTCCGCTTCCAAATCTTCTTTCGAGCAAAAACAATAATAAGCCTTTTCTTCTTCTAAAAGTTTGTTTAAATATTTTTCATAGATATTAATACGTTCGGTTTGCCTGTATGGCCCTTCGTCCCAATCAAGCCCGAGCCATTTAATTCCGTCAATAATGTCTTTTTCGAAATCCGCGGTTGACCGCTCCAAGTCGGTGTCTTCGATTCTTAAAATAAATTTACCGTTATTTTGCCTGGTAAAAAGCCAGTTAAAAAGCACGGTTCTAGCCGAACCGATATGAAGAAAGCCTGTTGGCGAAGGCGCAAACCGCGTCCGAACGGGTTTATTTGATGCTTCTGTCATTAATTAATTATGCCACAAAATCAAGAATTTGTAAAAATTATTTATTTGTTGCGTTGTAAAGCGCTGATATTTCGGCGGCGGAAAGAGCGCGGTTATAAATGCGAATATCGTCTATAACGCCGGAAAATCTATGCCAACCCCCTCCAGCTCCCGCGCCTATAGACGTTAAATATTCACCGTTTGTGTTGCCAAGCATTGTATCATTTAAACTATTATCTAAAACATTATCTATATATATTTTTGCCAAAGAACTTTTATTTATTACTATCGCGCATAAATGATAATTATTATCATTTATGGTTAAAAGTCCATCAAAACTTGGCGCATCTACCCCGTCGGCTAGCTGCACCCGAATTTTTCCGTTATTTGTATTTATATGATATCCAGGATTAGCTCCACCTGCAGTACTTTTATTACCAATAAATGCATTATTATTACTACCGCCAAGATTTGCTGTTTTAAAATAAAAAACTATTGAAAAATTTCCAGTTCCAAAATTAATAATGCTTCCATTACCAATATTCACCCAATCATCCGTCCCATCAAAACTCAACGCATAACTTCCAACCTTACCCGTAGTATATGTCGGTCCATTGGTAAGAGTTCCATTGTTATTGTGTCCCGACGCATCATACGCAGTAGTTCCGGAGCCTTCATCAAACTTCCAATAGCCTACCAGTGAGGTATCTCCGTAATCTAAGGGTAATAAGGTAAGATTGGTGCCAAGTTCGTATAATCCAGTGTATGAACCTCCATCTTTACTCGTTTTGTCGTTTGCTCCTCCAAGCTTGTATTTGGCTGATTCCATGGAAGAAGTCAGTTCCCAGGAACCTCCGGTTATATACGTATAGTAATTACC
>JBAZLC010000007.1:0-39717 GCA_041650415.1 Minisyncoccota bacterium | reverse complement strand
TCGGTATCCAGCCCGTACCATTGGTTTTTTGAAGATTTGTACTTGTGGAACAACGATAACTCCAGCCTGTAGGCAAGGTGGGAAGACCCAGATTGGCGCAGGTTGCGCTTGAATCGGGAATGGAGACGTAGACCGTGTTTGTCGAACCTATGCTTGTGCCTCCATCAGCCATATAGAGTCCTATGGCGCTGTTGATTGTCTGAAGATCCGACATTCTTGATGAATCTCTGGCTGATCTCATCTGTTCCGCCGGATTTATCGTTATTACCACTACTGCTGACAATATGGCTAAGACTGCGATGACTATTACTAGTTCGATTAATGTGAAGGAGTTGGGCTTCATGATGAAATTATAACATAATTAATTTTCCGCAGAAAATAATTTCAATTTTTTAGAAATAAAAATAAATAGTGCCGCTAAAACCAGAGCGATAAAAATACCCACGGAAAAATTCAAGCTAAAATTATAATTGTTTATAATCGCGCCGACATTAGCGCTTTCATTATTAATGAACTCGGAAGTTAAATCAGAATTTTTCTCTTGTATGTTTACTTGGTTTTCACTTACGACAAATTTTCCGTTTTCGGCGCGAACATAAATTTTTCCATCCGCAGCCGTACCGATATATTCAGCTTTATCAATTAAAACTCCGTTTTTATCGTAAAGAAAAATCTTTTCGCCGTTATTGTTTAAAGAAATTTTTGAAGTTTTATAATCAAGTATTAAAGCTTCCCTGCCGGCGATTATATTTTTATTTGTGCCGGAAAAAATAAACGCTTTACCCGAAGCGTCTTTTATCTGCCAACCGCTAAGATTAACCGCGACATCGCTATTATTAAATAATTTTACCCACTCACCATCGGTATCTTTGCCCGCGGGATTAGGAAGAAACTCGCTTATAATTACCATAAGCCCAAATGCTTGTACGCTTCCTGCGTCGCGATTCTGCCCTGCGGCGTCCTTTGGAGAAAGCCTATTTTCATTAAATATGGCTCGTAAATCTCTTCTATTGTGCCTCTTTCTTCGCCCAAATACGAGGTTAAAACATTAATACCGACCGGCCTATTGTGGAATTTAACTATGATTGCCTTCAAGAAATCGCGCTCGCACGACTCCAGCCCAAGTTCGTCAACTTCAAAAAATTTAAGGGTCTTACCGATAACTTCCGCGTCTACAGTTTCTAAATTGTTCACTTCGGAAAAATCGCGGGCGCGCTTTAAAAGCCTGTTAGCCGTCCGGGGAGTGAACCTTGAAGCTTTTGCCAACGCCGAAATCGCATCGGAATCCATATTCACACCCATAAGACTTGCCGAACGCTTGATTATCGTTTCTATTTCGCCGGAATCATAGTAATCAAAATGAAAAATGCCGCCAAATCTCGAGCGCAAGGGATTGGAAAGCAAACTCGGCCGGGTAGTCGCGGCAATTAAAGTAAAAGCCGGCAAATCAATCGAAACAATCCTGCTCGCCAAGCCTTTCCCGACCATTAAACACAATTTTCTCGCCTCCATCGCCGGATATAAAATTTCTTCTATTGCCCGAGGGATTCTGTGCGCTTCATCTATAAATAGAATGTCGCCGTTTTCCAAATTTGAAAGCACCGCCGCCAAATCGCCGAGTTTTTGCAGCGCCGTACCGGTGGCGGATTTTAAGTTTGCACCCATTTCTTTCGCCGCCAAATTCGCCAAAGTCGTTTTTCCAAGTCCGGCCGGACCGTAAAATAATAAGTGATCCGCCGATTCCTTCCTTTTTTTCGCCGCGGCTAAAATCAAAGCAAGGGCTTTCTTTATTTTCTCTTGTCCTATATAATCATTCCACGACACGGGTCTTAACGCGGAATCGATAAATTCCTCGTCCTTTTCTAGTGTCTTTTTTAGGGGCTTGACTTTTGTCATAAAGTATGCTATATTGGTTTTAATTAAATATTGGACCGTCTAATCCTGTGGGCTCTAGAGAATTTTTTTTAGATTACGGAATGTTTGGCTCCGGCTGGATATCTCCTCGGAAAAATTCTTAATCTCTTTTTTTATATAAGAGTTTCAATTCTCGTCCGAGAATCGCCCACAGAATTAGGCGGTTTTATTGTTGTTAAAATTCCAAAGTTCCCGTCGCCTTTTCCACTTCATCGAAAGAAGTTATTCCTGAAATTACCTTCAAAATTCCGTCCTCCTGCATTAAAACCATTCCTTTTTTCTCGGCAAGCTCTTTAATGCCGATTTCCGTCGGATCTTTGCCTACTAATAACTCCATATCGCCGTCAACTATAAGAAGTTCAAAAACTCCAATCCTTCCTTTGTAGCCGAGATTATTACACTTATCGCAGCCTTTCGGTTCAAAAATTTTAATATTTGATTTATAAAAATCTTTATCTATTTTATCCGGTAATTTATCAATGAATTTTTTTATCTTTTCTTCCATCTCCGCATCCAATTTTTTCTCGACTTTGCAGTTTTCACAAAGTTTTCTTATTAAACGCTGGGCGATAATTAAATTAACGGCCGGCGCAAGCACGGAAGTTTTAACTCCCAAATCTATCATTCTCGGAATGGCACCCGCGGCATCGTTTGTGTGAAGCGTCGAGAAAACCAAGTGGCCGGTAAGTGAAGCGTGAATGGCTATTTCGGCAGTCTCCAAATCCCTGATTTCTCCAATAAGAATCATATCCGGGTCCTGCCTCAAAAGAGAACGTAAACCGCTTGAAAAAGTGTATCCCGCACCGGGCTCAACCTGGGTTTGTTCTATGCCTTCAAGATGATATTCTATCGGGTCTTCAATGGTGATTGTTTTAGATTCCGGCTTTTGAGTGTGCTGTAAAAAGGCGTAGAGCGTGGTCGTTTTTCCGGAACCGGTGGGACCGGTGTTTAAAATCATTCCATTTGGCTTTCCTAATTCTCTTTCAACTATTTCTAAATCATCTTTTCTAAAACCGAGCTGTGGCAAACTGACATGAATGGCATCCGGATTTAAAATCCTCAAAACAATTGTTTCTCCAAACTCCGAAGGATTAATTGAAGTTCTGATTTCGATTTCTTTGTTTGAAAAGGCGATTGTAAACCGGCCGTCCTGAGCCTGATCGTTTACGTTTATTTTTAATTTTGAAAGAAGTTTTATTCTTGAAACAAGGCTTTCGTGGGCTTTTAATTTTAATTGACTGAAAGCATCATAAAGTAAGCCGTCTATTCTTAAGCGGATTCTTGCCGAGTGTTGGGACGGTTCGAAGTGAATATCTGAAGCTCTCATGGAAAGCGCTCCCGCTAAAACGATTTCCACGATTTCTCCGGTGTAGCCGGGCTTTTCGTTAAATTCACCAATTGCATCGCTTATGCTTTTTAAAGAAACCAATTTGTCTTTCAGTTCCAGTAATTTTTTTTCTTCGATTTTAATTCTGCCGGTTATATTTTCCTGTTTTTTGGAAACAAATTTATAAAAATCCCAAATATGATTCAGCCCGCTCAAGGAAGCGGTAAAAACGGAAAGTTTGTAGCCTTCGGCTTTTAATCTTTCTATTGTTTTTTTTGTTTCGGCGTTTTCCGAGTCATAAACGACTAAAGCGACTTTTTTTTCTTTAAATTCTGTTGCCGCGAGCTTGGCCTTTCTCGCTTCTTCTTCGGGAATTAAAGCAAGCGCTTCTATATTTATGGAAGTGGTCGATAAATCGGCGTAGGGGAAACCCGTTTTTTCGCCCCGTCTCTTGGCGTCGCGCTCTTCGGCTTCACGCCGCATTTGCGACAATTTATCTTTTATTTTTGAAAAAGAATTTTGGGGAGCATCCATTAATATAAATAATAGAGGTAAAACGACAATTAGTAAAGCGGGTTTTTGCCGTATGTTTTGATTTTTTTAGGACAGGATTGACAAATTTATAAAAAAGATGTATAATTTTATAATCGGACATTAAAATAATCTAAACAACTCCAAGAAAGGGGGTATGTATCGTGAAGATTTTAAGAATTTTTTGTGTTTTAGGGTTGATACTAACCCTGTGTGGATGCGCCGTGGTTTTTGGAAAGCCTCAGCCCCCAATTATTGTAACGGGACCAACGGGAATCACGCCAAATGGTGATTCCTATAAGGTGGTCCGCGTGAAAAACGTCGGACCGGGTTATAAACAATTCTGGCTGGGAAACGGACAACAGATTGTGTTGTATCCCGGAACCCAAATATTCCTTAAGCCGACAAACGACCTCTGGAATAAGTGTCAGGGTTTTTGGATCCACACCTATCTGCAAGTCGACGAGACCGGCAGGGTAAAGTCGACAACTTTTACCGGTGAAGAATGGGCTCAGGTGTGTATCACGGGATACACCTGGGTCTGCGACACCGGGCAAGTCGTTGGAGCGGATATCGTTTTAGGCGGGATTCCACAATCCTACTATCCGTTCCCAACGCATTTCAGCGTTGCAGTCCCTTTTTTCCCGATATCTATACAAGGAGGAATCCAGTAGCCCCTTTCGCCCCCGTAACTTGCGCTATTTCATGGCAGGTTGCGGGGGATTTTTTTATTGGCTAAAATAGTTGCATGTCAGGACACTCTCATTGGGCGGGAATAAAACATAAAAAAGGCTCCGCGGACCAAAAACGCGGTTTGGTTTTTTCTAAACTACTTAACGCGATTTCCATCGCCGCCAAAACCGAAACAAATCCGCAATTTAATCCGCGCCTGCGGACCGCCATTGAAAAAGCACAACAAAATAACGTCCCAAAAGACAATATTGAACGGGCAATCAAGCGCGCCACGGAACAAAAAGACTTAGAAGAACTTTTGATTGAGGCCTACGGTCCGGAAGGCTCGGCTATTTTAATAGAAGCGATAACCGACAGCCGCAACCGCACGATTTCCGAAGTTAAAAAGATTTTAAGCGATAACAACGCCAAATTCGGCGAGCAGGGAAGTGTAAAATGGGCGTTTGAAAGTAAAAACAGCGATGATGGAATTATTTGGGAAGTAAAATTCAAACAAGAGATATCCGAAGAAGCAAAACAAAAACTCCAGGAATTAATCGAAGAACTTGAAGAGCGCGACGACGTCCAAAAAATTTATACAAATATATAATTATGAAAATTCTCGGTATTGATCCCGGCAGCGCGAGAATCGGCTACGGACTTATAGAAAAATCCGGCAGTGAATTAAAATTTTTAAAAGCCGGAATATTAAAAATAGTCTCGAAAGATAAATGCGAGCGTCTGGTTGATTTGGAAAAATCTTTTTCGGCGCTTTTAAAAAAAGAAAAACCCGATTGGGTGGTGATGGAAAAGCTGTATTTCGTCAAAAACCAGAAAACCGGCTTGGAGGTGGCGCAATCGCGGGGAGTATTGACATTGTTGATAACAAAAAGCAAAATACCCCTATTGGAATTTACGCCTCTTGAAATAAAACAAGGCGTAACCGGGTATGGAATGGCAGATAAAAAATCCGTCGCTAAAATGGTTGCAAAAATTTTAAAAACGGATAAAATCAACGAATACGATGATGCCACCGACGCGTTGGCCGGGGCAATCACGGGAAGTTCAAATATAAATTTTCAACGCATAACCAAAAAGGTCGTTTGATTATAAAACAACATTTGATTATGGCTATTGAATTGGAAACTTTAACAACTTTGAAATCACAATACGACGAAGACGCGAAAGCGGACAAAGAAGACGAAGAAGATTTAGATGGATTCTCTATTGACGATGAAGACGAAGAGGATGAAGATGAAGAGGATGAAGATCTCAAAGAAGAAGAGGATTACCTTGAATAAAATTTGAGTTAATAAATAAAGTGAAAAACAAAAAGCGTTTTTTATTAAAACTTGCAGGCCTGTTTATACTGGCCTGTTTGTTATTGGGAATATGGGGGTTGATTAGTGTGGGAAGAATGGCCCAGGAATTACCAAACCCTGAAGAATTTATAGACGGCCAAATTACCCAATCGACAAAAATCTACGACCGCACGGGTGAGGTTTTACTTTATGAAATTCACGGCGACCAAAAAAGGACTGTTATCCCTTTTAGCGACATTCCCCAGTACGCCAGGGAAGCGACTTTGGCCATGGAAGACCAAAATTTTTACGAACACGCAGCTATGGATATAAAAGGTACAATCCGGGCTTTTATTGCCGACGTAATGTCTGGCGACATGTCTCAAGGAGGTTCAACTATCACACAACAATTAGCTAAAAACACCTTTTTGACCCCGGAAAAAACAATAACTAGAAAAATAAAAGAGCTTATTTTAGCTAATTGGATAGAAGACAGATACACGAAAGACAAAATTTTAGAATTATATCTCAATCAAATTCCTTATGGCACAAATGCCTATGGAATAGAATCTGCCAGCCAAACATATTTTAATAAAACAGCCAAAGACTTATCACTTGCTGAATCGGCAACCCTAGCGGCAATGCTTCAGGCGCCTTCTTATTATTCTCCTTGGGGAACACATGTAAAAGAATTAATTAATAGAAAAGATTATGCGTTGGAACAAATGGAAAAACTTGGATTTATAGATAAACAACAAAAAGAAAGCGCGCAAAAAGAACAATTAAATTTTACCAGTCAAAATATAGGAACAATTAAAGCTCCTCATTTTGTAATGATGGTTAAAGATTATCTCAGTCAAAAATATGGCGACGACACAATGGAAAAAGGCGGATTAAAAGTTATCACCACACTTGATTGGAAACTTCAGCAAGCCGCCGAAACCGCGGTGGAAACCGGCGCAACTAAAAATACGGAATTATACCAAGGTAAAAATGCCGCCCTAGTTGCCCAAGACCCAAAGACGGGCCAAATTTTAGCCTTAGTGGGATCAAAAAGCTGGTATGACGACAGTATTGATGGAAAGTTTAACGCGGCCGTACAAGGTTTAAGACAGCCGGGTTCTTCTTTTAAACCATTCGCTTATGTAACGGCTTTTGAGAAAGGTTATTCGCCAAACAGCGTTGTTTTCGACTTGCCGACGGAATTTTCTTCATACACCGATCAATGCCCGCTTATTAATATAAATTACAACAACGACAATCCCTTATGTTTTCATCCGCAAAATTTCGACGGCGATTTCCGCGGACCGATTAATTTAAGAAATAGCCTGGCTCAATCAATAAACATCTCGGCTGTTAAAGTTCTTTATCTCGCCGGATTAAATAATGTTATCGAAACCGCTAAAAATTTCGGCATTAGTACCTTGACCGACCCGGGACGCTATGGCCTCTCACTTGTTTTGGGCGGCGGCGAAGTAAAATTAATAGACATGGTTGAAGCTTATTCGGTTTTCTCTCAGGAAGGAATAAAACATAATCAATCGATTATTTTAGAGGTTGATAACGCCAAGGGCGACGTGTTGGAAAAATATCTCGACCAAGCGACAAGAATCATCGATCAACAATACCCGAAACTTATTAATAACATTCTTTCGGATAACGACGCCCGCGCCGGATTATTCCAGGGCAGCCTAAGCTTAACCGTTTTCCCGGGCAGAGATGTGGCGCTTAAAACAGGTACCACAAACGACTATAAAGACGCGTGGACGCTTGGGTACACTCCGTCTTTAGTTGTGGGTGTTTGGGCTGGGAATAACGACAACGCCGCGATGCAAAAACACGCTGGTAGTATTTTGGCGGCGGTTCCAATTTGGAGTGAATTCATGAACGCCGCGCTGCAAAATTATCCGATGGAATTTTTTAATAAACCGGACGATGTCCAAGAAAGTAAACCTATGATGAATGGGGAATACGTCGTAAATGGCCAAATTCACGACATTCTTTATTATGTTGATAAAAATAATCCGACCGGGCCGCAACCATTAAATCCTGAATTTGATTCACAATATTGGAATTGGGAGTTGCCAATAAAAAATTGGTGGCAGAATTTGCCCGGATAAAACCTTAATTCGGATTTATGGGCATTAAGATGTAAAAACAAGAAATATCTCCTTGGGTTTTAATTAAAATCGGCTTATTCCCGCCATTAAAGCCGAGAAATATATTTTCCGAATTAATCGACTTAATTCCATCGATTAAAAATTTCCAATTAAATATAATTTCCACTCCGGCGCCTTTTATTTTTGCCGGTATTAAATAATTACTTTCTCCCACTATCTGGTTTGAAGAAAAAACTTCGATGTTTTTTGAGCCTTCTTTTATTAAAACCTTTATTTCGTTTAATTTATCCGTAAACGAGCTTGTAAGTTTTAAGGCGGAAATTAATTGTTCTTTTTCTAACACCGCTTCGGTTTCAAAAGATTGGGGAATAATCGCCTGATAATCAGGGAATTCACCGCTTATTAATCTTGAAATTATTTCACAATTTTCACTCTTAAAAAGCACTTGATTTGGGTCGAAATATATTTTTATCCCATTATTTTCATCTTTAAAATTTCTGATTATTTCATGAATTGTTTTTAGGGGAATTATTATCTTAAAAGCGTCTTCTATTTCGGTTTTAAATTGGGTATTTATTATAGTTTTTTCCGCCAATCTAAAACTATCAGTGGCGGCTATTTTAAAATAAGTATTTTGAAAATCAAAAAGTGCGCCGCTTAATTCAGGTTTAATTTCAGAAACTTGGCCGGCGCCAACAACACAAGTAAACGCATTTTTAATTAAAGATGATGGAATTTCTATAAATAACTCGTTTTTTATTTGAGGAATTATAGGGAAATCGTCTTTTTTCCCGATATGAATTTTAGCCTGGTAATTGTCGGTTTTTATAAATAATTGACTTCCTTCGGTTTCAAGATTTATTCTTTCGCTTTGAATATTATTTATAACCGAATTAAAAATTGCGAATGGAATAGTAAAAATTCCACCCTCCACAACTTTACCGGGAATATACGCCGTCACCGCCATTTCCAGGTTTGTCGCCAATAATTTTATTTTATTATCAACCGTTTCGATTAAAAAGTTTTTTAAAACCGGCAAAGCGGCGGAATTATTATCCCCACTAACCTTTCCGATTATATCCAATCCGGATTTGAGATGATTTTTTAAAATTACTATCTTCATATATTTTCTATTATAACGTCTATTATATATTAATAAAATAAGTAGTAGTTATTAATGTAGGTGATTATGTTAATTACTTTTAAACACTTTATAATTCTTAATTAAATTTTAATTTTATTTTTTATAACAACTTAATTAAAACTTAATTAATAGTGGAAAACTAAAAACCTTATTTTTCTTAACCTTTATAGATATTATCTTTAATTAAAATAATTTTTTGTCCGAGATTTTGATTTTTGTTTATTTCCTGGGATATTTTCTCACACGCGTATATGGCGGTTGTATGATCCCTTTTCCCCAACTTATCCCCGATGTCATTATAAGACATATCTATTAATTCCCTTAATAGAAACGCAGCGACTTGTCTTGGTTCAACAACACTTTTCTTTCTTGATCGGTTTATTAAGTCAGTGATTGTCATTTCATAAAAATCAGCCACCGCTTTAACTATTTGGTTTCCAGTAATGTTTTTTGCTGATTGCTGGACGATATTATTTATTATTTCTTCAACCGTCTTCGCGTCTAAGTCTATATTTTTAACTTCCTGGTAAAATAATATTTTATTAAGAATACCTTCTAATTCCCTGATATTTCTCTGGATTTTAGTTGAAATTAACGAACAAACTTCATCTCTAAGTTGAACGTTTTTTTCTTGAAGCTTATTCTTAATGATTGCCAGGCGCATTTCGTAATCAGGATAGGTAATATCCGCTATCATTCCGCCTTCAAATCGCGATCTTAGCCGCGCTTCAAGGGTTGGGATGGCTGCCGGCGGCCTATCTGATGAAAGAATGATTTGCTTGTTATTTTCATATAAAACATTAAATGTGTGGAAGAATTCTTCTTCACTTCTTTCTTTGCCGCCGATAAATTGGATATCGTCTATTATTAAAACGTCGATATTTCGGTATTTCTCTTTAATATCATCCATCCGCTTGTTTCTTATCGCCCAAACGACGTCGTTGACGAATTTTTCCGAAGGAACGTATTTTACTTTAACCTTGTTTTTATAAATATTTTTTATTTCATTACCCATCGCCTGGATAAGGTGAGTTTTTCCCAGACCGGTGCCGCCGTAAATGAAAAACGGATTGTATTTTTTACCAACGTTTTTGATTATTGCCGATGTCGCCGCGAAAGCGAGCTCATTCGAGGAGCCGACAACAAAAGAATTCATCGTATAGCGGGGATGAAGATTTGTTTCGGGGTCAATTTTAAATTCCGGCAAAGTATCTTGTTGGTGGGAAGAATATTTTTTCTCTTCGCCGGTTTTTATCTCAGGAGCGTTTTTATTTTCCGCGATAACAATGTATTCGACTTTTTTAATTGTGTCGTCGAACTCTCTAAGTGATTCTAAAATAAGTTTATTGTATTTATTTTCAACCCATTCTTTCGCAAAGTTATTCATAAACCCGACAATTGCCCTTCCATCTTCTTCTTTTTTAACCAAGCGGCTATTTTTAAGCCAAGTGAGAAAATTAGGTCTGGAAATTTGAAGTTCCAATCCCGCTAAAACAGATTGCCAAGTTTTATTGAGGTCCATAATTTTTTTTCACCAAATTATTTTCTAATCTTATTTAAATCCGGGGACAAGTCAAATGCCGCCAATGTTCTTAATATGTTGATTACTTGTGGACAACTTTTAGCTGTAAATTTGATTTTTAGAAGTTTATGTTTTATATTTAATTTATGCCTAAAAGGACATATCAACCGAAAAAGAAAAAGAGGGCAAGAACCCATGGATTCTTGAAGAGGTCGAAAACGTCGAATGGAAAGAGGGTTATTAAAAGGAGAATCCAAAAAGGAAGGAAAAGAATAGCGCTATAATGCTGCAAAAAATTTTTCGTCTTCCAATCCAAGAGTGGATGAGAGACAAAAAATCTAAAACGATTGCCATTAAGGGTGATTTTTTTATAGCGAGAAAGAGGGATAGCGATAAAAACTTTTCCAGGTTCGGAGTTTTAGTGAGCGCAAAGGTTTTTAAGAGCGCGGTTAAGCGGAATAGGATAAAAAGGAAAATTTTTGAAACAATTCGCGCTTTGGAATTGTCGCAAACTCCCGGAAAAGACGTTTTAATTTCCGTTTTGCCGGTTGCCGCGAATTTTCCCGAAGAAAAATTAATGGAATCATTGCCGATAATTTTGAAACAAATATGATAAATCTTTTTAATAAATTTCTTTACGAGCCGCTCTTACAATCACTTGTATTTTTATACCAAAATTTTTCTTTTCACGATTTGGGAATCGCGATTATTATTTTAACGATCATTATCAGGTTTGTTTTATTCCCGTTGTTTTACAAGGGCGCCAAAGACCAGGCAATACTTCAACGTCTTACGCCTAAAATAAAAGAAATTCAAAAAAATCATAAAGACGACAAAGAAAAACAAACCCAGGCACTTTTGAATTTATATAAAGAGCATAAAGTTAATCCATTTTCCGGTTTTCTTTTACTTCTTATTCAATTGCCGATTTTAATCGCGCTTTATAAAGTTTTTTTGGACGGTCTTTCGAAAATGTCGCTGGATGGGCCGATTAATAATTTATTTTTGGGAATTATCGATTTAAGCCAGAGAAGTATTTTACTGGTTGTCATAGCGGTAGTTATCCAGTATTATCAAGGTAAATTGGCTCTACCCAAATCAAACAAGCCGGCGGGAGCGGAACCGGACATAGCCGAAAGAGTAGGCAGACAAATGGTGTTTATGGGGCCGATTATGACTTTTGTGTTTCTGTATTTTTTTAATCTTCCCTCGGCCGTCGCGCTTTACTGGTTGACCACTTCGCTATTCTCGGTCGTGCAGCAGATTTTCATCAATAAAAGAATTAAGAGTATGAATATATAAAATGGATAAAGAAAAAGAATTGGAAATTTTAAAAAAGACTTTAGAGTTGATGGGATTCGGAGATTTTTCCGCGAATTATGATTCTGAAAACGGGCGGTTTTCGGTTTTTGTGAACGAGGGAGAATATTTCAAAAAACTGATTCCAAATTTCGTTTCCGGATTGAATTGCGTGTTCAGGATTATTTCGGATAAAAACAGAAAAGAGGGCGATGAATATAACGCCACCTTTATCGACGTGAATAATTATCGCAAAGAGCGCGACAATATAATTTTGGAACTCGCCAGGGCGGCCGCTAGAAAATCGGCCACCATAAAAGAAGAAGTTTCTTTGCCGCCGATGAATGGCTATGAACGCCGGTTGATTCACGTGGAGCTCGCTTCAAGGCCCGACGTTTCAACGGAAAGCGTGGGAGAGGGGAAAGAAAGATACATTATCATCAAGCCGGTAACTCCCGACGCGCCAAAAACCACAATTACGGGCGAAACGGAAATCTAAAAACCTAAATTCCCGTTTTTGGAAATTCTTTTTATTAAACTTTTAAAACCGAATTTTTCAAAATAAGCCAATACGCTTTCTTTCGGCAAATTGCCGAATTTTATTTCCTCGACATTTTCTATTTCAAGCGGCGCTTCATAATTTATCGTGGCCAGGCTCTTTGAAAGAAGGGCCTGTTCTTTTTGCCCGTAAATTTTCTGATAAACTTTTTCATCAACGCCTTTTTCCAAGAAGTTTTCCAAATTGCCGTATTTTAAAATCAGCGGAATGGCGGTTTTGGGGCCGATGCCGGAAACGCCGGGAATATTATCCGAAGAATCGCCCACTAAGCCTTTATAATCGGGGATTTGGTTTGGCGCCAGACCTTCATATTTCTCTTTAACCTCTTCGCTGCCGTAGATTTTCATCTCACTTATGCCTTTTTGGGGTGTTTCAACCACTATTTTTTGGTCTTCAACCACCTGAAGGATATCGGAGTCACTGGTTAAGATTTTAACCTTCATATCTTTGGTTAATTTTAGCTGTTTGGCGCCTACTCCTATCATATCGTCGGCCTCATAGCCTGGCGCTTCGTAGGTTTTAACGCCAAAAGCCGTAAATAAATTATGCGCTTCAATAAGCTGGGAAATCAGTTCATCCGGCGCTTTGGGCCGGTGGATTTTATATTCGTTAAATTGCTCTTTTCTTAGGGTTGGTTCGGGTCTGTCGAAAAAAGCGGCGATGTAGTCCGGTTTTTGTTCGCGCAAAACCTTAAGTAGTATATTTGAAACGCCGTAAAGCGCGCCCGTTGGCACTCCTCCCGGCCCGGTAAAAGGCGGCAGGGCGTGAAAGCACCGGTGAATTAAAGAATTGGCGTCGATTAAAATTGCGAGTTTTTGTTCCATGGCGAAAGTATATCAAAATTGACAAATTACAGCAAAAAACATATCTTAAACTCAAATGGATTTATATTTTAACAATTCAGAAGGATTGAGATTGACCGCTTCGGAAGTCGCAAAAGCGGTTGTTAAATTTATGACCGAAGATAAAAGCCGCCGGTATAAAATTTTTATCGGCAGCGATTCGGAAGGCCATGCGGTTGAAAACACCAATTTCATAACGGCGGTCGTGGTTCACAGAGTTGGCAACGGCGGCAGATATTTTTGGAGAAAAGCGGAACTGAAAAAATTTCATACTTTGCGTGATAGAATAATCCAGGAAGTTTTGCTTTCTATCGACGCCGCCAAAGAAATTTTGGAAAGTTTGAAAAAAATAAAAGACGTGCCGGAATTTGATTTCGAAATTCACGTTGATGTCGGCGAAAACGGTCCGACAAAAACAATAATTCAGGAAGTTGTCGGCATGGTGCGGGCATACGATTTTGAGCCCCGCATAAAGCCGGAAAGCTACGCCGCGACAAATGTGGCGGACAGATACACCTAAAAATTAAATATTGCTCCTATCGTCTAGTCTGGTCTAGGACGCCAGGTTTTCATCCTGGTAACTCGGGTTCGAATCCCGATGGGAGCGCGAAGATGGTATTTAATATATAGAATCTGGTAAAATCCCTAGCTGAAAAGTCGGGGATTTTTATTTAATTATAAAAATAATAGAGAAAAAGAGTGGGAAGATGTAATAAAATTGTTGCATAAATTATATGCTATAGCATGAATTTTATGAAACAATTAAGGAGGGATTTTATTGTTTGGGAATTGTGGTAAAATAATAAATATGGGAAAAATAACAGAGACAAAAAGAATAATAAAAAAAGAATTAGCCCGGGATTTTGGGAAGAAAAAGCCGGTAAAAATTGCCAAACAAGTTGCCAGGTCGTGGGATTTGGCTTCGAGGATGCCGCGCAGGAGAAATGTGAGCGGGAAAAGGAGTAAATAAATTTATGGCGAAAGTTAAAGTTTTATTAGAGGGTTATACAAGCGCGGATTCGGCGGTAGATGGCGGGGAGGAAAAGACCCGGGCGACGACCACTCTTATTTTAGATAAAGACATTGTAATGGTTTGTGATCCGGGAGTTTTGGATAGCCAGCAGATTTTGATTAATGCTTTAAAAAAAGAAGGTTTTGGAATAAACGACGTTAATTATGTTTTTATAACCCATTCACACGTCGACCATTATAGAAATATTGGAATGTTTCCGAGCGCGAAAACTTTGGAATATTTCGGACTTTGGGACGGTGGGAGTGTAAAAGATTGGGAAGAAAATTTTACGGAAGATATAAAAATAATAAAAACTCCAGGGCACGATAATACCGGTTTAACGCTTTTAGTTGAAACAGACGAAGGAGTGGTAGCTATTTGTGGAGATGTGTTTTGGAAAGAAAATTATCCCGAAAATGATGAATATGCCTTAGATATGGAAGAATTGAAACGAAGCCGGGAAAAGGTTTTAAAACTCGCGGATTTTATTGTTCCGGGGCATGCGGGGATGTATAAGGCAAAAACAAAGCAAAAATAGGGGTAAAATATCAATAAAAATCGCCCAAAAGGGCGATTTTTATTTTACAGATCCGAGTATTGTATTTGACTCTTTAAGCCGTTATTATATTAGTTATGAGTGTCTCACTGCACGGCAGTAAATTTAAAGAACTAGTATGTTCTACTTTAAAAAATCTTGAACATAGCGGTACGATTTATAATTTAAAAGAAAATGTACGCATTGGGAATCAATTTTTTGCGCCATTTGTCTTTGGGGTGAATGGTTTAGAGTGTGCACTTTTTTGTACGACATCTGCCAGGGCTGATAGATTAAAAACTCACCAGTGGGATTCATGGGGGATAAACAGCATTTTAGGTAAAAAGGTTAAATGTTTTGTCGTACTGCCTAATAATTTATCAGAAAAAGAATTGTTTTTTGCAGAAAAAGAAATAAAGAGAATAAAAAGTCCAGATTATATTTCAATGATTGATTAAATAATTTTTCTTTCAGACCTTTCTGAATTTTTGCGTAGCTATAAAAATAAAAAAATATAAATATTATGGAAACATTGCGAATTTCGGAAATATATAAAATGCTTCATTCTGAAAAGACTATTAATTTAACGCCTGCTTTTCAGCGTAACGCTGTTTGGGGTGCTAAAGATGAAAGAGAATTAATAGATAGCATCTTCCGCAAATATCCAGTCCCAGAAATAATGGTTCATCCCAGGACTCCGGACAGCGGGATGACGACAATATTAGATGTTGTAGATGGCAAGCAAAGAATTAACGCAGTAGTTAGTTTTATACAGCATATACATACAAATAGCACTAAACCTTTTAAGATTAAAATTGATGAGGAAATTTGTGATCTGCATGATTTATCTGAAGAGGATGAGAAAAAAATATTGGCGGCTCCAAATTTGGGCTTTGAAGAATTGCCGCCGAAATTAAAAGAATTTTTTCTAGGAAGTAAATTCAGGGTTTTTGAACTTGAAGGGGAAGATTTTAACCTGACATCTCTTTTTAAGATCTTTGAAAGAATTAATAAAACAGGGAAAAAACTTACTCCTACGGAGATTAGAAATGCAATGTTTTCGGGATTTCCTTTTATGAAAATAGCTAAACAGTTATCAGAAAAAAAGAAATTAGGTTTATTCCTTGAAACAAATGGCGTGATTTCGCTGGGGCAAAAACAAAGAATGGGCGACATTGGGTTAATTCTTGAATTATTAGTTCTTATAAAAGATGGCATTCAAGACAAAAAGAAGACATTAGATGCGGTTATAAAAGGAGAAAGGAGCGATAAATTTGTTAAAAAAGCAGCAAAAGACCTCATTTCTATAATTAATAGAATAAGTAAAATATTCCCAAGCCTCAAAGAAACAAGATTTAATAAGCATTCCGATTTTTATTCTTTAGTCTCGGCGTTAAAAGATCTTGAGGTTCAGGGTTATTCATTGGCGGACGATTCAAGGTATAAAGATGCCGAATGGATGCTGAGAGAACTCGGGTCAAAAGTTGATGAATTAAGAGATGATGCTAGGATAGGAAAGCCCTTGCCTGGTAAAAATAAATCTTTAGAGGGTTATTTTTTGGCAACTCAACATAGCACAGACACAAAAGACTTCCGATTAAAAAGAATGAATTATATAAAAGAAATAATAGGTCCGATATTTGGTAAAAATGATCGGGTGCGTATATTTTCGGAAGAGCAAAGACGGATTCTATGGCATTCAGCAGCAGAAAAGAAATGCATTAAATGCAATAAGAATTTATCGTGGGAGGATTTAACAATAGATCATAAGCAGGCGTGGTCTAGGCAGGGCGAAACAAAACTCCATAACGCCCAGATTATGTGTCGGTCGTGCAATAGTTCAAAGGGAAAAAGGCGGGCCTAAATAACAAATTAATATTAAATTGAAAAAAGGATATAAAAAAAATAAAATAGAATTTATTGATCTTTTTGCCGGTATTGGTGGAACTCGAATTGGCCTCGAAAAGGCCTGTCGCGATTTAAAGTTGGAAAACAAGTGCGTTTTTTCATCTGAGTGGGACGAGGCATGCCAAAAATCTTATAATGCACTTTTTGGCCATCGGCCCGAAGGGGACATAACAAAGCAGTCTATTAAGAATAAAATACCTAAAAAGTTTGATATCCTGCTCGCCGGGTTTCCTTGTCAGCCATTTAGTTCAATAGGAGGGAGAGAGGGATTTAATAATAAGGCACAGGGTTCACTTTTTTACCATATTGCTGACATTTTGAAAAATAAAAAGCCAGCAATGTTTTTATTAGAAAATGTTGTTGGATTGAAAACTCATAAAAATAAAAAAGGAGAAAAAACGATTGATATAATAATTAAAATTTTAGAAAACGATCTAGATTACCATGTGTTCATGGAAGTTTTAAATGCATCAGATTTTGGTGTCCCGCAAGACAGGAAGCGTATATATATAGTTGGTTTTAGTAAGAAGCTTTGGCCCCAAAAAGATATTATTGGATTTGATTTTAATAAATTGCGTAAAAAATCAACAGTATATATAAATAAATTTCTTGAAAAGGGCGGATCTGCAAGGTCAATCACGAAGCACCTACAGAGAGTTTATATTAACAAGAAAAAGGATGGCAGGCCGCAGATTTTAAAATTCAACGGAAAACAAATTTCCAAAACATTGGTTGCCTCTTACCATAAAATTCAAAGATTAACAGGTATTTTTGTTGAAGACGGGCCGACCGGGTTGAGATTGCTAACAGAAAAGGAATGTCGAGCTATAATGGGTTTCCCATTTGATTTGCCATCATTGCCCGTTTCAAGTACGCAACAATATAGGCAGTACGGCAATTCAGTTGTAGTACCAGTTATAAGGAAAATATCGGGGCAAATGCTGAAAATTTATTTTAGATAAATGACAGATGTTCATTCGCCAGCAATAAGGTCTAAAAATATGGCAGCGATTCGGGCAAAAAATACAGGACCAGAACTTTTAGTTTTTAAAGAGTTGAAGAAGAAAAAGATAATATTTAGAAAGCATTATTCTAAAATTTTAGGGAGTCCAGACATCGCGTTGCCTAAAAATAAAAAAGCTATTTTTATAGATGGAGATTTCTGGCACGGCTACCAATTTATTAATCTTAAAAAAAGACTACCTAATAATTATTGGCTCTTAAAGATTGAACAAAACATAAAGAGAGATAAAAGAAATAGGATAAAATTAAAGAAAGAGGGATGGCAAGTTTTGAGAATTTGGGAACATGAATTAAAAAATGATCCTCAGAGGGCCTTAAATAAAATAGCTCATTTTTTAAATAGAAAAATAAATTCAAAAAGGTCGAGAATTTAGATAATAAAAAATCTATGTTAAAACCTGTTAAATTTGCGAATGCAGTAGGGTTGGTTTCAATGGTTTTTCAGTTGGGATGGACCATTAAAGTGGCGATTATGCCGGACTGGGCTCATTATTGGATGGATACCATGATGCCCGGATATAATGTGGCTTCTATTGAGACAAATTCTGTTGATTGGATGATGGCGATAATTGGAGTTGTACTTATGGGAGTTCTTGCCTGGGTCGGCGCTTTTTTGGTCGCCTGGCTCTATAATCATTGCTGCTGTGGTAAATGCTGCGGAGAAAAATGCGATGACGGCAAGTGTGAAGATAATTGCTGTAAATAAAATAAGAAAAACCGCCGGGTTTGGCGGTTTTTTGTTTTTTTGCTTTTCGGGGTGGCGGGTGTTATATTTTTTAAATGACAGACAAAGAATTTTTTGATGGCTTACCTAAGAAAAAAATGGGCGCCGGAGTTTTCTTTTTTAATAATAAAGAAGAACTTTTAATATTAAAGCCAAACTATAAAGATCACTGGACTATTCCGGGCGGGTCGGTAGAAAAAGACGAATCGCCAAGGCACGCGGCAATAAGGGAGGTAAAAGAAGAATTAAACTTGGATATTCCTAAGCCTAGATTTTTATGCGTAGATTACGTAATGGAACCCGGTTATAAGGGCGAGAGTTTGCAATTTTTCTTTTATGGCGGAATTTTAAGCGACGAACAAATTAGAAGCATAAAAATTCAAGAAGAAGAACTTATTGAATACAAATTCGTTAAATTTGATGAGGTTGCGAGTTTTATAGGAGATGTTAAAAAAGAAAGATTTTTCACTTTTTGGAATATATTTAAAAATGGCGAAGAAAATTATTCCGAATATATAGATTAAAAATGGTTAAAAAATTGAGAGTTGGCGTTATTTTTGGGGGAAAATCGGCCGAGCATGAAGTTTCGGTTGTTTCGGCAAAAAACATCATTAAGGCATTGGATAGGAAGAAATATAAGGTAATCCCAATACATATAAAAAAGACAGAAAATTGGTTATTGGATAGAAAAACTCTTAATAAGGTTGATTTTATTTTTCCGGTTATCCATGGAACGTATGGCGAAGATGGAACTCTTCAGGGTTTATTGAAATTTTCCGGTTTGCCGTTTGTCGGCGCCGGAGTGCTTGGCTCGGCAATTGGAATGGACAAAGACATTTCCAAAAAGCTTTTAAAAGAAGCCGGCATTCCTGTGGCGAAATTTATTACGGTTTATCCCAAGGAAAAAACTTCATATAAACAAGCCTCAAAAAAACTTGGCTTAACTATGTTTATTAAGCCCGCGAATACCGGTTCTTCCGTGGGTATAAGTAAGGTTAAAAATGAAAAAGAGTTTAAAAAAGGCGTAGTTGAGGCGTTAAAATACGACTCAAAGATTATTATTGAAGAAGCTATTATCGGAAGAGAGATAGAATGCGCTGTTTTAGGAAACGACTTCCCGATAGTTTCGGCTCCGGGAGAAATTATTTTAAAACAAGACTTTTATTCGTATAAAGCGAAATATATAGATGAGGATTGCGTTGAATTGGGGATTCCGGCAAAAGTTTCGAAAGAAACATTAAAAAGAATTCAACAAACGGCAATTAAAACATTTAGAATTCTTAGTTGCGAGGGAATGGCGAGAGTGGATTTCTTTTTGAAGAAAAATGGAGATTTGTTGGTAAACGAGATAAACACGATTCCCGGATTTATTTCCAGAAGTATGTACCCAAAGTTATGGGAGGCGAACGGAATTTCATTATCTAAACTTTTGGATAGATTAATTGGTTTAGCGCTGGAACGCTTTAAAAAAGAGCAAAAATTGTGCTATAATCATAACTAATGAACGACGACGTTAAAGTAAAACTTGAAAAACTTGAGAATTTGAAAAAAGCGGGCATGGAGCCGTATCCGGAAAAGACCAGCAGGACAATGACAAATGCCGAGGCGCTGTGGGGGTTTCTTGTGTTGAAATTGTTCAGGAAAGAGGTTGTTTTGGCCGGCAGGCTGAAATCTTTCCGTTTGATGGGCGGGGCGGCTTTTGGAAATATTGAAGATGGCACCGGGAAAATCCAGATTTTTTTGCGCAAAGAAAATTTGCCTGAAAATAAATACAAGCTTTTCACGGACAATATCGAGATGGGTGATTTTGTGGAAGTGGAAGGAACTCTTTTTTTGACAAAAAAGAAAGAAAAAACTTTAAAGGTAAATAATTGGAAAATATTATCGAAAAATATCCGGCCGATTCCGACGGAGTACTTTGGTCTGAAAGACGAGGAAGAAATTTTACGGAAAAGATATTTGGATTTGGCGCTTAATCCCGATAGCCGGGAATTATTCAAGAAGAAAAACGTTTTTTGGCAGACAATAAGGAATTGTTTGGCAGGTGCCGGATTTTTGGAAGTGCAGACTCCGGTGCTCGAGCATATTCCGGGCGGAGCGGATGCCGAGCCGTTTAAAACCCATTACAACGCCTTGGACCAGGATTTTTATTTACGTATTTCCCTGGAGCTTCCGCTTAAGCGGCTTTTGGTGGGCGGGTTTGAAAAAGTTTTTGAAATCGGCCGAGTCTTCAGAAACGAGGGAATGGACCGCGAGCATTTACAGGAATTCGAGTACACGGAATTTTATTGGGCGTATTCGGATATGGAAAAGGGAATGGATTTTGTGGAAAAACTTTTCAAGAAAGTGGTTTTTGAAGTTGTTGGAAAATACGAAACGGAATTCGAGGGGGAAAAGATAAATTGGAAAGTTGATTTTCCGCGAGTGGATTATTTTGAGGCTTTTAAAGAAGAAGCGGGAATTGACTTGAATAAAGAAGTCAGCGTTTTGGAGTTGAAGAAAAAATTGGACGGGTTGAAAGTAAAATATGAAAAGGGCTGGGGCAAAGGCAGGTTAATAGACGCGATTTACAAAAGAACGGTCCGGCAAAGACTTATTCAGCCGTGCTTTTTGACCGGGCACCCGATTGAAATATCGCCTTTGGCAAAAGCCGACCCGGAAAATCCAAAAAAAGTTTTACGTTTTCAATTGGTTGCCGGAAAATCCGAGCTTGGCAACGGATTCGCGGAACTTAACGACCCAATAGACCAAAAAAACAGGTTTGCGGAACAAATGAAAGCGCGCAAAGCGGGAGACAAAGAAGCACAAATGATGGATGAGGATTTTGTGGAAGCGCTCGAATACGGCATGCCGCCCGCGCTCGGCTTTGGAATGAGCGAAAGATTTTTTGCTTTTATAATGAATAAATCTGTCCGAGAGACGACTATATTTCCGCCGGCAAGAACGAAGAAATAAGTGTAAAGAGTAAGAAATAAGAGAGAATTAACAGCTGCGGGGCGGCTGTTTTTATTTTTAATAAGCCTATTGCCTCCGTCTATCTCAATATATATAGTGTACTTATGCGTATTTTAGCCATTGAAACATCTTGCGACGAAACAGCCATTGCATTGGTTGATGCTGATGGAGGTTTAAGGGCACCTCGCTTTAAAGTTCTGGAAAATTTAGTGGCCTCACAAATAACAATTCATAGACCTTTTGGAGGTGTTGTTCCGAATTTGGCAAAAAGGGAACATCAAAAGAATTTGCCGATACTATACAAAAAACTACAAACTATAAACTATAAACAAAAAATCGATTTACTCACTGTGACGGTTGGGCCTGGCTTGGAGCCGGCGTTGTGGACGGGAATTAACTTCGCTGAAGAATTAAGAATAAAGAATAAAGAATTAAGAATTGCAGGGGCGAATCATTTATCGGGGCATTTATATAGCTTTTTATTATCGCAGAAAAAATTAGATAAAAATATTTTTCCGGCGATTGCGCTTGTAATAAGCGGCGGACACACAATTCTTTTATTAATGAAAGATTTGGCGCATTATAAAAAAATCGGCGAGACAAGAGATGATGCCGTGGGTGAGTGCTTTGATAAGGTGGCAAGACTACTTAAACTCCCCTATCCGGGCGGGCCGGAGATTGAAAAGCTCGCTAAACTCGGCAATTCAAAAGCTATAGATTTTCCCAGGCCGATGCTTAATCAAAAGAATTACGACTTCAGTTTTTCGGGGCTGAAAACGTCGGTGCTGTACTACTTGCGAGACCACAAACTTCAAACTACAAACAGTAAGGCAGACATTGCGGCGAGTTTTCAGGCAGCGGCGTTTGATTCTTTAATAAAGAAAACTCTTCGAGCGGTGGAAGAATTTGGCGCGAAATCTGTTATGATTTCAGGAGGGGTAGCGGCGAATAAGTCGCTCCGCAAAGCTTTTAATAAACAACTTATAACTTATAACAAACAACAAAAAGATAAAGTTAAACTTTTTGTTACGAAATTTCCGACAGATAATGCGGCGATGATTGCGGCCGGAGCGTATATAGATTTCTTGAATAAGAAAAAATATAAAATGATTGCAGACGGAAATTTAACTTTAAAATAAATGGTCTCTTTAATTAAACAACTTGATTGGAAATTAAACTTCGCGGTTTTGTTTTTGATTGCCGCGGGGTTGGTGACTTTGGCCTCGGGCCAGCCGGATTTGTTTTGGAAGCAACTGATTTTTGCCGCTATAGGCATTGTTGTCGCGGTAACCTTTGTCTTTTTAAACTGGCAGTCTTACGCCAATTACCGTGGAGCGATTTTTGGAATCTACGCGATTTCCATTTTGCTTTTGATTATCGCGGGGTTCTTCGCTCCTTCAATAAGAGGCACAAGAGGCTGGTTGGTTTTTGGCGGAATCCACTTTCAGGTTTCGGAGTTTGCCAAATTAGCTTTAATATTGGTGTTCGCGAAATTTTTCAGCCGGAAAAATATCGGCATTGCCAAACTTTCTAATTTACTCGGCTCATTTATTTATTTTTTGGTTCCCGCGGCGTTTGTCGCTTTTCAGCCGGATTTCGGTTCAGCCTTGGTACTTTTTTGTATTTGGTTCGGTTTTCTTCTGGTGAGCGGAATAAAATACAGACATTTGGTAATCGCCATAATAATTTTTTCCATTTTAGGGGGCGTGGCATGGAATGCGGTTTTAGAAGGTTATCAAAAAGACAGGATTGTTGGGTTTGTATTCCCGGATAGAGACCCATTGGGCGTAAATTACAACGTTATTCAGGCGAAAATCGCCATTGGTTCGGCCGGGCTTTTGGGTAAAGGGTTCGGCCAAGGAAGCCAGGTTCAGCTTGGCTTTTTGCCCGAGGCCTCAACAGACTTTATTTTTTCGGCTTTTGTCGAAGAATGGGGAATGATCGCGGGGCTGCTTTTGGTTTTGGCTTTCGCGTTTCTAATTTTCAGAATTATCAGAATAGGATTGGACGCGGACAGTAATTTCGGGCGGTTTGTTTGTTTGGGGACGGCGATTTTATTCGCGGTGCAATTTATTTTTAATATCGGTTCAAATTTGGGACTGACGCCGGTTATCGGAGTGACATTTCCGTTTTTGAGTTATGGCGGTTCAAGTCTCTTGACTAATTTAATCTTTATAGGCATAATTCAGTCAGTTTTTACTCGTCGTTCCATTTAATTTTAATGAACAAATATAAATTAATCCTCTCGGCTTTTTTTGTTTTGGCTGTTTTGGCTCTCGGACTTTTTCTTTTTCAAAAAGAAAAGCCGATTGATTTCTCTAAAATTAAAGAAATAGAAATCAATAAGGGGATGAGTTTTAGCCAGGTTTCAAGCGAATTAAAGCTCGGCGGCGTTATTTCGTCGGAAATGATTTTTAAAATTTACGGCGCGCTTTCCGGAAGTTTTGGAGATATAAAACCGGGAAGATATTTCATTCCGGAAAACATCAGTGTTTCAAAATTAATGAAAATGCTGGTTGAGGGACCGGAAGAAATTTCAGTTGTCATTCCTCCGGGACTGACGCTCGCGGAAATAGATGACAAACTTTCCGCGTTGGCGATAATAAAACCCGGCGAACTGATAAATTTCAACGTTGATAATTTAAGAGAAGATTATCCGTGGCTGCCAGTTGAAAGGAAAGACGCCATCAGCGGACCGCTTGAAGGATTTTTAATGCCCGACACTTATAATTTTATCGCGGGCGCGGATATCGATTCAACAATAAGAATATTCCTTGATAATTTCCACGAAAAGGCGCAAAAGGCGGGGGGCTTGCTTTTTTTTGCGAAACAAGGTAATGTTTTGAAAATAATCAATTTGGCTTCAATCCTGGAAAAAGAAGTGCCGGACAGTTCCGAGCGGCGTTTGGCTGCAGGAATTTTAAATAAGAGATTATCGGTTAATATGCCGTTACAGGTTGATGCCGCTTTGGTCTATGGTGAATGCGGCGGAAGGTTTATGAATTGCCCTTCACTTAGCAGAGACGATTATAAAAAAGATTTTTCATACAACGTTTACATTAAACAGGGTTTGCCGCCGGGACCGATTTCAAACCCTTCACTCGACGCAATTACAGCCGCTTTAAATCCGGAAAAATCCGATTATTGGTATTATCTTTCCGACCCCAAAACAAAACAAACTATTTTCAGTAAAACATTGGAAGAACATAATGAAAATAGGGCAAGGTATTTGAATATGTGATTAGGCAAAATCCCGTTTAGTTTTTAGCGCAAGCGGGAAATTTTATTTTTTTGTTAAAAAAAACCACCAAAAAATTATGAAAATGCCGACCAAAAATTTTTCGTCCCACCCTGCTCCATTCATTGAGCAACAATTCCTGGCTGAAATTCAAATCGCTTCCTGGAATTGGTTTGTAAAAAAAGGGCTCAAGGAACTTTTTGATGAAATCTCTCCTATCCGCGATTACTCCGGAAAAGAGATGGAACTTTATTTCTCGAACTACTTTTTTGACGAACCGAAATACGACGAAGAAACCGCGCAATATAAAGGCCTTTCTTATGAGGCTGCTTTAAGGGCGAAAGTGAAATTAGTCAATAAAATGGATAAATCGGACACTCGCGAACAGGAAGTTTACCTTGGCGATTTCCCGATTATGACCAAGCGCGGAACGTTCATTATAAACGGGGTGGAAAGGGTTGTGGTTTCGCAACTTATCCGTTCTTCGGGAGTTTTCTTCACGGCGGATGTTTTCAAAAATAAAAAACTTTTTGGCGGAAAAATAATTCCGAACCGCGGCGCGTGGCTTGAATTTTCAACAGAAGCCGACGGTTTCATCGGCGTAAAAATAGACAGGCACCGTAAAGCGCCGGTTACCGCCCTTCTTAAAATTTTCGGCTTGGATACCAACGAAAAAATAATGAAAGAATTCGCCGACGTTCCCGACGAATTGAAATCAATAGAAGTCACTCTTAAAAAAGATTATTCCAAAACCGTTTTGGACGCGTACAGCGAAATTTATAAACGGCTTCGCCCGGGCGATTTGGCGACTCCGGAAAATGCCAAGAGCTTGGTGGATGCGATGTTTGAAAGGCTTGACCGTTACAGCCTTTCACCGGTAGGCAGATTCAAGCTTAATCAGCGCCTGGGAATGAAAAACAAGGATTCTCAATTGCTTAATCTGGAAGATTTGATTTTGGCGGTTAAGGAAATTATAAAATTAAACAATACTCCGACAGCCGAACCGGACGATATCGACCACTTGGGAAACCGCAGAATCCGCGCCGTGGGAGAACTTTTGCAAAGCAGGCTTTACGTCGGTTTTGCCAGGCTCCGCAGGATAATTCAGGACAGAATGTCCACTCTTGAAGTCGCCGATTTAACTCCGCTTCAATTAATAAACGCCAGGCCGCTCGTTGCCGTGGTTAAAGAATTTTTCTCTTCTTCTCAACTCTCGCAATTCATGGACCAGGTGAATCCGCTTTCCGAACTCGAACATAAACGCAGACTTTCGGCCATGGGACCGGGAGGTTTAACAAGAGAACGCGCCGGGTTTGAAGTCCGCGACGTTCACACTTCTTATTATGGAAGAATTTGCCCAATTGAAACTCCGGAAGGACAAAACATCGGACTTATCAGTCACTTGGCGAATTATTCGCGTTTAAATGAATACGGATTTTTGGAAACGCCGTATTTCCCGGTGAAAAACGGAAAAATCGGCGCTGAAATAGTCTGGATGAACGCGCTTGATGAAGAGAAATATAAAATCGCCGCGGGAAGCACGAAATTAGATAACACCGGAAGGATAGCGGACGAACTGGTTGATGCGAGATTCAAGGGCCAGCCGACAGTCGTTAAAAAAGAAGAAATTGAATACATAGACGTTTCGTATAACCAAATCATGGCGGTGGCGCCTTCGCTTATTCCTTTCTTGGAACACGACGACGCCAACAGGGCGCTCATGGGTTCAAACATGCAGAGGCAGGCAGTTCCGCCGATACGGCCGCAGGCGCCGCTTGTTTCAACGGGTATTGAAGAAAAAGCGGTTTTTGATTCCGGCAGACTTATTATTGCCGAAGCGGACGGAGTGGTTACCGAAGTTGACGGCCGGGGAATCACGATTGAAGAAAATAACGGCAAAAAGAAAAATTACATAGTCCATAAATTCCAGCGTTCGAACTATTACACCTCGATTTCCGAAAGGCCTTTGGTTAAAAAAGGCGCCAAGGTTAAAAAGGGAGACGTTTTGGCGGACTGCGCTTCTTCGGAAAACGGAGTTTTGGCTTTGGGTCAAAACATGTTGGTGGCATTTACCACTTGGGAAGGAGCGAACTTTGAAGACGCCATCGTGCTTTCGGAAAGAGTGCGCGAGAACGACATCTTCAGCTCAATATATATAGAGGACTTTTATTGCGATATCCGCGACACGAAACTTGGGCCGGAATTAACGACTCCGGATATTCCGAACGTGCCGGAAGAAAGGCTTAAGAATTTGGATGAAGAGGGAATAATCAGAATCGGCGCCGAAGTCGGAGCCGGAGACATTTTAGTCGGAAAAATTTCACCTAAAGGTGAAGTGGAAATGACTTCGGAAGAAAAACTTTTGCGCGCGGTTTTCGGTGAAAAAGTCGCCGATGTCCGCGACACTTCTTTGGTTTTGCCGCACGGCAAATCGGGAAGAATTGTGGGAATAAAAATATTCTCGCGCGACCATGGAGACAAGCTTGACCCGGGAGTCATAAAGAGAATTCAAATAGATATCGCTCAATTGAGAAAAGTGCGCGCCGGAGACAAGCTCGCCGGACGTCACGGAAACAAGGGCGTTATTTCGCAGGTCCGTCCGGTTGAAGACATGCCGTATCTTGAAGATGGAACGCCGGTTGATATCATTTTGAATCCGCTTGGTATCGCTTCCCGTATGAACTTGGGACAGATTTTGGAAACGCACTTGGGTATCGCTGCCAAGAAGCTTGGTTATCGCGCGGTTACTCCGGTTTTCGTCGGAGCTACGGAAGATCAAATAAAAGAAGAACTTAAAAAAGCCGGATTGCCGGAAACGGGTAAGATGATAGCTTATGACGGCCGGACAGGTAAACCGTTCCCGAGACCGATTACCGTGGGATACATATATATGTTGAAGCTTAATCACTTGGTTGAAGATAAGATTCACATGCGTTCAACCGGACCTTACTCGCTTATTACCCAGCAGCCGTTGGGAGGAAAGGCGCAGTTTGGAGGCCAGCGCTTTGGAGAAATGGAAGTGTGGGCTCTTGAAGGTTATGGCGCGGCGCATACTTTGCAAGAAATGCTCACTATAAAATCGGATGATATTTTTGGCCGCGGCGCGGCGTTTGAATCGATAATCAGGGGAGAGAAAATCAAAAACCCCAGCACGCCTTCGGCTTTCAACGTGTTGGTAAGCGAAATAAAAGCTTTGGGGCTCGGAGTGGAAACGGTCATGGGAGAAGGAACGCCGTTGATAAGTTCTAAAGATGAAGATGAAAAAGAAGAGGACTAAGTTAAATAAATAACTATGGAAATAAACGCCTTAAAAATAAAAATAGCATCACCAGAAGAAATTCTTTCATGGTCTCATGGAGAAGTTTTAAAAGCGGAAACGATAAACTATCGCAGCCAGCGGCCCGAAAAAGACGGATTGTTCTCCGAGAGGATTTTCGGACCGACAAAAGATTTTGAGTGCTACTGCGGAAAATACAAAAGAGTCCGCTATAAAGATATTGTTTGCGACCGTTGCGGAGTCGAGGTTACCCGCGCTTCGGTAAGGCGCGAGAGAATGGGTCATATTAAATTGGCGACTCCGGTGGCGCATATCTGGCTTTTAAGAACCATTCCTTCAAAAATAGGTTTGTTTTTGAACGCGCCGCTCCAAAAATTGGAGAAGGTTATTTATTACGCCGCATACATTGTCACAAAAGTAAACGAAGATAATAAGAAATCGGCTCTTGAAGAACTTGAGCGCGAACTTCGTTCTAAAAAGAAAGGTTCCACAAAAGACAGTAAAGACGAACTTGAGAGTGCGGCTTCGGACGTAAGAGATATTATTATTTCGCTTAAGCCCGGAAAAATTTTGAACGAAGCGGAATACTTTAATTTGGCGAAGAGATTCGGCAGCGTTTTTGAAGCGGGCACGGGAGCCGAAGCGGTAAGAAAAATTTTGGAAGGCATCGATTTGAAAAAAGAAGCGGCGAAGATTGAAAAAGAAATCGAAAACGCCAAAGACATCACCCGCGAACGCTATTTGCTTTACAGACTTAAACTGGTGAAATCGTTTTTGAAAAATAAAACCAGGCCCGAGTGGATGGTTATGACTGTTCTTCCGGTTTTACCGCCCGATTTGCGCCCAATGGTCGCGTTGGATGGAGGCCGTTATGCCACTTCCGACCTTAACGATTTGTACCGCCGCGTAATAAACCGCAACAATCGTTTGAAGAAATTGATGGAGCTTAAAGCGCCGGAAATCATCATCACCAACGAAAAAAGAATGTTGCAGGAATCCATAGATGCATTAATAGACAATACCGCGCGCTTTGGAAATCAGCCGCAGCTTTCAAGCCAGCGCCGACCGCTTCGTTCACTTGCGGACATGCTTAAAGGAAAACAGGGAAGATTCCGTCAGAACTTGCTCGGAAAGCGCGTTGACTACTCGGGACGTTCGGTTATCGCCGTCGGTCCGGATTTGAAACTTAATGAGTGCGGTTTGCCGAAAAAAATGGCTTTGGAAATCTTTAAGCCGTTCGTTATTAATAAAATAATCGAGAGGGGTTTGGCTCATAACATCAGAAACGCCAATCATTTAATAGAAAATGCCACGCCGGAAATCTGGGAAATTTTGGAAGAGGTTATCGCGGGCAAAAAAGTTCTTTTGAACCGCGCTCCGACGCTTCACCGACTCGGTATCCAGGCTTTTAAGCCGATTCTTATCGAAGATTTGTGTATTAGAATCCCGCCAATGGTGTGTTCGGCTTTTAACGCGGACTTTGACGGCGACCAAATGGCCGTTCACTTGCCGTTGACCGACGAAGCCCAGAAAGAAGCGACGAATCTTATGCTTGCTTCCGGAAATATTTTGAAGCCGGCGACAGGCGAGCCGGTAATCACGCCTTCCCAGGACATCGTTTTGGGTTGTTATTATTTAACTAAAGTTGTCGAGGAAGACAGTGTCAAAGAAGGAGAAGAAAAAGTGTTCGTCGATGTCGATGAAGCGATGATGGCTTATGAATTCGGCTACGTCAAAATAAACGAATATATCAAAGTCGGCAGAATAGCCGGCGAAGAAAAATTAGTTAGAACCAGCGTCGGCAGGCTTATTTTCAACGCCATTTTGCCGGCGGATTTCAAATTCGTCAATAAAATGATGGGCAAGAAAGAGCTCCAGAAATTCATTATGGAGCTTATAGAAAAATACCAACTTGGCGACGTTTGGGAAATTTTGGATGAAATAAAGAAACTCGGGTTTTATTGGTCAACCATTTCCGGCATCAGCTGGGGTATGGATGACTTAAACATTCCGCCGGAGAAAAAGAGATTAATTGCGGAGGCCGAGAAAGAAATAACAAAAGTAAAAGACCAATACGAAGACGGACTTTTGACCGCTTCGGAATCAAGAATAAAAACGATTGAGATTTGGGAAAAAACGATTGCCGCGGTTGGAAAAGAAGTTGCGAAATCATTCAATAAGCGCAGCACGGTTTTCTCCATTGTTGAATCGGGTGCAAGAGGAAGCTGGTCTCAGCCGATACAGATGGCGGGTATGAAAGGTCTCGTATCGAATCCCCGCGGAGAAACCATTGAATTGCCGGTGAAGGCATCTTATAAAGAAGGTTTGAATGTTTTGGAATTCTTTATTAACACTCACGGTGCCAGAAAAGGATTAATCGATACCGCTTTGAAAACGGCTTCCGCAGGATACCTAACAAGGCGTTTGGTTGATGTTTCACAAGACTTGGTTATTCGAGAAAAAGATTGCAAGACAAAAGAATCAATAGAAGTTTTGAGAGCTGATGGAGACGCTTTTGGCTACAACTTCGGTCAAAGACTTATCAGCAGGACGGCTGCCGAAGACATTAAAGACGGCAAGAAAGTAATATTAAAAGCGGGGGAAATAGTCGATCATGAAACCGCGGATCTGATAAGTAAATCGGCGATTCAATCGGTAAAATTACGCTCGCCTATTGCTTGTAAAACGCTTTACGGCATTTGCTCTAAATGCTACGGCGCCGACCTTGGAAGAAACGAAAAAATTAAATTAGGAGAAGCTGTCGGCGTTATCGCGGCGCAATCTATTGGAGAGCCGGGCACCCAGCTTACATTGAGAACGTTCCACACTGGAGGCGTTGCGGGTGTAGACATCACGCACGGTTTGCCGAGGGTTCAGGAGCTTTTTGAAGCGAGAATTCCGAAAGGACGCGCTCCTTTGGCGGAAGCGGAAGGAATAATAGAAGAGATTGAAGATAAGGGAAATTTGAAAGTGATTAAATTGAAAGCTTTGAAGCCGGGTAAAACGGTTAAGGGCGCGAAAAAAGCGAAAGAAAAGTTAATTGAATATTCAATTCCGCGGGCTAACGCGATTTTCGTGAAAGTCGGACAGACGGTTGAAAAAGGCGACCAGCTTTGCGAAGGTTCGGTGGAACTTAAAGAACTTTTCAACTTGAAAGGACGTGAAGCGGTTGAAAGATATATCACGAACGAAGTCCAGAAGATTTACGTTTCGGAAGGTACCAACATCAGCGATAAACACATCGAGATAGTAATAAAGAAAATGTTCTCAAGGGTTATGATTAAAGAAACCGGAGACACCGATTTTGTTACCGGCGAGGTAGTGGAAAAATCGAAATTCTTGGAAGCCAATCGCGACGTTAAACTTAAAGGTAAAGAGCCGGCGCATGCCAAACAATTGTTAATGGGAATTACCAAGACCGCTCTTTCAACAGAAAGTTTCTTGTCTTCGGCGTCATTCCAGGAAACGGCAAGAGTTTTGGTGCTTGCGGCTTCGGAAGGAAGAATAGACCACTTGAGAGGATTAAAAGAAAACGTCATTATCGGCCGGTTGATTCCGGCAGGTACCGGACTGCGCGACGATTTGACTATTAGCAGTGAAAACGATTAATATAAGGTGAATATAAAATATGTCTGAAGAAACAAAAAATTACGAAATAGGCTTTTTGCTTAAATCCGAAGAAGACCGCAAGGTTGTTTTCGGGGCTATTGAACGGGCCGGATTCGGCTTAGTAAACGAAGGCCAGATTTCAAGCATAAAACTTGCCTATCCGATTAAGAAGCAAAATTTCGCTCAGTTCGGTTATGCCTATTTTTCGGCGGATCCGGCCAAAGTGGAGGAATTCAGAAAGGATTTAAGCATGGCGCCGGGCGTTTTAAGGCTGACAGTGTTCGCCAATCCGGTAATTAAAACAAAAGAAGATGAGGCGCGCGCCGAAAGAGCTTATTTTGAAAATGAAAAATCGGCGGAAGCACAACAAGAAGTTCAGCCGGCAAAAGAAAGAAGACAGGCAGCGAAGCCGCAAAAGACTGAAGTTTTAAGCAACGAAGATTTGGAAAAAAGGTTAGAGGAAATATTAAAGTAAACATATGGATTTAAACAAAGTTTTCGTTCTTGGCAGATTGACGGCAGACCCGCAATTAAGGTCTACGCCGACCGGCCAGCAAGTTACAAGTTTCGGAGTGGCGACGAACAGGGTTTGGAACGATAAAAGCGGAACCAAACAGCAGGAAGTGGAATTCCATAACGTCGTACTTTGGGGTAGGCAAGCGGAAATAGTCGCCCAATTTTTGACTAAAGGAAGCATGATATTGGTTGAGGGCAGGTTAAGAACGCGAACTTGGCAAAATCAGCAAGGCCAAACACAGAGAACGACCGAAATTATCGGAGAAAGAATTCAACTGGGGCCCAGGCCGACGGGGCAATCAAAAGATTTTTCGGGTCCGGCAAAAGAAGGTTTTGTTTCGCCAAAAAACGATTTACCCGAAATAAACATCGATGAAGAAGAAATAACAGCGGAAGATTTACCATTTTAAAAAAACTATGCAATGCTTTTTCTGTTCGCAAAATTCAAAAACGATAGATTATAAAGAAATAGACGCCCTTAAACGGCTTGTTTCTTCGCAGGGCAAGATTATCGACCCGCGGTACACCGGCGCTTGCGCCAAGCACCAGAGGATGATAAGCAACGCCATAAAAAGAGCCAGAATAATGGGTTTGTTGCCGTTTGTAAAACGGTAATTTCTCAAAGACTATAAATTTAAGAAAACGAAATCGCCGATACAACAAATTCCGCGATTTCGTTTTTTTATATTTCGTAGTATAATTTATTTATGAAAAAAGACATTGAAAAACCAAAATCTCAAGATAAGTCCGGCGATATGGATAAATTTGTTGAGTCCATAAACGAGAAATTCGGCGAAGGCACAATGATGAGGCTTGGCGAGATAAAGAAAGTAAATGTGGCTTCAATCTCAACGGGCTCTTTTTCTTTGGACTTGGCGTTGGGAGTGGGCGGTTTGCCAAAAGGCAGAATAGTGGAGATTTTCGGGCCGGAATCAAGCGGCAAGAGCACAATGGCGCTTCATGTTATTGCTGAAGCGCAAAAAAAAGGCGATAAAGCCGCTTATATCGATGCCGAGCATGCCATGGACCCGGATTACGCCAAAAAGCTCGGCGTTAAATTGGACGAACTTTTGATTTCACAGCCCGATAGCGGCGAAGACGCTTTAAATATTTTGGAAGCGCTTGTGCGTTCCGGGCAAATAGGCGTTGTCGTTGTTGATTCGGTGGCGGCCTTAACTCCCCGGGCGGAAATAGAAGGCGAGATGGGGGCGCAATTTGTCGGCCTTCAAGCAAGAATGATGGGTCAGGCTTTGAGAAAGATAACGGCATTGGCGGCCAAAGGAAACGTTTTGATTATTTTTATAAACCAGTTAAGAGATAAAATCGGCATGATGGGATATGGCGAGCCGACAACCACTCCGGGCGGAAGAGCTTTGAAATTTTTCGCCTCGGTGAGAATCGATTTAAGACGCATCGCCCAGATTAAAAAAGGTGAAGACGTGATAGGTAATCGCACCCGCGCCAAAGTTGCCAAAAACAAGGCGGCAGCGCCGTTTAAAATCGCCGAATTCGACATAATCTACGGCGAGGGTATTTCTTATGAGGGTGACGTGTTGGCGGTGGCGATTAAAAACGGAATCGTTAAAAAATCCGGAAACACCTTTTCTTTCAACGATGAAAAACTTGGCGTTGGCATGGAAGCCAGCAGGACAAAATTAAAAGAAGATAAAAAACTTTTGAACGAAATAAAAAAGAAAACTTTGGAAGCGCTTGAGGACAAAGAATAAATAAAAACCCGCTTGTGAGCGGGTTTTTATTTATTCAAGTTTATTTACTTTGTCGCATTATATATCGCCGATATCTCGGCGGCGGAAAGGGCGCGGTTATAAATACGGTAGTCATCTATGTATGCGTTTACTAAAGGATGCGCGCCGGCGGAATATTCTCCTATATATCTTACCCTCGTCGTTGACGGGAAAATTGGAGTTGTCATTGATAGTTGGTGAGTAAGAATGCCATTTTTATAAAAATAAATCTTCTTATCGGAATAATCTGCAGATATAGTAATTAAGGTCCATACGCCATTAATATCTGTAAAAAAATCGGAGTCTGAAATAGTAGTATAGCTTGCGCCGTAAGCATATTGATATGCAAGTTCATCGCTATTGGCGCTTCTATAAATAAAAATATAACCAATGCTTCCTGATTGGCCTCCATCGCCTAAAAAAGTTTGGAAGTAGGTATTGTTTAAATAATTTTTTGCCCAAAAAGATACCGTTAAAGCGTTCCCCGACAAACCAAACGAAGGTATAGAAACGTATTGTTGAGTAGTGCCATTAGTGTTGTAATAAACGGCATTATTCAATTTACCCGTAGACCATTGCGGATTTGAACATCCTGCTCCATAACAATTAAACGTTCCATTTTTGCCATGTCCCGACGCATCATACGCAGTAGTTCCGGAGCCTTCATCAAACTTCCAGTAGCCTACCAGTGAGGTATCTCCGTAATCCAAGGGTAATAAGGTAAGATTAGTGCCAAGTTCGTAAAGTCCCGTGTATAAACCTCCATCTTTGCTCGTTTTGTCGTTTGCTCCTCCAAGCTTGTATTTGGCTGATTCCATGGAAGAAGTCAGTTCCCAGGAACCTCCGGTGATATACGTATAGTAATTACCCGTACTTGTGGTATTGACGGGATCCACGGGTAAAGAGCTTAAGGGTGTAGTAAAGGAGATGCTTGAAAAATTGACGGGTATCCAGCCCGTAGAATCTGTTTTTTGAAGGTTTACTGATGTAGAGCAATGATAACTCCAGCCTGTAGGTAAGGTGGGAAGGCCCAGATTGGCACAGGTGGCTGAAGAATCGGGAATGGAGACATATACCGTATTTGTGGAACCTAAGGATGAACCTCCGTCTGCGACGTACAGAGATATGGCTTTATTTATTGTTGTCAGTTCTTCAGCTCTTCTTGAATCTCTGGCTGATTTCATCTGTTCTGCCGGATTTATCGTTATTACCACTACTGCTGATAGAATGGAGAGAACCGCTATTACTATGACGAGTTCTATAAGGGTGAAGGAGTTGGGCTTCATATAAAAAATACACTACATCTCAAACCAACCTTTAACGATATTTTCTTTCATCATTTGTTCCATTTTTTCTTCGCCGAAATATTCCATAAAAATTTTATTCCACATCGCCTCTTGATGATGATAGAGATATTTTACAAGTTCTTTTTCTTTTACTAAAGACATCGCCGTATCAATAAGATTAAAACTCACTAAGACGTCAACGCCGCTTTCCGTTGGAAAATAATCACCTACCCAATTAAGATTTTGCCAAAAATCCAAATCCGCCGAAAAACCGTTAAAAGATTTTCCGGTTTCAACCAGCATTTTTTCCGCCCGTTCCCAATGCATCGCTTCAGGATTTACATGCGGTTCAAAAAGCCGCCAATCATTTTCATCATCTTTAGCAAGATATCTTTGGACAACTAACCAACGGGTTTTACCGTTATCCGGCAAATTTAAACGATTTTCAACTAAATCTCCCCGTAAAAAGGAAGTTACGCTTTTAGCGAAATTATTTTTATCTTCGGCCGCCGTGCGGAATAATTCCGAATAAAATTTTACTTCACTGAAATAATGCATAATTAATGAAAAATTACGCAGTGTTTCTCCCGACACTTCCAAAGACAAAGGAATAACGTAAATCATTCCCATTTCTTTTAAGTGACTGATATTGTGGTATTTATGAGCTACGAAATTTTTGGCGATTTCCGCCCATCTCTCGGGCAACGCCAAAACTTTCACTTCCCTTTCTTCAAAATCATCCGGCGATAATTTCTCGTACTGATTGAAAAAATTATTATTGAGCCACTCGTTTCCCTCAACAAACCTTAAAGCGGGAAAAACTTCGAAAATATCTTCTTTTTGAAGCATTTCGTCGACGGATTTATAATTCAAAGCTTTAAGAACTTTTTCCGGCGGATTGTTCCGCAAAAATTCTGCCGCTTTTTCCTTTTTTAAAAAGAAACCCTTAGGTTTACCGCAAACATTCCACGCAATTTCCAAAACCTTTTGCCAATCTTTTGGAGAAACCGCCGAAGGCTCGTTAAAAGCCAAAAAAAGTTTATCATTATCCGCCTCCATTTTACTGATTAAAGCATCGTAAATTTGCCTTGCGCTCAAATTTCTGCCTAAACCCAAATAATCAAGATGCTCCCTTATTTTTATCTCGTTTTCTACGGCTATTTTTTCCATTACCGATTTCTTGCCTGTTAACGCGCCAAGACGTTCTTCAAGTTGGCGGATATTATCTTTATCGGCGCGGAGAATTTGCGCTATTTTTTTATAAGATTCCATAATTTTTATTTATTTTATTTTTTACGCTTTTACCATTTTTATCGGAAAATTTTTCCAACGCCCGGATTTTTCGAAATCCGATTTTGTCAGAATTCCTTCTTTTGCCCCGATTTTTCCGACTACCGAAGTGGCATTCGCCGAACCGAGCCTTATCGCATACTCAATTGAATTTTTTCTTATCAATCCCGCCACAAAGCCGCTGCCAAAAGCATCGCCGGCGCCGGTTCTATCAATAACCCTTCCGCCTAAAATTCCGGCGTGATAAATATTTTTGCCGTCTGAAACCACGACTCCCTTACGACCGTTTGTCATCACGACAATTCCCTTTTCCGCCCTGTCGAGTTTTTTGAAAATTTCTTTTTCTTTTTTCCGGCTTATTCCTGTCAAAGCCGATCCTTCTTCCAGATTCAAAATCAAAACCTCGGTTTTATCCAAAAGCGGCTTTAATTTTTTAAGGCCCATTTCGATAAATTTCTTGGAAGGGTTAAACGCCACAAAAGTTTTATTTTTATGTAAATTGCTGAGTATTTTTTCTATCGTCTCAAAAGAAATATCTCCGGGAGCAATATACGCCCATTTGCTTTTTATTTTTCCGAAATGAATGTCGGAAATTTTTAAATCACTTGAAGCTCCATAATGAACCAAGACCGTCCGTTCTCCCGAAGAATCAAGCAGAATAGTCGAGTAGTCGCTTCCCTTGTTTTTGTCTTTAACCGCCAAAGAAATAATTTTTTCTTTTTTTATTTTATCCAAGATATAATCAGCCGATTCATCGCTCCCTGTTTTAAATAATGCCGCGGTTTTTAAGCCTTGCCTGCTGAAAGTGGTTGCCGCGTTAGTCGAGCCGCCGCCGGTTGAAAAAACGGCTTTTTTAATTTCAAATTTCTTACCAAAACCGCTGCCGCTTAATAAGGTTTTAAAGTTCTTGCTTAATAAAAAAACGTCCCTTGTCGCCGAACCTATTGTTATAATGTCGTACATTTTTAAATTTTAACAAAAAAAAGCCCCGTTAACAACCCGGGGCTCATGCCAAAAAGGCAAAAAAACGATTTCTGTTATTACAAGACGAAAACCGGCCTGCTGCGGATAAGCGGCGATCTTCTGCACCATCTCACGCCCGTCAAACCGGATTCCCCGCCGATGCAAAGCCTGCCCTTTATCCTTTTATTACCATTATTTTCTTCATTTAAATAAAACTCTTTACAAATAATGGCTTTATTTAACGAAGAACGCGGCATATCGGGATAAAGCTGGGGAAAAACGTTTGCTTCAATAAATCTCTCGGGATGAACTGTCAGTTTTGGCTTAATCTTTCCAAAATCAATAAATGGAGAAACTCCGGCGTCCACGAGAATTGAAGATCCTGTAAGCGTGTAATGCAATTCGTGCTTAAAAATCGCGAAAATTTTTCCATCCTCAACTTTGATTTCAACAATTCTTTTGTTTTGAATTGCTGAATAAAAAGACGCCTCCGGCTTCTCCTTCCAGCCGGGAAAATCCGCGCCTTCAGCCATCATGACTCCCGGTTCAAAATGCGGCTCCAAGTTAAGTTCGGCCCAAAATGCAATCTTACTTTCTCCGTAATTCGCTAAAGCATTGGAGAAAGCCCTTAGATTAAATTTTCTGCCGAAAAATTTCCAATGAAACTCATTTTCTTTATCAATGACATCCGCCATCAATCCCCTTCGCGGAAAGAACAACCTTGCCGCAACCATTCTGTTTTCAAACATAGTAACAACCTCCTGTATTTGATTTTTAACACTGCTGGTTTAAGTATAATTATTTTTAATAAATTTGTCAAATGCCAAAAAGCTCTTTTGCATTTTTGGTCGTCTGTTCCCCTATTTTTTCCAAAGACATCGTTTTTATTTCCGCTAATTTTTTCGCCACCTCAATAACATATAAAGGTTCATTTCTTTTTCCCCTGTGAGGAACCGGAGTCAAAAAAGGACAATCGGTTTCAATTAAAATATCTTCAATCGGGGTTTTTAAAATAACTTCATCGTAATCCCGGCTAAATGTGATAATCCCGTTAAAAGCGATTTTAAATCCCATTTTCCGGTATTTTCCCGCTTGCTCTATATTTCCAGAAAACGAATGGAGCACGCCGCTAAGACCAGGCTTAAGATTTAAGAAATAAGATTTAAGAATTTTCGATAGATCATCGTGAGCATCGCGGCAATGGATAATTAGCGGCTTTTTCAATTCGAATGCCAATTCAATCTGTTTTTTAAATATTTCTTTTTGCTTATTTTTATTTTCTACTTCATCGCCTTTAATTCTATAATAATCCAATCCCGTTTCGCCGATTGCCACAACCTTCGGATTTAGCGCCAATTCTTTAATAGTTAAATAATTAAACTCTTCTTTTGAATTATTTGGATGAAAGCCGACAGCCGCGTAAACGCCCGGAAATTTTTCCGCGATTTCAATGGCCTTTTTTGAGGTTTCAAAATCAACGCCGGCATTTATCATCCAAACGTCATTTTCTAACGCTCGTTTAATAACTCCATCGGCGTCGTCTTTGTAATCTTTTAAATTCAAATGAGCATGAGTGTCTATAAACATTTCATTTATTTTGCCAAATTATATATTGCTGATATTTCGGCGGCAGAAAGCACGCGGTTATAAATACGGACGTCATCTATATAACCATCAAAATAACCCTGAGAAGGAGAGCCTAATAAACTTCCAATTGTGCACCCTTGAAATGCAGAACTTAAAACGCCCGAAACGGAATTTTTTTGAGAGCCGTCTAAATATAATAAAAATGAACTCCCATTATATGTTGTTGTAAAATTATGCCAATTGCCATCATTAGAAACCGTATTTGATGAAGTTTCAATTTCTCCTCCATTTGCTATAAGTTTAGGTTTATCTACACGCATCATTAAAGATATTTTTGTGCTACCTGAAGCTCTTGAAAGAGATACCATTCTCTGAGCTGTCTGATTATCTGGACTTATGGCCGTTGTTTTAAACCATACAGAGATAGTATATGACGTTGAGTTTAATGAAGATGAGCCGCCACAATATACATCGTCATCGCTCCCATCAAAACTCAAAGCATAAGAACCAACTTTACCCGTAGTATAACTAGGTCCATTATTCAAAGTTCCGTTATTCCCATGACCACTCGCATCATACGCAGTAGTTCCGGTACCTTCATCAAACTTCCAGTAGCCTACCAAGGATGTATCTCCATAATCCAAAGGTAATAAGGTAAGATTGGTGCCAAGTTCGTAAAGTCCGGTGTATGAACCTCCGTCTTTGCTCGTTTTGTCGTTTGCTCCTCCAAGCTTGTATTTGGCTGATTCCATGGAAGAAGTCAGTTCCCAGGAACCTCCGGTTATATACGTATAGTAATTACCCGTGCTTGTGGTATT
>JBAZLC010000006.1:0-41017 GCA_041650415.1 Minisyncoccota bacterium | reverse complement strand
GGGAACTGACTTCTTCCATGGAATCAGCCAAATACAAGCTTGGAGGAGCAAACGACAAAACGAGCAAAGACGGAGGTTTATACACCGGATTATACGAACTTGGCACCAATCTTACCTTATTACCCTTAGATTACGGAGATACCTCCCTGGTAGGCTACTGGAAGTTTGATGAAGGTACCGGAACTATTGCGTATGATGCGAGTGGAAAAGGGAAAAACGGAACTTTTTCTTCTTCCGCGCCAAGTTGGACAACAGGTAAAATTGGAAACGGCGCTTTAAGTTTTAATGGAACAAGTAATTATGTAAATCTGACAAATTTAGCCGTCAATACTGCAAGCGGTGCAAACAATACTGTTTCGTTTTGGATGAAATGGGATGGCACGGGCAGTACCGCGATGCCGTTTAGTTTTAGCTCTTTATATGACCTCATGATAAACGGTTCTAAATTTGGGTTTAATACCAGTTGCAGCGATAGTTTTGGAATTCCATTTTCTTCAGCTCAATATGCTAATGTGTGGGTATATATTACGGCGATTTTTAATAATAATAACGTTTCTCAATCACAGATTTTTTTAAATGGTATTCAACAAGTATTATCTCAAAGTAATACTCCTTGTAATAAAGCCGCGACTGCTAACAGTTTAGTCGGAGCTTGGGTTGGACCATCATATCATTTCCCCGGTCTTATTGATGATGTTCGTATTTATAACCGTGCTCTTTCCGTCACCGAGATTTTAGCATTATATAGTGCCACTAATAAATAAAAAACCGGCGTCCTACAAACTATTACAACAAAAAACCGTTTTATTTTGGAATAAAATTAAAGAAATTTAACTTGCGGAGGGTACAGGATTTGAACCTGTGAGGGGATTTCTCCCCAACCGCATTTCGAGTGCGGCGCGTTAGACCACTCTGCCAACCCTCCGTTTGTGCCCTTGGGGAGAATCGAACTCTCATTTTGTCCTTAGGACGGACCTGTTCTATCCATTGAACTACAAGGGCTTTTTGATTGCTTTTTGGTAATTTTAGTCTATAATTTACCCTATGGCAAATATATATCATTCAATGGTCGGCTTTGGCATATTGGGATTTGGATTTGGAATTACCGGATTGCTGTTCGCGGCTGCTTTGGCATGGTCGGTTATCTGGAAAGGATTAGCGCTTTGGAAAGCGGCGCGTCTCGGAGATAAATATTGGTTCATGGCGCTTTTAGTCATAAACACTCTTGGAATTCTTGAGATCCTTTATATTTATATTTTCAGCGAAAAAACCAAAGCTCATCATCACGACCACGAAAAAAAGGAGGAATAAACGCGGGCCTATAGTATAGTGGTAGAACGCCTCCATGGCATGGAGGAGGTCGGGGTTCGATTCCCCGTAGGTCCACTACGGCGGTTTTTTATTTGTCGGGCCTATAGCTTAGTGGTAGAGCATCCGGTTTGCATCCGGAAGATCGGGGTTCGATTCCCCGTAGGTCCACACGGAGGCGTGCGCGAGTGGTTGAAACGGCTTGTCTTGAAAACAAGTATATCCGAAAGGGTATCGTGAGTTCGAATCTCACCGCCTCCGCGTTTTAAAATGCGTTTTGATATAATCACAATTTTTCCTCAAATATTTGATTCTTATTTAAAAGAGTCTATTTTGGGTCGTGCACAAAAGCAGAAATTAGTTGAAATTAAAACTCATAATCTCCGCGATTTTACAAAAGACAAGCATAAAAAAGTTGACGATAAGCCTTATGGCGGGGGAGCGGGAATGGCATTTAAAATAGAGCCGCTTGTGAACGCGATTAAACACATAACTAAAGGCTATAAATCAAAAACTAAAACTTTAATTGTTAATTTTACGCCGACAGGAAAACAATTCGATAATAAAATCGCCGCACAATTCGTTAAAAAATACAATAATCTGATTTTAATCTGTGGCCATTATGAAGGAATAGATGAAAGGCTTAAGAAAGTTGTTTCGGATTTGGGATTTAAAATAGCGGAATTTTCCATCGGGCCGTACGTTTTAACCGGCGGCGAATTGCCGGCAATGGTTTTAATAGATTCGGTTTCGCGCCAAATTTCGGGAGTTTTGGGTAAAGAAGAATCAATTGAAGAAAGACGTTTGGGCGTTGGCGTGCCGGTTTATACCCGTCCTGAAATCTTTGTTTGTAAGGGTAAAAAATACAGCGTGCCGAAAGTTTTGCTTTCCGGAAATCACAAAGAAATAGAAAAGTGGCGAGCCTCGAAACGGGCCAAAAATTGAGCTATTGACTACACAGGCCGACTATTTGTATAATGACTTAGGTCATTTTTCAGTGGCCATTTATTTATAGATATGGAAAATCAAGATTTACAACAGGAATTGGTGGCGGAAGTCATCGATGAAAAAGAGCTTGAAGCCGTCAAAGAAATGATGAAGGCGGGTTTAATGTACGGCCATAGAAAAGCCAAAACGAATCCTAAGTTCAAGCAATACATTTATGGCGCCAGAAACGGCGTTGAAATTATCGATTTGTCGCAGACAATCACGGCGTTGGCGGAAGCAACGAAATTTTTGAAAAGCCAAGTTAAAGAAGGTAAACTGGTTTTAGTTGTCGCTACGCAGGCAGCGGCAAAAGATGCGGTTGATTTATTAGTGGAAAAATTCAAATTCCAAAGAATAAATGACAGATGGCCGGGCGGTTTGCTGACGAATTTCAACGTTATTTCAAAGAGAATAGAATATCTTAAAAAGACCGAAGCTGATTTATTGAGCGGGAAATTGGATAAATACACCAAAAAAGAAAGAGTTGTGATAAATCGTGAGATTGAAAGAATGAAAAAACTTTTTGGCGGATTGCGCGATTTGACCAGGCTTCCGGATTTGGTATTTGTTATAGATTCTTCAATTAAAGATCATGCCACTGCGATACATGAAGCGAGAATAGCAAAAATTCCGGTAATGGCTATTTTGGACAGCGATGACGATCCGTCAAAGATTGATTGGTCGATTCCGGCAAATGATCATTCAAAAATGAGTATTGACTGGATAGTAAATAAAATTATAAACGATTAAACTTATATAATAACATGTCGGACGATGTTAAAAAATTAAGAGAAATAACGGGCGCAGGAGTAATGGATTGTCAGCGTGCGCTTAAAGAAGCGGGCGGAGATTTTGACAAAGCAGTTGAACTTATTCACGAAAAAGGGGAGGTGATATTTGAAAAAAGAAAAGGACGTTCAACAGGCGCGGGTTTTTTGAAGTCGTACATTCACAATGAAAGAGTTGGCGTTTTGCTCGACCTTCGCTGCGAGACCGATTTTGTGGCGCGCGGAGAAGATTTCCAGAATTTAGCGAACGAAATAGCTATGCAAATCACCGCGATGGAACCTGAAAACGTTGAAGCGTTATTGAAACAGCCGTACGTCAAAGATGAAGCGATGATAATAGACGAATTAATAAAGAGATTAATTGCCAAGACGGGCGAGAATATAAGAGTTGAAAGATTCTGCAGATACGAAATATAAAAAATTCGAATTACGAATTAATGTACAATTTTCTCCTTCAAATCGTAATAATGGCCGGGTTAGGAGTAATGATTTATCTTATTGCCCGGGCGGCGCCGAGAGTAGGCGACGATATAGCGCATGATGTTAAAGACCACTTAAGCAAGTTGGATAAGATTTTTTCGCACGATAAGTTCGAAAAATTCGATGTCCTTTTCAATAATCTTGTTGAAAAGAGTTTAAGGAAGTTTAAGCTTTTATTAATGAAGCTTATCAATTTAACGAACGATTATTTAAACACCGTAAAGAAATATAAAAATAACGGCGGTAAGACCGGACCGGAGAGGCCGAGTTTATTTGAGCGCCAATCAGAAGGAAGCACCGAAGAGATCAACGTGCCGGAAAAAATGGATGATAGTAATATGTAATATGCGCAGGTGGTAGAGCGGTCAATTACAACAGACTGTAAATCTGTCGGCCTTTGGCCTACGGGGGTTCGAATCCCTCCCTGCGCACAGTCCTTTGGATTCGAAGACCGCAGCGTAGCGCGAGTTTCACGAAGTGAAGGCGAGCGCCGCGAGGGGCGGCCTGCGAGAAAATTCCGTCAGGAATTTTACTTGTAGGCGAATCCCTCCCTGCGCACACTTCGCCGGAGTAGCTCAATGGCAGAGCAGCGCTTTTGTAAAGCGAAGGTTGGGGGTTCGACTCCTCTCTCCGGCTCGTTTAAAAGCCGATGTAGTTCAGTGGTAGAACGCATTCTTGGTAAGAATGAGGTCGTGGGTCCAATTCCCACCATCGGCTCAGTATTTGAAAATTACGGCTATAGAGATATAATTAGTTTCAAGTAATATTGGGCGTTTAGCTCAGCGGGTTGGCCGATAAATCCAGAAGGATTTATGGCGGCCAACGGGCGATTATAGAAAATAAAAATCGCCCCGGAAGAGTGTTTATCCGCTGTAAGCGGATTTAAAATTTGTCAGGGCAGAGATATGATGAGCGTAAGTAATATTGGGCGTTTAGCTCAGCGGTAGAGCGTTTCATTGACATTGAAAAGGCCAGAGGTTCGACACCTCTAACGCCCACAAAAAATCCCGCGTGAGGCGGGATTTTTTAATCTTTAATACTTGCCATATTTTAAATTATGGTATATTATTTCGGGGTATGGCTAAATCCAAATTTTCGGAAAATTTAATAAAAATGCGCTGCTCCGTCTGTAAACGGATTAATTATTACACTCGCAGGAAAAAGAGTCAGGAAAGAAAGCTTGAACTTAAAAAGTATTGCAAATGGTGCAAAAAACATACCATTCATAAACAGGCTAAGGTTTAAAAGCCGGGGAGTTTAGGTAAGTGGTATACCTGCTGTCTCCAAAACAGCGATCGGGGGTTCGATTCCCTCAACTCCCGCAAAAAGTAAAATTTCTTGTAAAAAAAGAAGGTCCTACCGGTACCGGTTTGGCAGGACCTTTTTTGGCGAACAAAATGGGGCTATGTTTGGCAGGTTCTAAGCAGCGCATGCCGATTGCTGCCGAGATTGCTGGTGCCGGAACTTTTTCGGCGGGACCGGTTTGCGTGCGACGCATCGTTTTTCTTTGAACTCGGCGAGCTTTGTCTTGTGGCTCTCTCTGCGATTTGCCTTTTTGGCTTCACGTTTCGCGACTTTTCGTTTTCGACAAGTTTCACATTTGCCGCAACGGGATTTGTTTCCGAGACACATAAACGTTTTCCTCCAGTTCGTTTTACGAGTGTTCTTGTAGTGGCGGTTTCGCTGAGAGTATTTATAATCTACACATTCAAATACATCACCCCTTTCTTTTTGATGTTAATGTGCGAAAAATTGTGAATTTCTCGCAATTTGGTATAATAATAACAGAATTTGGCCGTTCGGTCAATTAGTTATTCACATTTTAAAAATGAACGAAAATTACGAAAACCTAATAAATTCGTTAATAAGCGACGGATATTTGAAAACGCCTCTGCTGATAGAGGCATTTAAAAATATTGACCGCGCGGATTTTGTTTTAGAAGAAAATAAAGACAGCGCTTATGTTAACGCGCCGCTACCGATTGGACACGAACAAACGATTTCCCAGCCGTTAACGGTGGCTTTTCTTATGGAACTTTTGGAACCGAAGCCGGGAGAAAAAATTTTAGACATCGGCGCCGGTTCGGGATGGACGAGCGGTATTTTGGCTTACACGGTTGGCGAAACCGGAGCCGTTATTGGCATAGAACGCGTTCCCGAACTAAAAGAATTCGCGGAAAAGAATTTGGCAAAATACAATTTTATAAAAAAGGGGATTGTTAAGCTTTTTTCAGCGGATGGCGCGAAAGGTTATAAAAAAGAAGCGCCGTTCGATAAAATACTTGCCGGAGCTTCAGCTCAAGGCGATGTGCCGGATGAATGGAAAAAACAGCTTAAAATCGGCGGCAGAATCGTAGCGCCGGTAGGGAATAGCGTAGTGGTAATAGATAAGATAGGTAAAGGTAAATATAGCCGGAAAGAGCATTTTGGCTTCAGCTTTGTGCCGTTAATCAGCGATAAATAAGCGTTTTAAATTGTTGCATAAATCTTATGCTATAGCATGTAATTTATGCAACAATTGTTAGGGGGTAATTAGGGATTGCCATAGTTGACAAAAGAGACGAGGGAGATTACTATTAGAACAAATCCGCAGACAGGAGGCAGTCAAATAAGCCCTCCCGAGGAGTGCATCTTTTTATCTGCGGCCGAAAGGTCGTTTTTTGTTAATTACAGATATGTTAAATAGAACACAAAAAGGCGAAAGGTTAAAACAAGGCGAAGAACTTTTGGAAAAGAACAAAAGCTTGGTTTTTGTCGATTTCTCCGGAATCGGAGTTGAAGACACAAAAGCTTTGCGCCGGGCGTTGCAATCGGTTGAGGCGAAAATGAAAGTTATCAAAAAGAAACTTTTAAGAATCGCTTTTGAAAAGAAAAAGATTGACTTCAATCCGGAGCAGTTCGATTCGCAGCTGGGAGTGGTTTATTCGGAAAAAGACATTTCCGATGTTGCCGGCCCGGTCTATAAGTTTTTCAAGAGTGTTGAAAAGAAAGGCGGAAAGATCTTGGGCGCCTACAATTTGGACGAGAAAAATTTTTTCGACGCGGCGATGACTACAAGAATCGGTCAGTTGCCCTCCAGAGAAGTTTTGCTTGGTCAATTTGTCGGAATGTTGGCGATGCCGATTAAAATGTTCATGAACGTGTTGGAACAAAAATCAAAACAAACGGTCGATGCTAAATAATTATAAATTATAAAATTATGGAAAAATTTAACGATATAATAGAAAAAGTTGAAAAATTAACGGTTGTGGAGCTTGCCGAATTAATTAAAGCTCTTGAAGAAAAGTTTGGCGTTTCAGCTGCGATGCCTGTGGCAGCCGCTGGAGCCGGAGCCGGAGCCGCGGACGAAGAGAAATCTTCTTACGATGTCATCCTTAAAGCTGCCGGAGAACAGAAAGTTGCCGTCATCAAAGCTGTTAAAGAAGCGACTGGCTTGGGCTTGAAAGAAGCCAAAGATATAGTCGATGCTGCTCCGAAACCGGTAAAACAAGGCCTTAAGAAGGCTGATGCCGAGGAATTGAAGAAGAAATTAGAGGAAGCGGGAGCGGTGGTAGAGTTGGCGTAACGAACTACATACCACAAACGACAAACAACAAAATAGCGGTTTAACAGCCGCTTTTTTGTTTATTGAATTTTCGGGCTTTTTGCTGTAAATTAGTGATATCCAGTCGTTGTTTGTAGTTTCGGATTTGTGGTAAATCAACGAAGGGCATTTAGCTTAGTGGTAGAGCGCTTCATTCACATTGAAGAGGTCACTGGTTCGATCCCAGTAATGCCCACAATGGCTACATCTTCATTAGAAATTTCAAATTTGCTAATTAGTAATTTTCCTCTTTTGCTGAGTAGTTTATTAACTGGCTTAATGGCATGTTTTGGTGTTTGGCTTGGATATAAACTCACTCAAAAACAAGCCGTTAGAGTAAATAAAATAGAGGCGTATGCTAATATAAAATCAAACTTACCTACACATTTTGCGAATCGACCCAACGAAGAAATTGATAGAATTTTTGGTAAAGCATTAATACTTGCTGAGCCGGAATTGAGAAATTTATTAGAATATTATAGATATATAGTTATAGCTTATAATGAATCATTTAAAATACACAAGGAAATATTAAAGGATAATATTCAATACGATGAATACAACCTTATTGTTTATGACAAATTTAAACAGGCTGAATTTTTCAAAGAAATAAAGAAAGACAAAAAAATTAACAAAGCTTTAATGGTAATAGAGAATCTTATGAAAAAAGAATTAGGAGAATCTATGGTTATAGATTCAAATGAGATAAATGGAGCAAGTGATTATTTGAAGAATATCATTAAGGAAATTGATTCGAAAAGGGTTGTTTCTGACGAAGCTTATTCAAAATGACAATTTTTATAAATTAACTTTATGAAACGAGTTTTTATAATTCATGGCTGGGACGGATATCCTGAAGAGGGCTGGTTTCCATGGCTTAAAAAAGAGTTGAAAATCAAGGGTTTTGAAGTTTTCGTTCCTGCAATGCCGGATGCTGGGGAGCCGAAAATCGAGACATGGATTCCTTTTATATCCCAGCTTGTCGGCAAGGCGGATGAAAACACTTATTTTGTCGGGCATTCCATTGGTTGCCAGGCAATTATTAGATATTTACAGACTTTGCCAGAAGGTATGAAAATCGGCGGCGCGGTTTTTGTGGCTGGCTGGTATAATTTGCGCAATTTGGAAACCGAGGAAGAGAAACGAATTGCCGGGCCGTGGGTTAACGAACCGCGGGATGACAAGAAAATCCGCGAGGCAGTTAATCGCGCTATCGCGATTTTTTCTGACAATGACCCGTGGGTTTTGCCTGAAAATCAAACAAGCTGGAAAGAATTAGTCGGTGCGAAAATAATTATAGAACACAATCTAGAACACATTAACGGCGAGGCGGGGATTATGGAACTGCCTTCCATTCTTAATTCCGTTCTTGAAATAACCGGAGAAAAATAAAATATGTATAATCTTTTATTACTTCGCCAACAGCTTAAATTAAAATCCGTCTAAAAAGGGCAAAAATTTTGGAATTGTTTATCGATAATGCTATAATTTCTTATATATGAAGCCTAATTCCTTTACTCTTATCGAACTTGTTATTGTTATTGCGATTTTGGCTATATTGGCGGCAGTGGTAGTCATAACAATGAATCCGGCAGAATATATGAAATCCGCTAGAGATTCCGCAAGAATGTCGGACCTCCAAACAATCCATTCGTCGATAGGTTTATATCAGGCTGACGGCAAATCTTCTATGGGTTTGGCTAATACTGTTTATGTTTCGCTTCCCGATTCTTCGGCAACTTGTACTAATCTTAGTCTTCCTGCTCTTCCCGCGGGCTGGAGTTATGCTTGTTCGACTGCGGCAAATTATCTCAAAACGGATGGCACGGGCTGGATTCCCATTCCTTTTTCCACAATCTCTTTTGGAAATATAATTTCCTCATTGCCCGTTGACCCGATTAACTCCGTTTCTTCCGGAGATTATTATACTTATGTTACGGGGGGTTCGTATGAATTGACGGCGGTTTTGGAATCTGCAAAATATCGTATTTCCGGAGATGACGATATAACATCAAAAGACGGGGGAGATTCGTTTGGCTTGTACGAAATAGGTTCAAATCTTACTATTTCTCCATTAAAGGATTCCGGGCTTATTGGCTATTGGAAATTTGACGAATTAAGCGGGTCAACTGCGATTGATTCGAGCGGAAACGGGAATAACGGTACGCTTTTTTCCAGCCCGACCCGGACTACGGGGAAAATAAGCAAAGCGTTGAGTTTTAACGGAAGTTACGTTTCAGCCAGCTCTTCAGCTTCTTTGACTCAATTCGGTCTTAGTTCTTGGATATATAAAACTTCCCAAGACAGCGGCCATGACGGAATTATAACTTCAAACGTTTTTAGATATCAGGTTGAGGGAAATGTTAAACCATACATTCAATTTACCGTTGCGGATGGCGATGGAACTTGCGCCGGAGCTGTTATTCCTTTTGGCGTGTGGCAGCATATTTTTGTTAATGTTAATGGCACCGCCGTTAAAATATATCAAGATGGCGTATTGACGGGAAACTGCACTGTTGGCGACGGCTCGTACAATGTAAACGCTTTACGTTTTGGAGCAGACGGTTTAAGCGGAATAGGAAGTATGGATTATATGGTTGGTAAATTGGACGATATGCGCGTTTATAACAGCGCTTTATCGGTAGCCGAAATAAAAGCAATTTATAATTCAACAAGATAATGTTTAATATTTCTAATCTTCGCAAACAGCTTAAATTTAAATCCGACCCCAAAAGGGCAAAACTCCTTCAAGGGTTTTTTAAGACTGGGAAAGGGGAATACGCCGAAGGCGATGTGTTTTTGGGTCTTACAGTACCTGAAACCAGGAAAATCGTCGGCGAATATAAAGACTTAAGCTTTAAAGAAATCCAGGAATTGTTTAAATCAAAAATTCACGAAGAGCGCCAAATAGCGCTCATGATTCTTGTTTGTAAATATGAAAAGGCGAGCGAAGCCGGAAAAATGGAGATATTCAAATTTTATTTGAAAAATACAAAATATATAAACAATTGGGATTTGGTTGATTTGTATGCGCCGAAGATAGTAGGGGAATATCTTTATAATTGTAAACAAGAAAACTACAAACGACAAACATTAAATAAACTGGCGAAATCGAAAAATCTTTGGGAAAAAAGAATCGCGATGCTTTCAACTTTTTATTTTATCAATCAAAAAAAGTTTGAGGACGCTTTAAAAATCGCAAAAATACTTTTAAACGACGAACATGATTTAATTCACAAGGCAGTTGGGTGGATGCTTCGGGAAGTGGGTAAGAGAGATTTGGCGCAAGAAGAAAAATTTCTTAAAAAACATTATAAAGTCATGCCCCGGACAATGTTGAGATATGCAATAGAAAAATTCCCGGAAAAAAAGCGGAAAATGTATTTAAATAGTTAAATACAGCGCCATTTTTATATCTTGTTTATAAAAAGGGGATAAATGCCAAGGTTAAAATTGAAAAACTTAATAAATAAGCTCTTTTTGAAAGCGTGATCTGAGAGGGTGATTTTTTGACTAAATTAGAAAAATATTGTATTATTTAAGTCTTAAGTTAAATTAAATAACCTATTTATATGCGGTAAACGACTCTTAAGAGGAGTGGTCGAACATAAAGTTTAAAGCAAATAAGTAGAAAATAAATAAAAATAATAAATAAAAATATGAATAAAAAATCTTTCGGTTTTGTAAGTGTCATTACAAAAACCTACGTCATTGTTGCCGCCATTGCATTTATTGTGGGCGGTTTTTTTGTTTTTGGAAATGTCGCGCAAGCGGCGACTTTAGAAGTAGGCCCTGAGAATACCTATTTGACTATTCAATCAGCTGTTGATGCAGCTTCTCCTGGCGACATAATTAATGTCGCGGCGGGAACATACACAGAACAGTTAAAAGTAAGTAAAGATAATTTAACGATTTTTGCCGTGGGAGGTCAATCTTCAATAATTCAGGCGCCAAGTGAAGAATTTGCCAGTGTAAAAAGATTAGTTGAACTAAGCGGAAATGGAATTACGCTTGATGGATTTCAGATAGTTGGAAATGGAAAATCTGACCTTGCGAATTTTAATGGAAGTTATTTAGGCGTTCGTATTGAAGGATATGGGATAACGGTTCAAAATAACACAATAAAAGATTTGTTAACAGGAATACAGACGACAAGTTTAAATCCTACAAATCCTAATAATATCTTAAATAACACAATTTCGGGCGTGGCAGTTGGAATAAGTTTGCAAAATGATAACAATGTTGTTACTGGAAATAATATAACAGCAAATTCTACAGGATTTGGAATCGCTTCATTTAATACAACATTTGGGAATAATATTATTAATATAACCACGACAGGCGGAGCTGCAGCTGAAATTTCTGGCGGCGCCGATCCATATAAAGGAAGTATTCAAGACGGAATTAATGCGGTAAATGCTGGAGATACAGTTCGCGTAGCGGCAGGAGAGTATGTAGAAAGTCTTTCTTTAACTAAAGCGGTTAATCTTGCGGGGAATGGGACATCGACAACAGTTATAAAACCTAGTATTGCGGGGGGCGCAGTTATAACAGTAGATGTTATTACCGGTCCTATGACTATTTCAGGGTTTACCATAGACGCTAACAATAATGCTAATGAAAGCGGAATTTATATTGAGCATGGCTCCAGTAATATAACGTTCGAGCAGAACGATGTAAAAAATTTTACGGATAGGGGAATTGTTATAAATAATAGCAATGGCACTACAGTAAGGAATAATACTTTAACGGGATCTTCGGGGGATATCAACGCCGGTATTTATGTTGATAATGAATCCGAAAATAATTCAATAGATGGTAATACAATTGGATTGCCAACAAGCGGAGCGGGCACTCTTTATGGTGTGCTCTTTGCCGGTCCGAATTCAAAAAGTAACACAGTCGAAAATAATACAATTAATGGAGGCGCGCGCGCTTTTCAGCAAAATATTAATGTTTCCGGGGTTACGACTTTTTCCAATAATATAATTGGAAATACAACATCTCCATCATACGCTGGCATAGAAATTGATGGCGGTAGCGCGATAATTTCTGGCAATACAATTAAAAATGCTGTTCGGCCGATTGAAATTCAAGGCGCGGTTGATATAACAATAAACAATAACACAATTGATGGCGCGACTTATTCGGGAATTAATCTTGGCGCTTACTCGGGCGCGGCAGGCATACAGGGTAATAATATTCATGGAACAGTAAACGGAAATGGAATTTTAGCTCAAGCTGGCGGAACTAGCCTTAATATCGTGAAAAATATTATTTATGGAGTTACTGGCCGTGGAATTCAACTTAGCCCTGCGGCAAAAAATGCTAATATAGATGGCAATGAAATTTATAATGTGGCGGATTATGCTGCTATCATTATAGAGGGTGATGATAGCGATGGTGCTACTGGTGCAAAAATTAATAATAATTATCTTCATAATAATATAGTTGGCGGCGCGGCTATTAACGCGCAAACTGCGGAATTCAACAATAATACTATTGTTGATAATGGGTTTGGCATTGAAATGGGCGCGGCTGGAGCGGTGTTTGTATTGCGTAATAATACTATTACAGGCAATAATGATCCTGTTGGTACCATATGCAGCACATATGGTGTTTGTGTTAGTGCTCTTAGTATTTATAAGGGCACTGCTGATGCTGCAAATAACTATTGGGGAACTTCTTCTTCAACCGAGATAGCGGCAAAAGTAACTGATGGTGTTGTTTATGCTCCATGGAGCGGTGGTTTGACTTCTGAAACAAACGTAAATGCTGACGCTCCAGAAGTTATAATCGGCAGTAATGCGCCAACTTCGGCTTCAACTGTTGATGTGCCAAGCGATGTTACAAATGCCACATTAAATGTTTCCGGGCTTTTGGACACGGGCACAATGAGCGCGACTTTGCCGGGCGCGATTGCTATTAATGCCACAACAAGCATTGGAAAAATAATGGTTGAAATTCCGGCTGGCATACAAATAACCGGCGCTGCCGGCTGGGCGGGAGTTATAAATGTTCCACAGGTCAAATCAAATTCAACTGTTACCGTTGTTCCCTCATTGGGCAATACCGCCAGCGTTTCTTCGGTAATTGAAGTTGGTTTTGATGATATCAAATTAACTTTTGATAAAGCCGTAAGAATCTTAATTGCCGGCCAATCAGGCAAATATGTCGGCTATTCAAGAGGTGGAGTATTTACAGCAATCACAAATATTTGTTCGGCTGATACTCAAGTTGCCGGCGATAATTTGCCAACAGAAGGAGATTGTAAAATTGATGTTGGCAACGATTTAGTAATTTGGACAAAACATTTTACTAGTTTTGCAACATATACTCAGTCTTTAATACCTGTTACTCCGAGCACCAGTTATAGCGGTGGAGGCGGAGGCGGGGGAGGTTCGTCTGCTCCAACAACAATAACTCCAGTAGTAACAACTCCGGTTGTTAGCGCGCCAGTAATAGTTTCTCCAGCGGCGGTTTCGGAAATAATCACCGAGGGCCAAGTATTGGGCGCATCAACATTTAATTTTGCTTCTGATTTGCGGTTAGGTTCCAAGGGAGATGATGTTATCGAACTCCAAAACAGGCTTACCGCGGAAGGAGTATATTCCGGACCGATTACTGGATATTTCGGACAGCTTACATTTGCGGGGGTAAAAGCATATCAGGCAAAATATGGAATCTCTCAGGTGGGTAATGTGGGGCCGCTTACAAGAGCGCAGTTGAATAACAGCCAAGTGGCGGGAGCTTCGACGGTTAATATTGAAGCGATTCAAGCGCAAATAGCCGTTTTGCAAGCTCAAGTTGATGCCTTGTTAAAGCAATTACAAGAGTTGAAACAGCAATAGAAATTGAATGTTTGAAATCCCTCCGGCCGCGGCTGGAGGGATTTTTGTTACTATTGATTATTTTATGATTTTATGTTATTATAGAACTAATGCATAGAAAACTGGCCCATTTATTTAAAAAGTATTTTGTTCCGCACGAACACAATGAATACAAGCCGCATATCTTGCGTTTCAAGGCGACGATTTTTATTTTAGCGTTGGTTGTTTTGGCGGAGTTTGCATTTTTGGCGCAGACTTTTGTTTTCACTCCTGGAGGGGGATTTTTGGCGCAAATTTTAGAAAGCGTTTTGATTGAAGAAACAAATGCCAGCAGATCGGCGGACAACGTTCAAGCGCTGGAATTCAATCCTTTGCTTTCAGCCGCGGCTGTCGCGAAAGCCGAAGATATGGCCGAGAAAAGTTATTTTGCCCACACAAGCCCTGAGGGAATTACTCCATGGTATTGGCTTGATGAAGTGGGATATAAATACAGCTATGCCGGAGAAAATTTGGCGGTGAACTTTTCTGATTCAAAAGATGTTGTTGGCGCATGGATGAACTCTCCCGGCCACAAAGCGAACATTTTAAATAATCGTTTTACTGAAATAGGAATTGGCACAGCAAAAGGAATTTATCAAAACAAAGAAACCGTTTTTATAGTTCAATTTTTCGGTAAGCCGGCAGAAAAAGAAATGGCGGTTGCCGTTCCGGCAAAAACACAAAATGTTCCTGCAGTAAATGATGTGCAGACGATTGCCGCGCCTTCGGAAGTTTTGTCGGTGGAAACGGCGGCGATTGCGGTTGAAAAAATTAGCCAGCAAACCTTATTAGTTGAAGAGGCGATAGTTTCTCCCAGGACAAGAACTCAATATTTTTATTTCACTCTGATAGGATTAATTTCTTTAGCGCTTGTTTTAACCATTTTTGTAAAAATAAAAATTCAACATCCGCAAATTATAATAAACGGCCTTATTTTAATTTTTATCATAAATACGGTTTTATTCTTAAATAGCTATTTATTTGCCGCAAACGGCCAAGTTTTTTAAAATCTCCTATCTTGTTTATAAATTGGGGATAAAATCGGGACAATAAAATAAGAAATCCTTTTAAATAAAGGGTTTTTTATTTGCGTGGCGGGTTTAAATTAAATTAATTGTGGTTGACCTAAAGCAATAAATAAGGCAGAATTAAATAAAAGTGGTGGAAAGTGGATAACTATGGGGATAAGCATCCAATGTGGGGGACAACTAAAAATATGTTTATCGGAGAATTTAGCCACAATTTAGATAATAAAGGAAGAATCGCAGTACCGGCGAAGTTCAGAAATAAATTAACGGCGGGAGCGATTATCACGCGCGGATTAGACCGCTGCCTTTTTGTTTTTGATTCAAAAGAATGGGAAGCGCTGGCGCAAAAATTAATTTCTTTGCCGCTCGCGCAATCGAACTCGCGCGCGTTCACAAGATTGATGCTTGCCGGCGCCGCCGACGTTGAACTTGATAAGCAAGGCAGAATTTTAATTCCGGATTATTTGCGCGAATATGCCGGATTGAAAAAACAATCAGTGATAACCGGATTGTATAACAGGTTTGAAATTTGGGATGCGGAAAGCTGGAAACAGTATAAAGCGAAAACCGAAAGTCAGTCAGACGAGATAGCGGAGAAGCTTGGTGAATTAGGGATTTAGTGAATTAGATAATTGGTAAGATTTAATTATTAACAAAACAAATTAACAAATTAACCAATTCACTAATCATCCAAAATGCATAAGCCTGTTCTTTTAAAAGAAGTAATTGATATTCTAAATCCACAACCCGGTGAATTTTTCATAGATGGCACGTTGGGCGGAGGCGGACATGCGGCAGAAATTATAAAAAGAATTTCGCCGAATGGAATGTTTTTAGGAATAGATCAAGATAGAAATGCGGTAGAAAATTTTCAGCAAAACATAGAACCTAAAACCCAAAACCTAAAAACTATCAAATTATTTCAGGGCAATTACGCCGATATCCCGGAAATTTTGAAAAGTAATAAGTTGCCGAAAGCTGACGGACTGATAGTTGATTTAGGGTTGTCTTCCGACCAGCTGGAAAATTCGGCAAGGGGGTTCAGTTTTCTGAAAAATGAAATTCTTGATATGCGGTTTGACCCGGAGAGCGGAAGGCAGACGGCGGCGGAAATAGTGAACAGTTTAAATGAAAAAGAATTGGCGGACGTATTTTGGAAATACGGCGAAGAAAGAAATTCAAGAAGAATAGTCAAAGAAATCGTAGAGAGAAGAAGGAAAAACAGAATAAAAACCACGTTTGAACTGGCGGAGATAGTGGAAAGCGTTGTCCCTCGCCGGAGCAAGATACATCCGGCAACGAAAGTTTTCCAGGCATTGAGAATATATGTAAACGACGAATTGGGAAATCTGGAGAGATTATTGGGAAATTTAGGCGATATTTTGGCGAAAGGCGGACGGGCGGCAATAATATCGTTTCATTCGCTTGAAGACAGGCTGGTAAAAAACAGTTTCAGGAATATGGCAAAAGGCGGACGGGTGGAGATTCTGACGAAAAAACCGGTTGTCCCGTCGCAAGAAGAAATAAAAAATAATCAAAGGTCGAGATCGTCAAAATTAAGAGCAATTATATATGACAATAATTCAACCGCATAAAAACACAAACAGTTCAAATTTTTTAGTTTCTATTTTAATGATGTTCTGCGTAGTCGTGGCGCTTTGGGGAATATTTTTGTATAATCAATTGGTTGATGTTCGCCATGAAATAAGCGGCAAACAAGACGACATCCAAAAGGCGGAAGTGACGAACGCGGAATTAAAAAATTCTTTTTATAATCTTACCGGCACCGAGAGCTTAAAGTCGGCGGCAGACGCGCAAACTTTGATTTTGGAACAAAACCCGCAATACGTAAAATTGGGGGAGGTCAAACAGCTAACATCAAACTAACTATCAAATTAACAAATTATCTAATTTACTAATTAACCAACATGCAGTGGCGGATTAAAGGACTAATATTTTTTTTCGGCGCTCTTTTTCTTTTTTTAATTTTTAACGTTTATAGCGTTCAAATACAAAAAGGGGATTATTATTTGGCGAAAGCCAAAATGCAAGAAGAAGCGAGCGGAGGCTTTGAAGCGCCAAGAGGAAGTATTTATTTTTTGGATAAAAATAATAATTCCGTCCAGGCGGCAATGAATAAAGATTATCCGATAGTTTACGCCGTTCCGGTAGAAATTCAGGCGAGCGGCGAGTCGATTGCCTCTTACGCGGAGAAATTAAGCCCGATAACGGGCGTTTCGGTTGAAGAGTTAAAGGAAAAATTCGCCAAAGAAAGCGATAAATACGAACTTATTGTCGAAAAAGCCGTTTCGGGGCAAACGGACGAAATAAAAAATTTAAATCTTAAAGGGATTTACATAAGCAGCCATCTTTTGCGATTTTACCCGTTTGGAGATTTGGCGGCGCACATTTTGGGATTTTTGGATTACTCAAACGGTTTGGCGGAAGGCAAATACGGTTTGGAGTTGTATTTTGACGATTCGCTTTCCGGGAAAAGCGGCGGAGTCGAAGACGGCAAGCTTGTTTCGGCGGAATCGGGGAAAGATTTGATTTTAACCATAGACCCGAATATTCAAACGGAAGCCGAGGAAATAGTAAAAAATCTTATCAAACAATACGAGGCCGAAGCGGGTTCGGTAATAGTTCAAGAACCGAAAACTGGAAAAATTTTGGCGATGGCGGCTTTTCCCAACTTCGACCCGAATAATTATTCAAAATCGGAAATTTCAACATTTTTAAATCCGACGGTTCAATCGCTTTATGAACCGGGTTCGGTTTTCAAGTTAATCACGATGGCCGCCGGTTTGGACAGCGGGAAAATCACTCCCGACACCACGTACACGGATACGGGTTTTTTCACCGCCAACGGTAAAACAATCAAGAACTGGGATTTGAAAGCGAACGGCCTTCAGACAATGACGAACGTCATAGAAAAATCCATCAATACGGGCGCGGTATACGCGCAAAGGAAAACCGGACAGGATATTTTTTACAATTATTTGGTTAAATTCGGTTTCGGCGAAAAAACTCAAATATCTTTGCCGGGTGAAGTAAAAGGCAATTTAAACAATCTTAAAACTCCGAACGGCGGCAAGGATATCGATTTCGCCACCGCTTCTTACGGCCAGGGCGTGGCGGTAACTCCCATAGAGCTTGCCGGCGCGGTTTCGGCCTTAGCTAACGGTGGAGTTTTAATGAAACCGATTATTTTATCCAGTGATGAGCCGAAAGTTGTCAGGCGGGTAATTTCCGCGGACACCGCGAAAAAAGTCGCCCAAATGATGGTTTCGGCGGTTAAAGTTAATAAAATAGCCAACATTCCGAATTATTCGGTTGCGGGGAAAACCGGAACCGCTTTCGTGCCGGATTTCGGCGGCAAGGGATATACAGATAAAGTTATAAATACTTACGCGGGTTTTGCTCCGGCGTCCGACCCTAAATTTGTAATTATATTAAGATTGGATAAGCCTTCCGGAAGCCCGTTGGCCGGACAAACGGTAGTGCCGGCATTCCGCGAATTGGCGCAATTCATTTTGAATTATTACAATGTGGCACCCGATGAAATATGAGTAAGATTTTCATAAAAATTTTAAAAGTTTATCTTAAATTTCTGGCGAAAATTACCATCCGGCGTTTTAAACCGCAAGTGATTGGAATTACCGGCAGCGTTGGCAAGACTTCCGCCAAGGAAGCGGTTTTCGCCGTGCTTTCATCGAGAGACGGTAATCGCCAAAAAATCAGAAAGTCGGAAGGCAATTTAAATAACGAACTGGGTATGCCGCTTACCATTTTGGGTGATTGGTCCGAAGAAGATTTGAAATTGATAAGCCGGGGCCAGCCGGTCGGAACAAAAAAGATAAAAAAATTTCTTTTTTGGTGGAAAGTAATATTCGTGTCAAAAATAAGATTAATAAAGTCGTTTTTTTCAAATAAAGTTGTTTATCCGAAAGTGCTTATCTTGGAATACGCCGCCGATAGGCCCGGCGATATGAAATATCTTTTAGGAATGGCAAAGCCCAATATCGCCATTGTTACGGCCGTGGGGGAGATTCCTTCGCACGTCGAATTTTTCAGCGGTCCGGACGCGGTGGCCAAAGAAAAAGGAAGGCTGGTGGAATCGCTGGAGGCTGACGGATTCGCGATTTTAAATTACGATAATGAAGCGGTTATAAGCATGAGAGAGAAAACAAGCGCGAGAATAATTTCTTTCGGCTTTGGCGAAGGCGCGGACATGAAAATCGGTAATCTGGAAAATTTTTCAAAGGGGCCGGAAGAATCTTTGGAATTCGGTTCTTCTTTTAAGATTGAATACGGCGGTAACCTTGTGCCGATGAATTTAAAAAACACTTTTGGGAAAGCCCAGGCTTACGCTTCGGCGGCGGCCGCCTGCGTCGGGCTGATTTTCGATTTGAATCTGGTTGAAATTTCCGAGGCGCTTTCGCAAAATTATTCTCCAGCCAAAGGTCGGATGAATATATTAAAAGGCGTTAAGGGCAGTTACGTTATAAACGACGCTTATAACGCTTCGCCGATTTCAATGCAGGAAGCGCTTGAAACGCTTTCAAGTCTTGAGGCTAAGAGAAAGGTGGCGGTTTTGGGAGATATGCTTGAATTGGGAAAATATTCCATTGAAGCGCATGAATCTTTGGGAAGATTAGCCGCGAAAATGACCGATATTTTGGTGGCTGTCGGTCCGCGGGCGAAATTCGTGGCGGAAGCGGCAAGAAGCGAGGGTTTTCCGGAAAATAAAATAATGGTTTTTGATTCGGCTTCGGAAGCGTGTGAACCGGTTCAAAACTTGATTAAATCGGGGGATTTGGTTTTAATAAAGGCGTCCAGAGCTATGGGTTTGGATAGGATAGTTGAGGAGATTAAGGAAGTTGGCCCTGTCGTCTAGTCTGGTCTAGGACGCGTGGTTCTCATCCACGTAACATGGGTTCGAATCCCGTCAGGGCTGCATATGATTTTAAGGCATATATTAAAAGATAAATATTTAAGAATAACCGCCGCGCTTAGTGTCTTTGTTTTGTTTTTGGCGGCCGTGATTTTTTCTTTTGCCGGGCCGTTTAATGAAAAATTGATTCTTCATTTTGATTCTTATAACGGCATTGATTTATTGGGTGGGCAATGGCAGATTTTCGGAGTTTTGTTCGGAGCGCTGGCGATATTGGTTATTAATTTTTATTTAAGCAATTTTCTTTATCCACGCGACCGGTTTCTTTCATACCTTTTCGTTTTTTCTGGACTTTTGTTTAGCATCTTGATTTTAACCGCGGTATCGGTTATTATTTATGTCAATTAGCTTATAGGTTTTAGCTTGTAGGTTTTAGTGATTCACTAACACCTAACACCTAACACCTAACACCTAAAATGTTTGCAATAATAGAAACCGGCGGAAAACAGCACAAAGTTTCCCCGGAACAAAAATTAAAAATAGGGAAAGTTAAAGGCGACAAGGGCGCTGTTTTAAAATTCGACAAAGTTATGCTTTTGGCCGATGGCGAAAACGTTAAAATCGGAACGCCTTATGTTGAAGGCGCCAAAGTTGAGGCGGAAATCGTAAGGCAGGCGAGAGACAAAAAAGTAATCGTTTTCAAATATCATTCCAAGACCAGGTCAAGAAAGAAAAAAGGCCACAGGCAGGAATTTACCGAAATAAAAGTGCTTTCAATAAAATAAAAAATAACCCGTTGCGGGTTATTTTTTTAATTTCTCCTTTCAAGGGCGTCGCCGAGAGTTTGGTCGTCGGCGAATTCTATTTCTCCGCCGGTTGGAATTCCTCTTGCCAACCGGCTTATTTTATTGGCGTAGGGCGCCAGTTCTTTGGCGACTATGGAAGCGTTTAAATCGCCGTAAGTGGTTGGATTGAACGCCAGAATTATTTCTTCGGCTTTTTTGCCGCTTTGTTTAATCAAACTTTTTAAATGATTGAGCCGGAGCTTTTGAATACTTTCGATAATGCCGGCTTTGGAAATTTCGCCGAAAATCAAATAAACGCCTTTGAATTTTTTTGTTCGTTCAAGCGATATTAAATCGGTTTCCCGTTCGACAATGGCGATTATATCTTTATGCCGGCTGGTGTTGGCGCAAATATCGCATAAATTCCCGTTGCTTGCGGGATTTTGATGCACAAAAAAACACCGGCTGCAAATTTTCAACCGGCCTAAATCCGAGACCGCCTTGGCGGTTTCGTCGATATTGTTTTTTCCGCTGTTTATTAAGTGAAATGCCAGGCGGGTGGCTTGCCTTAAGCCGATGCCGGGCAGAGCGGAAAATATTTTGATGAATTTTTGAATTGGGTCCGGAAGCATTGTTTTGCCCGCTTTTTGCGGTTATTATTAAGCATAATGGAAATTCGAAATTTTGTCATTATTTCTCATATAGACCACGGGAAGTCTACTTTAGCGGACCGGCTTTTGGAAATTACCGGAACCGTGGATTCGCGCCATATGAAGGCGCAGTATTTGGATAGCTTGGAGCTTGAAAGGGAAAGGGGAATTACCATCAAAATGGCGCCTGTCAGAATGAATTATGTTTTTAATGGTAAGCCTTATGTTCTTAATTTGATTGATACGCCAGGGCATTCGGATTTCGGCTATGAAGTTTCACGCGCGCTTTCGGCGGTTGAAGGCGCGATTCTTTTGGTTGACGCGGCTTCGGGCATCCAGGCGCAGACGCTTGCCAATTTTGAATCCGCCCAAAAAGCGGGCTTGAAGATTATTGGCGCGGTAAATAAAGTGGATATGGCTTCGCCTGAACAAATTGAAAGCGCTTTAAGTGAATTATCGCGTTTGTTAAACGTTAAGCCGGAGGAAATTTTTAAAATTTCCGGCAAAACGGGTTTGGGGGTAAAAGAACTTTTAAACGCGGTTATTGAAAGAGTTTCGGCGCCGTCAAAACATGGCTCGGCAACTCAAGCTCTTATTTTTGATTCTTTATACGACGAACATAAAGGCGTTATCGCTTTTGTCAGAGTTTTCGGTGGAAGTTTCAAACCCGGAGAAGATACGAAACTTTTAAGCAACAATAAGCAGTTTAAAATAAAAGAAGTCGGTTATTTTTCGCCGGCGCTTAAAAAAGAAGATATTTTAAATGAAGGCGAAACCGGTTATATCGCTACGGGGCTTAAAGACCCTGATTCGGTTAAGGTAGGCGATACCATCGGCGAAAAAGCTTTGCCCGGTTTTAAAACTCCGCAGCCGGTCGTTTTTGTTTCTTTATATCCCGAAGAAGGCGACGATTACGATAATTTAAAAGTCGCGCTTAATAAACTTCGCCTGAACGATTCTTCTTTTACAATTTTTCCCACAACCAGTGAAGCGCTTGGCAGAGGATTCCAGGCCGGGTTTTTAGGCAAGCTTCATTTTGAAATCGTGGTCCAGCGGCTCGAAAGGGAATTTGGCGTAAAAACAATAAACAGTTTTCCTTCGGTTTCTTACAAGGTTATGCAAAGGCAAGGCGATTGGACGGTCATAGAAAATCCGAAAGATTTCCCTGATGATTATCTTAAAGTTCTCGAGCCGATAACGGCGATAAAAATAATCGTTCCATTGGCTAAATTAGGCGATGTTTTAAAACTGAAAAATTCTTTCAGGTTCAGCCAAATGGAAACCGAAATAAACGGCGAAAAAGTGGTTATCTCGGCGACTCTTCCATTGGCGGATTTGGTTTCCGATTTTGACGACCAATTAAAATCCGTTTCTTCGGGGTTCGCGTCTTTCAGCTATAACGTTGTCGATTACCGTGAGGCGCAAGTCCGGCGTTTGGATATACGAATCGCCAACGGCATTGCTCACGGCTTAAGCAGAATCATCCCCGAAAAAGACGTCGAATCGATCAGCCGGAAAATGGTTGAGAAATTAAAAGAACTTCTGCCAAAAAAACAGTTTACCCAGGCTATTCAGGCGATGGTGGGCGGCCGGATAATCGCCAGAGAGACCATTACGGCTCTCAAGAAAGACGTTGCCGGTTATCTTTACGGCGGCGACCGTTCGAGAAAAATGAAGCTTTGGAAAAAACAGAAAAGAGGAAAGAAAAAGCTTTTGAAAATGGCGGAAGGAGTCGAAATTCCTGTAAAAATCTTCAAGGATTTGTTAAAATAAGATTTATTGATATGGCAAAGCCCTGGCTTTTAGCAATTTTAGCTTTAGTTTTAATCGGCATTTCAGTGCAGGTTTATTTTATTTTAAAAGAAAGCAATGGGCTTAAAAAAGATTTGGACGATTTAAACGGGCGGATGGGAGCTTTAGCTAAAGAAAATGCCAAATTGAAATCAGACATAGAATATTTTTCCATTCCGGAAAACTTGGAGAAAGAATTAAAAGCAAGATTTAATTACAAAGATGCGGGGGAAGAAATGATGATAGTTGTGCCGTAATAATTTTATTTTCCCTCAACCCGCTTCGCGGGACACCATGCCCGCTCGCCTGCGCAGGTTTCGGAGAAAACAAAATTATTACTTATTTAAATTTGAAATATGAACAAAAAAAAGATAACAATTTTAATATTAGCCGCGGTTTTCGTGGCGATAATCAGCGTGATTTACTTAAGATTTTATCCAATCGCTTTTGTCGGCTGGCAGCCGGTTATATATGGCGATTTCAGTAAAAATTACAACGCCGCGGTTTTTTATTATGAAAAAGCTCTTTTGACTTACAATAAAAACAATTCCGAAATAATTAATTCCTCGGAAGTAAGAAATGAAATTAAGCGCGCGGGGCTTGAGGCTTCAGTTGAAGACATAATCATTTTGAATGAGCTTGAAAAATTCTTTTCAGGTTTGGAAATAAAGAATCAAATGGATAAAAATATCAGCGCCGCCATTGGAGGTAAGGATGTGGAAAAAGAAACGGAAACTCTATACGGTTTATCGAGCGGCCAATTCGTTAAATATTTTTTGGAGCCGCAGGCAAGAAGGGAAATTTTGGAAGCCAGATTGCATTTGGAAAATGTTTTACCGAACGGCAATTTTGATCAATGGCTGATAGATGCCAAAAGACAGGTAAAAGTCATGATTTTTTTACCAGGCTTTGAATGGAAAGACGGAACGGTTATTATTAAGAAATAAGACATAAGGTATAAGAAATAAGGCTAGCGGGTGTAGTATAGTGGTAATACGCGACCTTCCCAAGGTCGAGTCGTGGGTTCGATTCCCATCACCCGCTCAAAATGAAATATTTATCGTCTTTAAAATCCAAAAATCTTTCCGGACAAATCTGCCTTTTGCGGGCGGACTTTAATATCGAAAAAGAAGAACTGTCGGGGAAAGGCGTTCATCCGCGGATTTCGGCAGTTTTACCGGCGATTAACTTTTTAATTGAAAGGGGAGTAAAAGTTGTTATTTTGAGCCATCGTGGCCGGCCCGACCCTAAAACCTATAAACTAAAACCTAAAACCTATACACTAAAGCCGTTTGCGGCTATTTTGTCGGGTCTTCTTAAAGAACCCGTTGAATTTATTGAACTGGATAAAATGAATAGTCTCAAAAAATCGGACTTTATAAAATCATGGAACAATATTTTCCTTTTGGAGAATTTGCGGTTTAATCCTGGCGAAGATAAAAATGATTCAAAATTCGCGAAGAAATTGTCTTTGTTGGGAGATTTTTACATTAATGAGGCTTTTGCTTTTTGCCACAGGCCCGCGGCGTCAGTGGTAGGCATTCCGAAATTATTGCCGTCTTATGCCGGATTTTCTTTGGAAAGCGAGATTAAAAATCTTTCAATGGCAATGGTTAATCCGAAAAAGCCTTTAATAGTTATTTTAGGTGGCATTAAAGTCGCGGATAAAATCGGTTTGATTAAAAACTTTTGGAAGAAAGCCGATAAATTCTTAATCGGCGGGGGAATAGCCAATACTTTTTTTGCCGCCCAAAAAATGCCAATGGGAAATTCTTTATATGAAAAAGATAAAATCGTTTTTGCCCGAAAATTGTTAAAATCCGCAAAAGTGATTTTGCCCGTTGACTCGGCCATTAAAGGCGGTAGTATCTTAGACATCGGTCCGGAAACCGAAAAAGAATACACAAAAATCATCAATAGCGCCAAAACAATCATTTGGAACGGTCCAATGGGTTATATTGAAGATAAAAAATTCAGGCATGGCAGCGAAGCAATTTTAAAAGCGATTTTGAAAAGCAAGGCGTTTAGCGTTATTGGAGGAGGAGAAACAACGGCCATCCTTAAACCTAAAACCTATAAACCAAAAGCTAATATATTCATATCTACCGGCGGAGGAGCGATGTTGGAATTTTTAGCGGGTAAAAATTTGCCTGGAATAAAAGCATTAAAATAAAAAATAAATGAATCCCACACATAACTTGTTGTGGGCTATATAAATAGAAAATTATTAAAATTGTATATTCAATAACTGATTGAAAATTTGTTGATTGTACAAGTTATGTGTGGGATGAAAAACATTATTATTTTATATCACGACGATTTAGACGGATTTGGAGCTGCTTGGGCGGCTTGGAAAAAATTCGGCAACAAAGCCGATTATTTGGCGGTTGATTACACCAAATCGATGCCCACGGGTTTGAAGAATAAAGAAATTTACATACTTGATTTTTGCTATCCGGAAGCTGAAATAAAAGCGCTTTTAAAAAACAATAAAAAATTAGTTGTGATAGATCATCATGTAAGCCGGAAGGAGATTTTTAAGCTTTTAAAAGAATATGTTTGGAATATAAACAGGGCTGGTTGCGTTTTGAGCTGGAAATATTTTCATCCCGGTAAAAAAATTCCCAAATTGATTGAATATGTCGAAGATATCGATATGTGGACTTTCAAATTGAAAAATACCAATGAAATAACCTTGTTTATGGAATCGTTGCCCAGAGAGTTTAAGGTTTGGAATAAAGTCGCTTCCGAAATGGAAAATAAAAAGAAGTTTTCGAGATATTTGGAAAAAGGAGAAGCGATAGCGGGTTTTGTCGATAAAATTATCGAGATTATTGCTTCGAATTCGGAAAACGCCATTTTTGAAGGCAAGAAGGTTAGTGTCGTTAATTCGCCGAATTTTAATTCCGAACTTGGAGCATATTTGCTTAAAAAAACAAAAAATCCGATAGCTATAATTTGGTCGCTTAAAAACGGCGTGATAAGAGTTTCTTTGAGGTCGTTAAAGAGTGTGGACGTTTCAAAGTTGGCGCAAAAATACGGAGGCGGCGGGCACAGGCAAGCGGCTGGATTTTCTTTGAGCGCCGAACAACAAATTCCGTGGAGAACGATAAAATAGTATGAATCCCACACATAACTTACACCCGGAAAAAGTTGTGCGTGGATTAAGTAGAATTAATTAAAAATTATTAAAATTACACAATTTGAAGACTATGCTATTTATATTGTGTAAGTTATGTGTGGGATGAACAAAAACATTTTCGGCAATTTTAAGGATTTCGATTTGGCTTTTATAGACACTGAAACAACTGGCAGGGGATTTGAGCATGAAATAATTGAGATAGGAGTTGTCAGGGCAAGCGCTTTTAATCTTTCTATCTTGGATGAATGGGAAGTTAAAATTAAGCCGAAAAAAATTGAAATTGCCGAAGAAGAAGCGCTTAAGATAAATCATTACAATCCGGCGGATTGGGAAGGCGCGATTGAAAAATGCGACGCGATGAAAACGTTTCTTGAAAAGACTGAAGGCACCGTTCTTGTCGCTCATAATTTACCTTTTGATTGGTTTTATATTCATAAAACTTTAAACGAATGCGGCCTTGAGCCGACTTTTTGGTTCAAGGGCTTGGATACGGTTTCTTTGGCATGGCTTAAGCTTCGCAACGACCCGGCGATAAAGTCTTTAAGCTTTAGGGAATTAAATGATTACTTTGGTATAAAAAACACTAAACCGCATTCGGCGATGGGCGATGCCCGCGCGGTTTATGACCTTTTTGCCAAATTATCTGAACTTAAATAACGTATTTAATTAAATCATTGATGCTATGTGGCCACATAGCATCAAGATAGTGATAAATTATTGATATGAGAAACAAGTATTATGCTTATTTTGTTCCGCGGACGGGGGAAAGCGGAATTGTAAATAACTGGAAAGATTGCGAAAAAATGGTGAAAGGCGAAACAGGCGCCCGCTTTAAAGGTTTTGCCGATAAAAAAGAAGCGCAAGAGTGGCTGGAAAAAGGCGCTAGTTACGATTCTAAAAAAGACCTTGAGCCTGGCATTTATTTTGACGCTGGCACTGGCAGGGGAAAAGGTGTTGAGATAAGTGTGGTAGATGAAAATGGCACTAACCTTTTGGCAGATGTTTTGCATAAAAAAGAAATTAACGAATTCGGCAAGCATCTTCTTAAAAACGGAGAGACAAATAACTATGGCGAGCTTTTGGCGTGCAAATTTGCTTTGGAAATAGCATTGGAGAGAAAAGTGAAAAAAGTATTCGGCGATAGCAAGCTGGTAATAAACTATTGGTCAAAAGGGTTTGTAAAAGAAGAAAACTTTTCCCGGGAGTTTTTCGAGCTTATTGATGAAATTATGAATTTGCGGAAAAAGTTTGAAAAAGGTGGCGGAGCAATAATTCATATCTCCGGCAAAGACAATCCTGCGGATCTGGGGTTTCATAGATAGAGTTTTGACAAAATTTGATAAAATAGTTATAATATAGAAAATCGGCAAGTCAGACGGTTACTTCCCGCTGTAAGCGGGAGGAGGAAAGTCCGGACACCCTCTTTGCGAAAGCAGAGACAAAAAGGTAGCGGCTAACAGCCGTCGGGAGTAATCCTAGAGGTGCGAGCAGAAACGTTCCGGTTCGAAAGGATCGGGAAAGCCCAATCTCAACGTAGCAGGCTTAGTTCCGCCATAGAGATAAGAAAGCGGAAATGAAACGGCTAAATCCTTATCGGGTGCAAGGTCGTATTCTTCGCGAAAGCGAAGAAGGTACCGCAAGACTCTGAGAGTAATTTCAGAGCTAGATAAATTATCGTCTTGTCCCATACATAAATTATGTGTGGGATAATACAAAATCCGGCTTATGACTTGCCGGTTCAAGAAGCCCAGTATCGCAAGATACTGGGTTTTTTGTTGGTTTTATGGGCGTTTCTGCCTAGAACGCCCATAAAACACTAAAAGTAGAGCTTGGTTAAATTACACATTATGAGAATATTACAATAATGAGAAAATAACTGAACAAAACTCGACATGTTCATAGACAATAATCTAATTAGCCAATTTGAAAAATACCTTCATTCTGAGTTTTTAAGCGAGGGCACAATTGATTGTTATATTCGTTCTATTCGGGCTTTTTGTCTCGGCATAGAGGTTGGCGGTCTCAATAAAGAATTTTTTGAAGGCTTAAAAGTCTCTAATCTTGATTTAAGCACTTTGTCCCGCCATATTTTTGCTATTAAGAAGTTTGGCGAGTGGCAGGGCTTGGACTTAAAATATGTAAAATGTAAAAAGAAAAGGTTTTCAAACCCCGATTATCTTGAATTTGAATCGGTTGAAGCAATTAGGCGGTTGCAGATATCTACGCTTCAGAACTTGCGCGACAGAGCTTTGTTCGAGTTTTTATTAAACACGGGTTGCCGTATCAGTGAGGTTTTAAGATTAAAAAGAAAAGACTTGGCAAAAGAAATGGACGTTATCGGTAAGGGTAATAAATTAAGAACTATTTTTTTAGGAAATGCTTTTGACTGGGTTTTTAGATATAACAGCGAAAGAAAAGATAATAGTGATTTATTGTTTGTTAGCCAGCATGGCAAGGTTTGGGGGCGTGGCAATGCTTATAATGCTATTAAGCGTTTAGGCAAATTGGCCGATTATAACAAAAGCCTTCATCCGCATTTGTTAAGGCATACTTATATAACTTATATGGTTCGCGCTGGCGTTGATGTCCGCACTATTCAGGAGTTGTGCGGTCATGAAGATGTTGAGACTACTTTAAGATATGTGGCGGTTGATAAAAAGCAAAAGGTTTGGGCTAGTCAGGTTTTTCAGAATTTGGTAAGTCGGAAATGTTACGCGCCATAATTAAAGAATTATTTAATTTTAAACCAAAAACCTCCGATATGGAGGTCAATGGCAGTAAGAAAAAATTAATTATCTAGCAGGGTTAGGTCTATCGGGATGAAAGACATGGGCAGTTTGTTGTTCTGACTTACTTTCAGTTACAGCTTCTTTAATAATTTCTAATATTCCCCTTATATCAGATAATGTTTTTTCTTTGGCATTTCCACCTTGAAAAAATGCAGCAATTAATTCTTTCTCGTAGGCATTAATCATTTTATTTATTTTAATTATTTTAATCTTTCGGCCTTTATATCGTTATCTTATTACAACTAATTGTTTACGCAATAGTAATGGCCAAAAAGAAATGTTTTATACACTATGAAAAGTAAGGGCAAATTTGATAGAATTTAAGTGCTAATTCTATAAAAACACGTAAAATTTAAATATTGTTTAAGTGGCATGTTTAAAGGGTTAAAGGCAATAGTTCTTACTATTACTAATTCTACAATTATATGATAAAATACTAAAAATGGCTTAAAACAAGGGTTTTTGTAAAAAATGATTATATCAAATTAATAAATAATATTTTATGAAAAAGGGTAGGATAATTCCAACTACAAGCACAAATCTTAGGCATAAATGGTTAGAAAAATTAGGTGGCATAAAGAATGTTTCTGTCAGGAATAAAGAATGGCTTATTCTTTTACAGGAAGATACAAGAAATTCATTAATGATAGAGGGGCATTTTGTAACTCGTGCAGACCTTGCAGATGTTATAGAAAATTCTAAATATTCAAAACATGAGCATAAAATTCTTGGATATTTTGATGCGGCGGTGGCCAGCTACGAGCTTGCATTTCAGCAATACAAAAATAAAGAATTTAAAATTACTAAATCTATTATTCAACAGGCGCATTCTCTTATGTTTAGAGGAGACCCTAATTTTAGTTGGACACCAGGGGAATGGAGAAAAGGAGATATTAAAATTACAGGAGCAGAAATTGCAACATCATCTCCATTTAAAATAGAAAGGGATATCGAGAATTTAATTAAAATTATAAATACTCCCGAAAAAAATTTAGTTCGTAAGGTTGCTGTTGTTCATGATGTATTTGAACAAATACATCCATTCCCAGATGGAAATGGCAGAGTTGGTAGAATTCTTTTAAATTTTATTCTCGTTGGACACGGATACCCTAATATAGCTATTAAGGGTTTTGGCAAGGACTTAAAATTATATATCGATGCGCTAGAAGAGGGTGATAGCGTTGTAGGCAAGTTATTAAGTAAATCTGGGAAAGTAAATCCATTTACAAAACCATTAATTCAATTGGAGGATTTAATTAGCAAAAGCATTGCTATTGCTTTAGATGTTATTATATGCACTCGCTATAATGAGATAAAAAAACTTATGACACTTGAAGAGATATCAAAAACTTTAAATATATCCCTTTCTAGTCTTAGAGTTGCTTGTGCACAAAAAAAACATATTTGTTCAAAAATTGATGGTAAAATAAAAACTCACCCAGATTTATTTTATTTACCTGAATAATAAAAACAAACAAATATAAAAGTGACGTTTATTCTTTGGGGATAACTCGCTATTGATTTAAGGTTTAATTCGCCTTAAAATATAGTAAATAAAGGAGATTAATTCCTTGCGAAACTGGTGGCGATACAAAATCCGGCTTATGACTTGCCGGTTTTTTGTTATTTGATAATTACGGTATAAGCGCCACTGGGAACTTGGCTGAAATTTTCAGGCAAAACGTAGAAGATGTTCTTGGCAAGTTGTTTTTCAAAAGTGAAAGTATCGGTGATAAACATTACGGTTTGAGTTGGCATTGGAATGCCGCGGACATTAACCCCGCCAGCTTCAACTAAAACGTATTTCGGCATTTCCTTGGGCAGAGCGTTTAATTGTTTGCCGATTTGAACATAGTCAGCTGCAAACGCTCCTTGCGTGTTCGGATTTTTGCCCCATTGGATGAAATAGGCGTAATAGGCCTGAGCGGTTAAAACTATAAACAATAAACCACAAACCACAAACAACGCCGTTTTCGCGTGCTTGTAGTTTGCAGTTTGTATTTTAATGTATTCATAAATTCGGACTCCGCCGATTCCCGCTAAAATAACTACTGGCGGGATCATAAGAATGGCGCGCAACGCATGAGGAATTCCTTCGTTGGAAATTACAACCGGAAGTATTGCTAAAATAAACCAGCCAAATAAAACCCAAAATCCAAGGCTTGAAGTTCGCCAGCCTAAAACTGATCCGCCCCTGAATTTTTTGAAAATATTAACAAGGCAATAAATAATTCCTATTATAAATAGTATTCCCACGGGCCAGAATAATTCCGGAGCGCCGGAAAGATTGTGCCGCCAATTTCCATCGCCGACAAAATTAAACATTCCCAAAGTTTTTATGGTATTCATAAATAGATCTCCAATGGGCGATTGCGAAACGCCAACTGAAACTTGAACTGTGCGGCCGAAAAAGTCAGCGGGATTTTGAAGGAAATAAATTCCAGTAGGCAAAGCAATTATAAACGTAGAGAGTAAGAAATAAGAAGTAAGAAATAAGATTTTTTTACGGGTTTGCGATTCCTTGTTTTTAAACCACCAATAAAAGAATATAATGGCTATCAGCAGTGGCATTACGCGGTAGGCGATATAAGAATAGAATCCCAGGCCGAAAAATATTCCACCAACAATAGCATTAAAGACATAAGGTTTAAGGTTTAAGGATTTAAAAGATTTAATTAGGAAATAGACCGCCCAAATCAGAAAAAACGGAGCCATTATGGCGCGGAAGCCGATTCGGGAGAAATTAATATGCCAAAAACTCGTGGCGAGAAAAAAAGCGGACAATAAGCCGATATTTTTGTTAAATAATTCTTTCGCCAAAAAATAAATTCCCAAAACCGTTAAAATGCCGAAAAGGGCGCTCGGGAAGCGTAACATCCACGGCTCGGTATTTCCTCCGGAAAAAGGCATAAATACTTCAAGGAAAGCCGCTTGAATATTCATAAACAGCCCTTCGCGGCCGTTATTTTCGGGATAGAAAATTTTGAAACCATCAAGCGATGGCAACTTTGAAATCGCTTCAAGAGCGTTGTTGCCGTTCATCGCTTCGTCGGGATAAAGCCCAGGGGGCAAATCAGTTATGTTGTATAGCCGAAAAAAAGCAGCTATAATTAAGATAATAGTTAGAGCGATTATTTTTTTATTCATTATGTTTAATTATAACACATTGGAAAAAGATATTGAAAGATTAAGCAAGGAAGTGATTGAAAAGAAGGGCTTGCCCGAGCATAAAGATACTTTGGAAAGAGATTTAGTGAAACAAGTGATAACTCCTTTGATTTTGCAGACAAAAAACAAGGCGGTTGCCGAGCCTATAGATAATTCTCAAAAGGCGTCCGATGCAGAAGAAGCGGGATTGCCGGACTATCTTGAGCATTCGCCGGTGGAAGCCAAGCTTCAGGTGGAAAAACTTGTCGAATCGGTTTTTAATGACGGCCTTGAAAAAACAATGAAAAAAGCCGTTTCCTCGGATGCTTTTGTTTTGGACGCTTTTCATGATGCGTTAACAGACAAACTTTACGACGAATTGAAAAATAGGAAATTGATTTAACAAATGGAAATTTATTTAATTATTTCCGCAATTTTAATAATAATCGCTGTTGCCACGGCCGCTTTTTTCTTTGTTCGCCATTTGAAAAAGAAAAGGCTTTTGCAGGCATTGGATCTTAAAATTCTTTTAGTGCGCTTACCAGATAAAAAGTCCGAGCAAAAAACTAATGAAGATTTCTTAAAAGAGATAAATTTATCTTCCCAGTTATTCGGCGCTTTGGCGGGATTGAAATCTCCATTCGCGCTCGAGGCGGCGGTTCATAACATAGGCGAAGAAATTCATTTTTACATTGCCGCGCCCAAAGACTCGATTGAATTCGCCAGCAGACAAATAGAAGGTTTATGGAGCGACGCGAAAGTGGAAACGGTAAACGACTATAATGTTTTTAATTCGGGCGGAGTTAATTCCGGAGTTTATTTAAAACAAAAGTCTTCTTACGTTTTACCGATAAGAACTTATGTGGAAGCGAACATGGATACGTTTTCCACGGTTTTAAGCGGACTTTCGAAAATCAATGAAATAGGTGAAGGAGCATCAATTCAGGTTTTGGTAAAAGCCGCGCCCGGTTCCGCCAAAAAAAGCATTTATTCGGCAATTGAACGGTTGAAAAAAGGGGAAAGCGTTGAGAATATTTTGAAAGGAAGTTCGATTAGCGTGAAAGACGTGCAAAAAGCCGTTTCCGGCGGCGAGGTAAAAAAAGAGGAAAAAATAATAGACAGCGAAGCGATTAAAGCGCTTGAATCGAAAATAAGCAAGCCGCTTTTGGCCGTTAACTTCAGGATTATGGTTTCTTCGCCGAGCCAATATCAGACAGACGCCATTTTGGAAAGCGTTTCGGGAGGCATCGCGCAATTTTCCGCGCCTTCACGTCAGGAATTGAAAATCTTAAAGCCCCGCGATTTGAATAATTTAATTTATCAATTTTCTTTCCGGGAGTTCGACGACAATCAATCGATGATTTTAAATACGGAAGAGCTTTCGAGTATGTTCCATTTGCCGACATTTTCGACCGAAGTGCCGAAAATCAATTGGCTTAAATCAAAAGAAGCTCCACCTCCCGTAAATCTTCCAAGTAAGGGCACTTTAATCGGCGAAAGTTTTTTCCGCGGAGAAAAGAAACCCGTTTATATTTCTGATGATGACCGTAAACTTCACGTTTACGCCATCGGGCAGACCGGTACCGGAAAATCGACTCTTATGACGAACATGGCGGTTGAAGATATTCGCCAGGGCAAAGGCATGGCGATTGTCGACCCGCACGGCGATTTAATAGAGAAAATTTTGGGTTTGATTCCGGAAGAGCGTTTTGAAGACGTGATAATTTTTGACCCTTCGGACCGCTGGCGTCCGATTGGCTTGAATATGCTGGAATACGATTTTAACCGGCCGGAAGACAAAACTTTTATTGCCAATGAGATGCAGGGCATTTTCAACAAGCTTTTCTTGGCAGAAACAATGGGCCCGATGTTCGAGCAATACATGAAAAACGCGCTTCTTCTTTTAATGGAAGATTTAACGGAGCCCGCGACCTTGATGGAAGTGGCGAGAGTTTTCACGGACCCTGATTTCAGGGAAAAGAAACTTTCGAAAACTTCAAATCCCGTGATAATCGATTTTTGGAGAAAGGAAGCCGTGAAAGCCGGAGGCGAAGCCGCACTTTCAAACATGACGCCTTACATAACTTCCAAATTTAATAATTTTACGGCGAACGATTACATGCGGCCAATTATCGGTCAGCCGAAATCGGCTTTCAATTTCCGCCAAATAATGGATGAAGGAAAAATTCTTTTAGTGAATCTTTCAAAGGGCAAAATAGGAGATATAAACGCCAATCTTTTGGGAATGGTCATCGTTGGCAAGATTTTGATGTCCGCTTTGTCGCGCGCCGACGTAACAAAAGAAAAACGCCGCGATTTTAATCTTTATATAGATGAATTCCAAAATTTCACCACCGATTCAATTTCGACTATTTTGTCGGAAGCCAGGAAATACGGATTGAATTTGACGGTCGCGCACCAATTCATCGCCCAGCTGGATGAAAAAATAAAAGATTCGATTTTCGGCAACGTTGGTTCGATGATTTCTTTCCGGGTCGGTCCGCAGGACGCCGAATTTTTGGAAAAACAATTCAGTCCGGCTTTCAATCAAAACGATTTAATGAATATAGATAATTACAACGCCTACGCGAAAATTTTGATAAACGGCCAGACTTCAAAGCCGTTTAATATAAGAACGGTCGCTCCCGAGGCGGGCAATATTGAAACGGGCGAACACTTGAAAGAAATGTCCCGACAAAAATACGGCCGCGATCGTCAGGAAGTGGAAGACGAAATTTTAAAAAGACTTAGAGAATAAAAAATGTCTAAAGCTTTTACCCTCATTGAACTTGTCATAGTTATCGCCATCTTGGCGATTCTCGCAGCAGTAGTGGTAATAACGATAAATCCGGCAGAACAGATGAAATCAGCCAGAGATTCAACCAGAATGTCTGATTTTGCATCCATAAAGTCATCAATAGGACTCTATCTGGCAGATGGTAAAACCACCATGGGTTCAGCCAATACCGTCTATGTCTCAGTTCCCGATTCTTCGGCAACCTGCGCCAATTTAGGTCTTCCATCCCTGCCCGCAGGCTGGAGTTATCATTGCTCCACAAGCGCAAACCTCCAAAAAACAGATTCCACGGGCTGGATCCCCATAAACTTCACCCAAATCTCTTTTGGTAATGTCCTTCAATCTTTACCAATCGATCCAATCAATACCACATCCACAGGCAATTACTACAGTTACGTCACCGGAGGCAGTTATCAGCTGGCCACGGTATTCGAATCATCAAAATACAATCAAACTCTTACTTCCCAATATTACACAATCGGCACAGCTACCAATCTTATGCCTACCGTAACATTAGTAGCTTCATCCACAGGTGTCACCATGAACCTATCCACCGCCAACGGCTACGCATTTATCACCAGTTCATCTCTTAACCTCACTCCATACATAAACAGATACGTCATCATCTCCGACGGAACAAATAACATCCAAGGTTTCATAAAAGCTCAAGGAAGCGGAGAGACATTGGGGAATGAGTTAATTGTTAATGGCGATATGGAATTAGATAGTAGTTGGGGTAATTACGGTTCATTAGTCACTTCAAATATTAGAAGTAACGAGCAAGCGCATGGAGGAATTTATGGTAGAAAAATAATATCTCCTAATGGATATGGGGCTACTCAGATTATTTCTAGTGTAAATACAGGAGCGCTTTATTTTGCAACTGGATATATTTATACAGCTGTAGGCGCGGGGAGATTTTCATATAAAAATTTGGCAGATAATTTCGGATATTTATTGACGTCAAGTTATAATTTTGCGTCTTGGACATCAATTGGTAATCGATATTTTACAATAAATAATATAGGTTTAAGAATAATTTTGGAAGCATGTTATGGCGGTTCATCTACTCTTTATTACGACGATGCTTCTATCAAGCAAGTCCTCACGCCCTCTGCTTCTGGCGTCACAATAACCAATACAAGGGGAGGAAGCACGTATAATTGGGCAACAAATTCGGGCATTAACCCCAACGTCGCAAGCTTTACCGTCACCGTAAGCCCATAGAATTTATAATTTAATACTTAGAATTTAAATTAATATTTGAGAATCTAAAATTTCTTAACAAAATAGATGCTATGCCCAGGCATAGCATAGATGTGAGGCGAGACAGAAAACAAATATATTATGATATTGATTGATGCTATGCCTGGGCATAGCAATATGTTATAATCCAGCAAGTTATAATGGATAAAAAATTAGATTATAAAAAATTTATAATATTGCCGCCGATTGGAAATTATTCTTCTCGTAAAGAGTGGGAAAATATTTGTTGGAGAAAAATCTTAAAATCCGAGGAATTGTTGAATCTGCTCGTTACGTCGGATGAGCGTCACGATTTGGTGATGCGTGTTGCTGCTATAAACGGCATTTCTGCGGGTAAAACTTATAGGAAAATCGGCGAAGAATTATGGCTTTCGCCGCAAACAGTGAGCGGTATAAAGAAGGCCTTAAGCGAAAAGCTTTATAAAAGTTATAAAGAGCGGAGCAAAACCGAGAGGAAAAAGAAAGTTTATAATTCTATTCCGAAACGCACCCCTAAAAAGGAGTGGCACGAGGGCACTCCTCGCAGGACAAAATACGGGACGATATATCTTCCTTAAGTGCTATGACGCGTCATAGCACTTATATATAATATTTTTCTTATTGTTTTTATAAGTGTTTTTTGGTATTATTTAGTTATGCATAAGAGCAATAAAATTCTCCTTAAAAACGGCCTTCGGGTGCTTTCTGTGCCGATGAAGGACGCTTTAACGACTACGGTCTTGGTTTTAGTTGAAGCCGGTTCGGAATACGAAAACAAAAAAAATAACGGCATCTCGCATTTTTTGGAACATATGTGTTTTAAGGGCACGGAAAAACGTTCCAACAGCCTTGATATTACTTCGGAACTTGATTCCATGGGCGCGGCTTATAACGCTTTTACTTCAAATCAATATACCGGTTATTATGCAAAAGCCCAGCCGAAACATTTCGATGAAATTTTAGACATTGTTTCCGATATGTACCTTAACCCAGCTTTCAATTCCAAAGAAATCGAAAAAGAGCGAGGAGTGATAATTGAAGAAATAAATATGTATGAAGATTTGCCGATGAGGCGGGCACAGGAATTTTTTACCAATTTGCTTTATGGTGACCAGCCGGCCGGATGGGATATTACAGGCAGAAAAGAAATAATCAGACGGATAAACAGAAACGATTTTATCGAATATCAAAAAAATAATTATTTGAGTAAATCGACCATTGTCGTCGTTGCCGGAAATTTTAACGAAAAAGAAGCGGTCAAAAAAATAGAAAAAGCGTTTTTCGGAATAAGAACAGGCAAAAAGAATCAGAAGCCGAAAACGATTGAAAAGCAAAAAGCTCCGCAGATTTTTTTGAAAACCAAAGAAACGGACCAGGCGCATTTGGTTGTTGGTGTCCGCGCTTTCGACATTTTCGATAAAAGAAAATATGCGATTGATTTACTGGCCGATATTTTGGGCGGGGGAATGAGTTCCAGATTATTCCAAAAAATACGCGAAGAAATGGGAGCGGCGTATTATGTAAGAGCCGATGCTGATTTGCTTAGTGACCACGGATTTTTGACCGTTTCCGCCGGAGTGGATAATAATAAAGTCAGCGAGGTGGTAAAAGCAGTGGTTGGAGAATTTGAAAGATTAGCGAAGGAACCGGTAAATAAAGAAGAACTTCAAAGAGTAAAAGACCACTATGTGGGAAATTTAATAATGGCTCTTGAAACGTCCGACCAGTTGGCGGCTTTTTACGGCGGCCAGGAAGTTATTGTCGGAAAAACGGTTTCGCCCGAGGAAACAATGAAGAAAATTCAGGCGGTAAAAGCCGAGGAAATATCGGCCGTTGCCAAAGACATTTTCAAAAACAATAAATTGAATCTTGCCCTGATAGGGCCCTTTAAGGAAAAACCGCGATTTGAACAAATTTTAAAATTCCGTTAAAATAATACCAATGAATAGATTTGAAGTTTCATGGGCGAGTTTATGGAGAATATTCTTTATGGCCGCGTTGGTATCGGCTTTATTCTTGGCGCGCGAAGCTTTAATAGTTCTTTTTGTGGCGATTATAATTTCTTCGGCGCTTGACGGAATAGTTAGCTGGCTCCAGCGCAAAAGAATTCCCAGAATTTTAGGAACTATTTTTATTTTTTTGACAGTGTTAGTAGCCTTTTCTCTGCTTCTGTACGCGATTGTCCCAACGATTATTTTTGAGCTTCAGAATTTTTTGAAAAATGTTTCTCGCATAGAATTGCCTGTTATCGGCCAATTTGACGTTTCTCAACTGGTGAATTTGGATAAGTACATTAACAGCTTAGGAAGTTTAGTAAGTGTTATTTTTAATGGCAGCGGTTCATTTATGGGTTTTGCTACCGCGGCTTTCGGAAATTTGGCAATGGTAATTATGGTTTTTGTGATTTCTTTTTATCTAACTATTAATCAATATGGCGTGGAAAATTTTTTAAGGGCTGTTTTGCCTGTTGTGAACGAAGAACAAGTTGTAAAAATTTACCTTAGAGTGAGAAAAAAACTTGGATTTTGGTTTCAGGGACAAATTGTCATAATGCTTTTAGTGGGAGCGATGACGTTTTTTGGCCTTTGGACGTTGGGCGTGAAATACGCTTTACTTATAGCGATTTTTACCGGACTTTTAGAAATATTACCGGTAGTTGGGCCGCTTTTAGCCGGCGTTATCGCTTTCGCGACAATTCTTCCGCAATCTTGGGTTTTAGCGCTTTATTCCATAATAGTTTTTGTAGTAGTTCAACAAATTGAAAATCATATTTTAGTTCCTTTGGTTATGAAAAAAGCCGTCGGCATAAGCCCCGTAGTGGTGATTCTTTCTCTTTTGGCTGGCGCTCAAATTGCCGGATTTATCGGCGCAATTCTCGCGGTGCCCGTAGCGGTTGTTTTTCAGGAAATAATTCTTGACTGGGAGAGAAGAAAAATGCGCGCCGGGAAACTAACGATTAGCTAATGGATAAAACTTTTATTTCAACAGCGATAGATTACGTTAATGCTTTTCCTCATATTGGCCATGCCCTTGAAAAAATTTTCGCCGATGTTTTCGCGAGAAGGGAGCGCCTGCTTGGGAAAGAGGTGTTTTTTTTGAGCGGAACAGATGAAAACAGCTTAAAAAACGTCCGGGCGGCGGAAACCGCGGGCATTCCGGTAAACGAACTGGTAAAAAAGAACGCCGATAAGTTCCTTGAGCTCAAGAGCGTTTTTGAATTATCTCTGGACGATTTTATAAGGACAACGGAAGAACGCCACGTTTTGGGCGCCCAAAAACTTTGGAAGGCGTGCGAAAAGGACATTTTTAAAAAGAAATATTCCGGGCTTTATTGCGTCGCTTGCGAAACTTTTTACAAAGAAGACGAACTTCCGGACGGCTGTTGTCCCGTGCATTTAACCAAGCCGGATTTCGTGGAAGAAGAAAATTATTTTTTCCGGCTTTCAAAATATCAGGATTATCTGAAAAATTTGGTTGAAAAAGAAAAAATAAAAATTATTCCCCAAAGCCGCAAGAATGAAATTTTGGCATTTATAAACAGGGGATTGGAAGATATTTGCATTTCGCGTTCGAGCGAGCGGGCGCATGGTTGGGGCGTAGACGTTCCGGGGGACCCGAGCCAGAAAATTTGGGTTTGGTTTGACGCTTTGGCAAATTACATTACCGCTTTGGATTTTGGCAAAGACGGCGAAAAATTTCAGACTTGGTGGCAGGAAAACGGTAAAAAAATACACGTTGTCGGAAAAGATATACTGAAATTTCATGCGGTTTATTGGCCGGCAATGCTTTATTCGGCCGGTTTGAACCCACCCGATATTATTTTCGCTCATGGATTTATAACCGTGGACGGGCAGAAGATGTCTAAATCTTTGGGAAACGTGATTGATCCGTTTGAATTGGTTAAAAAATACGGAGCTGACAGCGCGCGTTATTTCTTTTTGGCGGAATTTCCCGCTGTCGATGATGGCGATTTCAGTTATGAAAAGCTCGAAAACCGGTATAACGCCGATTTGGCGAATGGTATCGGAAATCTTTTTGAGAGAGTTTTATCCATGGTTTTAAAATACGGAGTTGAGAATATAAAAGATGTTAAAGCCGACGCGGCAATTTTGGATTTATACGGGCAAACGGAAAAATCTTATTCCGAGAAAATGGCGAATTTCCAATTTTACGAAGCGTTAAAAGACGTTTTGTTGTTCGCCGGCACAATGGATAAATATATTAACGATAAAAAGCCCTGGAGTTTAATGGATGATAAAAGCGAAGAGACTAAAAAAATTTTGGGAGGTCTTATTTTTGCTTTGGGAAAAATCGTTTTTTGGCTTAAACCGTTTATGCCGTCAAAAATGGAGTATGCGGAGAATTATATAAAAAATATCAGCGAGCAAAAAGAAAAACTTAATTTGTTTCCGAGGATAAGTTAGATAATATCTAATATTTAATATCTAGAATCTATTATGAACTTTAAGCCCAACTCCTTCACATTAATCGAACTAGTAATAGTCATCGCAGTCTTAGCCATATTGTCTGCAGTAGTGGTAATAACGATAAATCCTGCGGAACAAATGAGATCAGCCAGAGATTCATCAAGAATGTCGGATCTTCAGACAATTAACAGCGCCATAGGACTCTATATGGCTGATGGAGGCACAAGCATAGGTTCCACAAACACGGTCTACGTCTCCATTCCCGATTCTTCGGCTACTTGCGCCAATCTGGGTCTTCCCACCTTAC
>JBAZLC010000005.1:0-46563 GCA_041650415.1 Minisyncoccota bacterium | reverse complement strand
TCGGTATCCAGCCCGTACCATTGGTTTTTTGAAGATTTGTACTTGTGGAACAACGATAACTCCAGCCTGTAGGCAAGGTGGGAAGACCCAGATTGGCGCAGGTTGCGCTTGAATCGGGAATGGAGACATAGACCGTATTTGTGGAACCTAAGGATGAACCTCCATCTGCGACGTACAGAGATATGGCTTTATTTATTGTTGTCAGTTCTTCGGCTCTTCTTGAATCTCTGGCTGATCTCATCTGTTCTGCCGGATTTATCGTTATTACCACTACTGCTGACAATATGGCTAAGACTGCGATGACTATTACTAGTTCGATTAATGTGAAGGAGTTGGGCTTAGACATAAAAATATTATGTTTAAGAAGTAGGAATTAATAAGCCTTATACATCAATAAACATATTGATCTACAAGCAAGCCGTTGTTGTCGAATAATTTTACCGCGTCGTGCTGGGGATCCAAGATATTTTTGCCCACCCAAATACGCCAATCATTTAAATAAAAATCTGAATCGTTTCGATGATCTTTTATACAGGAATTATAATTTATATTGCTTAAAAATACCCTACAAGCATTTCCATCATCGTTGCCCGGTAATGAATTATAGAAAGAAACATCAGGCAACTGGCAGCTACCCAAAGAAAGAACATACGACTGACATGCCCCTGAAAGATATTGGACGCTTGAACGGGAAACTTGCGGACAATTTCTTGGCAGCTGCGGAATAAATTCGTAATCGTTTTCGAGATAGCCAATGCATTTATTCAAACGTAAATTCCTGTTTATAACGCTTGTATTTCCATAAATACTCACATTGGCGCTCGCAGAAATAACTACATTTGAATCATATAAAAAACCGGAAAGATCGTATAAATTCACAGCTTGAGGAATAACTATTTCTTTCCCGTTGTTACTTTTTATTTTCCAACCTGAAATATTCACTTTGTCGTCTTTAGATAAACTGGAATAAATTTGGATTTGTGAAGGATAACCCGAAAACGATGAAGAGTAAGCTGACGAAATTCTTATTTTTTGAAAATAAGGAGAAAGCTGGGCCCGGGTGTAACCGGCGGGAATTGAACTGTCTGTTATTTCTTGAGTTTGCGCGGCTTGACCGGAACTGGGCGAAGTATTATAGCCCTGGAAATTTGAGCCAGAAACCACTGGAGATGAAATTTGCGTTTTTGCGGCCGGAGTAACGGAAATTTTTTCCGCCGGAGTCGAACTAAAAAGCGACGGACCGGTCGATAAAAACCATATTCCCCCTCCAATGATTATTAATAAGAAAAAAGTTATTTTTAGAAAATTAGCCATTTAAAATTTAATTTACAACGAAGTTTATTAGCTTATTTTGTACAAAAATCACTTTTCTGACTTTCCCCTCTTCTAACCATATTTTAACCTTTTCGCTGCCGAAAGCAATATTTTCCGCTTCTTTTTGAGATATTCCAGATGAAACCGAAACTTTATCGCGAACTTTGCCGTTAACTTGAATTATTAATTCGAAATTTTCCTCTTTTATTAATTTCGGGTCGTATTCCGGCCATTTCTCCAAATGAATCGATTTTTTATGTCCGAGTAAATGCCAAAGTTCCTCGCTAACATGAGGAACAAACGGAGCAAGAATGACTAAAAACTTTTCCCAGATTTCCAAAGGAATTTCTTTCTCGTTATTCGCTTCGTTGGCAAAAATCATCAAACTTGCCACGGCGGTGTTAAAATTCATTTTTTCAACGTCCTCACCGACTTTTTTAACCGTTTGAGAAATCAAACGCGTCAATTTCGGATTTTTGGCGCCGCGTTTAAGATTTCTATTTTCATTTATCCCGAAAATGCGCGAAATAAAACGCGTCGTTCCAGCTATGCCGTTATGATCCCAGGCTATTGCCTGATCAAACGGCCCCATAAACATTTCATAAAGCCGGACGCTGTCGGCGCCAAATTGTTTTACCAAAGAATCCGGCTCAATAACATTTCCTCTTGATTTAGACATTTTTTCTCCACCTTCACCAAGAATCATGCCGTGCGAAGTTCTTTTTTTATACGGTTCGCTTTGTGGTATTGCACCGATATCGTATAAAAATTTATTCCAAAAACGGGAATATAAAAGGTGAAGTGTAGTATGTTCCATGCCGCCGTTATACCAGTCAACCGGCGTCCAGTATTTTAATTTTTTGGGGTCAGCTAATTGTTTATTATTTTTCGGATCAATATAGCGCAAAAAATACCAGCTTGAACCCGCCCAATTCGGCATCGTGTCGGTTTCACGTTTTGCCTGACCGCCGCATTTCGGACATTTAACGTTTACCCAATTTTTAATTGATGCCAACGGCGACTCCCCCGTATCGGTAGGTTTATAATTTTTAACATCGGGAAGTTTAACCGGTAAATCTTTTTCCGGTACCGGAACTTCGCCGCATTTATCGCAAAAAATAATCGGAATCGGCTCGCCCCAATAATGCTGGCGCGAGAAAATCCAATCGCGGAGATGATATTGTGTTTCTTTTTTTCCACCGGCGAATTTCATTATTTCCCATTTGGCTTTCTCGGAATTCATCCCGTTAAACTTTCCCGAATTTATCATTTCGCCTTCCCCTTCCCAAAGACCCGCTATTGCAAGTTCCGAAACTGCCGCGTCGGCTTTTGCCGCCGGGTTCGCCACATTCATTAAAACCGGATTTATCACTTTAATAACCGGTAATTTGAATTTTTTCGCGAAATCAAAATCTCTTTGGTCGTGTGCCGGCACCGCCATTATCGCGCCCGTACCGTAAGAACCCAAAACGTAATCTGCCACAAATATCGGAATTTCTTTTTTATTTACCGGATTTATCGCTTTTATACCTTTTAATTCAACTCCGGTTTTTTCCTTTACCTCCGCCAGCCTTTCTTCTTCGGGCTTGGAAATTGATTTTTTAATATATTTTTCGACATCGCCAAAATTCTTAATTCTATATTCTAAATTATTAATTAACTGATGTTCCGGCGCTAAAACCAAATAAGTCGCTCCAAAAAGCGTATCCGGCCTCGTGGTAAAAACCTTAATTTTTAATTCTGAATTCTGAATTCTGAATTCTATTTCCGCTCCTTCCGACTTTCCTATCCAATTCGCCTGCTGAACTTTTATCCGTTCTAAATAATCAACGTTTTTTAAATCTTCAAGAAGCCTGTCGGCATATTTTGTTATTTTTAAAATCCACTGCTCTTTTTCTTTTTTTGTCGTTTGCGCTCCGCAACGCTCGCACGACTCGCCGATTACCTCTTCATTGGCAAGCCCGATTTTACACGATGGGCACCAATTTATCGGCATTTTCTTTTTATAAGCCAGACCGTGCTTGTAAAGCTGAAGGAAAATCCATTGCGTCCATTTATAGTATTTCGGATTCGTCGTATTAATTTCCCTGCTCCAATCAAAAGAAAATCCGAAAGATTTAAGCTGTTTCCGGAAAGTATCGGTGTTTTGCTTTGTTACTATTTTTGGATGAATGCCCGTTTTGATGGCGTAATTTTCCGTGGGTAAACCAAAAGCATCCCAGCCAATCGGATATAAAACATTATAACCTTCCATTCTGCGCTTGCGGCAAATAATATCCATTGCGGTATTACTCCGCAAATGGCCCATATGCATTCCCTTTCCAGACGGATAAGGAAATTCTATTAAACCGTAAAATTTCGGCTTTTTGGAAAAATCTTTGGCGTTATATATTTTTTCTTTCTCCCAAATTTTTTGCCACTTTTTTTCTATTTTTTGATGATTAAACATTTACGAAATAATTTACTTTATTTTAAAAGTAATTCCAAAAGACGACTTGCCGTCGGAATTTATGACAACGCTCGACAAAGGCATATTTATATCTTTAAACTGCGGATCGTTTTCCATTTTTGTTTTAAAATCTATGATATTTTGATAATCATCTGCATGGCCGTTAACTAAAATATCCGAATTCTTAGACTGGATAAAAATCCTGTCTATGGAAACCTTTTTTTCTTTAGCGAAACCGATTATTTTTTCAATCATCGGAGAAAAATTATAAGTTCCACCTTTTGCTTTAAGCGCCAAATCTATTCTGGAGTTAAAATCTTTCGCTTGAGCCTGAAGATCTATTATTTCTTGCGATACCGACAAATTAGCCAGGTTAGCCAATTGAGAATCTATGGATTTCACCGTATTCATTATAAAAACGTCAACCGACACGAAAGAAACTAAAATCAGCGACAACGAAGTCAAAAGTGCATTTCTCCACATTTTTGAGAAATTAATAATCGTATATTGCCGAAATTCTTCTTCCGTTCCGGCGCTCGCAAGACTTATTATTATGTCTTTTGAACGCGGAATTAATCCTCTTAGCGCCGAACCCAAAACCGAAAACCAATCAGAACCTAGGGAAACCAATTGTTTATCACCTACACTCCATTGCCCGGCCGGATCTTTCAAGCTTGCCGGCAAAACAACTTTTTGCGCCGGTAAATTGAATTTCTCGCTTATAATTTTTATTATTTTGTCGTCTAAAAACGGCGAAGAAAAGAAAATATTTTTAATTTGAGTTTCCGGCCAATGAGAACTAACGAAATTCAGGGTTTTTTGAGTTTCCAAAGCGACCATTTCTTCGACGACCGACATTTTTATCTGCCGCTCCTCTCCTTTCGGCCACGCGGCAAAATGATTAAAATAAAAATTGTTATTTTTTACAAATACAAAATTTAAACCACTAGCGCCCAAATGCATCATTACAAAATCGGAGTTTTGCGGCAAAGCCGCTGCTGCCACCCTACTAAGCGCCAAACCGGCATATTCGACCGCCACAACCACAAAATTAGCTTCTTTTAAACATTCAATAATATCGTCAACTATCACCCCCGAAACAAAAGCGCCTAAAATCTCAAATTGTCCTCCATCGCTTTTCACTTCGCCTATCTTTTGCCAATCGGAATAAGCCGTGGAAAAATCCATCGGCGAAATCATTTGTAAATTCAATTTTGCCGCTTCTTCAATGTTATCGCTGGCCGCCGTCGGCAAATTAAACGACTGCGTGTAAATATTTTCATCCGGAATATTTATAACTGTGTATACTTGCTTCTTTAATTTTGAGGTTATTTTTGAATGTAATCCTTTTAACGCTTCTTTCAGTTTAGCTTTATCCAATACCTTGCCTTCCGACACTATCCCCGGCGCCAAATTTAAAGAGACGAAAACCGATTTACCTTCTTTGGCAAGCGCGAATTTAATCGCCGAATCGGAAATCTCAATCCCGCCGATTTCCGGCATAGGATTTAAAACTTTTATAATTTTTTTTAATTTTCCAAAATCAATGGATATTTTCATAAAAAATTAATTTAATTTCACAACGACACTTCTTTTTCCGATTCCAATTTAACTTCTCCCGTTTGGCTATCAACCGAAATTATCGCCCTGATTTGGCGGCGTTTAGTTAAAACACTGCCTAATGAATCAACCTGGAATTTCCCCGCTCCCGCACATGTGTCTTTACAAACCGTTATTTGGGCTGTGCCGTTTCCAATGGTAATAGTGTAGGGATTGGGACTCGGGTTAAAATTTGAGTCTCTGATAATATTAATTGTCGCATCTTCGACTCCGGACCTTGCCGCCGTTAAAGCCTCTCCGGAAATCTTCAATCCAAATCCTCCTTGCATAAAATAATAAGAAACAAAAGCGAGTGCGATCCCCAATTCCACAATCAATCCGCCGATCAAAAGAGTCATCGACAAAGTAACCGCAGCTTTTTGTTTATTCGCCATTCTATAATTATAGTATAAATTTCAATAAATCCAAGTAATAAAAAACCGCCTTTTCGGGCGGTTTTTACAATAATTAACTATAATTGTCGACACACAGCCGTTCCCGGATAAATTGCCCAACCGCCGGAAAAAGAAAGATTCATTCCAACCATGTAATATCCACTTGGACAACTAAAATTTACTTGTTCCGTCGCAATTCCATGGTAAAAATCCACCGTGGTTTGAGCACCCCATGATTTTTCGCTAATTCTTGCCCATGGAATTGTTCCAACTGTCAAAGTTCCATTTGACCAATACCAATCCCAACCATTATCGGTGTCATTAAAAAATCCTTGAGTATCTGGATGAACCATCAATGTGCCATAATTTGTGGTACCACTGCGAAAATTTATGCCGGAATAACCACCTTTTACTCCATTAATTGAAATCCCTCCATAAGTTGAAGCTGCACCGTTTCCATAAATCTGGCCCGCGGAACGAATATCTCCAGCCACATCAAGTTTATAGCTCGGACTTACCACTCCAATGCCGATCTTACCATCGGTTTTTATCCTCATCCATTCGTCACCGCCATTTTTAAATACCAAATCTTTATAACCGCCTCCTTCGTGACCACTGTTTATTATTGCGGTAGTGCCATCATGGCCCAAATACAATGCAGTACTGCTAACACTCCCAACTTTTATATAACCTCCTTGAACGGTTAACGGATAACCCGGGCTTGCCGTCCCGATGCCGACATTGCCTCCATTATAATACATATTCGTACCGTTTAACGTCCAAAAAGTTGGATTACCAGCAGGCGGCTGATTGCTTCCCGGACCAGTAAAAGCCATGACGCCAACGGCAATCAATAAACCGGCGGTAACGGCAGACAACGATATAAATAAATATTTTGAGATTTTATTCATGTTTTTATTATATAATATTTCGCTCCAAACTCAAAGAGTAAAAGCTAAAATTTACGGCGAATAATTAATTATAACATCGTCCACCCTCGGACCAAGAGTTCGGGCGGTATTTGAATAAAGGAAAACTTTATAACGGAAATACCTGACGTTATTGTGATATTGAAGATTTATTTGCACTGGATATCCCGGCCCGATTGGCGAATAATATGTCGTGTCCGAACCGTCCGGACCTCTAAAATTCCAGGAAGATTGCGCCGCCGTGTTAACTCGATAATTTGAGCTTCCGCAAATTCCCGGATCCGAACAATTAAAACTTATCCAGCCGACATAATCATTCCAGGCGTAACCGGTAAAAGCGCCCGTAAGCGGACTAATATTCACTTTATAACTCGATGATCCGCAAACTCCCGAATCCGAACAATTAAAGCTTATCCAGCCGATATAATCATTCCAGGCGTAACCGGAAAGATCGCCGGACGCATCCCTATTTACTTTAAAATTGGAAGTTGAACACATATTCCCCGCGGGCGACGTGGCGCAATCCAAAGCGATTTCCGAAATATTACCGTTATAAGCGTAACCCGTTAATTGGCTTGTTCCCACATTAACGGCTCCCGCGGAATAACCGAAATCAATCCAACCAACGGAATCATTCCAGGCGTAATGATAAACGGCGTCAATTCCGCCGATGCCTCCGCCGGCCAAAGACGAATTTGAAGATATTTGAAATTTAACGTTTGTCCCCGATGGCTGGTTGCCTTGCCACATAATGGTATTTAAAGCCACGCCGCTTGTCGCACCCGTATCGAAAATCGAAGAAATCAAATTTGCTTCTAATTGCGTCGCAGTCCAGCTTGTTTTCACTTTATAATCGGAAGTACCGCAAGAACTTTCATTTGAGCAGTTAAAACTTATCCAGCCAATGATATCGTTATACGCCCAACCGCTAAATTCTCCCGTTGAAGGATTAATCACTGTTTGATAAAAATAAGAGGAACTCGCGGAAACACTGTCAAAACTTATCCAACCGATAATATCGTTATACGCCCAACCTGAAAGATTACCGTTTCCGTTATTTAAAACTTTAAAATTACTTGTCGAACAAATATCACCATTGGGCGACGTGGCGCAATCCAAAGCGATGTAACCGACAGAAGAGCTGGCATATCCGCTGAGCTGAGCCGAAGCGACGTTTACGTTATCCGTTGAATAAAAATTAATCCAGCCAATTATATCGTTCCAGGCGTAATGTTCGGAAGAATTGCTTAAAATATTAGTTGCGGCATTTGCCGAAAGAAGCGGGAAAAACATGAAGCCAATACACAACAAAAAAGCCAAATTTAAAATTCTAAATTTTGAATTGTCCGCCCGAGGCGGATCCGTCTTTGGCGGAAAAATTGAAAATTGAAAATTCATTTTATAGTCCTTGTATTCTTATCGACCCCGTTGTCGTTGAATAATCTATCCTTGTCGAGCTGGAAAATTTGTCATTTTCCGAGGTAATCGGACCGTCTTGACCCAAGCCGCCAGTCCAATCGATCTGGGAAAAAATATTATTTCTATTGCGGGTAAAATATTCCACCCGCGAGAGTAACCCTCCCTGTGCCCACGAAACGGACGCCGTTATTTTTTGAGTCGACGGGTCATCAATAACTCCACTTGTCCCCGGACCGCTAATACAAGAAGTTGCTGCATCCGTTGTGACATTTCCGGCGCCGCACAAATTCCGATTGACGTTTTCAACAAAAAAGGAACGAACGAAATTGCGGCCCCGATAAAGTTGATTAATTTCCGAAGCGGATAAAACTCGATTATAAATACGGATATCATCAATTAAACCATTAAATGTTTGGTCGCAACAAAGCGGTCTTGCGCCAACGTAATAATCATAAACCGAGTTAGTCCAACTTCCGGCCGCCGAAGTGCCCGATCCGCTGATAAATTTACCGTTAAAATAAGAGTACAAATTACTGCCATTCCAAACCATGGCTAAATAAGACCATTCACCAACGGGAACTTTTTGACTTATTCCATCCGGACCTACCCAGATATTATTAACGTTTACGTAATTAGCGACCTCGCAATTATTATTAAAAGCTAAAATTAAACCCTCTTCTTGAGCTATCACCGTATTATGGCCGCTCGATCCATGAACACAATCCGTCGGTTTAACCCAAGCGGACACCGAAAAAGAATTTGTAAACGATAATGTGGAAGTTTTATCAATATCCGCTCGATTTGATCCATTAAATTCCAAACATCCGCCCACCTTGCAATCTGAAGAAGTTTTTCTTGTCGGATTGCTGATTAAAAGACCGTTGTTTTGGTTACCTGAAAAATCATAAACCGTTAATCCATCAAATTCATCAAATTTCCAATTTCCGACAAGACCGGAAACTATATCGCCATCTAACACTCCTTCTTCTCCTTTCACTATCAAATTTTGCGTGCTTGACGCCACCAACATGTATTTATTTCCACTTCCTTTTGAAAGATTGTAAATGTTTAACCAATTCGATTCTGAAAAATTTTTTAAATTATCCAAATAATTTTGAGCCAGAGAAGTGGCCGTTTGAATATTTTTCGTTTCCGAATTGCTTTTTAAAATCGGCGCCATGATTCCCGCGGCTCCACCGATTAAAATCGCCCCAACGCCAATAACGACTAAAATTTCGGCCAACGACTGACCGCCTTGTAAATCTAAATTAAATTTTCTTTTTTTAAACATATTATGTTATCCCGTCAAACTATCGTAATTATAACAATTTAAAGTTATTTTCCCAGTGCATTCCTATCAACATTATTACATTGAAATATTAACGCGGTAATTTGAAGAACCGCAAACGCCCATATCGGAACAGTTAAAGCTTATCCAGCCAATTACATCATTCCAGGCATAACCCGTAAAAGCACCCGTGGTTAAATTCACATTAACTTTATAATTAAACGAACCGCAAACGCCGAGATCGGAACAATTAAAGCTTATCCAGCCGATAAAATCGTTCCAGGCGTAACCCGAAAGGTCGCCAGTCGAAGGATTTTTACTTACTTTAAAATTCGAAGACGAGCAGATATTCCCTATAGGTGACGTGGCGCAATCCAAAGCGATTTCCAAAATATTAGCATTATAGGCATAACCCGTTAATTGGCTTGACGAAGCGTAAACGTGCCCGGTAGGATAACCGAAATCAATCCAACTAATGAGATCATTCCAAGCATAACGATAAGTCGGGTCGATGCCGCTGGAACTAAAAGTCGCCGAAATAGTATGGTCAGCCTGAACGTCGGTAAATTGATAAGAACTAATAGAGCCCTGGCTAATTCCATCAACCAAAACGGACGAAATATAATAACCGGAATCAACGTTTATGGAAAAAGATTGACTGTTACCGTTAGCCACATAAACAAAACCAAACGGAGAAATGTTGCCGCCGGTTCCGGCTGAAGCCGTAATAGTATGGGCAGACGCGAACGATACCGAAATAGTATGGTCTGCCTGAATATTTGTAAATTCATATGAACTAATGGCGCCTTGTTCGACGCCATCAACTACAACCGAAGAAATTGCGTAACCGCTATTCGCGGAAATAGAAAACGATTTACTTTCTCCTTCATTCATAGAAATGGAACCGGATGGAGAAATGCTGCCACCGGTTCCGGCTGAAGCCGTAATTCTGTAAGGTACTATTGCATTTATATCGATAACTCCGTTGGCGTAAACAGTGATAGTATTTACAACACCGGGGTTATTTTTAAGCGATATTCTGATTGTAAGCCCCGCGCCGGGCAAACCCGTTACCGGCGCGAAAATAACGCTCGAACTGGACTGAGACGCAGGCAAATCAAATTTAACATTTGAAGATAAAACATTTTTAGAATACGTTGTCGTGGCTGAATAAGCCGGACCGGAAAAAACGACATAGAAGGCGCCGTTTTCCGAAGTATTTTCAAAATAAACTCCCCAATTGGTTCCGCCTTCCTGCGATAAAGAATTATTTTGCGCCGATCTTAACGCCGAAACTATTTTTTGGCCTTCAGAAACAACTTCCTGGCTATTTCTGTAATTAACCAAGCTTATCACGCCCACCGAAAATAAAACAATTACAACGCCTACGGATACTATTAATTCAACTAGCGTAAAAGCGTTAACTTTGTATTCTGTATCTTGTATTTTGTATTTTGTATTAAGCATTTTTTATACTATTTCGTTACTCTTTCATTCTAGATACTAAATACTAGATACTAGATACTAAAATTGTCCCACCATTTGATAAATCGGAACGATTACGGCAACGGCTATAGTACCGATAACCAAACCGATTCCCAAAAGCATAATCGGTTCCAAAAATCCGACCATGGATTTAACCGCCACCTCTACTTCACCCGCGTAAAAATCGGCCAAAATGGCAAGAATATTTTCGATATGCCCGGCTTTTTCGGAAATCGCTATAAGATTAACGACTATTTTCGGGAAAATCGGTTCTCTGCGAAAAGCTTCTCCCAACGTTAAACCCTTTGAAATCCCATCGCGCGAAATTCTTATTAGAGCCTCTTTCATTGGCTCCGATCCGACTGTTTGAGCGGTTATTTCCATCGCGTCCAAAATCGGTAAGCCCGCTTTCAACAAAGAAGAAAGCGTTGAAGCAAAACGCTGAAGGGCGGTTTGTTTAAGAACGTTTTTTATAACCGGCAATTTTGTGTAAAATCGGTAAGCGACTTTTTTACCGGAAATCGTTTTGCCGAAGAAAAACCATCCGCCGACGCTTGCAAAGACAAGAAGCAAAAGTATGACAACTACGTAATCATTAATAAATAAACCGACGTTAATGACAATTTGGGAAAAAGCCGGCGGCTTTGCTGAAAAAGTTGAAAAGACTTTTGCCAAACGCGGAATGGCAAAAACCACCAATAAAAGCAAAAGTCCGAAAGAAGCGCCTAAAAGAATAATCGGATAAATTAAAGCCGCTCTCACGCTTCGGCGCAAATCCTGTTCTTTTTCAAGCGAAGTGCTTAAATTTTCAAAAACAGTGTCTAAATTTCCGGACGACTCGCCCGCCTTTATTAAATTAACGAAGACCGCGGAAAAATATTTCGGGTATTTCAAAAAAACCGTAAAAAACGGTTTGCCCTTTTCAAGAGCTGAACGAATTTCTATTAAAAGCGCTTTCATTGACGGCTTGTCCAAATCGGCGATTAAAATATTTATGGCGGCAAAAAGATTCGTGCCGACTTTAAGCATTAAGCTTAAATATTTCGTCAAAAAAACTTTATCGCTTATATTTATCCCGCCGCCAAAAATAAAATTCTTTCCTACTTCGCCCAACCCCTTTGTCGTTTTTATTGAAATCGGCCTTAATCCCTGTCCGGCCAAATATTCCAAAATTTCCGCCGGTCCGGCAGCTTCAAATTCGTCTTCTACTATTTTCCCGTTTGCCTGGGAAGCTATATATTGAAATCTCATATTGGATAATTTGATAATTAAATAATTGGATAATTTATTTTTAAACCAATTCTTTAATTAACTAATTCGCTAATTAATTATTCTCGTATAACGCGAAGCACTTCTTCAACCGTTGTCATTCCAAGAGCGGCCTTTCTTATTCCATCTTCAAACATTGTTACCATTCCTTTTTTCTTCGCTATTTCGTTTAAATCGCCAAGCGCAAACTCGGGCTTAACGATTAATTTTCTAAGTTCTTCGTCTATGTTTAAAACTTCGTAAATTCCGTTTCTTCCACGATAACCCGTGTTGTGACAAACCGTACAGCCCTTTCCACGATAAAGAAACTTAGGAACTTTTAATTTTGAATAAGGATTTACTTCTTTTAGCTGTTTTTCCAAAAAATCCGAAGTGTCCTTATTGACGGCGTAAGATTCTATACAGTTAAGGCAAATTTTTCTCACCAACCTTTGGGCGATGACTACGTTTAAAACAGCCGCCACCAAAAATGGAACGACTTTCATATCAACTAATCTCGGGACAGCCGTAGCGGCGTCGTTGGTGTGTAAAGAAGAAAGCACGAGGTGGCCCGTTAAAGCCGAGTGGACCGAAATTTCGGCGGTTTCCTCATCGCGGATTTCACCGACCATTATAATGTTTGGGTCTTGCCTTAAAATGGAACGGAGTCCGGCGGCAAAAGTTATTCCCGCTACCGGATTAATTTGAGTCTGATTAATGTATTTAATGTCGTATTCTATCGGGTCTTCAATGGTAACTATATTTACTTCCGGTCTGTTCAATATGTTTAAAATCGAATAAAGTGTCGTTGTTTTTCCGGAACCTGTCGGACCGCAGACTAAAACCATTCCGTAAGTTTTCTTGATATTTTCCTCTATTATTTTTCTCGTATCTTCCAAAATACCAAGCTCTTCCATGGAAAGCGGACGTTGGGTCGAAGGCAAAAGACGCATCTCCACTTTCTCGCCGTAGAAAACCGGAATTATTGAAATACGGATATCTATTATGTCCGGCCCTATTTTGTGGCGGAAACGGCCATCTTGCGGTTTTAAGTGTTCGTCTATTTTTAAATTACCCAATAATTTTATTCTTGCCACTATCGCCGGATGAACTTCTTTTGGAATTCTTATAATCTCATGAAGCACGCCGTCTATGCGGTATCTTATTAAAATAAGATTTTCCAGAATTTCAATGTGAATATCGGAAGCCTGTAAGGAAATCGCGTAAGAAAGAATATTGTCTATAATCGCGACGATCGGCACGTCTTTGGCCGCTTCTTTAACGTCGCCTATTTTTTTCCGGAGGGATGCTTGGATGTTTTCCTCTATTATCTGTTTGAAGTCTTCCGTTAGATGCCTGCCGTAAAAAGCGAATCCCCTGTTTAAGTCATCGGCGGTCGCCAAAAAAGCTTTTATTTTAGCTTTAAGATTTTTTTCAAGAAATTCTATCGTCGCCAAGTCTGACGGATCTTCCATGGCGACATCAAGCGTCCCATCGGCTTCTTCATTAAACACAATTACTCTTTTTTGTCTTGCGAGCTCTTCCGATAATTTTCTTAAAGTTTTCTCTTCTATTGCCCGGCCGCCCAAATCAACTTTTTCCACGCCAAAATATTTTGACGCCAAAACGTAAAAATAATCCGGCTTGACTATCCCCTGAGAAATCAAAACGTCAACTATGTTTTGACCCATTCTTTTCGATTCAACGGCGATTTTATCAAAATTCTCCGCGCTTATTAAATCTTCTTTCGCTAAAATCTCTTTAAGTTTTTGACTGGGTATTTGAAGCATAAATTTTAATTTTCTATATTTTTAACAAACCCCACAAAGGCAGAGTTTTAATCCAATTCATTAATAGTATAACAAAAATCGCCGTTGGAATCCACAGCCAATAAAGGGAAACACGGAATTCCGAACTACGAACTGCAAACAACGAACAAATATGAATAAACAAATAAACTATCAGTAGAAAAATGACGTAAAACAGCCATCCTGGATGGCTCGACAAAAAAATTGCCGAGGCGCCCAGATAGACTTCTTCGGGATGAAAAAAGCGTTCACCGCTCTTTTTATTCAAAATTTTCGCGGAAAATAAAAAAATGAGGGCTGCTCCGAGCGAAATCAAATATGGCGCGAAAAATCTAGTAAAAACGTAAAAAGTAAAATAGTTCGGACTCTGATAAGGCGGCAAAAGATTTTTTGCCAATTCATTTCCCGCCCAAACCCAATACTGTTCAAAACTTTGAAAAATAAGGGAGAAGAAAATTATGGCGATGGAAAATATAAAACTGTATTTAAATAATTTTTGTTTATCATTCCTAAACCAAACAGAGCGCCCCAACCAAAGCTGGGACGCTCCTAAAAAAATAATCAAAATTGATAAAATCAATAAAGACACTTTTTCGAAAACTATAAACCTAAATTGGTGCCTAGCTCGTACAACGAAGTGTTATTGCCGCCATCGGTCGACATGGGGCCTCCGGCTACCGCATACTTCTGACTTTCCAATTTTCCGGTTATCTTATACACCAAGTTTGTGGCATCGCCCTTATAAGCATATTGGTATGTGGCGCTGTTTGTCGGATCTGCCGGAAGTGCGGAAAGCGGCGAACCTCCCGTGGTGTTATTGAAATTAATCGCTACCCATCCTGTTCCATCAACAGTCGTAGAAGCTCTTAATGTACAAGCTGCGGCGGAAAATCCTTCGCATGTTGTTGAAGCCATAGCATAAGGACCAGCAGTAATTGCCGGACTTGCAGCAGTCGCTAAGTAAAGCGCGATAGCGCTCTTAACACTGCCTAAATCGGAAATTCTTTGAGAATCCCTGGCTTGAGCCATAAGCTGCGCCGGGTTTAAAGTTAAAACAACTACAGCGGCCAAAATAGCCAAAATGGCGATAACGATTACTAATTCAATTAATGTAAAACCTTTTTTCATAAAAATTCAAATATAGTCCTCGACCTTTCACTATATAATAATTATAGTTCATATTAACCTTAAAACAATAGTAAATTGTGGATAACTGATTATCCTTTTAAAAACTGTTATATATTAAGACCAGGATAAGTTCCTATTTCGTAATAACAAGTGGCTTCCACGTAAGTCGAACAAGTATTTTTATCTCCGCCATCCGTTTTCATCATATCTCTGTATTTTTGGCTTTCCAACCGGCCATCAACTTCAAAAGTATGATTTGTGTCTTCACCTTTGTAAGCGTAAAAATAATTTCCCGAATTAGTCGGGTCTAGTGGCAAACTCGGCAACGGAGAACCTCCGGCCGTTTTCCTTAAATCAACCGGCACCCAACCATTACTATCCACGGCAGTTGAAGTAGTTATTGATTCAACTCCAAAAGGACCGCCAACATTACAATCGGTTGCGGTGCAGATCGGTCCGGTTCCTATGGTCGGCGTTGAAGTGGAAGTAGAAAGATATAAAGCAATGGCGATTTTAACGCTGCTCAAATCGGAAATTCTTTGGGAATCTCTGGCTTGAGCCACAAGCTGAGCCGGATTTAAAACCAAAACAATAACTGAGGCTAAAATAGCCAAAATGGCGATAACGATTACGAGCTCAATAAGAGTAAAACCTTTCTTCATTAAATTAATTATAGCTCCTGATAATTGATTGTCTAACCCAAAAAAAGTGGATAACTCCGGTACGCGCCGTATTTAAAAATCTCCCACTGGGAGATTTTTAAACTATACTGCCTTTATCAAGAAAACCTTTTATTTTTGTAACGAGTTCATCTATGGAAGTTCTCGCTTTTATAAAATATTCTATGGCGCCCAAATCTTGTCCCCTGACAATGTCTTCGGGCTGGCCTAAATTCGAAATAATAATTATCGGAATTTCCTTGCTTTGCATCTGCGGATTATTTTTCATTTCTTCCATGACTTCAAAACCGGATTTCTTCGGTAAAATAATATCCAAAAGAATCAAGTCTGGACTGTTTGCCTGCAAAAAATTAATCGCTTCTTCTCCATCAGCGGCATAACTGACTTCCAAGTTTTCTTTTTGAAGGCGATTTTTTAACAAAGATGATAAAAATGTGTCGTCCTCAACTAAAAGTATTTTAGGCATATATATTATTATATAACTATTTTAAATTTTTTGTATACCAAAATAAGTTTCAGAACTTTTCAAGTTGCCCCAAAGCCATGATTTTAGGCTTTATGGCCAATACCTTCCTTGGCTTACGCCAAAGGTCGACTTCTTAATTAGTTTAATTAGTCCACCGACAGCTTCCGCTACCGGTGCCTTGTTACGACTTAGCCCATGTCACCGAATTTACCCTGCGCCGATCGAAATCGGAGTTTAGGTATTCCCGGCTCCCTTGGCTTGACGGGCGGTGAGTACAGGACTCGAGAACGTATTCACCGCGCCATAGATGATGCGCGATTACTAGCGATTCCGGCTTCATGAGGGCGAGTTGCAGCCCTCAATCCGAACTAGGGACGGCTTTGATGGGATTTGCTCCGGATTACTCCTTGGCTTCCCATTGTATCGTCCATTGTAGCATGAGTGTGGCCCAGGGCATCAAAGGGCCATGCGGATTTGACGTCATCCTCACCTTCCTCCCCCCTCTAAATCCACAAATTTAATTTATGAACTTGGAGGGGGGCGGTCTTCTGCGACACTTGTAACGCAGAACGAGGGTTGCGCTCGTTACCCCACTTAAGGGAACGCTTCAAAGTACGAGCTGACGACAACCATGCAGCACCTGTCCAGACGTCTAAAAGACGATTATCCTTTCGGACAATCTTCGTCTGAATTTCAAGCCCTGGTAAGGTTTCTCGTGTACCGTCGAATTAAACCTCATGCTCCACCGCTTGTGCGAGTCCCCGTCTATTCCTTTAAGTTTTAGCCTTGCGGCCGTACTTCCCAGGCGGTCTACTTAACGCGTTAGCTTCGCCACTCCGAGGGTCGACACTCGAAACAGCTAGTAGACATAGTTTAGGGCGTGGAATACAAGGGTATCTAATCCTTTTTTCTGCCCACGCTTTCGCGACTCAGGGTCAGGAACGTCCCAGCAGAATGCCTTCGCCTTTGGTGTTCCAGCCGATATCAACGGATTTTACCCCTACACCGGCTGTTCCATCTGCCTCTTACGTCCTCAAGATTTTCAGTATCCAACGCGGTTTTAAGGTTAGGCCCTAAAATTTAACGTTAGACTTAAAAATCCCCCTACTCGCTCTTTACGCCCAATAAATTCGGATAACGCTCGGGGTCTCTGTATTACCGCTCCTGCTGGCACAGAGTTAGGAACCCCTTATTCCTAAGGTACAATCAACCGAAGCTTTTTCTCTTAGAAAAGCAGTTTACGACCCGAAGGCCTTCATCCTGCACGCGGCGTCGCTCCATCAGGCTTTCGCCCATTGTGGAATATTCTCGACTGCTGCCACCCGTAGGTGTACGAACCGTGTCTCAGTTTCGTCGTTGGAGATCGGGCTCTCACCCCTCCTACCGGTCATTGCCTTGGTAAGCCATTACCTTACCAACTAGCTGATCGGACCTAGGCCAATCATAGAGCGGCTTGCGCCTTTACTCTTTCGAGAACTATTTGGAATTACCTCCTCTTTCGAGAAGCTATGCCAAACTCTATGGTATGTACCAGGGTATTACTAACTCGTTCGCCGGTTGCCCTTGCGGGCCCCCTTGACTTGCATGCCTTATCCACGCCGCCAGCGTTCATCCTGAGCTAGGATCAAACTCTCAAAATAAATGTGTTAAATTTTTTAAATTTTATAAAACGCAGAAAATTTTGCCACGAGATTCGTAGCAAAAATTTCCGCGCCAACAATTTAAAAAAATTCAACGTTTGGGACAACTAAAAAAATTCTGATTTGCTCTTTATTGTTTTGTTAATTACTCGATTAACTATTAACTTTTAAAAGCGCTTTCAAACCTGCCAAATTCCCCTTTTTCTGAAGTGTCATCATTTTAGCAGGCTATGGGGGCTTGTCAACCCCACACATAAGAATTTATGTGTGGGGTCAAGCCCGTAAAACACTTGCTTTTTCTATTAAATCTTGATATAAATAAAAATATGAAAAAAGACATTCATCCCAAATATTTCCCGAAAGCCAAGGTAAAATGCGCCTGCGGAAAGGAATTTACGTTCGGCTCGACAAAGCCCGAAATTCAGGTTGAACTTTGCAGTTCTTGTCATCCGTTCTATACCGGCAAAGCCAAATTAATAGACACCGCCGGAAGAATCGAAAGATTCAAAGCCAGAAAGGAAAAGGCTTCAACGAAACCGATAAGAAAAAAGACCGAAAAGAAAGCGCAAAAAGCCAAAGCGAAAACGAAGAAATAAATAAAGAACGCTCCGGCTCCGGCTGGAGCGTTTTTTATTTAATTGAAAAAAATAATATTTTTATTTATAATTCACCCATGACAAACAAAATCATTTTAGAAATAAGAGCCGGAGCTGGTGGCGACGAAGCCGCTATTTTTGCGGCCGACATGGCACGGATGTATCAAAAATACGCCGCCAAGCGGGGCTGGAGTTTTACAATTGTTGATTCAAGCCAAAGCTCGCTCGACGGCTATAAAACATTCAGTGCCGAAATTAAAGGCGAAGGAGTTTACGACGACTTAAAACAAGAATCGGGAGTCCACAGAGTCCAAAGAATTCCCAAAACCGAAAAAGCCGGCCGGGTGCACACCTCAACAATCTCAGTGGCGATTTTACCCATGGTTGAAGCAAAAGAAGTAAATATAAGAGACAACGATCTTGAGGTCACTTTCTGCCGAGCCGGCGGTCCGGGCGGACAAAACGTTAACAAAGTTGAAACTGCCGTTAGGATTCTTCATAAACCCACAGGCATAGTAATTTCTTCCCGTTCGGAAAGATTCCAGCACGCCAACCGCGAAAAAGCCCTTGAAATTTTACGTGCCAAGCTTTATGAAATGGAACAAACCAAAGCGACCGGTTCGGTAACCGACATCCGCCGCGAACAAATCGGTTCAGGCGACCGTTCCGAAAAAATAAGAACTTATAACTTCCCCGATGACCGGGCCACCGACCACCGCATTGGAAAAAAATTCCACAATATTGAAAAAATACTTGAAGGAGACTTAGACCCGATAGTGAAAGCATTTAAAAAAAATCAGCCCGCTTAGGGCTGATTTTTATCTAACCATTAAGCACGTCTATATCATCCTGGAATTGTTCCGCTTGAGCAACCACTCTTGCGCCATAAGTCGAAAGATAATTTCTCCATCTTGAACCGGCGTAATATTTTGCCGCCGCTTGTTTTTCTTGCGCCAAGGTTGCGCCCGCTCCGGCGCCGGCATCTTTGAGATACAAAGCCGTTGCCACAAAAGCATCGGTATTGTTCCACGGCGAAGGCGGATTATTTCCGGTTATTTGGGCGATTCTATCGCTGAAAAGTTTCCAGGTTGAAGGAATAAATTGCGCCGGACCCATAGCTCCACCGTAAGCGCCATCAGAATTAGCGCAAGAAACTTTCAAATTTCCCGAATCCAAACTGCTTTTCAAACCTAAATCTTCAACTAAATCCAAAAATATTGGAATGTCGCGAGTTGGATGCATCGCGGTTTGATAATTACACTTACCTACATTTTTTCCTAAAGCTGATTCCCTATCAAGCACTGCCAAAACCAAAGCCGCTCTGACGCCCGTCGCTTTTTCAGCCATTTTCGCAAATTCATACGCCTTCTCAAACGTTAATTCACCTCCGCCCAATAATTGGAATATTTGCTGTCTTATCTGCGCCGCGGTTTTTTTAGTTTCAGTTAAAACTTTTTGATATTCCGATTCCTTACCCTTAGTCTCTTTCAAAAGAGTAGCTTTTTCCGTTTGCGTTTTGGAAATTGAGCTTTTTTGAGCGGCCTGATAAGCCTTTAAGGCCATGGCATCTTCTTTTTGAAGTCCCAAGACTTCTTTTTGGTCCAATAATTTCTGCCTGTCTTCGACAATTTGCTGAATCGTCAAACTCACGCTTTCCTGAACCGACATAAGATTATTCACGTCTCCCATAAAATCCGAAAGCTTGGGATTTGCCATGAGAATTTCCACTAAATTTTTATTATCGTTCTCGTAAAGAGTCTGTAAAGTCTGGGAAAGACTCTGTTTATTCATATCTATATCGCTTTCCGTCTGAACGATTTGACTTTGCGTATCGCTGATTTCAAGATCAAGATTGCTTAAAGTTAAATTAACCGCTTTTATTTGAAGGTTAAGTTTGGAAATTTGGCTGTTAAGTTTGTTTATTTCCGATTGTAAAGTCGTTCCCTTTTTTTTATATTCGTTTATTGTCGATTCATATTGGGAAATTTGGCTTTCGAGGTCGGCAAGCTGGGACTCCAACGCTTTTCTCTGTTCTTCGTTTTGGCTTTGCGCCGCCATAACGTTTCCTGAAGTCGGTGCCATCGCGAAACCCAAAACAAAAAAGGCAATTGTTGAAAAAACAAAAATCGCCTGAATTATTTTTTTTAATGGAATAATTATCGGACGATCACTTTTCAAATTCAGACGCGAAGCCCGTTGACGTTTTATATCGATAAAAAGAGGTTTCATTCTAATTATATTTGTTTAGTCTTCATTATATCAGATTCCGATAATTTATCAAAGCTTCCTTATTATTGATAAAATTTGGATTTTTTGTTTTAATACAAAAAAGAACATTTAAAACCGTACGTAAAAACAGAAAGGAGAAAAATATGAAAAAGATAGCGTTCTTGATCGCAATCATCGTCGTTTTCGCTACGGTACCCGCCATCGCCGCTGAAGACAATTTCGCCCTGACGGCACCCGACGGCGCCACCATTAGAATCGTTCCCGTGAACGATGAGATCGCTGGAGTGACCTACGAGGACTCCAACGGTAATGGTTTCTGCACTGTGGGTCAAGTTGAAGGCAACACCATTACCTTCCAGATGCCGACTGCCAATCGCACTATTACGATCAACGTGGCAACCGGAAAAATTACCGACACTGTCACTCCCCCAAACTACTGAAAGACAATTTCTCATATTATTCTTTCAAAGCTCATCTCTCTCACAAGAACAAAAAAGGGACAAATCGCAAGAAATGTCCCCTTTTTATTTTTAACAAGAATATTTTTATTTCTTCTCTTCAGCTTTTTCTTCCTCTTCTTCCGCCTTCTTTTCTTCGCCTTCAACTTTTACGTCTTCAACCGATGCCGGTTTTTCCTCGACAACCTCTTCAACTATTTCCGTTATGGTCGCGATTACCGCGTCAGGCTCCGCCAAAATTTCAACGCCATTCATCGGCTTTATGTCTTTAATGTGAATGCTTTCCCCTATTTCCATCAAACCGCTGACGTCTATTTCGATATTGTGCGGCAAATCGGCCGGCAACGCACGGACTTCAACTTCATGCATGGCTTTAATCAAAATTCCTTTCTTTTCTTTAACCGCCTGAGCTTCACCGACAAATTCCAAAGGAACCGGAACCTCGGTCTTCTCGTCCATTCTCACCCGGTAAAAATCAACGTGGGAAATTTTATTCGTTAAAGGGTCGGTAAAAATGTCATTTATTAAAACCGGAATTTTTTCTCCGTCAACGGCCAAATTCACAATCGTGCTTTCACCCGCTTCATTAAAAACCTTGTGAAAATCCTTTTCGGGAACGCTCAAATGGATATTCTCGAATTCTCTGCCATAAAGCTCGGCCGGAATAAATCCGCCGTCCCGCAACGTTTTAACCGCCTTGCCCATTATTTCTCTTTTTTGCGCTGTAAGTTCCATAAGTGGCTATTATATCAACTTATTAAACAATTGCAACCTTTTTAAGGCCACTTTTTTAATTTCTTCAACCGCTCCCGGCAAAAGCTTATAAGGCACGACTTCTTCCAAATTTTGATTTAAAGCCGTTGTTATTCCCCTGCGCCAGGCGATTCTCAATTCGGTGTTTATATGGATAACCGAAATTCCGGCGTTAATCGCCGCCGTGAAATCTTCATCTTTTATTCCCGAACCGCCATGCAACACCAATGGCACGCCCGCGGCTTTTCTTATTTCTTTTATTCTTTCGATATCCAATCTTGGATTGCCGCTGGCGACTATACCGTGAATATTCCCGACCGCCGGAGCAAATAAATCAACTTTCGTTTCTTTGACGAACCTTGCTGCATCCTCGGGCTTGGTAAAGTCTTCCGGTTTTATGGCCGCGCCCGTGGGAATTTCTTTTAAGATTGTCGAGCCCGAACCGATATAACCCATTTCACCTTCAACCAAAAAATTGCCGAACCATCCGGCGGATGATTTCGCAAGCTTAACCGCCTGTTTGGTAATTTTTATATTTTCTTCAATCGGTAATTTGCTTCCATCGAAAACCGCCGAGTCAAATCCCGCCTTAACGGCTTCTTCCAATTTTTCCAAAGAATAAGTGTGGTCGGCATTTAAAAATATCGGGTAATTGTATTCTTCTCTTAAACTTTTTACTAAAGCTGAAATTTGTTTTGCGCCGATAAACCCCCGCTCGCCCTCCGACGCGCCGATAATAACGGGAATTTTAGTATTTTGAGATTTTGATATTTCAAGCGCCGCCGAAAAAACCGCTTTCAGCCCGGCGCTATCCGAAACGTTAAAATGCCCTATCGCCACCTTTTTCTCTTCAGCTTCTTTAATAAAAGAAATGAGTTTTTTCATAATAAGCGGCCGGAATCCGTTAATTTATTTCTACAGATATTTTATTGATATTTTTAGGAACTGCTTTTGCCCAAAACGGCCAGAAAGAGACCGTGAATTTTTGGATATTCGCATAAGAAGAAACCAATGTTTTCAATTCTTGTTCATTTTTTCCGACAACTTCCTGCTTAAAATCGTCCACATTTACCGGCTCCTCGAAAATACCCTTAAAATCAACCGCAAAGGAAATCTTGCCCTGGGCGAAATCCGCTCTTGCGGCTCCATAATCAAGAGTCGAATTTTTAATTTTCAACAAATTATCCTCTATTGAACCTTGAGCCGTTTTTTCGATTAAATCTTTCAAGTCCACTTCTTTAAACCCAATACTTGAAGATTTACCCTCTATATAAATTGAGAAATTTCCTTTTTCATCCGTTTGAACGTTAACCGTTTCTTTTGAAATAATAAATTGCCTACTTCCGTCCAAGAATTTGAAATCCTGCGGTATTTGAAGAGATAAAGCGGAATCGGTGTAATCTTTTAATTGTTTTTCGGCATCAACTTTGCCTTTTTTAATATCGTCATCCGTAGGATAAGCGGCTTCACCAATAAATCCGTTTTTCATCGCCTCTTTGGAACTGCCGTAAAATCCGTCATATTTAGGCGTACCTTGAAAACCCGGAATCGTAAATTTGCTCTGCGGCCCGATATTGTATTCAATACCGGCTTTGTCCGCGATAACCAAAGCGTCGATAGTTGAAGGAGAAATTTTCCCGTCTACAATTTTCGCGCCCGGAACCGTTACTTTGTCTTTCAAACGGAAAATTTTTCCGTCGGGCGACATAAATCTGGTGCCGGCGACAAGCGTCTGCGCGCCGGAACTATAAGCGTTATAAATCGTTATCTTCCCTTCGGCTTTCTGTTGAACGTTTTTCTTGCCCGTCGCGGCAAAAGAAAAAGTAAAGTTTTTCGAGATGGAAAAAACTTCCGCCGGAATTTGCCTGCTGGCAATTTCAGCCGAACCGATTTGAACTATTTTTTTATCCGCCACGACCGAATCCATGAAATTCCATTCCGTTTTCTTGGTTTCGATTTTTATTTCGGCTTTCACGAAAAAAATGTTCAGTAAATAAATAGTTGCCGCCGAAAGAAGTAAAAGTCCACCTAAAGATATAAGAGTGTATTTTTTTATTTTTTTAAACTTAGTCCGTTCTACTTTCTCGATTTTTTCCTCTTCTTTAAATCGTTTTTCTTCTTTCTTCTCAAACTGCTCGAATTGCCTGTCTATCTTTTTTATCGCTTCATTTATCTTCTCTTCCTGAATCTTCTTTAAAACTTCCGGTTTTTCTTCCCGAGTTCTAATTAAAACCTGCCCGGATTTCTTCCGGACAGCGTCTACTGCCTTCTTTTTTTTAATTACTTCTGCCATCGCTATTTTTATCTATTATACAATAAATAATAGCAAAATTAATCCCTTAAAACAACAGTCATTATTGCTTGTGCGTCGACAAAAACTCTTCCGCATAGCTTTTAGCGAAAAACGAATCGGGTGATTGCATTAAAAGCCTTTTTATCTCTTCCATTGCCGGCCGGACTTCATCGCCTGTAATTTTAGACGGTTCGTAAAAAGGATTTATGTAAGAAAATCCGTACTTTTTTATTAGAGCCATGTTTTCTGGCGAATTTTTAAGAAAAATAAGTCCGGCATCGTCCCAGTAAACCAATGCCCAGTTTTCTCTAACCAGTTTTAAAATTAAAGGAAAAATCGACTTGCTTAAATCATCCGGCCGGTAAGCCAAAATGAAATAATTAATCTTATACTTTTCATTAACCACTTTGTCCCAATCCGGATAATCTTTAACTATCGTGAAAAATTCCAGCAATTGGTCCTTGCCGAAAACTTCCGAACGGCCGTCTATAAAAACTTTTTCTTTGGGCCAAAACCGCCAGATCAAATATCCTCCCTCGTTATAAAGATTGAAAAACGGACCTTTTAAATTATTCTTTTCAATAAAATCCGATGCTCCGACGGGCAGAGTATATTTATTTATGTTTTCGCGCGGAAAGCTTATATATCTCGTTCCCATTAAAATCAAAATGACCGCCAGGGCAAAAATCGGCAAACGTTTATAATTTATTTTTCCAAAAAATCCTTTCAATTCTTTTGAGACGGCGACACTAAGCGGAACAACCGCGGCAATCGGCCAAAAAATACAATGACGGAAAGATATAAAAGGCAGAATCGAAATTCCCAAAACAACTCCCAGCCAAACGATATCGCGTTCGCTTTTTTTGAAAAACAGCCGCCAAATTAAAAATATGTCCGCAACTGCAATCAACGCCAAAAAGAACCCGGTTTGCGCGTCCTGCCAAAAATTTAAAACCGATCTCCACTCTTCCACTTTTAAAACATCCACCGAAAAACGCACGTATAAAGGATAAAGAAAAGAGTGATAAGTGTTCGGATTAATAAAACAAACCGCGACCGCCGCCAAAGCCGCCAATCCGAATTTTTTAAAATCTTTTCCCTCGATATCCAGGCTGCCGAAATACGGCAAATATTTCTTGAATAATTCCGCGATAAAATAAAACAGCACGACGACGATTCCAAGCAAAAAGCTCGCATTGGTGTTTGCCCAAAACAGCATGGCCACGGCAATAAACCATAAATATTTGTTTTTCTTTTCGCGTCGGAAACTTTCAAGCGAAAAAACTAAAATTGCCAAAGCCAAATAAGAAAAAATCTGCGGCCTGGGAATCCAAAACTTAAAAGTCGTAAAAACCAAGCCGAATAAAAATGCCAAAGTTACATAAAAATCCGCGCCTTGCTTCATCGCCAAACGGAAAATAATAAAATAAGTTAAAACCGAAATAAGGGCGACAAAAGATATTAGTCCCCAAAAGCCCGTAAAAGCCTGTACAAAATAGAATATCAGTTCAGCCAGCCATTCATGTGTTACCCACGGCGCGCCGGCAGCGGTATAAGAAAACACGTCAAAATGCGGCACGCTTTTCATCTGCCAAATTAACTCCCCTGTTTTCAAATGGTAAAAAGCGTCAGATTCTTTAAGCTGGTTACAAGAATAAATAAAAATCAGCCCAAAAAAAATAATAAGTAAGGTTTTTTGAGTGTCGGAAAGATTCGTCATTTAACTTGATTATATCAAATAAATCTTTTCCCGCCAGCGTTCTCCGATTTACACAAAAGACAGAGAAATCTCTCCGTAGTGAATGTCGCGGAAAGCGTCTTAAATTAAACGAGCGAGTAGCCGATTTGAGGGGTACCCCGAGCGAAGGCGAACAGGGTCGCAAATCGGCGTATATGAGCGAGTTATTAATTTGACGCTTGGAGCGTATGAACGAGGAGAGATTTCTTTGTTGGAAAAGAGTTTACTCTAGCACAGCCTTGATTCTGCGCACGCCGGCGCTGGCGGATTCTTCTTTTACGATTTTAAACTTGCCCAATTCCGATGTCCGATTAACGTGCGGCCCCCCACAGATTTCCTTGGAAAATGTATCTATGCTGTAAACTTTTACCCGTTCGCCGTATTTTGAATCAAACACGCCCATCGCTCCCTTTTCTTTTGCTTCGTCCAAGCTCATTTCTTCACAAACCACGGGTAAATCCGCTTTTATCTTTTCATTCACCAAATCTTCCACTTGTTTGATTTGCTCAGGAGTCATTTTCTCGGGATGCGAAAAATCAAAACGCAATCTCTCGGAAGTTATGTTTGAGCCTTTTTGTAAAACATTTTCCCCAAAAACTTTCCGCAAAGCCGCCAGCATCAAATGCGCGGCGGTGTGGTATTTTATAGTTTGCTCGCTGGCATCAGCCAACCCTCCTTTAAACATCCCAGCTGAAGCAGTACGGGAAAGCTCTTGGTGTTTCTGCATTTCATTTTTAAACTCTTCTTCATTAATTTCTATCCCCTTCTCCTTCGCCAATTCTTTTGTTATTTCAAATGGAAAGCCATAGGTTTGATACAGATTAAAAGCGTCCAAGCCGGAAATTTTTTCAAGCCGGCTAAATTCTTTCAATCCTTGCTCCAGTGTTTCCTTAAATTTGTTTTCTTCTTTATCTAATTGATTTATTATAAATTTTTTATTCTTCCCTAATTCCAAATAAACTTCGGAATAAATTTTAATAGCTTCCTCGGCAATTTTTGAAGTGAAAATTTCTTTAATTCCAAGTGAAAAACCATTGCGTACCGCCCTACGAATTAATCTGCGCAAGACATAACCCGCGCCTGCATTTGACGGAGCCAGCCCTCTTTCATCGCCCAAAATAAAAGTCGCGGCCTTTATATGGTCAGCGATAACGCGAAAGCTATATTCATTCCCCTTATATTTATTTCCAGAAAGCTCTTCTATTTTATTTATTAAAGGCGCGAATAAATCGGTGGTAAAAATATCAGGATTGCCATTTTTTGCCGCCGCTACTCTTTCAAGGCCTCCGCCAAAATCAATATTTCCCTTCGGCAATAACTCAAAACCTTTTTCGGTTTTTATATACTGCATGAAAACATTATTTCCAATTTCTAAAAACCGCCCGCAATCGCAATTTACATGGCATACTGGCCCGAATCTTTCAGGATCGTGCCGCGCCTGTCCTGAGCTTGTCGAAGGGCCGAAATCCCAAAAAATTTCGCTATCCGGTCCGCCAGGTTCGCCAATTGGCATTTCCTCGGGATTTATAACACGGGCCCACCAATTTTTCTTTGTACCATAATAAAATATCCTCCCTCCTTGCATGCCATCCCGTTCGGCAAAATCAATATCCTTTGCCTCAATATTAACTTTCGCAAATTGTTCTTTCCAATAATCTACAGCTTCCGTATCCCGGGAAACACCGAGTTTTTCATCGCCCCGAAAAACGGACACATAAATTCTGCCCGGGTCTAACTCGATTTTTTTTGTTAAAAATTCAAAAATCCACCCTATTTGTTCTTTTTTAAAATAATCCCCCAACGACCAATTCCCCAACATCTCAAAAAATGTCGTGTGCCTGTTATCGCCCACTTCTTCCATGTCCTGAGTCCGGAAACATTTTTGCGAGTCGGCTATTCTCACACCCAATGGATGCTTTTCTCCCAATAAATAATTCAACATCGGCTGCATTCCCGAGCCGGTGAAAAGAGTTGTCGGGTCGTTTTCCGGAATTAAAGAAGCCGAAGGAATTATCGCATGCCCATGATTCTTAAAAAATTCCAGGTATAAATTTCTAATTTCGTTTGCGGACATCTTTTTATATTAACACAATTTCTAAAGAAAATTTTGTTTTCTCCGAAACCTGCGCAGGCGAGCGGGCATGGTGTCCCGCGAAGCGGGACGAGCGAGCCGAGGAACAAGCGAGCGAGCACGCTGGGCGAGCGAAGCGGGTTGAGGGAAAATAAAATTTTCCGCTCATCCCCTAGTATTCTTCAAGCGCTTTTGATTTCGAGTGGCCTTTTATTTTCGCCAGCGCCTTAACTTCAATTTGCCTGATTCTTTCGCGGGTAACGCCGAATTTTTTCCCGACTTCTTCAAGAGTATGGGTTATGCCATCGTCCAACCCAAAGCGAAGTTTTAAAATTTCCTGTTCGCGCGGAGCCAAATCAACCAAAATTTCGTTTATTTTGTTTTTCAAAAGCGACTGCGCCGCCAATTGCGAAGGCGTCAAACTCTTTTCATCTTTAATGAATTCCGAAAGCGTTGAATCTTCGTCATCGTCGCCTATCGGCATTTCTATGGAAACGACTTCCTGGGATATTTTTTGGATGTGGCGGATTTTATCCACGCTCGTTCCAAGCTCAATGGCGATTTCTTCCGCCAGCGGCTCGCGACCCAATTCCTGCGCCAATTTCCTCTTTGTTTGCGTGTATTTCGAAATGCTTTCAACCATGTGCACCGGAATGCGGATTGTGCGGGACTGGTCCGCCAAAGCGCGGGTTATCGCCTGCCTTATCCACCATGTGGCGTAAGTTGAAAACTTGAAACCCTTGCGGTAATCAAATTTATCCACGGCGCGGGACAAACCGATATTTCCTTCCTGAATCAAATCCAAAATATTTAAATTAGGGGTACGATGGATATAACGCTTGGCGATCGAAACGACCAAACGCAAATTCGCGCGGATAATCTGCTGCCGCGCTTCTTCGTCTCCTTTTTCCGCTCTTTTCGCCAAATCTTTTTCCTGCTGACCCGTCAACAAAGGCGTCTTGCCGATTTCCTTAAGATACATCTGAACGGCATCGGGCAAACCGATTTCGTTTATTTTCGCCGCTTCTTTCAATTCTTTTTCGCTGACTTCGGATTTATCTTCTACGTCTATCAATTGGCTGGTCTCAATAACTTTAATATTCGCTTTGTCCAAACGTTCGTAAAGCTCTTCCAAAAAATCAACGTCGTTTTCGATATTCGGAAAACGTGAAAGAAGCTCGCTGTCGGTGACAAATCCCCTCGGCCTGCCAATTCTTACAAGTTCGTCTATCGCCGATTCATCGAATTTGAATTTCTTTTCCGGCTTTTTCACTTTTTTCGGCTGTTTTAAAATCCGCTTCTTGGCGGCTTTCTTTGGAGACTTTTTAACCTTTTTGGTCTTTTTCACCTTCTTAATCTTCTTGGCTTTCTTTATAGTTTTCTTCGATGCTTTCTTTTTGGTTCTTTTAACCGTTTTGGCCTTTTTAAGTTTTTTGGCTTTTTTCTTCATTTATATAAACATAATGCACCATTTTTAAGTTTTCGGCAACTCCCAACGCTATGCCGTCATCGCCCGGCTGATTTGAGTGAATTCTTCCAAAAGCGTTTTTATCTGTTCTTCATTTCCTTTGGCTTCGGCCTCTTTTATCATATTAGCCACTCCTTGCCTTTTTTCTTTAAGATATTCCAGTTTTAACTGGCAAGTTAAATCGCAAAATTCTTTCTTCATTTTTTCTTCTATCTCTTCCTCGTCTCCGTCAAATTTGGATTCAAACGCCGAACGCAAATAAACCATGCCGGACAAATTATCAATGCGCTCTTTTTCAAAACTGTCCGAGCTACCCGCTCCGCCAAACATGCTTTTTAAAATCATCAAATAATCAACGGGCAAATAATCGGAATACTCGTCAATTTGCTCTTTAAAATCTTCTTTTATGCTCAAAATACTCAAAAGCCTTTGAGCTATCAAGTCTCTTCTGCTTAACACGGCTTCGCGCCGGCCGTTATCGCCAAACTGATTTAAGCCGATATTTACGCGCTTATCCGCGCCTATGCGCGTTTTAATCATTTCCATTTCTTCCGCCAAAACCCGCTCCTCGATTTTAGACAAATTGGAAAGCTCTTTAAGCCAGTGCGAACGTTCTATCGGACTGACCAAATTTTTTATTTTTCCCAAAATAATCCGCAAATTTTTCTTCAACCCGCCGATATCTCCGCCCTCGCCCATATAACGGCTGAAATAAAATTCCATCGCGTGCTTGGCGTCCGCAACCAATTCGGAAAACTTTCCCGGAGATTTTTGCACCGCTTCCGCCGGGTCTTTATACCCTTTAAGCGTCATAATTTTCGCCGCCAAATCGTTTGCCGCCGCCAAATCAATCGCCCGCTCGGCGGCGTTAAATCCGGCTTCGTCGCTGTCAAAACAAAACACCAATTGGTCCGCCATCCTGCTTAATGATTTCAAATGGCTTTCCGTCAGCGCCGTACCCGAAGACGCAACGACGTTTTTGACGCCATCCTGGTAAGCCATCAAAAAGTCCATCTGGCCCTCAACCAAAACCGCCGACTTCAAATTACGAATATATTCTTTGCTTTTGTGAAAACCGTATAAAACTTTTGACTTGCTGAATATCAGCGTCTCCGGACTGTTAACGTATTTGCCGAATTCAGGTCTTTCGTATTTCGGCAAAATTCGCCCGGTAAAAGCGACTACTTTCCCGAAATGATTGTGTATGGGAAAAATTATCCTGCCCCGGAACCTGTCCATATAAGTTCCCCTGTCGTTTTTAAAATTCAATCCGGCGCGCTCAATATCCTGAATATTGAAACCCGATTTTATCAAATGCCGGGTCAAAGAGTCGAAATCATTGGTGTTTGAAAACCCCAATTCAAATTCTTCAATTGTTTCTTTTTTTAATCCCCGCCCCAAAAGATATTCCAGCGCCTCGGCGCTTGATTCACTTTTTAACTGTTCGACAAAAAAATTCTTGGCGGTGTCATTTATGTCATAAAGAATTCCAAATTGCCTGTGTTCCAAAGGATTTGTTTTCTTAAGTTCGATTCCGGCCTTCTCCGCTAAAATTTTCAGCGCTTCATAAAATTCCAAGTTTTCGTATTTCATCAAAAACTTGATTATGTCGCCGCCTTCGCTGCAAGAACCGAAACAATGCCAGGTTTGTTTTTCCGGAGAAACAATGAAGGAAGGGGTTTTTTCGTTATGAAAAGGGCAGAGAGCTTTAAAATTTTTCCCTGCCGGCAAAAGCGTAATATAAGAACGGATGAATTCGGCGATATCCAAGCGGTCTTTGATTTCTTGGACTGAAGAGGTATTCATAGCTATGATTTTAGCCTAAAAAGCCCCCGGGTCAACCCCACACTTAACCAAAATTAAGTGTGGGGTCAATCCCCTTTTTAGTCCCTTATTTGCTTGAAAAAATCGATGGCCGAAATCTTAAAATTTTCCTTTATTATTTCTTTGACTAAAGCCGCATAAATGTGGTGCCTGCCAAAACGGCTTATTTTAGCCGAAACTTTTTTCGCCAGATGGTTTATTTTTATTTCCAATTTTTGGCCGTCGGAAACTTTTTGAAAATGTTCAATCGCGAAATCGACACCCTTGGAAAATCCGTAGCTTATTATCCGCCTGTCTGAAGATTCCGCCAGACTTTTTATCCTTTCGTCGTCGAAATTCAAAATCGCCAATCCGTTCCATGGTAATTTTTTAAGCAAAATTTTATATTCCGCGGCGATTTCGTCCAGGTTTTCAAAATTTTCGGCATATATCATTGTTATGCTCGTAAGAATAACTGTCTTCGGTTTAATGATGCTCAATAAATATTTCATTCCATCGGGCCTGTCTATCGCCGCTTCCAAAACTAAAAATTCTTTTGTCATCGGCGCCTTGGCCTTAAAAGCTTTTTCAATGGCGCGATAAATTATTTTTACCCAAGAAATAAAACTTCCTTCGCCCGAGGGCAAGTCTAAAATCGAAAGAGGCAATCCGATTTCGGCATTGTAATTTTTATTATTTGCCCGGACCGGAAAATTTTTCTCCCTAAGCGCTTCGGTAACGCTTTCTTTTATCCAATGCCTACCGACGGTTCCAGCAATAAATATCGCGTGCGGTTTTATCCGCCAAATATAAATTTTCGCGGACCACTTAAGAAAAAATCTGACTATAAATTTAAAAAATTTATTCATTGAAATAGTTTTTAATTCTTTTCATCGCTTCATGTATATCTTTCATATCTCTGCCAAAAGACAGCCTTATATGCCCTTCTCCCGAAGGACCGAAAGCTACTCCCGGTACAACTGCCACATGAGCTTTATTTAACAAGTCAGTGGCAAAATTCCAGGAATCCGCTTTATTTTGTTTGTTCTTCTTTATTATCTTCGGAAAAACAAAGTAAGAGCTGTTCGGTTTCTGATAAGAGAAGATTTCGGATAATTCATCCAAATAACCGCAAATTAAATCGCGGCGTTCCTGATATTGCCGGCAAAATTCTTTTGATTCTTTGTCGGCAAAGTCCATTGCGGCAATGGCGGCGTATTGTGAAACCGTAGGCGCGCAAGTTACCAGCGCGTCATGAACTTTCACGATTTCGGAAATATTTTCCTCGTCGCTGTGTACGAAACCGATTCGCCAGCCGGTCATCGCGTAAATTTTCGACATACTGAAAACCCTGATTACCATTTTCCGCAAATCGGGAATCTGCGCCAAGGAGAAAAAACAATCTTCCGATTCATATATAAAATCCTTATAAACCTCGTCGCAAATCACGAAAATCTTCTTTTTCCAGGCCAATTCCGCCAACTTAAACAAATCTTCTTTGGAAAAAATCGTACCCGTGGGATTATTCGGGTTGCAAAACAAAATCGCGGCGGTTTTGGCGTTAATTTTCTTCGCCAAATCGTTAAAATCTATTTTCCAGCCGTCTTTCTCTATTAAACCGGAGAAAACAGGTTTTCCGCCCGCAACTTTTACCGCTTCGGGATATGAAGCATAACTGGGAGAGAATAAAACAACTTCGTCTTTTTTCTCGTTGATTATTGAAATAAGACTCGCAGTAATTCCTTCAATCGAGCCAACAGTAGCAATAATTTCTTTTTCAAAATCGTAATACATTTTTTCTTCCGCCAGTTTCTGTTCGATCGCCTCGCGAAGTTCAGGCAAACCGTAAGTTAAAGAATATTTTGCGGCTACTCCCCTGTTAAGCGCTTTCAACGCCGCTTTTTTGATAACTTCGGGAGTATCGAAAGAAGGAATGCCTTGCGCCAAAGAAACCACATCAGAAACTTGAGAAGCCATAAGTTCCATTTGTTTTATCGGCGAAAGCTTAATTTTTTCCGTTCTTAAAAACGACATATTTAAATTATATGCCGTTTTTATTTAAGAGTCCACAAATCAAAAACCTCCGCTTGTGGCGGAGGTTTTATAAGTTTTATTCGGTTAGATGTTTAAATCTTCAACCGCTCTGTCTACGTCGCTTCTCACCGGCCTTGTCGAACCTTCCGGCTCAAGAATCTTCAGATTCACGCGGGCATTATTTTTAATGCCGACGATTCTCAAAAGCGAGCGGATGGCTTGGGCGGTTGAACCTTTTCTGCCGACAACCTGTCCCATATCGAGCGGGTGGACTTTCAAAATGAGAAGAACTCCCATTTCGTCAACCTTGCGCTCAACCTTAACATCATCCGGATGATCCACTATGTATTTAACTAGAAAATCTAGAAATTGTTCGTCTCTGAATTCCATAATAAATCTTTTCTGGTTTACTGTTTTTCGACCTTTGGTTATTCAGCCGGCGCTTCCTGCGCCGCCTCTTCGGTTTTTTCTTCTTTAACTTCTTCAGCTGCCGCTTCCGTCGGAGCCGCTGTTTCGGCCGCCGGTTGCGGGGCTTTTTTACTCTTAGCATGAACCGCTATTTTAGGTCCCTTAATCGCTTCCGCTCTTACCAATAAATTATGAACCGTATCGGTCGGTTGAGCGCCAACTTTAATCCAATAATTCACCCTTTCGGCGTTCACTTTAAATTCTTTGCTTTTCGGGTCAAGCCAGCCGAGGTCTTCAATATAACGGCCAACAAGTTTTGAACGCTTTTCCGTAACAACCAGCCGGAAAGACGGTTGATGTTTTTTGCCTATTTTTTTGAGTTTTATTGCTAACATAGTTTGTAATGGTATCAAATATGCCTAAAAAGTCAATAATTATTCCAATTTAAGCGAAATAACCTTAGACGTTCCTTCGTCGCAAACGGTAATTCCATACAAAACGTCGGCCGCCTCCATCACGGCGCGGTTATGGGTAACTATTATAAATTGGGTCTTTTTTGAAAATTCCTGAATAAGACTTGCAAACCGGCGGGAATTATTTTCGTCCAAAGCCGCCTCAACTTCGTCCAAAAGCAAAAACGGCGGAGGCGAAATGGAAATGAGCGCGAAAAGCGCGGCCAGCGACACCAAACTCCGTTCGCCTCCGGAAAGAAGCTCCAAGGAATTTATTTTTTTCTTCGGCAAACTTAACTCGATTTCAACGCCGGATTTTAATTCCCTTTCCTCATCGCTTTCCTGGTTTTTATCTCCTTCGGCAATTTCACTTTCTCCGCTTTCTTCTCCGTTTTCCCCGTTATCCTTAATTCTTATTTCATATTTCTTAATTCTTAGTTTCGCTTGTCCGCCTCCAAACATCAAACGGAAAAATTTATTAAATTCCTCATTTATCAAACGCAAAGAGCCGTTGAATTCCGAATGAATTTTTTCACTCAATTCTTTTATTAAATTTCTTAAATCAATAACCGCTTTTTCCAAATCGACCGATTGGGCATTCAAAAAATTATAATGTTCCTCGGTTTCTTTGGCTTCTTTTATTAAAGATTCATCCACCTCGCCCATCGAAGCAAGCTCCGAGCGAAGTCGGAACATTTTTCGCTCAATTTCCTGGGGCTCGCCGGTTATAACCGTTTGCTGTTCGCTGTCCGCGGCCCTCAATTCTCCCATTGTTCTCCCGATCTGCCTCAACTGGCTTTCCAAGTCCTGAAGCTTCAAACTAAGCCTTTCTTTGTCAAAAAGAATTTTATTTTTACGCTCTTCAAAATTCACCAGCTCTTTTCTTTTAGATTCCAATATTTCAAAAGCTTTTTGAAAATTCTTATTGAAATCTTCCATCCCCTGCGCTATTTCAACTTCGCGGTTTTCCAATGATTTTAACTCCTTCTCAAGCTTGTCAAAATCTTTAAGTAAATTTTCTTTTAATTTCTCGAATTCAAAAAATTCTTTCGGCTTCTGCTCTTCGCCTTTGGATGGATTCAAAAAATCGGCGATTTTACCTATCATCTCTTTCAAACTTTTTTTAAGCTCTTCAATATCGGAATGTTCCGAAATTCTTTCAAGATTTTCCTTGGTCTCGCTTATTAAAACGATAAGCTGCTGATTTGTAAAATTTTTGCCTTCGCTCTTTTTCTCCCTGCCTAAAAATTCCATTTTTGCTTCTAATCTGCCAAGCTCTTTTTCTATTTCCGACCGCTTAGCCGACAATCCCTCTCTCTTATTCTTTATCTCTTTCATTTCCGAGTATTCCTGCGGCCTGGCTTCAACTTTTTTAAGCTCGCTTTCGGCAACCGACATTTCCCTACGCTTTTCGGCGATTTGACGCTCCAATTCTTTCAACGCCGGCGAAATCTCGTCTTCTTTGTCCGTTATTTCTTTTAATTTTTGGGAAAAATAAAAATTTTCAATGCCTTTAAGCTCGTTTTCTATTTCCGTCCGCTTCAGCCATTTATTTGTCTGACGCTTAAGCATTCTCAACCGCGGGGCGACTTCCGCCATCATCGCACTCACTTTTTCCAAATTAAATCCGGTATTTTTCAGTTTGCGCTCGGCTTCGTTTTTCTTAAGCTGATATTCACGAAGGCCTAAAATTTCTTCTATCATCGCTCTGCGTTCCTGGGCTGAAGCCTTAACAAATATATCGCTGTCTCCCTGACCGATAATCGTTAATCCTTTTGTACCCAAACGGGAACGACTGAAAAAATCAACTATATCTTTATGCCGGACTTCGGATTTATTGATGTAATATTGCGAAATTCCATCACGGGTAACTCTTTTAGTAACCGCCACTTCTTTAAAATCAACCGGAAAAAATCCCGATTCGTTATCAAAATAAAGCCCGGCTTGCGCCATGCTCATTTTTGCTTTCTTGGGAGTGCCGTTAAAAATAAGGTCTTCGGCTTTGACACTACGCAAATTCTTGCTTTCGCGCTCGCCCAAAAGCCAGCGGACCGCGTCTATGATGTTTGATTTGCCCGAACCGTTCGGACCGACAATGGCCGTAATTCCGGCGGGAAATTCCAAAACCGTTTTTGACGCGAATGATTTAAATCCGTTAAGTTCTAAAGATTTTAGATGCATAAATTAACTGAAATTCTTTAACGCGTTTTTCGCCGCTTCGCTTTCAGCTTCCTGTTTTGAATAACCTTCTCCTTCGGCCGACAATTTGTTGCCGAAAAACACCCCGATTTTAAAGATTTTTTTGTGGTCCGGCCCCCATTCTTCCAAAACGGAATAAGTCGGAGTCAATTTCAATTTCTCCTGAACTATTTCCTGAAGATGGCTTTTTGGATCTTTGTATAATCCGCCCTTGATTATTCTTTCAAGATTCTTCTCGACCACGTATTTTTCAATAATTTTTTTAGCGCTATCGTATCCGGCGTCAAGATAAATCGCCCCGATAACCGCTTCTATGGCATTTGCCAAAATTACTTCGCGCGCCCGGCCATCGTCTTTTTTCTCGCCCCGGGAAAGCAAAATAAAACTTTCCAAATCCAAATCTTTAGACACCAAAGCCATTGTTTGATAGTTAACCAAAGCGGCGCGAAAACTGGTAAGCTGGCCCTCCGGATAATCCGGAAATTTAGCGAAAAGATTTTCCGTAACGACAAGCTCTAAAACGGCGTCGCCTAAAAACTCCAATCGTTCATTATGCGGAGTCTTCCATGAAGGATTTTCGTTAAGGTAAGAACGATGAGTTAAGGCCTCGTATAAAAGGTCTTTATCTTTAAAAGTTATTTCCAGTTTCTGCTCTAATTTGGATAAATCTGAAGTCACGGTTTTCTTGAAACATGGAACTTAAAACCTGAAACACAAAAAAATTTTACGTTTCAAGCTACGAGTTCCACGACATTATACTCTTCTTGGTTTTTTAGGTCTGGGGCCGTTGTGCGGAATCGGAGTAACGTCTTTAATGGATAAAATATTAAAACCCTGGTTAGCCAAAGAACGGATTGCCGAATCTCTGCCAGCGCTGACTCCTTTAACGACAATGTCGATATTTAAAAAACCGAGTTTTTTAAGTTTCTCGCTGATTAAAGAAATAACTTTTGAAGCCGCGAACGGTGTGGCTTTTTTAGGACCGGAAAAACCCATTGAACCGGCCGATGCCCAAGCAACCACTCCGCCGTTTTTATCGGTGGCGGTTATAAGAGTATTGTTATAACTGGCGTTTATGTAAACCTTGCCACTCTCGATTTTTTTTGAGCCGCTGCTTTTAACCGACGCCTTACTGATGGCGCTTTCAACGGTATCTTTTTCTTTCAAGGCTTCTTCGCCTGTTTTTTCAACTATTTTTTTCTTTCCCATAATTGTTTAAATCCTAAATTCTAAATTCTATTTAAGTTCAGTTTTTCTCTTTCCGCTGCCGACTGTTTTTCTGACGTTTCCGCGGACCGTGCGAGAATTGGTTTTCGTCCTTTGTCCTCTTACCGGCAAACGCCTGGCGTGCCTTGAGCCGCGATATGACTGAATTTCCTTCAAGCGGACTATGTTTTGCTTTATCACCTGGCGAAGTTCTCCTTCAATTTTATAATTCTTTTCCACGACTTCTTTCAAGCGGCCGACTTCTTCCGAAGTTAAATCTTTGGCTCTTTTATTTAAATCTACTTTAGCGATCTTTAAAATTTTTACGGCGGTGTAAGGTCCGATACCGTAAATATAAGTAAGCGCCGCTTCCATGCGCTTGTTATCCGGAATATTTATACCAATAAGTCTCATGATTTTTTAACCTTGTCTTTGTTTATGTTTCGGGGTTTTCTTGCAAATAACATAAATCGTCCCCCGTCTTTTGACGATTTGGCAATTTTGGCAAATTTTTTTAACCGAGCTTCGTACTTTCATAATGTTTAGGTGGTAGGTATTGGGTTTCAGGTTTTAGAATAACCTAAAACCTATAACCTAAAACCTCCGCGTAATTCTTCCTCTTTTTCTGTCATCACTTAACTCGACAAGCACTCTGTCTCCCGGTAAAACCTTGATATAATACATTCTCATTTTACCCGACGGGTAAGCGAGAATTTCTTCGGTATCGGAAATCTTCACTTTAAAATTCGCCGAGGGCAAAGCCTCAACGATAATTCCTTCAACCGGTTTTGCTTTTTGCTTGTCTGGCATTAATTTAAGAATATGTAAATAATAGCAAATTAAACGAAGATGTCAATAAAATACCTCATTTATTCAACTTCCCGTAGAAAATCGCGAAAACCGTTGTGCCGCCAAGTAAATCAAAAAATAAATCGCCCATTGTATCTCTAGATATTCCCTGAAAGCGGATAGTGTCGCCAATTAAAAAATCAACGACAAATTCAAAAAATTCCCAAAGCACGCCTATTAAAGCGGCAAACGACAAAAGAAACAATAAATTTACCAACCATCCAGGTAATTTATTAAACCAGGAATTTAAAATTTCAATCTTCGGATCAATCCAAAAATAAACCATTCCCAGCCAAAAACCGCCGAAAAAATGCATCGGAATGTCGAACCAAGTGTAAGTCCAATACCAATGGTAGAAAGTACCCAAAAAATGGAGAGTTAAAACAAAAACCAGAAAACCAATTATTTGTTTTAAAGAAAACATTAACGTTTTTTCCATTGAGGAGCTCTTCTCGCTTTTTTAAGGCCGTATTTTTTGCGTTCAACCGCTCGGGAATCTCTCGTGAGATGGCCGAATCTTTTAAGTCTTTTCCTGAAGTCCGCGTTAAATTTAATCAAAGCGCGGGAAATTCCCAGGGCAGCCGCGTCCGCTTGGGCGCTGATTCCGCCGCCGGTTAATTTTATCGAAGCGCCGAGCTTATCGACGATTTTCATTTTATCAAAAGGCGCGGTTACGGCTTTTTGAAGCCTTAAAGTCGGAAAATAAACTTTTAAATCTTTGCCGTTTAATTCAATATTGGTATTTTTAGTGAATAAACGGACCCGGGCAATGGCGGTTTTTCTGCGGCCGACCGCCTCAAAATAACGCTCTTTAGGTGATTTTACCGCCGGAGCTTTTTCTACTTTCTCAACTTTTTCTTTTTTTATTTTCGTTTCTGTTTTAACCATTTGATTTATTCTATGACTAATTTCTTTATCCTTTTTATCCTTAATCTGTTTTTCGGCAACATTCCCATGACCGAACGCCTCAAAACTTCCGCCGGCCCGAACTTAGCGATAACCGTTTCCATCGATTTTTCTTTAAGATGACCAAGCTGAGTATTGTGGCTGTAATAAATTTTCTGTTTGGCTTTTTTGGAGCTAATATCTATTTTGGCGATATTTTTTACGGTCACACTATCCCCGCCTTCAAGCCTGGGATTATAATTCGGATTTTTTTTGCCCTGTAAAATTAAGGCGATTTCGCCCGCCAATCTTCCCAATGATTTATTTTTCGCGTCTATTTCGTAGTTCATTTTTATTTTTTGCCGTCAATTATCATTTGCTCAACGCTCTTCGGCACTTCTTCATAATGGTCAAATTCCATCGTAAAATTTCCTCTGCCTTGAGTCATAGACCTAAGTTTGGTCGCGTAGCCGAACATTTCGGACAACGGCACTTTTGCGTCGATTATTTTAATATTAAGCCTGTCGTTTGTCGCTTCGATTCTGCCTCTCTTGGAATTCATATCTCCGGCAACATCTCCCAAAAATTCCGTCGGAGCGATAACCTGAACCTTCATGATCGGTTCGAGAATGACCGGTTTTGCCCGCTTAGTGGCCTCGGCAAGCGCCATGGCGCCCGCGATTTTGAAAGCGATTTCCGAAGAGTCAACTTCATGGAAAGAACCGTCAAAAAGCGCTACTTCTATATCCGTGAGCGGAAAACCCGCGACAACGCCTTTTGTCAAAGCCTCTTTTATTCCTTTTTCAATAGCCGGAATAAACTCTTGCGGAATTATACCACCTTTTATTTGGTTTACAAATACAAAACCCTTGCCGCGCTCAAGTGATTTAACCCTAAGCCAAACGTGTCCGTATTGTCCGCGTCCGCCCGATTGCTTGATGTATTTTCCTTCGGCTTCTGATTCTCCGGCGATTGTTTCCTTGTAAGCGACTTGCGGACGGCCGGTATTGGCCTCAACGCCGAATTCTCTTTTCATCCTGTCAACGAGAATTTCCAAATGAAGCTCGCCCATTCCCGCGATAATCGTTTCTCCGGTATCAGGGTCGCCCGAGACTTTAAAAGTCGGGTCTTCTTCCGCCAAACGATGCATGGCAAAACCCATTTTCTCCTGGTCGGCTTTTGTTTTAGGTTCAACCCTAACTTGAATGACCGGATCCGGGAAAGTGATTTTTTCAAGAATTATCGGATTAGCCGGGTCGCACAATGTGTCTCCGGTTGAAGTGTTTTTCAAACCGACGATAGCGCCCAAGTCTCCCGCATACATATTATCGACTTCTTCCCTGTGGTTGGCGTGCATGCGCACAATTCTGCCGATTCTTTCCTGGTTGTTATTTGTTGAATTTAAAACATAACTTCCTTTTGTTAATGAACCGCTGTAAACGCGGAAATAAGTCAGGTTGCCGACAAACGGATCGGTGGCGACTTTAAAAGCCAAAGCCGTAAACGGCTCGTTGTCGCTCGGCTGGCGAACCATCACTTCTTCGTTTTTTGGATTCGTTCCGGAAATGGGTTTTAATTCTGTAACGTCTAACGGCGAAGGAAGATAATCCAAAACCGCGTCGAGCATGAGCTGAACGCCTTTATTTTTCAAAGCCGAACCGCAAAAAACCGGAATTATTTCGCTGTTTATGGTGGCCTTGCGCAAAGCGGCGCGAAGCTCGTCTTCTCCAAGCTCTTTTCCGTCAAGATATTTTTCCGTCAATTTTTCGTCGCTTTCCGCTATTTTTTCGACAAAAACCAATCTCTTTTTTTCCGCTTCTCCTTTTAATGATTCGGGAATTTCTTTTTCAATTATTTTTTCTCCGCGCTCGCCTTCAAAATAATAGGCTTTCATTTTCATTAAATCCACGACGCCCTCCAAATTCGCTTCTTCACCAATCGGAATTTGCGCCGCTACCGCGTTCGGATTCAATTTTTCCTGTATTGAAAGAAAAGATTTTTCAAAGCTCGCTCCAAGACGGTCTAATTTATTGACAAAGCAAATTCTCGGAACTTTATATTTATCCGCCTGATGCCAAACGGTTTCGGATTGCGGTTCAACCCCGGCAACGCCGTCGAAAACCACGACCGCGCCGTCTAAAACCCTCAAACAGCGCTGAACTTCAACCGTAAAATCGATGTGTCCGGGAGTATCAATAATGTTTATTCTGTGTTCTTGTAATTTACGAATCTCGGTCTTTTCCGCGTCATCTTTGGCTTCTTTTAATTTATAAGTCGGCGTCCAAAAACAAGTCGTGGCGGCGGAAGTGATGGTAATTCCCCTTTCCCTTTCCTGTTCCATCCAGTCCATAATCGCCTGGCCTTCATGAACCTCGCCGATTTTATGGGAAATTCCGGTATAAAAAAGAATCCGCTCTGAAACGGTTGTTTTCCCGGCATCGATATGGGCGATAATCCCGATATCGCGGTATTTTTCCAATGGATATTGACGCATAATTTATCTTGCAAAATGCGCGAACGCCCTGTTGGCTTCCGCCATTTTGTGAATGTTTTGTTTTTTCTTTATTGCCGTACCGTCATTCTTTGAAGCCGCGATTATTTCATCGGCAAGCTTAAAGGCCATCGGCTTTCCTTTGGCCGCGCGAGCCGCTTCTATTATCCAGCGGCAAGCCAAGAAAAATTTTCTTTCCGGACGCACTTCGCGGGGCACCTGATAATTTGCTCCTCCAACCCGTTTTGAGGCCACTTCCAAAAGCGGCGAAACATTCTCGAGCGCTTTTTTAAAAACTTCGAAAGGGTCCTCTTTTGTTTTTTTCTTTATTTCCGCGAAAGAATCGTAGAAAACTTTTTCCGCGGTCGATTTCTTGCCTTCTTTCATTAAATAATTAATAAACCGGGTAACGGTTAAATCATTATACTGAACGTCGGGCTGATGAAATTTTTTGAAAATTCTTTTTTTCCTCATGATTATTTAGATTTTTTTACTCCGTATTTACTTCTTTCCTGCTTTCTGCCTTCCGTGCCGGTGGTATCCAAGACGCCGCGGACAACGTGATATTTAACGCCCGGCAAGTCTTTTACTCTTCCGCCTCTGATAACGACTATAGAGTGTTCCTGAAGATTATGGCCGATGCCCGGAATGTAAGCCGTAACTTCCATCCCATTAGTCAAACGCACCCTTGCCACCTTTCTCAAGGCCGAGTTCGGTTTTTTCGGAGTAGTTGTAAAAACCTTTAAACAAACTCCGCGCTTAAAAGGCGAATTTGAATAAACCGGCTTATTTTTAATCGTATTAAAATACCGACCCAGAGCTGGCGACTTGGTCTTTTTAAAAATTCTTTTTCTCCCCTTTTTTATCAATTGTTGAATCGTCGACATATTTCTTAATTTCCGTACGGCCAAAAATAAAAATGGCGCGCTACAGCCTACTTAGATTAGCAAAGTTAAATGCTATTTGTCAATAATCAAAATTAACAATATTATTTATTTATGAGATACGAGCAATAAAGAAATCGGCTTAAGTCTTTACTATATTTAACTTATTTTAAAATTAACCGTATAATGGTATAATGGCTTCCATGGAAAACACACAAACACAAATAAGATTAACCGGTCCCAAAGACGTATTTTTGGAATTTTGGCTGTTCGGAACGCTTTATATCAGCGCCATTTCCGTTATCACTCTTCTTTTCCAATACATAAATTACTTTTTTGAAGACTTGGCTAACCCCTACTCTTTTTCCCAATCAGCCGTTCGCTGGACTGTAGCCATCTTAATCGCCATCTTGCCGACGCACATATTCGTGCTGTGTTTAAGGGAAAAAGATTATTCGGTAATGCCGGAAAAACGCGAAGCCAAGCTTCGTAAATGGCTTACCTATTTAACGCTTTTTATCGCTTCTCTCACCTGCGTCATTGATTTCGCCACGCTCGTGTTTTATTTCCTTGATGGAGAAATTTCCGTAAGATTTATTTTGAAAGTGTTTGCCGTAGCATTGGTTGCCGGCGGAGTGTTTTGGTATTACCTGACTGATTTAAAACGAACAACCACAGAAACGCCGAAAAATGCCAAACTGGTTCGGATTTTCGCCATCGCAGCGATAATCGCGGTAATCGCCGGCGCATTCTTTATTAGTGGTTCGCCTTTCGCGGCCCGCGACCAAAAAATAGACACCCAAAGAGAAAACGATTTGCAGGGAATCCAATCACAAATTATTTATCATTGGCAGAAAAAGGGAACATTACCGGCATCGCTTAACGAACTTACCGATTCCATTTCCGGCTATAAGGCGCCGAGCGACCCGGAAACCGGCGCCCCATACGAATACAAAGCAACCGGCAATCTTAATTTTGAAATTTGCGCGACTTTTTCCGCGAAAATTCCAAAAGATAACGGGGCTGGAAAATATCCAATGATTAACGACAATTACAATTGGCAGCACGGCATCGGCAGAACATGCTTCGAAAGAACCATCGACCCGGCTCTTTACGTTCAAGACAATAATCCAAAAACCGCTCCGGTATTCCAATAATTTTTAATTTATTAATATATGCAAGCCATCATCTTAGCCGCCGGCGAAGGGATAAGGCTTAAACCTCTGACCGACGACATCCCCAAATGCCTTATCAAAGTCGGTAAAAAAACAATTTTAGAACATACCATTTCGGAATTGCCTCAGAGCATCAAAGAGGTTATTATTGTGGTTGGCCATTTAAAGGGCAAAATCAAAAAACAAATCGGCAATCATTTTGACAACCGTAATATCCGCTACGTTGAACAAGTCGAGCGGTTCGGTACAGGCCACGCGCTTTTTACCGCCAAAGACGCAATTGGAAACGACAAATTCGCGGTGCTGATGGGCGACAATATTTATACCAAAAGAGACATCGAAAGCTGCCTTAGCCAGAATTTGGCTCTTTTGGCGAAAGAAGTTGAAGCGCCAGAAAGATTCGGAGTTTTAAACATTGAAAACGGCTCTCTTATAGACGTCAAAGAAAGCCCGAAGCTGACAGCCGGTTCTTTGGTAAACTGCGGCCTTTATATTTTGGACAAAAGAATTTTTAGCTATCCCCTTGTCGCCATAAATCAAAAAGAGTACGGCTTACCGCAAACAATCGCCAAAATGTCCGCCCAGCATCCGGTTAAAATAGTTAAAGCGACTTTTTGGATGCCAATAAACACGGTTCAGGATATAAAAAGCGCGGACAAATATTTAAAAAAATTATATTCGTAAAATTTCGGGCTGGCGTATGATGGTAGTACGCCTGCTTTGGGGAAAAATATTTTGTCGGAGAGTAGTATAGTGGTAGTATACGTGCTTTGGGGAAAAGTATTCCGTCGGGGCGTAGTATAGTGGTAGTACACATGCTTTGGGAGCATGCAGTCCCAGTCCGATTCTGGGCGCCCCGACAAAATACTTTTCCGAAAGCGTATAGCTTTTGTGGCCCGTAGGGACGCGGTCCGGGTTCGATTCCCGGCTCTCCGACAAAGTATTTTTCCGGCAGCCCGGGACTGCCGTGGCCCGAAGGGAGGTAGACAGGGTTCGATTCCCTGCAACCCGACAAAATAATAAAAAAAGGCGTTTCCGCCTAAAACGTAAAAATTCTTAGTACTAAAAAGCCCTGTTTGCCGATTATCCCGGCTTAATTCTCAATATTGGTGAACGCAGTTTGCGGTCCGGAGACCGAAACAATTTGTTCTCCCTTTATAATTATTTGATCCGAGAATCCCTCACAGGGCTCACTATTAGTTTAGCAAGGAGACATCAAGAGTCAATTTAAGGTTATCCCCAATTCAATTATTCGAGGATATTGTCAAGATTAACGTCGTATAAAATGGCGTCATTGGCGAGTTTATAACTTAAAATCTCTTCAGGTTTGAACCATAAAGCGATTTCTTTCTCCGCTTCATCCACTGTTCCCGAAGCATGAACAAGATTTCTCACCGCTCTGCCATCGGTATCCGAAGCTTCATAAGAATCAAGAGTTAAATCGCCTCTGATTGTTCCAACATCCGAAGTAAGAGGCTCTGTTCCGCCGGTAATTTTTCTTACCACGCCAACCGCGTGCATTCCTTGCCAAACCATGGCAATAACCGGACCGGCAGTCATAAATTTAGTCAAGGCTTCCAAAATCCTTGTCGTAATTACAACTGGGTCTTCTGACGGAGGCGTTTTCCCCTTTTTTTTATATGATTCAATAGTCTTGGTTCCAGTTTTTACAAACCATTCGGGGTCAATTGTATAATGTTTTTTAATAAAATCAGCCGTCGGCACAATCATTTTTAAACCAACCAATTTCAAACCACTGCGTTCATAACGCTTTACTATTTCGCCAATCAAACCCCTCTGAACTCCGTCCGGTTTAATAACTACTAATGTTTTTTCGTTCTTTAAATTATTCATAATAAAAACATTTTATATTTTTATTTACTGCAAGTCAATAAAAAACTTCATTTTTATTTATTTATTGCGTTATAAAGCGCCGAAATTTCAGCCGCAGAAAGGGCGCGATTATAAATGCGTGTTTCATCAAGTACACCACTTAAATATTTAGGTGAACCAAGTCCTGTATTATATCCTATATAAACTCCTTGAAAGCTTCTAGAAACAGAGTTATTACTAATACTTGACGAAAGAAAATTTCCATTAAGATATGATTTTAGATTCGTTCCGTCCCATGTAATCGCTACCTGAGTCCAAGAACCGTAATCAATTGTTCCTACCATTGAATACCTATTTGTCCCATCGGGGTTGACCCAATATCCAATATCTGCTCCTATTTCATGTCTAAAATATAAACTATAGGCAGTATTAGTCGAATATGTTCCAATAATTCCTTGCTGCCCAGTACTTATATTTGGCTTCACTAATGCAATTATTGTAATGGCGCCTATGATATTTAAACTTGATTTATTCCCCACATCAACGTAATCATCAATCCCATCAAAGCTCAAGGCATTGCCAATTTTACCTGTCGCTCCATATGTAACGCCACCAGATTGAGTTCCGTTGTTTCCCTTACCGCTTGAGTCATAAAGAGTTCCACTTGCTTCATCAAACTTCCAGTAGCCTACCAGGGAGGTATCTCCGTAATCTAAGGGTAATAAGGTAAGATTGGTGCCAAGTTCGTATAATCCCGTGTATAAACCTCCATCTTTACTCGTTTTGTCGTTTGCTCCTCCAAGCTTGTATTTGGCTGATTCCATGGAAGAAGTCAGTTCCCAGGAACCTCCGGTTATATACGTATAGTAATTACCCGTACTTGTGGTATT
>JBAZLC010000004.1:0-60432 GCA_041650415.1 Minisyncoccota bacterium | reverse complement strand
TTGAGGGGTACCCCGAGCGAAGGCGAACAGGGTCGCAAATCGGCGTATATGAGCGAGTTATTAATTTGACGCTTGGAGCGTATGAACGAGGAGAGATTTCTCTGGTTTAAAATTTCTGCTATAATACAAAAAATGAAAATAAATCCTTATATATTCCGCGGTTACGATTTGCGGGGCGAAGTCGGCAAAGATTTAAATCCCGAAATAGCCGAGCATCTCGGTAAAGTTTTCGGAACTCTGCTTAAGCGCCGTGGGCACAACAAAGCCGTAATTGGCCGGGATTTTCGAACCACAAGCTATGACTATAGCCAAGCCATGATAAAAGGCTTAAATTTCGCCGGAATAAATACCACCGACATCGGCTTGGAATTAGTGGGCACTTTTTATTGGTCCCAATATTTTTTAAATTGCCCCGGCGGAGTATATATCACCGCCTCTCACAATCCGGCGGAATACAATGGCTTTAAATTCGCCATCGGGTTTTCGGAAACGATGGTTGAAAAAGATATACAACTCTTGAGGGAAATGGCGGAAAAAGATGATTTTGAAAAAGCGGAAATCCCGGGCAAAAACGAAGAAAGAAAAATCCGCGAAGATTATTTTGCCGAATTGCAAAAAAGAATAAATTTTGAAAAAAGATTCAAAATTGTCGTCGACCCGTCAAATTCAACCGCTGGAGAAATCGTGCCCGAGCTGCTTAAAAAGTTTGGTTGCGAAGTTATAGAGAAAAATTGCAAACTTGACCCGTCTTTTCCGCTGGGAACAATAGACCCGACGGAAACAAAAGTCGCCAAACGTTTAAGCGAAGAGGTTATAGAAGCAAAAGCCGATATCGGCTTCTCGTTTGATGCCGACGGCGACAGAATTGGAATTGTAGACGAAAAAGGCGGAATAATATGGAATGATATCTTAGTCGCGATTTTCGCCATGGCGGCGCTAAAAAAACATCCTGGGCAGACAATTATGTATAATTTTCTCTGCTCGAAAGCGGTAGAAGAAACTATTTTAAAAAATGGCGGTCAGCCGTTTATGTGGCGGGTTGGCCACTCGGTTTTAAAAGCGAAAAATCGAGAAGTGAAAGCCGCTTTTATAGGTGAGCTTTCCGGACATTTCTTTTTCTCGGCGGATTTTTACAATCATGACGACGGAATTTACTCGATGTTGAGTTTGCTTAGTTATCTCTCGGAAATTAATAAAACCCTTTCCGAGATAACCGCTTCAATCCCTCAATATATTTCCAGCCCGGAAATAAAAGTCGGTTGCCCGGATAATTTAAAAGTCGGTTTAATAGAAAAAATCGGTTTAAAAATTCGGCAAGATTTTCCGCAAGCAAAAATAATAAATAAAGAAATAACCGATGATGGAATTCGCGCAGAAATGGAGGACTCGATGCTTGTTGTACGTTATTCGCAAAATGGTCCGTATTTAACGATAAAATTCGAAGCGAAAAAACAAGAAGAATATGATGGTTTAAAAAATTACATCAGTAAATTGCTCCATAATTATCCGGAAATCGATTGGAATTTTGGAGTTAATATTGAAAGTTTGGATTGAAAAAATTTTAAAACAGCTGTAAGATTACGGTAATGTCCAAGAAAAAAAATCAAAAGAATTTTAAAAATTCCTCAAAAAACCGGTCCGAGGAAAGAAATTACGAACCCAGGCTTCATGCCGAAACTAAAAAAAGTATTTTGGCTGTTATTTTTTTAGGCGTAGCGATTATCATGATTTTGGCCAGTTTTAATAATGCCGGGCCGCTGGGGAATTTTTTATACAAAATATTTGAAAATCTTTTTGGCTGGGGTTATTATCTTTTACCTTTGATATTTTTCATTATTAGCGGATTTTTTTTCGCTTCAAAAGACCGCAAAATCAATTCAATGACTTTTTTCGGAGCCGCAGTATTTGTTTTGTCCGGCTTGGGAATAATTGACCTGCTCTCGCCCGAAAACGGCGGCTTTGTCGGAAAACTTGTCGGTTATATCGAAGTCCCTTTTGGATTTGCCGCTTCAATAATAATTGTTGCAGTAATGATTGTTATTTCTCTTCTTGGAACCTTCAATTTCCATCTCAACCTTGATTTATTTAGAAAAAAAGAGATTGATGAAGACGAATCCGAAGAAAATGACGAAAAAATTTCGGCAGCCGTGGCCTTGGCCGGCGAACAGCAAAAATCCGAACCTGAAAAACAAAAAGAGAAGGATGAAATAAAAAATCTTGAAACAAAAGAATTTGAACAAAAAATATTTTCGAAATCGACGAATCTTAAAACCGAACACTCGAAACTGAAAGCAAAAGGTTATATCGCTCCTCCGCTAGACCTTTTAAGATCCTCCGTTGAAAAACCGACTTCCGGCGACCTGCGGGCAAACGCAAATATTATAAAAAGAACTTTGGAAAGTTTCGGTATTCCGGTTGAGATGGGAGAAATAAACATCGGGCCAAAGATTACCCGCTACACGTTAAAGCCCGCTGAGGGAGTAAAACTTTCCCGCATCAGCGCTTTAAACCAAGATTTATCTATGGCTTTGGCCGCCCACCCGATAAGAATAGAAGCGCCAATCCCGGGTAAATCACTTGTAGGAATAGAAGTACCAAACAAAGCCAGCGCCGTTGTACGGCTCGGAAATTTAATGTCTTACCCCGATTTTTCCGGTTTCGGACCATTGGGGTTTGTCTTGGGCCGAGACGTTAACGGCGAGCCGATTTTTTCGGACATCGCAAAACTTCCCCACCTGTTAGTCGCCGGTACTACGGGCAGCGGAAAATCGATTATGATTCATTCGCTTTTAATTTCCCTTCTTTATAGAAATTCGCCGGAAACTTTAAGATTGATTTTAATCGACCCGAAACGCGTTGAACTTTCACTTTACCAAGGAATGCCGCATTTGGTGGCGCCGGTTATTACCGAACCCAAAAAAGCCCTCAGTGTTTTCAAATGGGCAATCAACGAGATGGACAGGCGTTATGAAATTTTCGTTAAAGCCGGCTCGCGCGATATCCAAAGCTATAACAAGAAAAAGCCCGAAGAACAATTGCCATATATTTTAATCGCCGTTGATGAAATGGCGGACTTAATGTTCTCTTATGGCCGTGAAGTTGAAGGCTCTATTGTCCGCTTAGCGCAAATGGCAAGGGCAACGGGCATTCATTTGGTACTTTCAACTCAAAGACCGTCCGTTGAAGTAATCACCGGCCTCATTAAAGCCAACATCAGCGCCAGAGTCGCTTTGCAGTTACCAAGCCAAATAGACTCCCGGACGATTCTTGACGCTTCCGGAGCGGAAAAACTTCTCGGCGGCGGAGACATGCTTTATATTTCTTCGGATTCATCAAAGCCTAGAAGAATTCAGGGTGCGTATATTTCCGAAGAAGAAGTGAAAAAAGTTACCGAATTTATCCGCGACAATAACCAAGACTTTTGGTTTAAAGAAGACGGACCGACTTTTTCGGGAAACGGAGAAAATGGCGATGAACCGGTTGGCGCAATTTCAATGGAATCGCTTGATAAATTTTCTTCGGACGACGAAGATGATGATTTATTTGAAGACGCCGTTGAAACTGTTAGGCAGGCAAAAAAAGCTTCCGCATCATTACTTCAGCGCCGTTTGAAAGTGGGCTACGCGCGAGCTGCAAGACTTCTTGATATTATGGAAACAAAAGGTATAATTGGCCCGGGAGATGGCGCCAAACCGAGAGAAGTATACATGGACCAATAAAAAATATGACAATTAATAATGAATTTAAAAGTTTAAGAGAAATTTTTAACGAAGCCTTGGAGCTCCGCAATTTGGACGTGAAAAAGCTTTCAGAAATGACCGATATTCCCGTCTATTATTTATCGGCTCTTTCTTCCGGAGACCCCAAAAAACTTCCCGCCAGCCCTTATGTGCGCGGCTACTTGGCGAAAATCGCCGATGTTTTAAAAATAGACGTTGATTCTCTTTTGGAAGCATATAAACAGGAAATCTCTATTTGGCCCGCTAAAAGTTCCGGTCCTGAAGACAAGCTTCCACCGAACCGTTTTGCTTTAAAAAACAAAAGAAAGATTACCATCATCGGAGCTTCGGCTGCCGGAATTTTGGCAATTTTAATATTCTTGGCTTTTCAATTCAGCGGATTTTTAGGCAATCCTAAAATAGAAATAATAAATCCCGTGGAAGATAGTATTGTCATCAATAGTCCAATAATTAAACTTACTGGAATAATAAATCCGCAAGATAAATTAACTATAAACGGCGAAGAGGTCTTGGCGAAAACCGACGGCAGATTTGAAAAAGAATTTTCTCTTCAACCCGGGCCAAATGAAGTTAAATTCACGGTAAAAAGATTTTTAGGTAAAGAAATAACCGTTCCAAAAATGATAATTTACCAGCCGGAAACGATTACTGAATAAATTCGATGAACACTTTAATTTTTCAATTTATTAACGACTTCGCATCTAAGTGGTGGCTGCTTGATTGGCTGGGAATTTTTCTCGCCGATTATGCTCCGTATTTTCTAGTCTTGCTGGCTATTTATTTTTTACTTAAAGAAAAAAGCCGCGCAAAACGGATTTACTTCTTTTCTTTCGCCTCGCTTTCGGTAATTTTAGCGCGAGGAATAATAACGGAAACTATAAGATTTTTTTATAATAATCCGAGACCGTTTGAAGTTCTGCAAATTAACGCATTAATCAACCATGACTCGGGCGGCTCTTTTCCTTCAGGTCACGCTACGGCATTCTTTTCTCTGTTTTTAGCGTTGTATTACTTTACTAAACAAAATAACTGGAGCATGAAGCCTATTTGGTGGTCTTTAGGAATAATTATAGCTATGGGAATCGCCAGAATTTTCGTAGGCGTTCACTGGCCAAGCGATGTCTTAGCTGGAGCCGTAATTGGATTATTAAGCGCGTTTATCGTTAAAAAAATTCTACCGAAACCGGCGGAACCGCAAATCGAACAAATTTCTATTTAATTTCACTTCCCGAAGAAATATCCTCCATCACAGTTAATAAAACCGGCCCTTCGGTTTCGTTTGATGCCGCTAAAAGCATTCCCTGACTTTCCAAACCAAGCAATGTGCGCGGCTCTAAATTGACGACAATAATAATTGTTTTACCGATTAAATTTTCCGGCTCGTACTTTTTTCCTATGCCCGCCACAATTTGTCTCGTTTCATCTCCCAATTTAACGCTCAATTTAATCAATTTATCCGAACCCTCAACTCGTTCCGCGCTTTCGATTTTAGCGGTTTTTAATTCTACTTTTTTAAAATCATCGTAAGTAATCATGACAAAATTTTAGCATTTTTATAATAATTCGTAAATTTTAAAAGCGGACACCTATACGGCATGTCCGCTTTTCGTTTGAAAATAAATTCATGAAATCTCCAGTTTTTCCGCAAGTCTTTTCTCTGCCCGTTCACGGCGTTCAATGTGTAGGTCCCAAAAAAAATAGCATAGGCCGATAATCGCTACCGCTACCGCCATGGACCAATCAGAAAAGACTAACACCCTGTAGATGGCAAACGCCACAGCCGCTAATGCTACCACAAGCAGCAAAATACCCGAGACGAGTATGGCAACAATAACGTCGCCGTTGCAGATATTCCCTTTCGAAAAATCCGCCTTGAATTCCTGCCACCGCTTTGCCACGGACAGCGACACATCTTTAACGAACACATAGATGCACGCCGACCGAAAGAAATTCCGGCATCGTCCCGAGATGAAAGTCAGCCATACCAATGCGGTATAGACAAAATGAAGGAAACCGCACCACGCGCCATCAATCTTCCAGTGAAATGATTTATGCATCACCGCTTCCTCCTTTCAAAAAACAAGGTTGTATACCGTAAAAAACCTTAAGCCCATTATTTGAAGCTTTAAAACAACTAATAAAACAAATACCATTTTATGACTAAATAATCAAGCCCGGACGGAATTAATAAAAAAAGACCCCGCGCGGCGATACTGCTATCGCCGTAGGGGTCTCCGTCGGATTACGTAGCCGACAAACGAAGGAGTCGAGGACGAACGAAAAGAATGTAGATTAAAACCGACTGGAGTACGAAGAACGTGACCGGTTGAACAGCAGACGCAAATGTCCATTCGGGAATTGCCCCAAACATACACAAGCTGCCAAACCAGACCATTGCCCACGCCGGTTTATTTTCGCGGCGGTGATCTTCCCATGCAGATACAAACGTCGGCACAGAACCGATAGCTGAAACCGTAAGCGCGATCACGATGCCGTGGATAGCTTCCCCCGACATCTGCCAGATAAAAATACCGAGAACCGCTCCAATAAGACAAAATTTGTCGAGTTTCGTCCAGCCTGGCGCCCCATACTTCAATGCGAGAACGGTAACTATTAAACAACCGACGACCGTACCGATGATTTGGCCGTTAACTACACCCTTGGCGTACATACTCGCCAAAATGACGACGTCAACAATGGCCCATACGACCCACGATGCTTTTGCTGGTCTTGTTTCCTTCCGCAATATTCCACGAATATAAGGAACTAAGGCAACAATCGATAACAAACCCGCCAACACAGACAGAGCTTCTTTCATCACACCCTCCTTATCTTAATTTTTATAAATCTATATTTAAATCTTTATAAAAGTGCGCAAAATTGACACCGTGCCAATTTTTGTACTTAAAGTATACTAATTTTTGCCTGTTTTGTCAAGATTATAAGAGTTCCCCGCCCTATTGACAAATGTCAGTACTATGTGCTAAGGTGGCTATCGTAAGTGTTCTTATTTCGCTAGGTGAACTTGTAAATGCAAGCCGAAGAAATTAAGAAGTTGGTCGTCTTACATTTATTAGTTTATAGAAAAATTAACTTAGATGGCAAAGAAATTATTTGTAGGAGGCTTGTCTTTCGATTCACGTGAAGACTCCCTCCGCGATGCTTTCAGCAAAGCTGGCACAGTTGATTCAGCGATAATTATCATGGACAAAATGACGGGCCGATCCAAAGGATTCGGTTTCGTGGAAATGGCCAATGATGATGAAGCCCAAAAAGCGATTGAAATGTGGAATGGTAAAGAGCTTGATGGACGAACCGTTACAGTCAACGAAGCCCGCCCGATGGAACCTCGCCCGGCAAGAAGCTTTGACCGCGGAGGCCGTGATGGCGGACGCGACAGAGGTTTTGGCGGTGGAGGCCGAAGGGAAAGAAGCTGGTAAGCAATACAACAAAAACCCCGCAATTGCGGGGTTTTTTATTTGTATGTTTTATTGACTAAAAGTTTATTTTGTGCTTTATTATTCCTAACGCTAATTATGGCGTAAATTTGTACATTACCTAAAAGAAGGAGGACAATATGGACAAGAAAGGACGCCTTATCAGAGAAGTAACAACACAGGAATGCCCTTGGCTCGGCGCGAATCTGAAAAAGGGGAAAATCGTATACAGGTTTAACGGCTGCACCTATGGATGTATAGGTTCCGGGATCGCAGTGTCCGACAAGCCGGGAAAAAACCCTTTCTATGAGATTCCGAGAGACGCCGTGGAATGGGACGTATAATGGTTGATACCACATCAACAAGAAAATTGGCCGCCACCTACAAAGCATACACAAATGCAAGGAGCGGCCTTTTTATTTATTTAACTTTGTGGACCTAGGCGGAATCGAACCGCCGTCTCTACAATGCGAATGTAGCGTGCTACCACTATACCATAGGCCCTAATTTGGTCGGGGTGCCGGGAATTGAACCCGGTCTTTACGCACCCGAAGCGCACGTACTGCCGGTATACTACACCCCGATTTATTCAACTTTAATACATCTGAAAAAAGAAAACAACTCTTGTTTATAAAATTACTTTTCTTAAATTCGTTTCCTTCCCGTAAAATTTACGGAATAAATTTTTTATTTTCGGAGAATCTTCCGTGCTCAAAAAAGTTCTTTCGCCGCTTTTTTCCAATCTACCGGAGATTTCCGGATGCCGCTCTAAATAATTCTCCAGTTTTTTCGCGACAATCGTTCCCTGGTTTAAAATATTAACCGAATCCGGAACGTATTTTTTAATAATATCCCTTATTAATTCGTAATGAGTGCAGCCGAGAATCAAAGTATCCATATTTTCGCCTTTCTTAAAAAGTTGGTTAACGTATTTTTCTACGATTAAATCCAATTCACGCCATTCGGAATCACCAGCTTCTATTATCGGCACCAAAAGCGGACAGGCTTGCTGATAAACTTTTATTCCGGCATCCAATTTTTTTATTTCTTTTTCATAAACAATCGAATCAACGGTCGCTTCCGTAGCTAAAATTCCGATTTCTTTGGATTTTGTCATTACAGCGGCTATTTCCGCTGTCGGAATAATTATGCCTAAAACTTTTTTATCGTGGAAATGTTCGGGCAAAAATTCCCGTTGAAGCCGACGCAGCGCGCCGGAAGATGAGGTATTACACGCTAAAACAACCAAATCCGCGTCTTCCTCAAAAAGCCGCTCCACGCCCTGAGCGGTAAATTTATAAATGACATCCTGGCTATGCGAACCATAAGGAGTCCGGGCGTTATCGCCAAGATAAACACAAGAATAATCGGGCATCAGTCTAACAACCTCCTTTAAAATCGTCAGCCCGCCAAGGCCGGAATCGAAAAATCCTAGCATTTTATTTTCTTTGCCCGTTTCTTTTTTTCATAAAGTCTTTTGGATTTTTGCGTCAGAGCGAAAACCGAAAGCACCGCGATATAATCGGCGAGAGCTTCCGAAGAAACTCTATGATTCCCGTCCAAGAAAAAAGAACATGCCAAAAGGCCAAAAATAACGACCGTCCAAAGAATTATAAACATTTCTCCGGGATGCCGGCCTTCATGCATTTGATACCATCTATCAAACTCCTTTGTACCGACATAAAGGCTTAAAACGCCGATATAGATAAAGCTAAACGGCACCGTCAAATATTCGAATTTATTAAACTGGAAAAAGTCGACAACCAAAAAGATAATGAAAACAATCGTCCAAATATTGGTCAAAATCCGCCAAATTTTTTCGTTTTGAAATATAGCCATAAAACTTAAAATTCTAAATCCTAATTTCTAAATCCTAAACGTTTTGAATTTTGGTCATTGGAATTTATTTAGAAATTAGAAATTTACTTAACATAGTATTTCTTCTTCATCTCTTCCTCCGCTCCGACTTCGAACTCTTCTTTTTTATCTTTAGCCTTTTTCGCCAAAGCAATCAATTCTTTTTCTGAAAGCTTTGCCAAATCTTTAATTCTTGATTCCAAATCTTTTCTTACGTTTTTCGCCGGGTCATCCAACACTTCTTCGAGCAATACCGCCAAAATTTGTCCGACTTTCGGCCCCGGCTCAATGCCGGCAATTTTCATCACGCTTCCGCCGTCAACTTTCAGCATTTTCGGAGAAATCGGGTCCGTCTTAACTTTTTCAATCATAAACAGCAAGTGCCGGTTTTTATAAGGAACGGCCTTGGGCGTACCTGAGCCAATTCTATCGGCCTCGCGGATTTTCAAAAGGTCATCTATATTTTCCGGTCCGACTCGCGCCAAAAATCTTCGCACTCCCGCTTCCGAAACCTCGCCCACGTTATAGTAAAACATATGATACCTGACAAGATGAACGACTTTTTCTATTAGGTCTTTTGAAAATCTAAGCCTCTCAAGCGCCCGGGCGGCCATTTTTGCGCTCGCCATTTCATGACCGTGAAAAGTAGCATTGTATCCTTCGCCGTACTTGGTTTTCGGCTTCCCTAAGTCATGAAGAAGTGCGGTAAGCCTAATTTCCAAAGAATAATTTTGCTTGACGGCATAATCAAGAGATTTTATGTGATGCTCGAACACCGTATAGATATGATGAAGATTTTGAGCCACGCCTATCCCCTCGCGAAGCTCGGGAATAATATATTCCAAAAGTCCCAGCTTTTCCAAAAGTAAAATCCCTCTGGCGGCTTCCAATGCCATTATTATTTTCACAAACTCGTCGCGAATTCTTTCTTTAGCTATCGCTTCCAAAAGCCCGGCGCGTTTTTCAACGGCCTCAAGAGTTTTTTGTTCAATTTTAAAGCTTAATTCCGTGGCAAAACGCACCGCCCGCATCAGACGCAAAGCGTCTTCATTAAATCTTTCATCGGCATTACCTACCGCTTTAATAGTTTTATTTTCTAAATCTTTCCGGCCGCCATGAGGATCTATCATTTCACCGGCTTCTCCTTTGGTTAAATTTAAAGCCAAAGCGTTGATTGTAAAATCCCGCCTGCTCAAATCCTCTTCTATAGTTTTAGCGAATTTTACTCCATCCGGATGGCGTTTATCCGTATATTCGCTTTCCAAGCGAAAAGTGGTAATTTCAACGATTTTTAAATTTTCTTTCTCGGAACGAGTTTTTACGCCGACAGTACCGAATTTATTTTCGTAAACGCTGTCTTTAAAAATCTTTTGCGTTTCCTCCGGCTTGGCATTTGTGGCAATATCCCAGTCTTTTGGTTCGCGGCCAATTAAAATATCGCGGACGCAACCGCCCACTAAATATGCCTTAAATTTTGCTTTTTCAAGCTTTTCGGCAATACCAACAACTTCTTCAGGTATATTGAATTTCATCATTTTTAATTATACAATGTAGTTTGAAAATAAAGAAATCGGACGCGAATATTTCGAACTCGCCCTTGTGTTGAAATGGATATCATGACTGCCTTCGAAGCAGTCGTTGGGGGTTCGAATCCCTCCGAGGGCACAGATGCACCCATAGCTCAGTTGGTAGAGCGGCTCCCTCTTAAGGAGAAGGTCCCAGGTTCGAGCCCTGGTGGGTGCACAAACAAAAAAATGAATAAAAAAACATTAATTTTAATAATTATATTTTTGGCTTTACTAGCGACGCTTTTTGCATATAATTATTTCACCAGGCCGATTGCCAATGCACCAACAACAAACCCGGAAAGCACGACTACAAATAGTAATTTTCACGGCCCAACGGGAGCGCCGTCAATAAAAGGGCCTACTGGCCCGCCACCGGGCAATTAAACAAAAGCGGGTATCGTATAGTGGCTATTATATCTCCTTGCCATGGAGAAGACGAGGGTTCGATTCCCTTTACCCGCTCAAAAATTTTTAGATTTTTGTAAATCCATAAAACTCCAAAAAAAGCAGCTATTTAAAAATTTGCGGCGCGATATATAATATATATATTCTTACAATAATTACGCCCCAAAAAATAAAGGTCGAAATGATTCATTAACAATAAAATCATGAAAAATAACGAAGTTGAACAAAGCGAAAGCCAATCAAAAGAGCTTGCCCTGTATTACATGAAAACGCTTACAGATGTCGCCCGGGAACCTATTTTAATTTTACGTCCAAATCTTCGGATAATTTCGGCAAATCCAATGTTTTATGAAGAATTTCAGGTTTCGCCGGAGCAAACGGAAAATGAATTCGTCTATAAACTGGGTAATGGGCAATGGAATATTCCCGAATTGAAAAATTTGCTGGAAAAAATTTTGCCGGACAAAAAAACCGTTAAAAATTACGAGGTCACGCATATTTTTGAAACAATCGGAGAAAAAACAATATTGCTCAATGCCAGACAAATAGATGCCGTCCAATTAATTATCTTAGCTCTGGAAGATATCACTAAAAGAAAACAGTTTGAAAAAAATCTGCTTGATTACACAAAAGAGCTTGAATGCAAAGTAGCTGAAAGAACAAAACAACTTTCAGACCAAGTAGAAGAACTTAAAGCGCTAAACAAGGCTATGGTCGGAAGAGAAATAAAAATGACCGAGCTCAAAAAAGAAATCGAGGTTTTTGAGAAAAAAGGCAAAAACGGGAATGGGAAAAATGGGAATGGCAATCATACTAATAGCCAGAAACAATAGAGTCTAAAACGCTTACAATTTACCGCAAATCGCTTTTTAATAACATTAAATAGATTGACTTAACGCCAAATGTTTTTTAACATGCAATCATTCTTTAAATATTCCGTCGTAGGCGGTTTTTTTTCACCTTTTGGCGAAAATCAATTCGCCAAAAACTAAGATTTCAGTTAATATAAAATAGTGAAATTATCGATTTATAGAGAAACTAATTAATTTTTGATTCGTTATATATGTCAGATGGCGATAAAAATTTAATAGAACGCGCCATGGCGGGTGAGGCCGAGGCCTTTGGCCAACTTTATGATAAGTACCAATCTGGAATTTACAGATTTATTTATCTTAAAGTTGGCCTACGTGAGGAGGCCGAAGACCTCACCCACCAAGTATTTCTGAAATCCTGGCGGAATATGCCCAGCTACAACTTTAAAGGATTTCCCTTTTCAAGCTGGCTGTATTCAATAGCCAGAAACCAAGTTATAGATTTCTACCGTTTGAAAAAGGACGTTGTCGAACTGGAGTCGATTGCCGAGTTAAAAACCGAAAGCGATTCACAAATATCTTTTGATAAAAAAACCGACCTGGAAAGGGTTAAAAACGCGATTATTAAGCTCAATGACGAACAACAAAGTGTAATAATCTTCAGATTTATCGAAGACATGTCAATTAGCGAAACCGCCCTGGCTCTTGATAAAAGCGAAAGTGCGGTAAAGCTTCTTCAATATCGGGCTATCAAAAATTTAAAGAAAATAATCGATGGATAAAGAACTAATCAAAATTTTAAGCGAACTTAAAAGCATCGCGCCAGATGCGGATTATTCCGCCAAGTCGCGAAATCTGCTTTTAGCCGAGATAAACTCCGGCAAAAGAATGATTCCGAAAAGGTTTTCTTTGGCGGATGTTTTGGTTGCCGCTTATTCCCGAAAGCCTATCTATGCCATTGCCGCAACAGCTTTCGCTTTATTCTTAATAATTTCAGGCTCGGCGCTCTTCACAATCGACCAGATAAATAAACATGATTTTGTGGTTAAGGCCGGCGAAGTAAATGAATCCATTCAAATTAAACTTGATGAAATAAAATATCTCTTGGGGAACAAAGAGGTTGATTATAATAAAGGCGTTACTATCCAAGCGATGCTTATACAAGCAAACGAACAATTAAAACAGGCATCCGACGAAAGCGACACAGATAAATCGCTTGAAAAAATAAAAGCCGCCCAAGACACTCTTTATAAAATAGACTTACTGCTTCAAAATAAATAATCCCGCGTAATGCGGGATTATTTTTCCAATAACAGTAGGTCTTTTTTTATTTAACAGCTTCTTTCAAAACCTTTCCGGCTCTGAATTTCGGCTTTATCGAAGCGGCAATTTGGATCTTTTCTCCGGTCTTCGGATTAACACCCATGCGAGCGGCCCTTTTGGCGACTCTGAATGTTCCAAATCCGGTTATGGCAACTTCTTCGCCTTTTGATAATGTTTTTGTAATGGTATCGAAAACTGCTTCAACAACCGCAGCTCCTTGCTTTTTAACTTCTATTCCAGCGGCCTTCATCACCGCTTCTACTAATCCAACTTTATTCATAATCTTAAAACTAAATTACGCTAACTCGACCTTTAGTATTGTAAAATCTATATTAATTCTCGTTCGTCTGGCCGCAAAAGTCAATAGCCCGCATTTTACTTAGCATATTCAACGGCTTTCATCTCGCGGATGACATTTACCTTGATTTCACCTGGATATTTCAGCTCGGACTCTATTTTATTGGCTATTTCCCGTGCCAATTGAAGCGCCTTAAAATCGTCTATTTTCTCGGGAACAACGAATATTCTCAATTCTCTTCCGGCTGAAATGGCATAAGCATTTTTAACGCCTTCAAACCCGGTTGCGATTTTCTCAAGGTCGCCCAAACGTTTAAGGTAGTTTTCCAAGGTATCGCGGCGCGCTCCGGGCCTGCTTGCCGAAAGAGCATCCGATGCCGCAATAATGTAGGCCTCGGGGCTGGCAAAAGGATATTCTTCATGATGCGCTTCCATTGCTTTAATTATTTCCTCACTAACGCCGTATTTCTGAAGAATCTTTCTGCCGAGATCGACGTGGCTTCCCTGAACTTCATGGTCTATGGCTTTTCCAATATCGTGAAGCAGGGCGGCTTTTTTCGCCACTTCCACATTTTGGCCGAGCTCCGACGCTATCATCGCCGCCAAATAAGACGTTTCGATCGAGTGAGTCAAGACATTTTGGCCGTAGCTCAAACGGAAATGAAGCCTTCCCAAAAGCTGAATTATTTCTCTGGGTAAATCGTAAACTCCGGCTTCATACGCCGCGCTTTCACCCAATTCGATTATTTTCTTGCCGATTTCCTGTTTGGCTTCTTCGACTTTTTCTTCGATTTTCGCCGGCTGAATTCTCCCGTCTTTAACGAGTTTTTGCAAAGCCATTCTGGCGATTTCCCTTCTTATTGGATCAAAAGAAGATATCACGATGCTTTCCGGAGTTTCGTCTATCACGAATTCCACTCCGGTAGCGCGCTCCAAAGCGCGGATATTTCTTCCTTCTCTTCCGATTATTTTGCCTTTCAAGTCTTCATCGTTAAGAGTGAAAACTGAGGTCGTCACGTCGCTCACGTGTGAACGCGCGTAGCGTTGCATGGCAGTCGTCATGATATCCAAACTCTTTTTCTCGATATCTTCGCGCCTTTCCTTATCCATTTTGGAGAGAGTTGAAACAAGCTCGCCCTGATGTAATTCTTGGGCGTTTTTTAAAAGAATTTCTTTTGCCTGGCTGGCGGACATTCCGGAAACTTTTTCAAGTTCGGACATGACTCTTTGTTTAATTTCGTCTATTTCCGCCTTAGCGGCTCTTAATTTTTCTATATCCTGAAGAGATTTTTCTTCTCGCTGCCTTAATTCAGAAGTTTGCGCGTCCAAATGCTCTTCTTTTTTTAGAAGCCGTTCTTCAAGTTTACCTAGTTGGATTTTGCCTTCTTTTTCGGCCTGTTTTACTTCTTCAAGCGCGCCGGTGGCCTTTTCTTGTGCTTCAAGAATTATTTCTTTGGCTTTCGCCTTGGATTCCTCTATTTGCCGTTTTATTATTTGCTCGGCGGAATTAAGATTTTTAGACGCTATTATTTGACGAATAAAATAGCCGGCAACTGCCCCTAAAATAATTAGTCCGGCCCAAAAAAGCGGATTTTGATAAATCATAATTTAATCGCGAATAATCACGAAGTTGAACACGTTTTGAAATTTTAATTAATAAGTCCGTGGCCATATTCGTTTAAATTAGCGAACTTTTGTTTGCTATAAATCGATTATAACGTTAAAATAAAATTATGTCAAAACAACCTGTTATATTAGCGATATTGGATGGCTGGGGCGAAGGCCAACAAAATGAAACCAATCCGATTTATGTTGCCGAGCTCAAAAACTTTGATTATTTAAGGGCTAATTTCCCCAGCGGTCTGCTTCAGGCATCCGGCGTCAGCGTCGGTCTGCCCTGGGGAGAAGAAGGCAACAGCGAAGTCGGCCACCTTAATTTGGGTGCCGGGAGAATTATTTATCAATACTTGCCCCGAATCGACCTGGCTATCCGCGATGAAAGTTTTTTTAAAAACCCGGCGCTGAAAAACGCTTTCGAACATGCCAGGAAAAATAATTCCAGTGTTAATCTTGTGGGACTGGTGGGCGACGGAAACGTCCATTCTTCTTTTGAACACATAAAAAAACTCGTTGAGTTCGCTATACAAGAAGGCGTTTCTAAAATAAATCTTCATCTTTTTACCGATGGCCGGGATAGCGCGCCGACTTCATCTATAAATACGCTGGCTAATTTGCCTAAAGAAGCGAATTTAGCAAGTATCAGCGGCCGTTTTTACGGTATGGACAGAGAAGGCTACTGGGACCGCACAAAAAAAGCTTATTCCGTAATGATTGGCGAAGGCCCAATAAACGCCGATATCGAAACATATATTAAAAATTCCTACGCGAATAAAAAAACCGATGAATATATCGAGCCAACACGCGTAAAAGAAGACTGCGAAATCAAAGATAACGATGCGGTAATATTTTTCAATTTCCGCGAGGACAGAATCAGGCAGATGGCATCCGTTTTCGCCGACAGAAATTTCCAAAAATTTCCAACCAAAAGCCTTAATAATTTATACGTCGCGACAATGACGCCTTACGACAAAAATATAAGCGCGGCAGTCGCCTTTCCTAATGAAGTGATTACAAATTGTCTCGGAAAAATTCTGGCTGACAACAATAAAAACCAAATCAGAATAACCGAAACCCAAAAATACCCGCACATCACTTATTTTTTTAACGGACTCGAAGAAAAGCCGTTTTTAAACGAGTACCGCGTGTTAATTCCTTCAAGGCCCATAGTCAGGCAAGACGAACATCCCGAAATGATGGCGTCCGAAATCGCCGGCCGGGCCATCGAATCGATAATGGAAGATGCGTTTGATTTTGTGCTCTTGAATTTCGCCAATTCGGACATTATCGCCCACACCGGCAATTACGACGCCTGCATTAAAGCGGTTAAAGTCGTAGACGAGCAAGTCGGCAAGCTTATAAAAACCGTTTTGGAAACCGACGCCATCATGATTATCACTTCCGACCACGGCAATATGGAAAAAGTAATTGATGAAAAAACCGGCAATATCGAAACAAAACACAACGCTAATCCCGTGCCGATTTACTTGGTCGCGAAAAAATTCATGCGCGCGAGAACCGAAGAAGAAATTCGTGCGTCAAAAAAAGAAAATGTCGGCATTTTAGCCGATGTTGCTCCGACTATTTTAGAATTAATGAAAATTCGCCAACCCGCGGATATGACAGGCCAAAGCTTAGTTAAATTCTTAGTGAATTAGATAATTGAATAATTTTTTAAAAAAACTAATTATCTAATTCCCTAATTCGCCAATTCTCAAAAGTCTATTATATTTCGCCATTCTTTCCGGCGCCGATGGAGCGCCGGCTTTTATCCCGTATGCTCCTGTTCCGGCCGCCAAATCCGCGATAAAATCGTCTATTGTTTCTCCACTTCTATGAGAAACCACTTCTTGCCAATTATTTTCATGCGCCAGTTTAATAACGTTTATCGTCTCTGTTAAAGTCCCAATCTGATTCGGCTTTACCAAAATCGCGTTGCCAGACTTTTTATTGATTGCGTTTTTAAGCCTTTCAAAATTAGTCGTTGTTAAATCATCGGTAATTATCAAAAGCTCAGGCTTGTTCTGTCTTAATATTGTAAAATCGTCGAACGATTCTTCAGAAAACGGGTCCTCTATGAAGAAAATTTTGTATGTTTCAATTAATTTTATGTAAAAATCTTTCAGTTCTTCCGCAGAATATTCTTTGCCGCCAGCTGAATATTTTCCGTCTTTATAAAACTGGCTAGCCGCGACATCCAACCCGATTTTTAAAGGATAATTGCTCTTAACTATCAAATCCGCCAAGATTTCAATCGCTTGTTCGTTGCTCTCAAAAGGACATGAAAATCCCGCCTCGTCGCCGAGTATAACGTTTTCCTTTCCAAATTTATTCTCAAGAAAACTTCTTAATTTTTGATAAAATTCCTGTCCCAAACCCAACGCCAACCCGAAATCTTCCGCTTCGGAAATTATTTGAAATTCCTGAAAATCAAGCTTGCTTTTGGGGTTCGTCGCGTGCGCTCCGCCATTTATGACGTTAAAAAACGGCCTCGGCAATCTTGATTCTGCATATTTTATGCCGGAAATATCGCCGATATATTTAAATAATTCCTTGCCTTCCGTTTTCGCTTTTAACCTTGCGAAAGCCAAAGACAAAACTAAAGTTAAATTTCCGCCAAGATTGCCTTTATTTTCGGAACCATCAAGATAATTTAAAAAGTCATCAAATTCTTGCTGGCTGTTAAATTCCCGGTTTAAAATACCAAGTTTTATTTCGTTGAATTTTTTAACGGCAAGTTGCGGCTCCAAAACAAATGCCTCGTGCGCTCCCCGGCTTTTCCCGCTTGGCGCCGAAGCCAAAGCCAAAAAATTTTCGGCTTTCATTTCCGCTTCCAATGTGTCCTTGCCTCGGGAATCTTTTATTATTTTTATACTGGCATCGAAAATTTTCATTTTTTACATTAAATAACCCTTATAAACGTTGAAAGTATCAATCACTAATCCTAAAATGCCGATAATTAAAATTATTATTATAATCCAATCCGACGGCAATTTCTTAAATTTAAGCTGCCACAACGAAACAGAGATTAAAAACATGAAAGTTAAAATGCCAAAAATGTCGAAAAATTCTGGGCGCATTAAATTTATCATGTTTTATTTCTTTAACTTTTTTTCTTTCTCGTAAACTTTCAAAGTTGTTTTTATAACCGTATCCGGGTTCAACGACATACTCTCAATGCCCTCTTCCACCAAAAACTCGGCGAAATCCGAATAGTCCGAAGGTGCCTGGCCACAAATACCGATATATTTCTTACGCTTTAGGCATTTTTTGATTACCTCGGAAATCAACTTTTTGACCGATTCGTCTTTCTCGTTTGCCACGCCGCGGACCAATTCGGAAGCATCGCGGTCTATGCCGACGGTTAATTGCGTCAAATCATTTGAACCAATGCTCATCCCGTCAAATACATTTAAAAATTCATCCACTAAAACAACATTCGAAGGAATCTCGCACATTACGAAAATTTTCAACGGTTTTAAATGCTTCCTGATTATCGCAACCACTTTCTTCCCTTCTTCCACTGTCCGACAAAACGGCACCATCACGACCACGTTGTCTAATTTCATTTCCTCGCGGACTTTTTTAATCGCTTCAAGCTCCAATAAAAAGGCTGAAACAAAATTCGGATGATAATAGCGGGAAGCGCCACGCCAGCCAATCATCGGATTTTCTTCCTGTGGTTCGTAAATTTCCCCGCCGATTAAGCTTCGATATTCATTCGTTTTAAAATCCGAGAACCGGACGATTACCTGTTTTGGATAGAACGCCGCGCCAATTTTCGCGATTCCATACGCCAGCTTGTCAACGTAAAATTTCTTTTTGTCTTTATACCCCACCGTTTTTTGGTCTATTTGGGTTTTAAGTTTTTTGTTTGTGGTTTGTAGTTTGTTGTAATTTATCAACGCATTCGGATGAATTCCGATATCGCTGGCGATAATAAATTCTTCTCTCGCAAGCCCGACGCCGTCATTCGGCAAAAGCGATTTTTCAAAAGCCGTGTCCGAAGTGGCAATATTCATCATTATTTTAGTCTTGGGCTTGGGAAATTTTTTAACATCGCTTTCCACTATTTTAAATTTCAAAGCGCCGTCATAAACCACGCCCTCACTGGAAGTAGTGTCTACGGTGACGGTTTGGCCCGTTTTTATCTTTTTTGTGGCGCTACCGGAACCTACAACGCAAGGAATGCCCAATTCCCGGGAAACTATGGCCGCATGGCTTGTACGTCCGCCTTTATCCGTTACAATCGCCGAGGCGATTTTCATAATCGGTTCCCAATCCGGGTCCGTCATATCGGTTATTAAAACCTCGCCCGCTTTAAATTGATTTATCTGTTTAGCGTCTAAAATTATCCGCGCTTTACCCGTAGCGATTTTATTGCCGACGGAGGCGCCCTTAACTATAACTTTAAACTTGGAACCTGAAGCCTGAAGCTCATATTCTTTTATTTTTGAAAAGTCGCGGCGACTATGAACCGTTTCCGGCCTTGCCTGAACGATAAATAATTCTCCGGTTTTGCCGTCTTTCGCCCACTCCATATCCATTGGCGTCCATTTTTTACGAATTTTAGAATAATGATCTTCTATCATTACCGCCCATTCCGCCAATTTCAAAATTTCCTTTTCATTCAAAACAAATCTTTCTTTATCTTCTTTTTTCACGTCTACTACTTTAGTCTTTTTTATCCCATGGCCGGCCGAATAAATCATTTTCCGGCTTTTCTCCGCAAGCTTTTTATTTATAATTGCTTTTGTTTTTTTGAAAACTAAAAATTCGTCCGGCGTCACTTCTCCTTGAACTATCATTTCTCCCAACCCCCAAGCACCGTTTATTAAAACAACCCCGGGAAAACCCGATTCCGTATCAAGAGTAAATATTATCCCCGAACATCCCAAGTCCGAACGCACCATTTTTTGCACGCCTACCGAAAGCGCCATTTTTGTATAATCAAAGCCTTTATCCGCTCTGTAAGAAATCGCCCTATCGGTGAACAAAGAAGCAAAAGACTCCTTTACGGCCTGTAAAACCTCTTCGGCGCCTCGAATATTCAAAAAAGTCTCGTATTGACCGGCAAACGAAGCGTCAGGCGCGTCTTCGGTTGTACCACTGGTGCGAACCGCCACATCCGCATTTTTACCGTATTCTTTTTCAAGTTTTTCGTAATTTTTAACTATTTCATTCGCAAGTTCTTTAGGTATTTCAACGCTTTTTATAGTTTCCCTTACCAATTTCCCGCGCCTCGCCAAATCGGGAAGGTTATGAGTATTTAAACCAGATAATGCTTCTTTTATGAAAACCTTCAATGCTTTATTGCCTATTTTGGAATTTTCCAGGAAAAATCTGTAAGCGGCGGCCGTTATCGCGAATCCATCGGGAACATTTACGCCTTTAGGTTTCAAATATTTAATCATTTCGCCGAGGGAACCGTTCTTTCCGCCAACCTCCATGACATTTTTAATCCCGACATCTTTATATTGCTTAATAAAATCTTGTTTTTTATTCATAAGCTAATTCTACTATAAAATTTGATAAATCTCTATAAATTCCATTACTCTTTAATAACCAACATCAAGTCCGAAACGTTAAAATTTTTCTTTTCCGCAAAAATCAAATCATCGGTTTTTTTAAAGAATTCCCAAGTACTATGGCTTTTAAGATGTTTTTCAAAGTCCAATTTAAATTTCTTGGCTTTTTTTATGGTTAAAATATCGCCAATAGCTCCCGCGGCATCGGTGTTATCTCTACCATCACTGGCAAAAGAAATTACCACTAAATTGCTGGAAATCGGATTTTGAGACCTGGTTATTGCTCCTAAAACGGCTTCCATATTTCTTCCTCCCTTGCCCGGATTATTACCCAAAACAATAGTTGTTTCCCCTCCGGCAATAATCACACCTTTATTTTTCACTTTTTTTGTAAGTGGAATAAAAACGTTTTTTGCTTCGCCTTTCAAATTATATGAGTAAATTTTCGGCGAAAAACCCAGTTTCTCCGCTTTTTTCATCATTGCCTTAACCGGCTCATGATTGGAAATGAATAAAATATTTTTAACTTTTTTAAAATATTTCCTATCTTTCGGTGTTTCAAGTAGTTCATAGTTTGTAGTTCGTAGTTTGTAGTTTACCAATATCTTCTCCGCGTCTTTTTTTGCAGTTTTATCATAAATGGTCGGACCTGAAGCCACCATGGATAAATCGTTTTTAAAAACATCGGAAACGATAAGAGAAAACACGGTTGCCGGATAAGCGATTTTTGCCAAACCTCCGCCTTTTACTTCTGATAAATGCTTTCTTATTGTATTTATTTCAATAATATTCGCTCCGGCGCCGGTTAATTTTTTAAAAATTTCCCTGGAGTTTTTTGCTTCTTTTTCCGAACCGCAAAGCAAAGCCGAACCTCCACCACAAATAAAAGAAATTATTAAATCGTCTTCGCATGTATTTTCCGCTAATTCAATTATTTTCTTTGTAGCTTTTATATTTTGCGTTGAAGAGATGGGGTGAGTGCCTTTAAAAATTTCTAATTTTGAATTTTTAATTTCTAATTTTGGTTTTTCAATGTCAATGACAATTCCCTTGCTTAATTTACTGCCGAGAATTTTTGCCAGCGCCGCGCTTGCCAATGCCGAACCCTTACCAATCCCAATAATAAAAATCTTTTTATAGTCATTTAAATTAATACTATGACGCGTCATAGCATCAGAAATAGATAGATTATTGCCGCTTAGTTTTATTTTATTTTTTACCGCTTTTTCTATATTTATCGCTTCATAGCCCGCCTCGACAATCTGAAGCGCCTTTTTTCGAAGTGGAGTCTTTATTAAAGTTTTAAAATTTGTGATTATCATTAATAAAATTATAACATTTTAGCAGAAATTAAAAAACGGCCCAGAATTACTTCCGAGCCGCTTATTTTTTAAACTTTTTTAACTCCCGCCCAGATTTGCGAACCGTCCATTTTTGTTTCGGTTTCGGCGTCAAACTTATCCGTCCGGCCGAAATAAACGTTTTTAGCGCAAATTTTTTCTTTGAATTCGTTTATGCTTTTCTCTATTGCCGAACGGATTTCCGCCGGGACTTCCAACCATAAATCGATTTTATCTTTCGGCGAAAGGCCGGCTTCTTTTCTCAAATCCTGAACCGCCCTCGCCGCTTCCCTTAATAATCCTTCGACTTTCAACTCCGGCGTAATATTTTTATCTAATTCAACTTCTTCTTTTATTTTACCGTTAAAAATAATTTGCTTAACGTTAATTTCGTCCGCCAAAATATTTAATAACTCTTCGTCTTTAATACTTAATACTTTGTTCTTAATACTCAACGAGGACAACGGCTGTCTTACTTTAATTCCTTCCTTACCTCTTAATTCCAAAGCCAGTGAAGCAATTTTTCTGACTTCCGCCATTGAATCCAATAAATTTTTATCTATCAATTTTTTGTCAAAAACCGGCCACTTTTCCAAATGCACGCTTCCTTTTTGTTTGCTATTTATGCTTTGATAAACCGCTTCTGCTATAAATGGCGCGAATGGCGCAAGAATTTTTGAAAATTCCGACAAAATGTATTTCGTCGTTTCTATCGCGGCGGATTTATCACTGCCTTCCGATTTAAATCTTTCGCGCGAACGCCTGATATACCAAGTTGAAAGGTCGTCGATAAAACCTCCAAGTGGCCTAACTGCCTTATCAAGTTCGTAATTTTCAAGTGCGCCAGAAACTTCCAGTTTTAATTGCTCCAATCTGGCAATAACCCATTCATCCAGAATGTTTGTCGTTTGTCGTTTGTCGTTTGTCGTTTGTTCGCTCGCATACATTTCATAAAATTTATAAGTATTCCAAAGCCGCAGAATCATTTTTTTGTAAACTTCGTCCACGCCTTTTTCGGAAAAATTTAAGTTCTCGCCCGCCACCACCGGCGAAGAAAGCAAATATAACCGCAAACTGTCCGCGCCGTATTTTGAAACAAGTTCCATCGGGTCGGGATAATTTTTAAGGCGTTTGCTCATTTTTTGGCCGCTTTCCGCCAAGATTATGCCGTTAACAATAACATTTTTGTAGGCCGGTTTATTAAACAAAGCTGTTGAGAGAATAAGCAGTGTGTAAAACCAGCCGCGTGTCTGATCCATTCCCTCGGCAATAAATTCCGCTGGCACCGGTAAATTATTGTTTGTTATTTGTCGTTTATTGTTTGTTACGGCGAAGGGGTAATGCGATTGACCGTAAGGCATTGAGCCCGACTCGAACCAGCAATCGAAAACGTCTTCAATTCTTTTCATCTTTCCGTCACAACCACAACTAAGTTCAACTTTATCAATATACGGCCTGTGTAAATCAAGCTCGTAATTTCTATTATGCGGCATTGGAACGAATTTTAAATTTTTAATTTCTCCGGTTTTCAAAAAGTCGTCTTTCTTGCCCCTCATCGCAATCGCTTTTTTGGCGTCCGCTCCTTCAGCTCCGGCAAACAAAAGCCAAATTGGATACTCATGACTGATAATTAAAATATTTTTGTTTGAATGTTTTTTTTCAATTTCATAAATAAATTCTGTTATACGATTTTTTAAATCGGTTAAATTCTCACCTTTTGGCGTCGGCTTGATAAACTTCTCTTCAGTGGAAGAAAAATAAGCGTGATATTCTTTTACCGCTTTGCCCTCAAAAGTTCCCGTATTGACCTCGCGCAATCTTTCATCGTAGATAACTTTTTTTATTTCCAAATGCTTCGCCGTCATCTCCGCCGTTTCTTTTGTCCGGACAAAATCGGAAGAAAAAATTAAATCGATATTTTTCAGTTTTTTAAGCGCATCTTCTACTTCTTTTTTACCCTTATCGGTAAGGTGATGATTATTTTTATGATTTGAACTCGTAACCCCGAGTAGATTACTTTCCGCTTGCCCATGCCGCATTACAAAATATTTATTGCCCGAGCTTTCCGAATTTTTCTTTAATTCTTCCACTGAACCTATAACTTTTAGCTTTCCGCAATTTTTACACTCCCAAACCGGAAGCGGAGCGCCCCAAAAACGACTTCTTGAAATCGCCCAATCCCGCGCGTCTTTTAGCCACTGGCCGAATCTGCCGTCTTTTATGTGAGCCGGCAACCAGCTTATTTTTTGATTATTTTTAACAAGACCGTCTTTAATATCGGTCACCTTCACAAACCACGAAGACGCCGCATAATTCAAAAGCGGGTTTTCACAGCGCCAGCAATGCGGATACGAGTGGACCATTTTTTCGTGTCCGTAAACCGAATTTTCTCCCGAAAGAAAACTTATTACTTTTTCATCCGTTTCTCTGGTATTTTCTTTTGGTTTTGCCTTTAAGCCGGCGAAGTCTTCGGCTTCATTTTTTATTTTTCCATCCATACCGACGTGTTGAACGAACGGTAAATTAAATTCCTTGCCCAATTCCATGTCTTCGGCGCCAAAAGCGGGAGCGATATGCACTATGCCCGTTCCTTCTTCAATACTCACGAAATCCGCCGGATAAATTTTCCATCCGTTTTCCCGGTTTTTTAAAGTTTTGTCCTGGCTAAAATAATCAAAAAGCGGTTTGTAGGTTTTTCCGACTAATTTATCTCCTTTAAATTTTTCTACAATTTCGTATTTTTCTTTTATAATCCCCAACCTTTCTTCCGCCAAAACGTATTTTTCGCCGCCGATTTTTATTTTTGTGTAATAAATTTTCGGATTTACCGCCAAAGCCACGTTTCCCGGCAAAGTCCAGGCAGTCGTCGTCCAGGCAAGCGCGAAAGTTTTCGGTTCATCCACTAATTCAAATTTTAACGTGACTGCGAAATCCTCGATATCTTTATAATTTTGAGTGACCTCGAAATTTGAAAGCGTTGTTTCGCACCGCGGACAAATATGCATCGGCTTATAGCCTTTGTAAATTAAATTTTTATCATATAAACTTTTGAAAACGTGCAAAACCGACTCCATATATTCAACGTCCATTGTTTTATACGGATTTTCCATATCGACCCAGCGGCCGATTCTCGGAATCGTTTTTTTCCACTCCGATTCGTATTTTAAAACGCTTTTTCTGGCAAACTCGTTGAATTTTTCAACGCCGAATTCAATAATGTCTTTTTTACTCTTCAAACCGAGTTCTTTTTCGATTTCAAACTCAACCGGCAAGCCGTGGCAATCCCAACCCCAGCGCCTTTTTACGCTTTTTCCTTTCATTGTTTGATATCTCGGAATCGCGTCTTTTATTATTGAAGCCAAAATATGACCGTAATGAGGCAATCCATTGGCAAAAGGAGGTCCGTCAAAAAAAACGTAGTCGCCCTTAGACTTTTCCGATGCCGGCTTTTCTATTGATTTTTCGAAAACTTTATTGATTTGCCAAAATTCAAGCACTTTTTCCTCGATTTCCGCGGGATTGAAATTTTTGAGGTTTTTAAACATTTTTTAAGTATATAAAAAAACAGGCTTCATCTCAAGTGAAAGCCTGTTTTTTTATATTATCTAATCTCCGCTCCGAATTTTGATTTGAGAAGTTTTTTTATTTTTTCCATTTCGCCGCTTGCTTCTTCTTCTTTAAGCGTACGTTCTTCGGAATGAAAAATTATCCTAAATGTAAGGCTCCGTTTGTCTTTCATTTCATATTCATCAATCATGTCTACGTCTTCAATGTTTTTAAAATCGGATTCTTGAATAAGTCTCATTATTTCTCCGACTTTTACGGCCGGACTCACCAAAACCGAAACATCGCGCATAATCGACGGGTATTTCGACAGCGGCCGGTATTCATGCTCTTCTTCGACTAATTCAAGTAAAAGATCCAAATTTATTTCCGCTAAAACCGCTTCAGCGCCGGAATAATCAACTCTGCCAAGATAACCGATAACTTTATCTTCGGATTCGATTTCCAAAATTTCACTTGAAATCAAGTTACCGGTAAAATCATTAACCCATTCTCCTTTTTCCGGTTCGGGCATCATATAATCAACCAGACCGATATTCTTAAACATTTTTTCGATCGCTCCTTTCAACTCAAAAAATACCTGTTTATCTTTTTTGGAGGCGATTAAAATTCCCAAATTTAATTTTTCAGGCGTGTTGCCGTAAAAAACTTTGCCGATTTCAAAAATTTTAATATCGTCGAAAAACCGGAAATTGGATTCTATATTTTTAATAAGATTCGGCGTCAAAGAAGGCCTCATATATTTCGCTTGGCCGCTAATCGGATTTTCAAGTTCCAATAATTTATTTTTCCAGACGGGATTTTTATCCAAATCGCCATCGCCGACAAAAGAATAGTTCAAGACCTCGTCAAATCCGAAGCCCGTCAAAATTTTTCTTATTTTATCCTTTAAAACAATCTGGTCTTCAAAGCCCGACGGGTGAATGTAAATTTTCGGCGGCTGCGGTTTTAATTTATTTAAACCGTAAAGTCTGGTAATTTCTTCCGCCAAGTCTTCAAAAATGGAAACATCGCTGCGCCAAGCCGGAACTTCCACTAAAAACGTTTGTTTATTACCAGCCTTAATTCCAAAACTCAAATTTCTAAGGTAATCTCCGCAAATTTTAACGTTTAAATCAACGCCTATCAATTTTTTGAATTTCTCGGTATCGAATTTTATTATTTTCTTTCCTGGTTTCGCATAATTCACATCGACAATTTTTCCCGCTTTTGCGCCAGTAATTTCTTCAAGCAACTGCCCCGCCCTGTTTAATCCTATTTCGGCCAAAACCGGAGAAATATTATGGGAAAAAATCACGGAAGCGTCTGTGGTAAGTTTAAGCGATTTTGAAGCCCTATAGATATTGGCGCCGGCAAAATTTGCCGCCTCAACAACTATCCGTTTGGTGCTCGGCACAACTTCGGCGAATTTTCCTCCTTTTATTCCGGCGATCGCCAAAGGATTTTTAGCATCGGCAATTACCAAAATATTTTCATTAAGGTCGTATTTTTTATCGTCCAACGAAACGATTTTTTCGCCTTTTTTCGCCTTACGGACGATAATCTGCGATTGAGCTATTTTGTCGTAATCAAAAGCATGCAACGGCTGGCCGGTTTCAAGCATGACGTAATTCATAATATCAACCACGGCGTTTATCGGCCGCAAGCCGCACTCTTCCAAAACATCCTTCATCCATTTCGGAGAAGATCCGATTTTAACATTCTCAAAATACCAACCCATATATCTCGAGCATAATTTCTTGTCTTCTATTGAAACTTTAAAATTCGCTTTTGTCGGACCGCCATTTTTCGATTTTTTCAGATTAAAAACCGGCGAATCGAATTTTTTCCCGTAAATCGCCGAAGCCTCGCGGGCAATTCCGATATGCGAAGCCGCATCGGAATATCTGTTTGCCGGAAGCGCCACTTCAAAAGAATTTCCGCCCAAATCAACCGCCTCAAAGGCGAATTCATTCAATTTTTCTATTAAATCTTTTTTGTTTTTTACAACTGGCGCCAGTTTTTTAATTAAAGTATAAGAAAATTTCATACCATTAATCTTGCCACAAAAAAGACAAAAAGGCAAAAAGAAGCGAAGAAACGACGACATTTAAGAATAATTCTTTTATGAAAACCAGAGATAAAATCAAACCCGGGTTCAAAAACGCGTAAAAAATTAAAACGGTGATTATAATGGCAATTAAATTACCGGCAAAATAACGCCAGGGAATGAATTTTGCGATGATTACGGCAATCAATCCGATTAACGCAAAAGTTAAAATTCCTAAATCAACTCCTGAGCCGAATTTTAATATCGCGGTCGAAAGTAAAACCAAAAAAATTCCTTCAATAAAATTAGCGGTAAAAAAAGAGGACGCGACAACCGCGACCAGCGCTAAATTCGGCACAATACCAAAAACCGAAAAACCATAAGACTGAATAATGCTTAAAATCCCAACCGACAAAACAAGATAAAAGAATTTCATTGCAATAAAATCTCCACCTCCCTTAAATCGGAAACATTAAAAGGAGTAGTTAAAACCGCTTCCTTAAAAACTCCGGGTGCCGACTCTTTAATATCGGATATTTCCCCTACTTTCAGGCCCAAAGGAAAACCCTGTTTGGCGGAATAAACCGCATCGCCAACGGTTATCGGCTTATCTTTTTCAATAAACGTTATTTTAGGCTCGTTTCCTCCCTGCAAAAGCCCGTTTGTTTGCTTTTCGCCTATTCTCACGGGCAATTGCCAGTTCGGATCAAATATCGTCTGAATAACGCTGGAGTTTTTTGAAACTTCAATCACTTGTCCCAATAAAATGTTTTTTCCAAAAAGCGCCGGCATTGATTTTTTTATCCCCTGCGCTTCGCCGGCATTTACCGCTATCTGATTTTTAATATTAAAAGGATAGGTCGAAAAAACTTTAACGGTTAAATAACCGTCTATGGGTTCCTGATACTTAATGCTTAATGCTTGATGCTTTTGAACTTCCGCTTTTAAGTTTTCGTTCTCTTTTTTTAGTTGAAGATTTTCGTCAAAGAAGCGTTCTTTTTTAATAAAGAATCCTGTGAAAAAAATAATTATTATTAAAATTACTCCAGAAACCGCAAGGATGTACCGCTTCATATTTCTTTATATTAACGCATTTTCTTAAGGAAGGTCAATCTGTGTATTTTTGACGGCCCGTGCTTTTTTATCGCCCTAAAATGCTCTTTTGTGCCGTAGCCTTTATGGTTTTTAAATCCGTATTGAGGGTATTTTTTATGCGACTTTTCCATTTTCTTATCCCGGATTACCTTAGCGACAATTGAGGCTAACGAAATCGCCGGAATTTTCTCGTCGCCCCTTATAATCGTCCGCTGTTTATATTTTGCCGTTTGCAGTTTATTGTTTGTAGTTTTTAAATAAAGTCCTCCATCCAAACAAACTTCGCAATTTTCAATTTTTATTTTTGTTTTTTTTATTAAAGATTCAAACGCCTTCACTGCCGCTAAATTCGCGGCGTTGGAAATATTTATTCTATCTATTTTTTTAGGTGAAACGCTTGCTACCGCATAACCCAAACATAATTCTTCTTTAATATATTCAAACCAAATCTCGCGCTGCTTTGGCGATAATTTTTTAGAATCCCGAAGTTTTAATTTTTTTTGAAAATTGGGTTTTGTGAATCGAAAATTCTTTTGTAGTAAAATTGCCGCCACGGTTACTTCTCCCGCCAACGGTCCTCTTCCAACCTCATCTATTCCTATTATGTATTTTCGTTTTTTGGCAACCATAAAATAAGTTTAGCATTTTCAATAAAAAAAGCCCGTTATCTCCTCCAAGAAAACGGGCTACACTCTGATTGAGAAACTACAGATCATGGTTGTTCGGCTCGGGCGAACGGCAAAGTACAGGCCGATCGCCTGGCACTGGAAAAGGCACCCGCTGCTTTCTTTCTCCAGGCAACCTTTTCTATGGCTTTCAGCTTGTCCGCGCTTCCGGCAGCCACCTTGAGGGCTTCGTACCACGGGTTCCCGTCCGCGCAATATCCGCCCGAATTGACGATCTGGTAATAGATAATATCCAGAATCGTCTTTTTCTGACAGATCTGATTCGCCACATATGCGCATTTGAATTGAGCGCACAGAAGCCCCGCGTTTCCATTTTGGGGAACGCAGACCGTGCAATTGCAGCCCGCGCCGTTGGGAATTCGACACCCGCAAGAAAACGCCATTCCGCAAGTCTGTCCTTTTCCTTTTTCCATGCACTCCTCCTTTACGCGAAATACGGTGATTTTTCAGCCCTTTTTTTGAAGGGCTCCGTTGGTTTTTTGGGCGCCACATACGCATCGTACGCGTCGTTAACAACCTTATAGAACTCGGCGTCGGTCAGATACTTGACGGTGTCCTTAAAGACCAAAAATTCGGGAGAGATGAAACTGATTTTACCGTTCTCTTCCTGAATCTTTTTTGCGGCCCATTCTTCGACGCGTTTCTTGTCGCCAGCGATGAACCCGCAGTTTGAGGCCGTCGCGTAATCCGACGTGCAACCCGAACTCCATACCGGGCACACCTCCTTAAACGGGCACAAAAGCGTTTCTCTCTTTTTTTCCATATCGCCTCCTTTTTATTAAAGATGATGTCTGTATATTTAAGATATTTCCACCAAAAAGCTTGGTAAATTGCTAAACCAAATAATAACCTTAAAATAATTTTTTGTCAATTTATTAAATAATAAACAAGAGATATTGACAAAATTATAAAAATGTGATAGTTTATATTTTAAGTTCATTTGAAATTGTAAAAAACAGAAAGGAGAATCGTGGAGAAAATGGCAAAAAAATTTCTTGTTGAAATTTCGATTTTAAAAGGGACGCCTAATTCTCTTCAATTCGAAATTTCTGTTGGTGAAAATTCAGAAGAAAAAGACATCGTCGGAAAGGAGGAGGAAGAACATGACAGAGAACAACAAGACGACCGCATCTGGTTCAGCAGAATCGAACCTCTGCGAAAAGCCGTGTTCGAAGGGGGTAAGTGGTGAAGCCTCTTTAGTCTTCGCCACCGATACCACGGCGATGAACGAACTCATCGCCATGCAGTGCGGCCAGCCGACGCCCGCCGAACCGGTCCTGCCTCCCGAATGCGAAGGCATTCTCGCGGCATTCGACGGCAAATCGGTATTCGACTAATCTGCGTTGCTCTCCGCGACGTGCAACCTCAACAAGCCACCCTCTGTGTAAACATGGTGGCCTTTTTATTTCTGAATTTTTAATTCTTGACAAAACAAAGCAAAATATGGTAAATAAATTTCAGTACAAAAATTCATGTCTCACAAACGAGACAAAAAAAGGAGATAACTTAAAAAGGTTTTTGCGGTAATTTTAAACACGGACGGCTAACCACGAATGACGAAAGGAGATTCACCAATGACGAAATGGCTTAGAAAAATCGCGGCGATGGTTCAGGAAATCCCCGAAAGCTTCAAATTCAGCCTTTCCGACCTCCCCGAAAAAGAGGCGAAGGAAGAAGAGAAAGGGAAGCTCTCGGAAGAGATGGCAACCCTCTTCAAGGTCCTCCACTGGCTGAAGGTCAAGGCGAAGGAAGCCTATGAAGACCACGCGAAAGTATGCGCCACCTGCGATCCGAGCGAGTGCGAGGAGTTCCGGCGCCGGACTGAGATGGCAGAAGCGGAAAGCGAGATTGTGAAGAACATCTTGTTCTTCTCGATCCGCGAAGAGCTGGGGCTGAACGTCTACGATTACCCCAGCGTCGGCATCAGGAAAGACGGCGTTATCGTCGCGGTTTCCGCCGAAGAAGACAACGGCATCGGTGTCGATGTCATCTCCGTCGGCGTCGGCCTGCCCCCTGAGCTCGCGGAAATCTTCAGCAGGGCCCAAGGCGAAAACCGCCCGACCGGCTTCCGAAGCTTCCTCGAAGGCCTCACCGGCAAAAAGCCCCACTAATCCGACTCGTATCCCGCCGCAAAGGCACGCATTCCCCGGCCGCCCTCTATTCTCACGAATATGGCGGCTTTTTTATTTTTAAATTTTCTCGACAAAAATTAATAACGTGATATTTTAATAGAGGCACGTTAAGACATGTGTTATTTTAAACAAAAAGAGTAACGAAAGGAGAAGGCCATGACAGAAACAAAAACAACCGAAAACACGGTAAGTGTCCGCCACCCGTATTCCTGCATGGGGTCTCCACCCACCGGAAAAGGCGACGAAGACGGAGAGAAAAAGCCGACCGATGTCGCAAGGGAATTTCACGAAAAGCAGACCGCAGCAACTGTCGCGGACATGCGTGGCCAACTATCATAGGCCTCGCCGGCACCAAACCATAAAGCCACCCGTTCTCACGAACACGCGGGTGGCCTTTTTTATTCCCCTAAACCAATTTTCATATACCAATCCACAGCGGAGTTTATCTCCGCCGAACCATCTATATAAGTTCCGTTTGTTCCAGAAATTCTCATAAACGCCCTTCCCGATTCCCCGTCAGGATAAACATCGCCTGCACTTATTGCGTTTTGCCAGGAGTTTGAAGTTAAATCGTTATATGAATGGAATGTGTAGCTTGAATTTTCCAAAACAAACCAATATCTAACGCCCGCGCTCAAAACAATGTTCGACGAAAAACTAAAAACCAAATCCCGATTTTGCGGGTCGCCAGACAAACCCGAAATTGTTGAAGCCGAAATAAGATTATTGAAATCCGGCACATTTTGACCGTTGAAAAATTTATTGCCAAAAACCGAAAGCTTTAAATCAAAACTGCTTCCGGTATCTTGTGAATGTTTTACTTTTAAAACAAATTTATTAAATTCCAAATTTCCTGCCGGTAAAATACTCTGGATATTCGCCCCACTAATGCCATTCCAATTCATTTGTCCAAAATTATCACTCCAACTATCACCAACTTCTTGAACTAAACCGAAATTAATCGGCGGATATGACCAATTTTCCAAAAGTGTTGAAACTGAATAATTAGCGGAGTCATCCCTAGCCCGAACGCTTATTGAAAAATTTTCGCCGGGCGAAACAAATCTTGAAGTCCCCGTGGCGTTGCCCGCAGAAATCCAATCTTCGTCATTGTATTTAATTTCATAAGTTAAAAGGTTATCCAACGTGTCTATATCTGTAGCTCTTGGCCAAAAAAGATTTAATTTAGAATTTACACTATCAAAATCTTTAACTATTTCGCCATTGAAAACTGGACTTTGTCTTGATGGTTCAGCACCAAAATAATATTTTATTTTATCTTTGGCAACCAATTGAAAATCTGGGCTCAATGGATTGGAAGGTGAAATAGACGAGACAGAATAAAAAACCGTTGTTATAAAATCGCTTCCATCAAGATTTAATTCTCCAATTGATTTAGCGGTTTTTATAATAAAATGTTTGTCTTCCAATTGAGAATTACTGAAAGATACATTTGCCGCGCCACCGCCCATTCCACAATTATTCGATACGTCGGGCAAAATCAAAGAATTTCCACCTGTTCCACCAGCGCATTGATTGTATTTTAACCCCAAAACATCTGTTATATCATTTGGCTGCCAAGAAGGATTATTTAAATCATTTTTCGCATCGCTATTTAGATAAAAAACCGCTATTTTCCATGTATCACCCTTCCCAAACAAATCCGGAACAAATGGATACTGTCCGTAATAGGCGTCTATTAAAACCTCGCCGTCTTGAAAATTTTGGTAGAAATATAAACCCGAAAGAAAACTCGAAATGTTTATTGAAGAAGTTGCCGCTTCCGAACCCAAGCCATCTTTGTCAAAAGCCTTAATTGAAACTTGGTAATCGCGGCCAATTTCATTTATTATAATTTTTGCCGCCGTTGAAGTCGACTCGACCATCGGCAAAGTCGCGCTCGCATTACTAATGTCAAAAATTTTATAAGTTAAATTCAATGAAGTGCCTAAATAATCTTGCGCTTCGTTCCATTGAAAATTCATTTCCATCCCGCTTTGATTGTATTGAATGTTAAAATTTTCCGGCTTTGTCGGCGCGACTCTCGGCTCTGGTAAGCTTAAAGAATTTTGCGGATTTGGTGTCATGCGAATATCAAAATCATTAACACTATTACTATCACAACCATTGCCGGAGAATTCACCGTTTTCCTGTGAAAGAGCGCAAGAGCTGTCTACCCAAGCTTTTCTTTCCAGACTTTGTCCGTCATTAACCATTGAATCATAAAACGCTGAATCCACTTTCCCGCCATTACTATTTAATAAATATATTGTGCTTGAGCTATTAGGCAATGAACTAGCCCTAGTTATATCAGCTGGAATACTGCCGATGTAATTATGAAATCCTATTAAGAAAAAACTTTTGCTTTTTATTAATATGCCGTCTTCAGCCTTAGAACCGAACTTCGCTAAAGAATCTGTCGATGTAGCGTCGCCGGTTAAAATTTCCAAAGAATAATCTGAAAGATTTACGTCGCTATTTGTCGGATTATATAATTCGATAAATTCTTTTCCTTCATCATCTCCTTGAGCCTTAAAAAGAATTTCTGAAATTACGACATGATCAGCTCCCGATATAGAAACGGGAATGTTTGCCGTGGCTGGAGTTGAAGATACGCCACTAGTGTTAAAAACAACTAAGCTCGCCTGATAATTTCCGAATCTGGAATAAATATGAGAAGCGGTAGGATTTGCGGAAATTAACGTACCGCCGTCTCCAAAACTCCATTCATATGAAACTATTTCTTGACCTCCAGGGTCCGTCGAAGAAGAAGCATTAAAATTTACCGTTTGGCCAACCTGTAAACTTTTTGGCGAATAATCAAAAAAGGCGCTTGGCGCCTGGTCTGATTGAGTTGCTTGAATATTCGTAACCTCAAAATCATTAGCGTTATTATCGGTGTCCACAAATGCGCCGTTTTGCGATTTTCTTTTAATGCTTTGGTTTTCCGCGGGTTCCGAAGCGCATGAGCCTTCGCAATCAATAGCATCCCCCCATCCGACCTTATCGGAAACATCGCCGTTGGAATTTTTAATCTGAATGGAGTTAGCCTCTGTTAAAGTTAAATCATCGACTACGGCATCAGCGCCAGTGGCGGAACGAGATATTAAAAAATAATTTTTTGCCGAAATCGTTTTATTTTCAAAATAAGTTTTTGAAACTAAAGAAGAAAAAGAGCTTCCAGTTTTCGTTTTTCTTTGGATATACCAATTTGTTAAATTAACATCGGAATTATTTGGGTTGTAAAGCTTTATAAATCTGCTTCCAGCCGGAGAAATTTGAACCTCATTTATTAAAATTTTTGCCTGAGTCAACTGCTGATTTTGGTTACTTGAGCTTCCGCCTCCACCTGAATAAGTTACTTGCGTCGCCTTCGACGTAATTAATCCTCCTGAATTTTCCGCTTTTGGCGTCCCATTTATGATATTTGAAGTATGCCAATTAAAACCTCCAATATCACGCTCCGTTGTTTTTCTTTCACTGCTATTCCCCGCCGGCCAATCGGGGTCCGCCGAAATCTCATCGACTAAATTGCATTGTTCATCAAAAAGCCGCAATCCCTCATTTGTATTTGATAACGCTCCGCTATAAATCAAATCGGCTTTTATACCCAGAACCGAATCGTCGTCAGTTCTTTCAAATAAAAGTATTCTATTTGGGCCAACTATTTTGCCTCCCTCAATGGAAGCAAAATTTATTTTAATTTGCTCGTCTTTATCTACTAACTGCCAGCCGCTTATATCAATATCGCCGCCGGAAATATTTTTCAATTCAATCCACTCATCGTTGGCGCTGTTTGAACTCCCCATCCAAGCGACCTCATTAATAATAACTTTTTGGCGCGAAAGAGTTTGAATTGTATCAAAAGGGCATTGTTTTACCGTTGTCGCGGGTATTACCTTAACCTTATCTTTTAGATTTTTATCTAATTTAAAATCATCTTGATTTCCGTTTTCTAAAACAATTTCGTTTTCATCTAACTCCATGACGTCTTTTGTTTGATTTATTTGCTCATTCGATTTCGGCGTTAATTCTTTATTTACCGATTGAGTCTCGCTATTCTTATCAAGATTTTGACTCTCGCTTTGGCTTAAATCTATTTGCCCTACTTGTTGAAAATTATCACCTGTTTTAAAAATTCCAGTTAAAAAATTACCAGCCGAAGAAACAATATTATTCGCTGTTGAACTAACTTGCGCTATGAAATTACTGGTTGCTTCCACGGCCTTACCAATAAATGACTTTTCTTCTGTGGTATTAAAATTTGGGTCGTTTTTCGCTTTTTCAACCTCCTGAAAAAACAAATTTATTACACCAGCACCGTATTGAATAGATTTCACAGATAAAAGCGACCAATAATTATCTAAAACTAATCTATCATCTATGGACACAATGCCATCAATATTCATTAACACGCTCGACCTCGTAGGTTGGACCGATAATTTATAAACACTATCATTTGCGCTATTTAGAGCATAGTAAAGTTCATTTATTTTTTCGTAATCGGCTGGCACAGGTTTTTCATATCCGCTTTGCACCCCAATAGTTCCAACGCTATAAAAATTGTTATTTGAATAATTCGCCAAATTATCAAAATAAGAATTCAAGCTATCTAAATTTATAGGTCCTTTGTTCGCCAATTTTTGTGTTAATTTGCTATCTGGACTATAAATTGAAAATTTATCGGTATAATTTTCGTAGGGATTAGTTAAAAGATGGATGTCATTTCTTGTATGCTCCGGGACTGAGGCATCTTCAATTAAATGCAAGATGTGCCCCAATATAAACATTGCTTTTTCTTTGTCGCCTGCAACATAAAATTTAATAGCCCTTTGCCAAGTAAAATCAGTTTCGTCTGTTATTAAATTTATTGACCTTTGCTGAATTGCAGTCAAAATCGAAGCCACTGTCGCGGGAACTTTATACGTCGACTTATTTTGGTTATTGCTGTCTTGTGACCAATCTTTTGATTTTTGCCAACTCCCCAGCGTAGAATCGACCAGGCCGCGATTATTAACCGGGTCATAGAAATGATTCATTGGACGCGGCACATCGTCTTCTTTACGAGAACCATCTATTAAATAATCATTTAACTCATTTGAAATTTTACTATTTGGGAAGTTTTGGTTATAAAATTTAACAACCTCGCTCGTAAGATAGGCGTGCGTATCAACATCATAAGCAAAAGCTATGTTGTTTTGAAAAATAAAAAGTCCCAATATAAAAATTGGGACTAAAAATTTTACATGCTTTCGATTTTCCATATTCCAGAATATTTATTGAATTGCATATTCACATATGCCTTCAAAACATTATTCTCATATGCTTTAAACTTAAAATCTTCAGCCGAAGTGGAATTATCTTCATCAGCAATTGCCCCAGAGAGCAAAGTAGCCAAACCTTGAAACCGTCCCGCATCCTTTGTATCTTGTAATCCCTTTATCCACTTTGGGTTAACTTTTCCATTCTCGTCAAGTACAAAGTATTTACTCGCCAACTCAACATCATCATTTTTTAAAGCATCAATAAACATTTTTAATGTTTCTTCGGGGGTTTTTCCGCCATAAGTATCGTTTTTCATTGCGTCTTCGTAATTTTTCACCAAATCAAGATATTTCTGAACACCCTGTTCTCTTTCCCTATCCAGTCTCGCCTCTGGGCTCAAATATCTATCCCAAATAAAATATCCACCGGCAAACAAAATTATAATTCCCAAAAACCCAGCGACAAATTTCAAATATTTACTTTTTTTCGGCGAATCCAATAAAAGATTTTGTTCTTCCATAGTTTTAAAATTTTTATAAAAATAAAAGAGGGACCGCTCCCTCACTAGCTTTAATATTATTATAACAAATCGATTTTGCCAAAAAAAGGTGGATAACTAATTGTTGTACAAAATCTATGCTATAGCATATAATTTATACAACAGTCTATATCAAAGTTGTAGATATAAATATAGCAAATCTTAAATATGATAAGAAATTGGAAGGTCGACAACCTAACAAAGGACACTGTCTTGAAAATAGCGCTTGGTGGGGCATTTGTCTTAGTCGCCGCAACTTCTCCGTATTTTTTGCATCAAATTGTAAATTCTTATTTTAAAGATAAAAATAAAAAGACGGCATATGCGAGGGCTAGAAAATTAAGACAATTAGAAAGCAAAAAACTTATTTCTTTTGAAGAACTAAGTGACGGCGAAGTCAAAATAACACTTACAAATAAAGGCAAATTGCTTACGCGGAAATACAAACTAGACGACCTAAGACTGGACAAGACAAAAAAGTGGGACGGCAAGTGGCGGATTATTATTTATGATATTCCCGAAAATTATAAACAGGCGCGTAATGCTTTTGGTCTCAAAATAAGACAGCTCGGCCTTTATCCTCTTCAAAAAAGCGTTTTGATTTCGCCCTGCGACTGCATGCCGGAAATAGAATTTCTCTGCGCTGTTTTTGATATTAATTTAAATAAATATATTCATCAAATTACTGCAATCGAGATACCAAAAGAAAAAGAGGTTAAAAAATGGTTTAATTTATAAGCTGCACCGCTCACCGATAATTGTTTCATAAAGTTTATGCTATAGCATAAACTTTATGAAACAATTATCAGCCACCTAATTAGAGAAATCGGCTCCCGTAAAAGGATTTTTCTCATAGAATAACTCCGCCGCCGAGGAGGCGGTCTTTTTTGTCGTAAAACACGGCTGATTGGCCCGGAGCAACGAATTTAACGGGCTTAGCGAATACCAATTTAACCGAGGATTTATCTATTATTAATGACGCCAGAAAAAGCGGCTGGCGGTAGCGGACTCTCGCCATTACGGAACCGCTGTGAAAAAAATTAACATTTACAAGTTCAACTTCTTTTTTGAAAAGCGACGGGTTTTCACTTCCTTCGGCAAGAACAAGCGTATTTGTTTTTTTGTCTTTTTCGGCGACGTAATACGGTTGTCTGTCTTTTTTGCAGGCTGGAAAATTTATTTTCGCGTCTATATGCCTTTGGCCGATGGTATAAAACTGGACGCCGCGGTGTTCGCCGATAATATTTCCCTTTGAATCCAAAACTTTACCCTTTTTCTTGGGAATGTATTTTTTAAGAAAATCTTCAAGCTTTATTTTTCCCAAAAAGCACACGCCTTGTGAATCTTTTTTGTCGGCGGTTATTAAACCGGCAGCTTTGGCGATTTTTCGCACTTGAGGCTTTATATAATCGCCTATTGGAAACAAACAATATTTCAATTGATCCGGTGTCAGCGTCCACAAGAAATACGACTGATCTTTGTTTTTGTCTTTGGCAATGAAAAGATTTCCATTTTTTATTTTTACGTAATGGCCGGTTGCCACGTAATCGGCGCCTAGTTTCAACGCCTTCTCCAAAAACAAACCGAATTTTATTTCTTTATTGCACATCACGTCGGGATTCGGAGTCAGGCCCTTTTTATAGCCGTCTATCATGTATTCGATAACTTTCTTTTCGTATTGCTTGCGGAAATCCCAAACGTAAAAAGGAATTTTAAGTTTTTGAGCGACCAAAGCGGCATCGCGACTGTCTCTTTTCGAACAGCCGTCTTTTGATTCATAACAGTTCATAAAAACGCCGACTACGTCGTAGCCTTTTTTCTTAAGTAATAATGCCGCGACGCTGGAGTCCACGCCGCCCGACATTCCGACAAATACTTTTTTCTTTTTAAGCTTTTTCAACTCTTTCAACATAAGAGCCGGTTTCAGTGTTTATGCGAATAATATCGCCTTCGTTTATAAAAAGAGGAGTGTTTATTTTGGCGCCCGTTTCAATAATAACGGCTTTTGAACCGCCTTGAGCCGTGTCGCCTTTTATTCCGGGCGGCGCTTCGACAACTTTAAATTCCATTTTTACCGGAACTTCGATGCTAAGAATTTTATCGTTGAATTTTAACGCCGCGACTTCCGAATTCGGTTTCAAAAACAATTCTTTTCCGGCGATTATATCCGCGCCAATTTGAAATCTGTTCTTGGGGTTATTCGCGTCGCAGAACCAAACTTCGCCGCGGTTGACGTAAAGAAATTTAACTTGGACTTTTTCCATTTCCGCTTCTTCCAATTGATCGCTCGGCTGAAAAGAACGCTCGACAACCGAACCGGAGATAAGATTTTTCAGTTTTGTTTTCATGACCGGCTTTCTTTGCTGCATGCGCAAAAATTCCGACTCTTGCACCGCAAAGGGCTGGCCGTTTAAAACAATAAACATTCCCGGTTTTAATTCGTTATATGAAAACATAATTTTAGATTAAAATAATTTTTTTTGAACTTCTAAATTTTCTCTTTCTTGGTCGCTGAAAATTTTTATTTTGCCGTATTCGCCATCGTATCCCGGCTCTACTTTCAACTTTTTTGCGCGAACCGCCGATATTCCTTTCACGACTTTTTCATCGGCAATAGCTCTTAATTCTTCAACGCTTAAATCAATCAAAATTTTCAGCTCCGAACCAAACGCTTTGATTAATTTAATATATTCTTCCTTAACTTTCTTCGCCGCAACCCCCATACCATAAACCTCGGCGATAATTTCGTCAAGAGGAATCAAGCTATAATACGGAACTCTGTTGTCGTAAGCGTTTAAAAAGTTTTCTTTTTCTAATTTTATTTCCGGCTTATTCGCTAGCTGGTCTATCCGATTCATTACTCCGATTGTCAGTTTTTTGCCGCATTTCGGGCAAATTCCATTATATTTCTTAGTTTCTTCGGGAGAAAAAACGATGCCGCAAATTCTGTGTCCGTCGAAATGGTATCTGCCTTCTTCGGGGAAAAATTCAATCGTGGCAACGAATTTTGACGCTCCTGATTTTATCGCATCCATAATTCCGACGTACGATAATTCCGTATCAAAAATATTCGCCTCTCTGCCGATTCTTGGAGCGGAATGAGAATCGGAATTGGAAATCAAAGCGATATTGTCCAATTTTGAAAGCCGCCAATTCATTGCCGGGTCGCTTGAAAGCCCGGTTTCAAGGGCAAAAATATTTTTCGCGTATTCACCGAAACATTCTTCTATAGAATCAAACCCCGACATCGAGCCGAAAATCGAAAACCACGGCGTCCAGGCGTGCGCCGGAATTATTACCGCCAAAGGACTGGCGCCAAAAACTATTTTCGCCAGTTCCCGGCAATCAAGTCCCAATATCGGCCGGCCGTCTGATTTCAAATTACCTATCCAGCCAAGCTGCGCGTTTATTTTTTCAACGGTTTCAAAATCTGGCGCAAAAAGTAAATTATGAACCCGATAAACTCTTTTTTGGCCATTAGACGGAGATTCGCGGGAATAAATACTTGAAACTTCGGCTGTTAAAATAAATCTCGTTTCCGCCAAAGTTCCTTTTATGGTCTGCCGCTTATATTGCTGTTTTAATTTAAAAAGCCCGGGCTCCGCCGGCTCCAATTTTTCTTTAAGTTCGGCGAACCATTGCGGATGGGTAAAATCTCCAGTCGCCATTACCGAAATTCCTTTGTCGTCCGCCCAGCGGTCAAGCTCTTCTAAATCCATATCCCTGGAAGTGGCGCGGGAATATTTTGAGTGAATATGTAAGTCGGCAATAAACTTCATTTTTGCAGTGGGCGCTAAGGGAATCGGACCCCTGGTCTTCTCGGTGTAAACGAGACGTTTTACCATTAAACTAAGCGCCCATTGTGTGCCCTCGACAGGAATCGAACCTGTACCGCCTCCTTCGGAGGGAGGCATTGTATCCATTCAACCACGAGGGCGGCAATGGTTCAATACATTAATTCATAAACCAATCCACCGATAAAAACAAGCACTAAAACGTAAGCGAAAACCGGACTCAATTTTTTAAGAAAAACCCTTTCGGTTTTTGTTTTTAAAGATTTCAGCCACATCAAACAAATAACGATTCCCTCAAAAGCGATAAACACTCCGCCGATAATGCCCGCAAGAGTCAAAAATTCCCGTAATCCGTAAAAATAAAACAATATAGGCAAAATAATCACCATAATGCCAGCTATGATTTTAGGAAATTTCAAATCAAACATCAAAGAATTTCTTACATCCATACCAACAATCACATATGAATCCCACAGCGAGACTAAAGCAAAAACCGCCACTAGAGCCAAAACTAACTGGCCGACAACGCCTACCAATCCCGACACCGCATCTTCTGAAACGGTTCCGGAAAGACCCAAAATGCCAAAAACAAACAAAGCGTAAACGATTGCCGGAATTAAAGTCCCTAAAACAATAGATTTATTGGCGCAGGCAACCGATTGATTTGTTTTGCGAAAATAATTTATCACCGCCGGAATCGCCACTCTACCACTAAAAGAAAACAAAATCACTCCATAAGGGATAAATAAATTTTTGAAATCGAAAACCGGCATTGAAGCTATTTTATCAAAATCCGGAATTCCGAAGGCAAAAACCAAAATTGAAATGAAAATTACGCCCGAGGTTATAAAAAGCTCCAAAAAAGACATTTTGCGGATTTCCAAAAAAAACGCCGCCGAACCAAGAAGCCAAAAAATCAAAATGTTAAAACCATTGAAAGCGTTCGGGAAAATAATTTCCAGAAAACTCGCCGAAAGGGCGAGGTAAGCGACCAAAGTAAGAAACAAGCCAAAAATAGAGGAAATTATCGTGAGCCAAAATCCTAAATTGCCGAAATAAATTTTCGCATAGCCAGGGAAAAGATGCTCTCCCTCGGTTTTGGCTATCACATCGGCATACATAAGATGAAGCAAGACAAAAACCAATCCGAAAACCGCCAAATAAATCAGGCCTGTTAATGTCCCGGCTTTTTCAAAAACAAAAGGCAAAGCAAATATACCCGCACCGATAATCGCTCCGGACAACAGCCACGCCGGCGTAAAAAGTTTTTTACACATTGTTTTATTATAACAAACTTAAAGACAAATAAAAAAACAACAAACTATAAGCCGCGAATTGGTTTCGCTTTTTTACGGCTAATGATTTGCTGTTTTTAAGCCTCAAACACCTTATCGCCTTGCCTAACGTGGTCGTCAACTTTCATTCCTACTTCGTCGCCTTTTTTCGCGCTCTCGATATTTTTATGGTCAAACTGCATCGAACTGATTGCTTGCCCGAAATCCGTCTGATTCCCCTTAAATTGAATTTCGTCGCCGACTTTCACGGCTTTAGAAAATTTTACGACCGCTACGCCGATTTTGTCGTAATAATGAGTGACTTCGCCGATTGGCTTTTTTTCCGCCATATTGATGTTTTTGTTACCGACCTTTCTCTTTTTTTATGACCTCTATTACTTTAGCGATTAATTCTTTCGGGTCGCTGGAAAAAATTATCTTGTCTTTCATCTCTTCCGCGCGGTGAGACTTTTCAATTATATCCTTAATTAATTCATCCGTTTCCCACTCGCCGGTTAAAATTCCTATCGGTTTTTTATCTTCAAAAGCTATTGTAAATTCGTTTATCGTTCCCATTCTTCCACAGCCGACGACAACCGCGTCCGCCGAACGGGTCAAAAGCAAGTTTCTGCCCGAATACCCGAAGCCCGTGTAGATAATCAAATTTTGATAATCAAGCGGCAATTTATAATATTCAACATGTTCTTTTTCGCAATCGGCCGGAGAAATTCCGACAACTATGCCATCAACGCCTTTCGCGCCTTTAGCTGCCCAATACGGAAAACCCGTTGTCGCGCCATTAACCAAAACGCAACCTTGTTTGATTATTTCTTTCCCTAATTCTTCCGCTTTGGCGAAAGCCGAATCTCCGCACATATCAGTTTCCGCTGCTCCGGAAACGCAGATTTTAAATTTAGGATAATTATTATTCATAGATATAAATTATAGCATAAATTCTTCTCCAATTGAAGGAATAACCGCCTCAAGAGCCAATTCGTCCCGAACTTTTTGCGCCAAAACCAACATACCCTCTTCTTCCCCTTGAACGATAAAAACTTTTTTCGCGCTAAGACGCATGGGCCGGAGCCAATCCAAAAGTTGCCGTTGGTCGGCATGCGCCGAATATCCGGCAATTGACCTTATTTTACATTTTACCGGAATTTCTTCACCGTAAATTTTAACCCATTTTTCTCCGTCTAAAATCCGCCTTCCTAAAGAACCGCCAACCTGATAACCGATAAACAAAATCGCGCTTTTGGGGTCCGGCAAATAACGCATTTCGTGATGCAAGATCCTTCCACCCTGCGACATTCCAGAACCGGCGATAATTATTTTCGGAGGAGAAATATTATTTATTTGCTTTGAATCCTCTGTTGTAAGAGTCGTCCTTAAACCGGGAAAGTTAAAAATTGCATCGCCTTTCTTTAGCAAATCAATCGCTTCTTCTCGGAAATATTTAGTGTCTTGCGAATATTTTTTATAAACCGATGTTAATTTGATAGCCAAAGGACTATCGACAAAAACCGGCGCTTTGGGCACGCGGCCATTTTCAACCAATTCATTCAACTCAAATAAAAGTTCTTGCGTGCGCTCCATGGCAAAAGCCGGAATCATCAAAGTTCCGCCCGATTTAACCGTTTCTTCGACAAAATCTTCAAGCAATTCCTTTCTGGATTCAAGATTTTCATGCAATCTGTCTCCATAGGCGGATTCCATCAAAACATAATCGGCGTTTTCTATTTTGTCGCCGTCTTTGATAAACGGCGCAGGCGAATTACCCAAGTCGCCGGAAAAAATAATTCTTTTTCCTTCAGAAGAAACAGAGATGCAGCTTGAACCAAGAATGTGACCGGCGTTCAAAAATTCAACATCCAATTCGCCAATCTTAAGATTTTTATGATACTCAATTGTTTTCCATAAACGCATCAATCCCGCAATATCTTCAATATCATAGATTGGTTCCTTGTTTCTATCACGGGCTTCTTTGCCTAAAACGTTTTCCGAATCAAGTAAAAGCTCTTCGGCAAAATCTTTGGTCGGCGGCGTCGAAAAAACATCGCCCCGAAAACCCGCCTTATAAAGCTGGGGCAACCGGCCGATATGGTCTATGTGGGCGTGAGTTATTAAAACCGCTTTGATGTTTTTAACGTCATACGGGAACGGCTCGAAATTTATTTTTTCCAAAAAGTTTGAACCCTGGTTGAGTCCGCAATCGACAAGCACGCTGTCATTTATCAAATAGTTGGCGCCGGTAACACTTTTCGCTCCGCCGCAAAACTTGAGCTTCATGTAAAAATTATAGCAAATTTAAAGAAAAAAGGCTGTAAACCTTGACAAAATCACATTTTTGTGTATAATATAAACAGATCGTTGGAAATGTCATACGGAATCATAAACCCATCTTAGTTCAAGGAGGTATTTCCATGAAAAAAGTTGGAGTTATTGCGATGGTTTTAGGAGTATTGATCGTTTTGGGATCTATCGGTCAAAGCGACTTTGAAACGTTGATTTTGGCCGAGGAAACCACGCCGTTCTGTCAGATTCAACTTCACTGCCTTGCTGGCCTGGCACTGTTTGTACTGGGGCTACTCATCAACAAAAAGGAGGTAGGCGCCAATGCTACACAGAGCAAAGTTTGCAGATGGTTACCGTTGCCCAAAGTGCGGCGCTGCCATTCCAGAGCGAGGCGCTTCATGCGGTAATTGCTACGAAGCACCGGAGATAGAAATGCAATTCACTGTTGAAAAAGTGGACGAATTGGAACCACAACAAAGATTAATTTTCAATCCAGAGAACGATATCTGCATAGAATGCGGAGCTTCCATTCCCGAGGGAGAAGATGCTCCATGCGGCAACTGCTTTGATCCGCCACCGCTTTCTAGTTTGTACATGCTCGGATGGCGGCTTCATAAGCCAAAACCGAGAAGACTGCGGAAGTAATTCCGCTCAACACATAGGGAGGCTGTTCTGAAAAGACGCCTCCCATTTTTTATCCCACGCACAACAAGTTATGTGTGAGATTTATTTCACCGCCGACATTTTCCTTAAGTCTCCAACTTCACGAACCAAAATTTTTAAAACGTAATCTAAATCTTTTTTTGTCGTTTTTCTTCCAAGAGTCAACCGCAAAGAGCCGTGAATCAGCTCTTTTTTTATACCTAAAGCCGATAGAACGTGCGAAGCCGCGAAATCAAAAGAAGTACAAGCCGAACCGGTTGACGCGTAAATTCCATAAAGGTCTAAACGCAAAACCAACGCTTCGCCATCAATGCCGAAAAATAAAAAGTTGATGTTATTAGGCAATCTTTTTTTGGCATCACCGTTTAACCGGCAACCTTTAATGGATTTCAAAACGTTTTTTATTAAATAATCGCGCAAAATTGTGAGCCGCCGGCTTTCTTCCACCCTCATTTTCTCGGCAAGCTTTAACGCTTCGCTAAATCCGACTATCAAGGCCGGATTTTCCGTACCTGCTCTAAAATTATTTTCCTGCCCGCCGCCGACAGTTATCGGTTCTATTTTTATATTTTTATTCAAATACAAACAACCTATTCCCTTTGGCCCGTAAATTTTCGAACCGTTTAAAGTAAGCGCGTCAACGCCAAGCTTTTTAACGTCCAAAGGCAAAGCGCCAGCAATCTGACAAGCGTCCGTATGAAAAACAATCTCACTTTTAAATTCTTTTATTATCCGGGAAATCTCGGCTATCGGTTGGATTGTTCCGATTTCATTATTCGCATACATTATTGAAACTAAAATCGTTTTTTTGTTTAAAGCCTTTTTTAATTCATCCAATTTAACCAGCCCGTTTTTATCAACGTCCAAATAAATCACGTCAAAACCCTCTTTTTCGAGAGACTTTGCCGATTCTAAAATCGCCTTATGTTCTATTTTTGAAACTATTATGTGATTACCGGATTTTTTGTAAGCCCGGGCGATTCCGAAAACTGCCAAATTCGCCGATTCCGTGCCTGAACCGGTAAAAATAATTTCTTCGGGTAAAACGCCTAAAATTCCGGCAGTTTCCCGCCTCGATTTCTCAATTGCAGTTCTTGAAATTTGGCCCAGCGAGTGTAAAGACGAAGCATTGCCAAAAAAATCGCCAAGATACGGCTGCATTTTTTTGAGCACCGCCGGCTCGATATAAGTGGCGGCGGCATAATCAAGATAGATATTTTTTCTCATTTGAAATACAATAACAATAAAGAGGCATTTTTTCAATGAATTTAAATTTATTCTTAAATATATTCAATAATATTTCTTTTGGCGCAAAGGATGCCCTTGATATTATTATTGTTTCAGCTCTTGTTTATTTGACTGTCATCGTTCTCCAAAAAACGAAGTCTGCGCCAATTATTGCTGGTATTATCGTCCTTTTTATAATTTACAGCTTAAGCGTTTTCTTTGATCTCAAATTAACCGAAAAGATTTTCCATTCAATTTTCGGATTTCTTCTTGTAATAACGGCGATAATTTTCCAAAAAGAACTGCGGAGATTTTTTGAGATTGTCGGTATTGTGGGATTGAGACGCAAACAGATTCCATTATACGAAGACATAGAAAAAACAATTATCAACACCGTAGAAATTTTCATCAGGAAAAAAATAGGCGCCTTAATAGTTTTCCCGGGTCTTGAGAGCATCGATCGGCATCTTGAAGGCGGTTATTATTTGGGAGGAAGAATTTCCGAACCCTTACTATTAAGCATTTTCGATCCGTCTTCACCAGGCCATGATGGCGCCGTCATCATCGAAGAAGACAAAATTAAAAAGTTTGCAGCTCATTTGCCGCTGGCCGAAAACGTCAGAGCGGTAAGAAATTTCGGCACCCGGCACAGAGCGGCTCTCGGCTTATCTGAAGTGTCTGACGCATTAATAATCGTAGTTTCCGAAGAAAAAGGAATAGTATCTTTTTGTCGTGATAAATCTTTTAAAACACTGGAAAATGCTCAAGAATTAAGAAGTATTATTAATGATTTTTTTGAAGAAAAATTCCCAAAAAATAAATTAGCCACATCCAAGAAATGGCTGAAGAAAAACACTCCTCCAATAATACTGTCTATTGCTTCAGCTTTGACGATTTGGTTAATTTCCAAGTAAATCTTCAACTGTTTTTCTTTCATCCCAGGGAATTTTTTTGCCGTTTTCAACACACATCCAAACTTCTCCGCCTTTGCCCGTTAAAACAACCGCGTCGTCTTTTCCGGCCAAAGAAATCGCTTTTTTTATAGCTTCTTCGCGGTCAATAATTTTATATACTACTTTGGAGTTTTTTCCGTCTATAACTATTCCTTCGCTTACCTGATTTATTATTTCAATCGGTGATTCGTCGTACGGATCTTCGTTTGTTAAAATAATTTTATCGCAATATTCCGCCGCAACTCTACCCATCGCCTGCCGTTTCCATTTATCCCTGCCGCCCCCTTGCGAGCCAAACAAACAAACCATTTCTCCTTTTGGAGATTTTATTTTTGATTCGATAACCGCTTTATAAACAGCCTCCAAACTCGCCGGCTCATGCGCGTAATCAACTACCACATTAAAACCGTTCGCCTTAACCAGCTCCAATCTGCCGGGTGGCGGTTTTATTTCCGTCATCGCTTTTTTAACTTCGGCCATTTCCACGCCTTGCGACAAGACAAAACAAATCGCGGCCGCGGCATTATAAACATTAAACCTTCCGATCAACGGCGTTTTTATTTCTTCATTATTTATTAAAAAACTCGTTCCGCTGGAACCGGATTTTATTTTTGTTATTTGATAAAGATTTCCTATGCTGCCGCCGGGCATTTTTAAATTTGAAGTGAAAACGTATTGATTTGGAATTTTCGGCGCCAAAAAATAACCGACATTGGCATCGTCCAAATTATAAACACCCACGCTATTTTCTTTTTCCGCGACTTTTTCAAAAAGTTTTACCTTTGCGTCCCGATAATTTTCAAAACTGCCATGGCGTTCGATGTGCTCGGGTGACAAATTGGTAAAAACCGCCGCGTCATAATCTATAAAAGTGTGGCGGTACTGTAAAATGCCTTCCGAAGACGTTTCAACCACCGCATATTCACAGCCTTCTTTCGCCATTTTTGCCAACAGTTGCTGAAGCTGAAATCTGCCCAGCATTGTCTGTTTTGAAGAATTAAGCCATTCCTTCTCGCCGATTTTAAAAAGAACCGTCGTCGCCATGCCGGTTTTTAGCCCGGCGGAATTCAAAAGTTGGGCGATTAAATAAGAAGTCGTGCTTTTGCCTTTAGTGCCCGTAACGCCGACGACAAACATTTTTCGGGAAGGAAACCCGTAAACCAACGCGCCCAAATACGCCAGGCAAAAATGATACGCCGGCTGCGCGAGCCGGAAAAGTTTAACCGGAATTATTTTTTTTATTGCGCGTAAAATTTGATCCATTTATCTTCCGCTTAATATTTTGAGCGCGGCCTTCAATCTTTCCTGTAAAGTTTTTATTTTCGGGGAAATTTTTTCCGACGCCTCGCGAATTTGTTTCTGCTTGTAGCCCAAAGTCTTCAAAACTTCTTCAAGCTCCGAATCAACTTCAAAATTATCGTCCGTTTCCGAAAGTTTCTGGTTTTTTATCTTATCGCTAAGCTCCAAAATTATTCTACTGGCTTTTTTGGCGCCAATCCCGGCCATTTTCGTCAAAATTTCATTCTTCCCTTTACTGATGGCACTCAAAAGACTTTCCGCTTTCATCTCGGACAAAATTTTTAAAGCCGCTTTCGGCCCAATGCCGTTTATGGAATTAAGCATTTCGAAAACATCGCGTTCTTGCTGGTCGAAAAATCCATAAAGCTCAAAACCGTTTTGCGAGCTGTAAAAATAACAAAGCAAATTTACTTTTTCGCCGATTTTAGGAAGTTTTTGAAAAGTTTTCTGAGTTATTGAAACTTTAATGCCCAAACCCATAACGTCCACTGCCGCGAATTGGCGGGTTTTGGCAATTAGTTTCCCCGAAATTGAATAAATCATGTTTTAGTGAATTAGATAATTGGTTAATTGGATAATTAGTATTTTAGACGATTGCGGTTGACAGAGCAAATGAGAAAATATATTATATCCACATGCCAATAATTAAATCAGCTAAAAAAGCCTTGCGGCAAAATGTTCGCCGGCGCAAAGCAAACGTCAAAAGAAAAACCGATTTAAGAACTGTTGTTAAACAATACAAAAAGATGATAACTTCCGGCGAAAAAGACAAAGCCAAAGAGTATCTTTCAGTTATTTACAAGAAGTTCGACAAGACCGCAAAAAGCAAATTAATAAAGAAAAATAAAGCCTCCAGAATGAAGTCCAGACTTTCTAAAATGCTTAAGTAATAAAAATCCCCCAAACGGGGGATTTTTTGTTTGTAGTTCTACTGTTCTCTATTTCCCTATTGCTTTCAATGACAATCCAATTCTTCCGTTTTCAACTTTCACGACTTTCGCTTTAACGACATCTCCCATATGAATTACGTCTTCAACTTTTTCGACGAACCCATTTTTAAGTTCGGACACGTGAATCATCCCGTCACGTCCTCCGCCCAAATCCACGATCGCGCCGAAGTCTAAGATTTTTATAACGGGGCCCTCAACTATTTCTCCGGGCGCAAATTGATGCGTGATGCTTTCAATTTGTTTTGCCGCGGCGGCAGCACTTTCCTTTGTCGCGCCGGCAACGTAAACTTTTCCGGTTTGCTCGACATCGATACTCAATGCACCAGTCGAAGCAATTATTCCATTTATGGTTTTTCCTCCCGGGCCGATTACTTCGCCGATTTGCTCTGGGTCAATTTGCATCGAAACGATACTCGGCGCGTAAGCCGAAGTCTCGGCTCGCGGCTTATCGATCACCGATTTTATGACGCTTAAGATTTCAAGCCGCGCTTTTTTGGATTGTTCGAAAACTTCCCCCAAAACATCCGCGGTAACGCCCTCGATTTTAACATCCATCTGAATGGCGGTTATGCCGTCCGCTGTTCCGGCAACTTTGCAATCCATATCGCCGTAATGGTCTTCCGGTCCCTGAATGTCGGTAAGAATTTTATATTTATCTTTGTCGCTCATAAGCCCCATGGCGATTCCGGCAACCGGTTTTTTAATCGGCACACCCGCATCCATCAAAGCCAAAGAGCCGGCGCAAGTAGAAGCCATCGAAGACGAACCGTTTGAAGAAAGAATTTCCGAGACTACACGAATAACGTAAGGAAATTCATCCTGCGAAGGAATCATCGGGCGGAGTGCTTTTTCAGCCAAAGCGCCATGTCCTATTTCTCTGCGGCCCGGACCGCCCAATCTGCCAACTTCGCCAGTTGAAAACGGCGGGAAGTTATAATGGAGCATAAACCTCTTTTTATACGTGGATTCTATTGTTTCAACCATTTGTTCCGAACCCGGAGCGGCTAAAGTAACAACCGCCAAAGATTGGGTATTGCCGCGTTGGAAAATAGCCGAGCCATGAAGGCGCTTAAATACGCCGACTTCGCCGTAAAGCGGACGAAGCTCGTCGTTTTTTCTGCCATCGGGCCTTTTACCTTCATTAAGAAGTTTGGCGTGCACAAGCGCGTCGATTTCTTCTTCAAATATTGCGTCTACTTTACCAAGTAAAGATTCTTCTACTCCACTCTCGGTTAAATTGGCTTTCAAATCCTTTTTAAGAGAGTCTAAATTACTATGCATTTCGGTTTTTGCCGGAACATAAACCGCTTCTTCAAGTTTGCCTTTCAAAAATTCCTGTATTTTGGTTTTTAATTCCGAAATGTCGGCGAATTCAATCTCGGCTTTCGGTTTGCCGACTTTTACGATTACATCTTTTTGGAAAGTGATAAGTTTTTTAATTTCTTCATGGGCGATTTTAAAAGAATCAACAACGTCCTTTTCTTGCGCTTCGTTACCGGCGAGCTCGAGCATGTTTATTTTATCCTGCGCTCCCGAGACAAAAGCTTCAAGCAAAATATTTTCTTTTTCCGCAAGACTGGAATTTACCGGATTGATTTCCGTCTTTCCGTTTTTTAAGCGCGCAAGCTGAACTCCCGCTACCGGTCCGTTCCACGGAACATCAGAAATCGCCAAAGCGACCGAAGCCGTTATTAAACCGACAAACTCGGCGCTGTTTTCTCCGTCGTAAGACAAAATCGTGATGACAACCTGAACGTCTCTGCGAAGGCGATGGTCGAAAAGCGGACGCAATGTCCTGTCTATTAATCTGCCCGACAAAATCGCGTCTTCCGAAGGTTTGCTTTCTCTTTTGAAAAATTTGCCGCCAAGAATTTTTCCGGCGGAATAAAATTTCTTCTCGAAATCAACCGTCAAAGGAAAATAATCCGTGTTTCTGTCTTCTTTTCCCATGGTAACGGCGACTAAAACCGAAGTGTCGCCGTAAGTTCCCAAAACCGCGGCATTGGCTTGTCCGGCCAAATCCGAAGTTTCAAGAGTCAAAGTTCTGCCCGCTATTTCCGTAGTAAATTGTTTTCTGTTTAAGCTCATTTTCGTATTATTAGCGCGATGCCAACATACGAATGCATGCGAATGATACGAATTTTACGAATCGGTATCATTAGTATGAATTAGTACGCCAACGCCACGCCTTATTAATTTAATTTTATTTCTTACTTCTTATGTCTTATTTCTTTAAAATAATTCTTGGTTTCTTTTCTATATCGATAAACGAATCCGCCACTTCCTTCAGCTTCGCGGAAGCGCTTCTGCCGAAAGCCGCGACTTCAACCTCTTTACCCAAGCCCCATTTAAGGTACTCGACCAAAGGAATAAAGTCTCCGTCTCCGGTAACCAGGATCACGACGTCTATGGAACCCGCCATTCTTATGGCGTCGACCGCCATTCCAACGTCCCAATCCGCTTTTTTCATTCCTCCGTGAAAGATTTGCAAATCTTTTACGCGGAGTTCGATTCCGTTTTTCTCAAGCGCTTCAAAAAAAGACGCCTCGCCCAAAGCCGTTTCACTTTTAACCACATAACCCATTGAACGAATAAGGTCGCGGCCGGCAAGAAGCTCTTTAAGAAGCTCGCGGTAATTAACCCGCGCGGAATAAAGGTTTTTCGCGGAATGATACAGGTTTTGAATGTCTATAAAAATTCCAACCCTTTGAGATTTATGAATCATTTTTATTTTTTCAAACCAAGGCTCTTTATCATCGAGGCGTGGCTCTTGGGGTCTGTTTTAGACAAATAATCCAAAAGTTTCTTCCTTTTTGAAACCATTTTCAAAAGTCCCCTTCTCGAGTGATTGTCTTTCGGATGTTTCTTCAGATGGTCTACAAGCTCCAAAATTTGCTTGTTCAAAAGAGCCGCCTGGACTTCGTTCGAGCCGGTATCTTTTTCGTGTTTGCGAAAATCTTTTATTAAATTTTGCTTTTTGCGGGTAGTTAACATATTTCCAAGAATAATTTATTTTTATTTATAAGTCAAGATTATCCGCCAAATCACTTGACTATTAAGTAATTCCTGATTACTATTCTATCTATTATGATATTGAACGCGACAAAAAAGAATAATTCTTACGTGGCTCACGCCTTGAAAAACGACCCGGATTCCATTCCTTTTTTAAGGGACGGAGAAGTTATAGACGCCAAGCTTATGCAAAAAAATCCCCGCTCGGCCTATTTTGATTTGGGCAAATTCGGAACCGGCGCGGTTTATGGCGTAGAATTTTCAAACGCCAAATCAATTTTAAAAGAACTTAAAATCGGCGAAGTAATTTCGGCGAAAGTTTTAAACGCCGAAGATGAAGACGGACATGTGGAACTTTCGCTTGCCAGCGCCCATCACCAGAAGAATTGGCAAAAACTTAAAGAGATAAAAGACAGTAATGAACCGATTACGGTAAAAATCATCGGCGCCAACAGCGGCGGCTTGGTCGCGAACGTAAATGAAGTCAAAGCTTTTCTTCCGGTTTCTCAACTCGCCGGAGAACATTACCCGAGAGTCGATGACGCGGATAAATCAAAAATTCTCGCGGAGCTTAGAAAGCTCGTCGGCGAAGAAATAAAAGTCAGAATTTTGGATATTAATCCGAGAAATGAAAAATTAATAATTTCCGAGAAAGGCGCTTTTGAAAACGACCTCAAAGAACTGCTTGCCAAATACAATGTCGGCGACGTTGTCGACTGCATTGTTTCGGGAATCGCCGATTTCGGAGTTTTTGTGAAATTCATAGACAATCCGGCAATTGAAGGATTGGTTCATATTGCCGAAATTGAATACAGAGTAATAGACAACCCGAAAGAAATAGTCAAAATTGACGAGCAAATAAAGGCTAAAATCACCGAAATAAAAGACGGCAGAGTGTTCCTTTCCATTAAAGCCCTCAAAGCTGACCCATGGGAAAATGTCGGCGATAAAATAAAAGAAGGCGAAAAAATTGAAGGTATTGTTTATAAATTCAACCCGTTCGGCGCGTATATAAACCTTGAAAATAATCTCCAAGGAATGATTCACGTCACCAACTTCGGCGGAGCCGAAGAAATGAAGAAGGCTTTGGAACTTGGCAAAAAATATAAATTCCTCGTTGACTCCGTAAAAACCGAGGAAAGACGCATCTCGTTGAAGATGGCTTAGGAAGACATAGAAATCTCTCCTCGCTCATACGCTCCAAGCGTCAAATTAATAACTCGCTCATATACGCCGATTTGCGACCCTGTTCGCCTTCGCTCGGGGTACCCCTCAAATCGGCTACTCGCTCGTTTAATTTAAGACGCTTTCCGCGACATTCACTACGGAGAGATTTCTCTGTCTTATATTTGAGAAGAAAATTTTGTTTTAGCCGAAACCTGCGCAGGCGAGCGGGCATGGTGTCCCGCGAAGCGGGACGAGCGAGCCGAGGAACAAGCGAGCGAGCACGCTGGGCGAGCGAAGCGGGTTGAGGGAAAATAAAATTTTCTGAACTCACTTACGCTGGAGCGCGGTGAAGAGGAAATAATAAACTCTTTAACACTGTTATAAAATTTCTAAAAAACGAGTATAATAAATATATGAAATCTTTATCAAAAAATATCTTTTGGGCGATTACCACTCTCTTGGTAATTTCATTTCTTTTTTCGCTTTTTTATACCGAGCAAACAACGCCGGTCGTTTTGAGCATCGACCAATTGGTTTCCAAAATAGATTCAGGAGAAGTTTCTAAAATTACCGTTAATGGAAATGACATAGCGATTACCTTAAAAGATAATTCCACGGCGACTTCAAAAAAAGAAACTGAGGCCGGACTTGTTGAGACTCTGAAAAATTACGGTGTTGACCCGGCAGCCCTTCAAAAAGTAGGTTTTGAAATTCAGGATGAATCGGGTTGGAAATTTTGGCTTGGCGTTTTAATCACTCCGCTTATCACGCTTTTGATAATTGGAGCTTTCTTTTGGTTCACTTTTCGCCAGGCAAAAACCGGCATGAGCCAGGCGTTTACATTCGGCAAAGCCAATATAAAACTCTTCGCCCACTTTAAAGACAGAATAACCTTCAATAATGTCGCGGGACTCAAAGAAGCGAAAGAAGAGCTTCTTGAAGTTGTCGATTTTTTGAAAAACCCGAAAAAATATCTTGAAATCGGCGCCAGGATCCCCCGCGGAGTTTTGCTTTTAGGCAGCCCGGGAACGGGAAAAACTTTATTAGCGCAAGCGGTTGCCGGCGAAGCCCAAGTGCCATTTTTTCATATTTCCGCTTCGGAATTCGTTGAAATGTTTGTCGGCGTCGGCGCGGCAAGAACCCGCGACGCCTTTGACACGGCCAAAAAAGCCGCCCCCAGCATACTTTTTATCGATGAAATAGATGCTATTGGCAGAGAAAGAGGCGCCGGAGTCGGTGGAGGCCATGACGAACGAGAACAAACATTGAACCAAATCTTAGTTGAAATGGACGGCTTTGATAGAGAAACACAAGTCATTGTTATCGCGGCGACCAATCGGCCGGATATTTTGGACCCCGCGCTTCTGCGTCCCGGAAGATTCGACCGCCGGATTATTTTAGACATGCCGGGCATCAATGACCGCGAAGAAATTTTGAAAATTCACAGCAGAGGAAAAATGCTGGCAAAAGACGTTAATCTGCGCCGGGTAGCCGAAAGAACTCCGGGGTTCTCCGGCGCCGAGCTTGCCAATCTTATGAATGAGGCGGCGATTTTAGCGGCGCGAAAAAATCAAAAAGAAATAAATCAATTAGATATTCTTAACTCCATTGAAAAAGTTTTACTCGGACCGGAACGCCGCAGCCGGGTTATTTCAAACAAAGAAAAAGAAATTACCGCGTACCACGAAGCCGGCCACGCGCTTATCGCCACAAGCTTGAAAAATGCCGACCCGGTTCATAAAATTTCCATCATCAGCCGCGGCCGAGCCGGAGGCTACACGTTAAAAATGCCTATTGAAGACGAAAGCCTGCGAACCAAGAATCAATTTATGACCGACTTGGCAATTCTCTTGGGTGGTTATGTTTCTGAGAAAGCGACATTCGGCGATATTTCAACCGGAGCATCAAGCGACCTGCAAAGTGCTTCGGAAATCGCCAGAAAACTTATTACAAAATTCGGCATGTCCGAGAAACTCGGGCCGATTACTTACGGCAAAAGCGAAGAAATGGTTTTCCTAGGACGCGAAATCGCCACTGAGAAAAATTATTCCGAAAAAATCGCCGCTGAAATTGACGGCGAAGTAAAAAATTTTATGAATAAAGCGCTTATCTCGGCGCAAAAAATAATTTCTTCAAGAAAGAACGTCCTTAAGGCCATTGCCGTGAAACTTATGGAAAAAGAAACGCTTGAACGTGAAGAATTTGACAACCTTATAAAAAGCTTTAAATTAAAACAAGTAAGTATTTAAGCGCGTTTTAATGATGTTTCAGTGGTGTTTTAGTGTTTAAGTGTTTGTGGTTCGTAGTTTGTAGTTCATTAAGGGCATGTAGCTCAGTGGTAGAGCGGTCGTCTTATACACGATTGGCCGGGGGTTCGAATCCCTCCATGCCCACAAAAAATCCGCCCATTTCGGGCGGATTTTAATTTTTAAACCGTAGCTTCCGGCTCCTGAGATTCGGAAGGAGCAGCTTCTGTAGAAGCAGCCTCTTCTTTTTCTTCAGTGGCTGGAACACCGCAAGTCGGGCACACGCAGGTGTCTCCTTCCTGCTCGGCGGTATAACCGCATTTCGGGCATTTACATTCCATATCTTTAATTTTTAAATTAATTATTCTGCGGCTACGACTATCACCGATCTAATTTTATTATAAACCATAAAATTCTTTAAGTCAAAGAAAATAAAAAACCGGCCCGCTCATCTCTGAAACGGGCCGTCTGTGTCGCAAGCTACAAGTTATAGTTGTCATTTCTTTACCGCCTCGGCATACGCCAAAACGGCTTTCACGTATTCCTCGCTGCGATTATAAGCGAAGATTGCCTTTTTCTTTTTCTCGACGTCGCCGTTTTTCCAGCCGTGACGCCTGAGGTAATTCGCCGCTGATGCCATGGCGTCTTCAAAAACAAACAGATCCGCTCTCCCGTCGCCATTGCCGTCAACGGCATAAGCCAAAAATGATGTCGGCACAAACTGGCACAAACCAAAAGCGCCAGCCCATGAACCATGGATGCCCAAAACATCCAATTGGTTCCGAAAGCTGAGTAAAAGCAAATTCGCCAGCTCTTTTTCCGCCCATTCCGACCTGCGATTTTTCAGAACCGAAAATGTCAGCAAGGCGTTGAATGTGCGGTATTTGCCGGTGTTTTCGCCGAAATTTGTTTCTATCCGGAAAATCGCCGCCAGCGCTTCTTTCTCAACCTCATATCGCTTCTCAATCCCGGAGAAAACATCGCTATTGTTTTTCAAGACACTTCTCCCCCGCCACAACGACAGAAAATTAAGCAGTCCGAACTCGGAACTGAAATAGCTTAACCCTTTCCCTTTCGCGTCCAGTTTTTTCAGAAGTTCCGGCTGCAAGCAAACGCGCGGGTCGGAAAAAATATTTTCGATTTCCGATTTTCCAACTTCACCCGCAAGTTTTTTCGCCAACCTGTCTTCTATTCTATTAAACTGGTTATTTACGCTTCCGTGAGATGTCGCGACGCTAAACACCAGAAAAAACACGAAAACAAGAATAAAGGCGACAAACCCCAAAATTCTTTTCATGACTCACCCTCCTTTCATATATTTTGTTTTCAAGTTTCGATTTTTATTTACTTTCTAATTTCAAAGTATCAAATTTAAAACAAAATAACAAACCCTTGATTTTTTATTGTATTTGTGTTATAATAAATTATCGTCTAATTTCAGACGAAATTGAACTTTTAAGGAGGTTTATATGAATGGAACGGTCGAACGGGGACCAGCCCATGTGGTCATCCCCAAGAAAATCGGTCAGGTCGTTGAAAAAGCGACCGAGCTTTTCAAGAATGAACACCCGGACAATATCCAAGGCGCCATATTGATTGGCGCCCTTCTCTTCGGGACTCAGATTCTGAAAGAGATGGTTATTCCTGAAAAGGAGGCTGACGGAGTCATGAAAAAACTCCGGGAAATCCACGCGGCCTGTTCGCCCGAGGTTACCAGGCAAATGTTCCTGAGTGCCATACTTCTGGCACCGGACATCGTGCCTTCGGCCACCACCAACAAGGACAATCCCATCATCGACATCGGCCCGGATCTTGGTACCAAAGGCACCAAGATCGATACCCACGCATAAGAATCTCCAAGTAGCACAGATAGACCCCACCCAAGACATCATCGTCAATCGACGACTTGGGTGGTTTTTTTTATTTTCCAACTTTTTCTGCAAAACCTCATAAATCAGGAAAACCCGAAAAACCCGGTAAGCAGATGAATACTACACTTTTTAAAAGTGTAGGTTTTATCGCATTACTGAGTAATCGCATGAATACTACGTTTTTTAGAAATTCCAGGGAAAAAATCATTAAGAATGTTGGTTGACCAACACTTTGAAACAAATTTTAGGGTTAGTCTTTAAATTTTTCTGTAAATTTGGAGAGTTTCCCAAATATCCCCCACTTATAAAGACGATATAAAGATTTATATCTATCAGAGACATCAGGGTCGCTGCCAATTTTCTCTAACCAAGCAATAAATTGCTCGCCCTTATAACCCCTAAGTTTTCCGTAGAAAAAGGGGATAATTATATCTTTTAACTGGTCGAATTCCCTAACTACAAGAACAGCGACGTCGCTCCTTTTATGGCCATCTTTATCCGAAGAATTTCTAATATAAATTTTGTTTCTAAGACCAAGCGCGTCCCTAACCAGTTCTATTAACTTTTTATCTCGCTCATTCATGGCCAAAACAAAAGCTGGCAATTTAGACTTTCTGCCACTTTTGTTTTTATAACCCGGATAAAAAGTAAAACAGCCTTCGCCGTCAACCAAACCACGAATATATTCGTAGCTCAACCCATTTTTTGGCACAGAGTGTTTGTCAACCAACGCTCCCAACTCTCCAGGCGTTGTGTCTCCGTCATACATATATTAAAATTATATCAACATGAACCAAAAATCTCAAACCGGCCGACTCGGTGAAGACATCGCCTGCGAATATCTTGTTGATAAGAAATATAAGATAATCGAGCGAAACTACCGCCAAAAATGGGGCGAGTTGGATATTATCGCTAAAGCGCCAGACAAAACCATAGTCTTTGTGGAGGTAAAAACCTTGTCGCAAAATCCCAACATCAAACCCGAAGATAACCTGACAAAAACTAAACTTGAAAAACTAAAAAGAACGGCCAGCTTATATGCCGGCCATTACCAAAACTTAGTTGACGACAAGAGGGGATGGAGAATTGACTTAATTGCTATCACTCTTAATCCCTTGACAAATTCGTCTAAAAATTGCGTAATTACCCATTACGAAAATTTATAATTCTTTTGTTTTCTTTTTCTCCATGCTCAAATTTTATCCAAACCGCATTTTTCGGCAAAACTTTTTTTATAACTTCGGGCCACTCTATTAAAATGATATTCTGGGGGTCGGATAAAATTTCTTTAAAGCCCAAAATAGAAAGTTCTGTGGATTTTTTTATCCTATAACAATCAAAGTGCCAAGCGTGTTTGTAGTTTAGTGTTTTCTTGCCCGCCGTAGCTTTAGCGAAGGAGGGAAGTTTGTAGTTCTTCGCAATCACAAATGTCGGACTGGTAATTTTATTTTTTATTCCCAGCCCGCGTAAAAACCCCTGAGTAAAAGTTGTTTTGCCGCTGCCTAAATCTCCGGAAAGAGCCACAACTAAAGCATTGCGAGTGGAAAGAGGGGACGCCAAAATCTCTTTCACCAAAAGCCCGGCGATTTTTTTTGTTTGTGCTGAAGAAGTTGTCTTAAATTTCATTAAAAAATTATAATGGTTCGCCCGCGCCAAAACAAGCACCTATTATGCGGCCACATAACAGGCACTATGATTAATCATAGTGCCTGAGAAAAATAATTATTTACTATGCCATGATATAGCACGCCATGAAGGTTTATAGCATCAATAATCTCTATAAATAATTATTTATTTGTCGCGGCGTAAAGCGCTTGAACTTCGGCGGCGGAAAGGGCGCGGTTATAAATGCGAATATCATCTATAATTGCATTTAAAAATCTATTAAGTGCGCAGCTTTTCCCGATACACAAATTAGAACTAGTCGCGTCTATGGACCCCGTATAAGTTCTATCTACTGTTCCCACTAATACTCCATCGACATAAATTTTTAACTTTGGACCGCTTACAGATTGATTATCTGCTACGCCAACAATATAATGCCAAATATTTTGTAAATTCAAATTGCTAATACTATAACTTTTGGCATTATAACCCGAGCCATTACCCACAGCCCAATTCATATCCCTGACAGGATTAGAATTTCTTGCAATAGACAACCAAAATCCTTTTTGATTCGATGATGCATCTGTAAAATCTCCTGTGCCTTTATCTATCAGGGCCGCCCCATAATTACTTGGCTCTCCTTTTACATAGGCCCAGCCACCAACAGTAAATCCGCCGGTTCCGAAATTATAAAAAGAATTATTTCCGCAATTTATATAATCATCAACTCCATCAAAGCTTAACGCATTGCCAACTTTACCTGTCGCTCCATATGTAACGCCACCAGATTGAGTTCCGTTGTTTCCCTTACCGCTTGAGTCATAAAGAGTTCCGCTTGCTTCA
>JBAZLC010000003.1:0-68011 GCA_041650415.1 Minisyncoccota bacterium | reverse complement strand
AACCTCCGTCTTTGCTCGTTTTGTCGTTTGCTCCTCCAAGCTTGTATTTGGCTGATTCCATGGAAGAAGTCAGTTCCCAGGAACCTCCGGTTATATACGTATAGTAATTACCCGTGCTTGTGGTATTGACGGGATCCACGGGTAAAGAAGATAAAGGAGTGGTAAAAGAGATATTGCTGAAATTGATCGGTATCCAGCCAGTACCATTGGTTTTTTGAAGATTTGTGCTTGTGGAACAACGATAACTCCAGCCTGTAGGTAAGGTGGGAAGACCCAGATTGGCGCAAGTAGCCGAAGAATCGGGAATGGAGACATATACGATATTTGTGGAACCTAAGGAAGAACCTCCATCTGCGACATACAGAGATATGGCTTTATTTATTGTTGTCAGTTCTTCGGCTCTTCTTGAATCTCTGGCTGATCTCATCTGTTCCGCAGGATTTATCGTTATTACCACTACTGCGGATAGAATGGAGAGAACCGCTATTACTATGACGAGTTCTATTAATGTGAAGGAGTTGGGCTTCATTATTTATTCTAAAATTAGCCTCTTTCGGCCATGCGTACAATTTCTTCCGCAATCATCTTTCCCGCCTCGGGTTTGGAGAATTGTTTTGCCGCCGCGGACATTGATTTAAGAGTTTCCGGATTTGAAAAAACTTTTTCCAATTGCTCTATAAAAATATTTTGTTTGAGATTAGGCTCTTCTATAACAACGGTCGCTCCAGCTTTGGCATATTCATAAGCATTTTTTGTCTGATGGACGCCAACAACTTCTTCAGGTAAAGGAATTAAAATTGAAGGTTTGGCAAAGGCGGCTATTTCAAAAATGGAACCGCTTGAAGCGCGGGAAATAACCAAATCGGCCGCCGAATAAGCGTCGGCCATGTCTTTTTCGAAATAAGGAACAAGTTTGTAATTTTTTTTCTCTTCCGGAGAAAGTTCTTTTAAAACGGAATCAAGTTCCGCTTTGGCGGAATCGAAATTTTTTATTCCGGTCTGATGCAAAATTTGGAATTTTTTAATCAGTTCCGCCGCGGTTTCTACGAAGAAATTATTTATTTTAACTGCGCCTTGCGAACCGCCAATAATCAAAAGTATCGGTTTTTCCGGATAAAAACCAAAAGACTGTTTCGCTGCTTGCGGGTCCATAACGACTTTTGAAAGTGAGTGTCTGATAGGATTGCCTATTAAAGCGGCTTTTTTTGCCAGCTTGGGATTATTTTGGTTTAAATCTTCAATCGCCGAACTAAAAGAAACTGCGATTCTTTGCGCGAAACGGCCGGATAATTTATTTGCCAAACCGATAATTGAATCCGAATCATGAATTATTACAGGAACGCGGTAAAACCGGCAAGCTAAAACAACCGGCAAAGCGCCCGGTCCGCCTTTTGAGAATAAAACATCAGGCATAAACCAAAAAACTTTCCATAGCGCCTGAATAAAACTTAAGGGCAAGAAAAAGAAAATATCAAAAAAATTCCTGATATCGAAATATCTGCGGAGTTTAGCGGAAAAAATCCTGGAAACTTTAATCCCTTTTTCTTCCAAGAAGCTTTTATAATTTCCCGGCGCACCGAAATACCTGAAATCAACTTGTTCGTTCGTTATTAAACTCCAAATTTCTTCGGCAACGGCAACAATGGGATAAATATGCCCGCCTGTTCCCCCGCCGGTGAAAAGTATTCTAATCATTTTAGTTGTATTTACTTATATTACCAATTACTCCCGTCATCGTCAAAAAAACCGCGAGCGACGTTCCTCCATAACTGATAAACGGCAGCGGAACGCCCGTTAATGGCATAAGTCCGGAAATGGCCGCTATATTGATAAAAGTTTGAATCGCCATTACGGAAGTAAATCCGACTATGACAAATTTGGCGAATTGATCGCTTGTCTTTTTCGCTATCATAAATCCTTTAACGAAAAATAATCCGAAAATCGCGATTAAAGAAGCCGCTCCAACGAATCCCAATTCTTCCGCGATAACCGCGAAAATAGAATCGCTTATCGGTTCCGGCAGGCGTTTAAATTTGGCCGTTGATTGACCGAAGCCCACGCCGGTTAAACCTCCCGATCCGATAGATATTAATGATTGATTAACCTGGAAAGCGCTGGATTCATAATCTATCGATTCCGAATGAGTAATCATTTTAAAATAAGTTTCCACGCGGTCCAAACGGTACGGTGAAAAAGAAATAAGCAGGCCAAATGCCACAAGCCCAATAAGAATAGTGCTAAGAATGTAAGAAATTCTGGCGCCGCTGGCAAAATAAACCAAAAGTCCGGCCGCCATAATAATCGCCACGGCGGAAGTCGAACGTTGAATAACGACTAAAACCGCCACCAGCCCGCAAATGACTAAAAACGGAAAATATCCCGCCCAAAAATCTTTTTGGCGCGCGTCTTTATTCGCGCCTTTTGCACGCGGAGCCAGCCAGGCGGCAAGATAAACTATAAAAGAAAATTTAAGCAGTTCGGCGGGCTGAATGGACATAAATCCCAAATCCAGCCAGCGGCTCGCGCCGGCGTGCGAAAAACCCAAAGGCGTGAAAACTAAAACAAGTAAAAATAAATTTAAGATAAGCAGGGGCGCTGCTATTCTTTGCCAAAAACGGTAATCTATGAAAAAAGCGAATAAAAATCCGATGGCGCCCAATCCCAATCCGTAAATAATTTGGTGTTTTAAATAATAATAAGTATCGTCAAATTTTATCTTTCCCAAATCCGAAGACGCCGAAGAAAGCATGACCAATCCAAAAACGGTCAGCAGTAAAGCGCAAACGATAAAAATGTAATCGGGAGTTCTCCCGCCAAATGCTTTAAACTTCATGTTTTAAAATTTGACCCGCCAAAATATTTTGGAAAGTTCCGTCTTTTACAGCTCTTTTGCCTGCCACGATAACTTCCCTAATTTGCGCGTTCTTGAAAAGCGTAAGGTCGGCGGCGAATCCTTCTTTTAGCAATCCCCTATTTTTTAATCCGAGACGCTGCGCCGGAAAACCGGTAATTTTGTAAATCGCGGTTTCAATAGGCAAAGATTTCCCTTTTTCCGCCAATTCCAAAAGTCCGGTGAAAGTTTTCGGAATATTATTCGAAGCGACAATCGCTCTGTCGTTTTTTATGGCGTTTATGGTCTTTTTCAGACTGACGTTTTTATATGAAATTACCGCCCGCAAACCGGTTATTTTCATTAATTCCAAAATTCCTTCGGCAGGCTTCAAATCCCTGTTTTCGGAAAATTCTTTTAAGGACTTACCGTTCAAATAAGCGTTTAAGGGCGCGTTTAAAATAATCGTTTCATCAATACTGAATCGTGGAAGCTCGCGCATAATTTTACTCCTGAATCCGGGAGTCTCGATGTCTTTTAAAATAGTCTCGGTATTTCCTTCTTTAACCCATTCGGGCAAAATATCGTGAACCAAAACCGCGCTTAAATCCGAAGGATAAATATCAAAACAAACGTCGGCTCTGGCGGAATTCTTACTTATCAAATCAATCGCTTCTTCGTAATCCGTACCGTAGCCTGAAAGCGGGCGGAAATGACTTATTAAAACTCTGGCTCCGGTTTCTTTGGCAATACTGATTGTTTCATTTACCGATTGGAGCAGTCCCCTTTTTTCGTTCCGTAAATGCGTCGCGTAAAGCGATTTGTTTTTCGCGACAACTTCGACAAGAGATTTTATTTCGTTGTAAGAGGTTTGTTTGGCATGAATGTATCCGAGTCCGGTTGAAAATCCAAAGGCGCCGTCTTTCAAGGCGCGGTTTAAAATCAAATTAAAAATTTTCAATTCGCTTCCCGATAAATCTCTTTTTGAATCTCCGGCTAGCGCCTGGCGAATCGTGCGGTGGCCGGCGAGCGTGCCGAAATTAACTCCAAATTTCAAACCGTTTAGAATATTCAAAAATTCTTTAACCGTGTGCCAACCGATATTCATTTTCCCGATATCCGCCCAATCTTTAATCGATTCCAAAGAACCATAAAGCAATGGCGCGAGCGATGCTCCGCATTGGCCGCCGATAATCGTGGTAACGCCTTCTAATAAATAATCCTTTTGCGAAGGATTTGAGAAAAGCGTCAAATAGTGGTCTGCATTGTTATTTATATCTATAAAGCCTGGCGCAAGATACGCGCCAAAACCCTCTATAGTATCGTGAGCTTTATAGGTTGGGAAATTGCCTATTGCGGAAATTTTTTCATTGCGGATTAAAACATCCGCCTTAAAAGCCGGTTTACCGGAGCCGTCAATAAGTTGAACGTTTTTAATAAGCGTAGTCATTAGGGTTTATTATAGCAAATTTAAAGACAAATAAAAAAGCCGGGAACTATACTGAAAGTTTCCGGCTATATAGGGGGAGAAGACTGGGACGTGCCGCGGCCCGGATTTGCAGTTCGGCTCCTGCTCTCGAGGATGATTTGCGGGAAATTCAACCACCGCAGAATCGCGAGAGATCCAGGGAGGCGACGACCGCATCCGTAACGCTTCATGCGATGCACCCAATTCGCAAACCGGGGCCCATTCGCCGGCGTTTGTGTTGGCCCCAAGCGTTGCCTCCGGCTGCACTGCGCATAGGTGCGGGATGAAACAACGCAGTCAACCCTAGACTATGCCGCCGCTGAGGACGAGTACCGACCCAGCCTTCTCCTTCAAAACTATCTCAATGAACTTAATCGTATTATAGCACGTCATCTAAATTTGTCAACCCCACACATAATTTCTTATGTGTGGGGTCAAGTAAAGAAAAAAGCCGTGAAACGAGTTCACGGCTTGTATCGAGAAGAGAAGATGGAAGGCTCTATACCATTCGGCGATTAGCCATTCCGCGAATGCGCGCGTAAGCTTTGTTCACGTTCCCGTCATTTTGAGACATCACAGGGGACAATTTTGTCTTTTGAACGAAGCTCGCACTTGTCATGCGGTAGTTGGGACTATATTGTCCCTCCATCTCCTCTGGTTGTTTTAACGATCTGATATCATTATATCAAAATCGCAAGAACAAGCAAACTAAAGTTATCAACATAAGCAATTAGAGGAATTTGCTTAGGAAAAACAAGACTAATCCAAGGCCGCTGAAGACGCCGGAGATAATCCAAAAACGCATGGTTACTTGCGTTTCCGGCCAGCCAAGAGCTTCAAAATGATGGTGTATGGGCGCCGACAAAAACACTTTTTTTCCTCTGAACTTTTTCGAGAGTAATTGAATTATCACCGAGCCCGACTCAAGCACTAACACGAAAGCGATAACTGGCAAGAATAAAACGGAATTCGTCAAAAAAGCGATGACCGCCAAAACAACGGTAAGCCCCATGATGCCCGTCTCCCCCATATAAAATCTTGCGGGGTGAATGTTAAACCACAAATAAGTCAGCAAAGCACCTATAATAATCGCGATGAAAGTCGCCATATCATAAAGTCCTCTTGAATAAGCGATAACTCCGAAAGCCGCAAAAATCGGCATTAATACTCCGGCCGAAAGCCCGTCTAGGCCATCCACCACTCCGCCCGAAAAAGTCGCCAAAACGACAATGATAAAAAGCAACATATAGAAACCATCTATTTCCAAATTTCCGTAAAAAGGAATATAGATGCTGGACCAGCCAAGCTTGACGTAAAACCACCAGGCGCCCGCGGCCGCTATCAATCCGATTAAAGCCATTCGCACTTTAAATCTGATTCCCCCGCCGATGTATTTACCTTTATTGTTTATAACCAATATGTCGTCGACAAGCCCAAGAATCGAAGCCGCCACCAAACTGAAAAGCGGCAGCCAGGTTTGCGAACGCGAAAGAAAATTCACTTTCATTCCCAGCGCTTCGGGCATGAATTTGGAAACGATAAAAGTTCCCAGGCTGATTATCAAAACCGTTCCCCAAATTAAAATTCCTCCCATCCGCGGAGTTGAAATTTCTTTCGTGCCATGAAGCTCGGTAAAAATCGGAGTTCTTTCTCCGCCCGGAGCGAACTCGCGAGGCTTTTTCTTCCAGCATTTATATTTATAAAGAAGCCTTATCAAGGCCGGTGACAGGGCAAGCGCCAAAGTGAAAGATAAAACAAACGCGCAAATAATTTTAATTATTAAAAAAATGTGGGTACTGTACATATTTAAACTACATACTATAAATTACAAACAATTTTGAACTAAGCTTTTTAATTCGCTTGTTTCGTCAAATGAATTATTCGCTCCCAAAACAACGGTAACAATCATTTTCCCGGAAATATCGAAAACCCCTATTAAGTTCCTGCCCGACTCGTCTATGAATCCGGTTTTGCCGCCGACAAAATCTTCCTGCCCCGCAAATTTATCGATATTCAATATTTTTTTAAGTTTGCCCGATTGAAGGTCTATTATTCTGATTTCTTCCTGGCGGGAAATATCGAGAATCTCCGGATGCTCGGAATAAATATAAGACATTAAAATTGATAAATCTTTTGCCGTAGATTGATTGATAAAAGAAAGTCCGGTCGGTTCCAAATAAGTCGTTTGAAACATTTTAAGCCCCGTGGCTTTCTTTTGCATTTCATCCACGAATGCCTGTTTTCCGCCTTCGAAATTCTCGGCTATCGCTTCCGCCGCGTCATTGCTTGAAGCCACAAGCATCGCCTTAATCAAATCAAGCTCTTTAAAAGATTCTCCGACTTTAAAGCCTCCCGCCAAGCCTTCCACGTTGACTATTTCCTCGGTAATTTTTATCTCTTTACCCGTATCGGTTTTTTCGAGAGCCACAACGGCCGTCATTAATTTGGTTATTGAGGCAATGGGCCAGCGGTTTTCGGAGTTTGATTCAAAAATTATTCCGTCGTCTATGTATTTCGCGAGCATCGCTTTATTGGTAAAATCATATCCGCTCGGGTCGCATTTTAATTGGACTTCGGCGATATCGGGCTTTGAAATAAGGGTTGAATCGGAAGTAGAAGTTGAATTTGGCGCCGGAACAGGGTCTTTGGCGGAATTATCGCCAATACTGCTCGCGGCAAGGGCAAGGCTTTTCCCCAGACTAATTGCTCTTTGGGAAACCGCCAAATAAACATCGCCGATGAAAACAATAAACGGATTTTTTAATTCCGGCTGTTTGTTTTCAATTGTTTTTTCTTCCGTTCTCGCGACATCTTGTTTTGCCGCCTGTGCGGCTATTTGCCCGCTTTGTTCTGTTTGAATTGTTTGCGAAGACGCCAAAGAAGGAGCGTTGTTATGCGTTCCCGAATTTATCGCTATCGATAACAAAATAACCAAAGAAAGTAATATTGCTTGTATTTGCATATTTTATGTTGTTTGTTGTTGGTTGTTTATTATAGCTTTAAACTTATCATATTCCGGCAAGTCTTCAATCTTTGAAATCCCCAAGTATTTCAATAAATCAAAACTGGCCTGATAAAGATATATGTTCGCTCTTTGCGGGTCATTATACCGTTCAACCAATCCGCGCATCAGCAAATTTCTTAAAATAAAACTGGAATTCACTCCCCTGTAATAATCTATCTGCGCTCTTGAAACCGGACCGAGATACGCGATTAAAGAAAGCGTTTCAAGCGACGCCGGAGTCAAATCTTCTTTAAATTCGTCTTTAATGAATTCCTCAATAAGCGGAGCGAATTCAGGTTTTGTTACGAGCTGGACTTTTTGCCCGGCCGGCGAGTCTGAAAAAAGCAAATTCAATCCGCCGTTTTCCGCATATTTTTTTTGAAGTTCGCTTATCGCGTCTTTGACTTCCGCTTCGGAAACCTTACTTCTGTTTTTCGAGAGCATTTTAGAAATCTTTTTCACTTCCAATTCTTCGCCATAAACAAATAGCAAAGCCTCTACTTCCGCTGTTATATTTTTCTTATTTTCTTCCATAATTTTTATTTTTGTTCTATTAGTATATCAGAAAAACCCTTGTTTTGCTGAACGCTTATCTTTTGTCCGGCAAGCAAATGAAGCAGCGCCAGGAATAGAACCACTACTTCCGAACGCGGTTTGTCTTTTAATAAACTTCCGAAACTTGTGGAATGTTCCAATTCCGCTTTTAGCCTGGCGACTATTTCTTCTATTTTCTCTTCAAGCGTTACGAGCGAGCGTTCTATTTTTTGCTCTTCGGGCATCTCGCGGATAGCTTCCAAAACTTTCTCCGCCGCTTTCAATAAATTTTCGATTGTAATTTTGGGCGACGGGTAAAAAACTTCTGGCCTGCAGAAAAACAACGGTCTGGAAATTTCAACGTTTTTTTCTTGCGCCAATCTTTTAATATGAGCCATTGCCGGCTTAAAATTGCGGTAAAAATCCAACCGGCCTTCCAAATCTCTTATATTTTCTTCTTCATCAGTCGTTAACTTAAGGTCGGGCAAGAGAGATTTTGATTTTATAAGCAAAAGACTGGCGGCAACGGCGACAAAATCGGCAAGTAGACGCGGTTCAATCGCTTCGATTTTTTTAACGTATTCTAAAAAATCGGCAGTTATTTCCGCCAGGCTCAAATCGGTTATCTCGAGCTTTTTTTCTTCAATAAGTTCCAAAAGCTTTTCAATGGGACCGGAAAATTTTTCCGTGGTGTATTCGTACATTTATTAGTTTGTTATGCTCGTGTTTGTAGTTTGTAGTTTGGTAAATAAGTACTCTGTTGGGTCGTAATAGCCGTAATCTCCCGGATATTCAGGCGTGGAACCATAGCAAAACCGCCATTCGGCGCCCGGACCCTGACATGCGTCCCCTTTCTCGGGATTTTCCAAAACAGGGGCTTTTTTCAATTCAAAATGAAGATGTGTATCCGCTTTGCCGGTTTCCTCGCAGCCATCTTTTCCTATGCGCCAGTAATTTTCGCAGCCATAACCGCTGTTGCCAATTTCACCGATTTTCTCTCCTTTCTTTATTATAGCTCCTTTGACGATACCCATGTCAATTAAAGAAAGATGTCCGTATAAAGAATAAATAGTTTTAATTTTTGTCGAACTCGCCGAAGAGATTTTATGTTCAATAATTACCGTATTGCCAAAACCATGGTCAACTTCTCCAAGCTTTACAACTTCAGAAACGACGCCGTCATAAATGGAATAAACGTTTTTATTTTTTGAATCGGGATTCGGCGCGAAATCAAGTCCAGTATGCTGGTAATAATCAAACTTTAAATATTCCGTTCCGCCGAAAATCCATGAATTGCGATATGGATTATTGTATCTTTGGCGAATCCAAAAATCTTTCAAATCAACCTGAGCGGAAAATCCTTCTTTAAGTTCTAAATCATCAAAAGTTTTATAAACCAAAATTTGGTCGCCCGGATTTATAAAATCGTATATTTGTTTGTCTATGCCTTCACCAAACCGCAAACAGCCTCCGGTAAAGCTTGAGGTAACTTGTTCGCCGTTTTTATAGTACGGAATACCATGAATAAAAAAGTCTTCGTAATATTGGAAAGCGTAAGGCATTGTTACCGGGAAAATCGAGGATACGTGTTTTTCGTATTTCGCTCCGGCAAAATAATAACCGGTTGGCGCCTGAAACCATTTTCCTTCCTGTGATTGGTAAGCCAGTGGAAAAACATTGGTTAATTTCTCGTTTTCATAAAGAAAAGCTTTCGACGCCGTTAAGTTTATTTCCAATCCTTTTTCGCCTCCGATTTTGGATTTTTGAGAGCAAAATTCTTTATCTGATTCTTCCGAAAATTTTATGTCCGGAGCGCAATAATTTTCTTTAACAATCACGGCCGCTTGAGTCGAAGTTGAAATTGTTTCGGTTATCGCCGGGGCGACTGAAGCGACCATTTGCGTTTTTTTTGAAAATAAAAAAAGACCGGCCTTAAATCCGGCGAAAAAACATACAGCGATAATTATTAAACTAATGAGAATTGTGAAATATCGCGAAGTTTTTTTATTTTGAAACATTTTATCAAAGGATTTCCAGGTCGGTGATTTTAACTCCAAAATTTAAAGCTTCTCCCTTGCTTGGAAACCAAATATCAACTCTGTCATTATAACCGTCTTTCAACCTGTCTTCAACGGTAAAAACTCTGTCGCCGAAAACCGCCGGCAATCTAACTTTGGAACCGAACGGTAAAAAGTTGGCGGCAACGATTCCATTTCTCACGTGATTTCCCGAAGCAGTTATAAAAGGAGTGTCATCCGTCTCATCAACCGAACTTGAATAAGCCGTGGCAAGAATTTTGACCACTTTTTGAGGTTTATTGGCTGAATCCCGCAAAACTGACGATTCTTTCAGAACCGGATGACCTTGAGCTAAAAGCTCTACTTTTTGACTTTGAAGCGGGCTTGATTTGAGCGCGTCTACTGATTCCGCGTGGCTGGGGTCCACATTGATAAGTGGCCCGGCAGCGACTAAGCTCGCTATAAAAAAAGGCAGCACTAAGACTGCGGTTGTACTCATATAGTATTTTCCTTATTATAGCGCGGTTTTCGGACTTGTCAAGACGCAGGTCAAGAAATAGTCAAATTAAGCCCATAAAACCTACATTTTAGGCGAAAAGCGAAAACCTGCCTTTTCCAGTCGGCGGATCTTGACCGGTTAAACCGGGAAAAGAAGATTTTCGAGTATTGAGAGTTGTATTAAAGCAATTATTCTATTATTATAAGTAAATTATGTTAGTTCTCTACCGAAAATATCGGCCAAAATCATTTGAAGACATCCTTGGACAGGATGTTATTTCTGAAACCCTTAAAAATGCCGGCCGGCTGGACCGCTTAGCCCACGCTTATTTATTTTACGGCTCAAAGGGCAGCGGCAAAACCACTACGGCAAGAATTATCGCCAAGCTTGCTAATTGCCAAAAAAGACAGACCGACGAGGTTTTTAAGAAAACCGGAGAACCTTGTAATGAATGTTCTGCTTGTCTTGAAATAGATGCCGGTCGGGCGCTGGACGTTATTGAAATAGACGCCGCTTCAAACAGAGGCATAGACGAAATCAGAAATCTTAAAGAAAATATCCGTGTGTCCCCCGCCGCTTTAACCCGCAAGGTCTATATTATTGATGAAGCCCATCAGCTAACCAAGGATGCATTCAATGCTTTGCTTAAAACTTTGGAAGAACCACCAGAGCACGCGATGATGATTTTAGTAACTACCGAACTGGAAAAAATGCCGGCAACGATCGTTTCAAGAACTCAAAGATTCCATTTTAAGCGTTTGCCGCTTGAAACGATTATCGGAAAGCTGAAAAGCATCGCCAAGTTAGAGAAAATAAACATTTCCGATTCCGCCATAGAACTTATTGCCGCAAGTGGCGGCGGAAGCTTCAGAGATGCGGAATCATTGCTTGACCAGATAGCTTCATTGAAGCAAAAAACGACAAAAAATAAAAAGAAAGAAGTTCAGATAGAAATGGAAGACGTGGAAAGCATTATCGGCCAAGTGGCTTTCAAGCGGATTTCCGAACTGGCAGAGCTTTTAATAAGTAAAGATTTAGCCGGTAGTTTAAAATTTCTTTCGGAAATTAACGAAAACGGCTACAACCTAATTCAATTCAATAAAGATTTAATCCATTATTTGCGTAAGGTTTTATCTTTGAAATTCAGCCCGGAGCTTGAAGAAGTTTTTAGCCGTGAAATGACAGACCAGGAATTGAAGGCTATAAAAAAACATTCCAAATCCGCCGATGCCGAAAAAACCATTAAGCTTATGAAGCTGCTTATTGAAGCGCACACGGAAATGCGATACTCCCCCTTCGTAATAGTTCCTTTCGAGATAGCCATTATAGAAGCGCTTAAAAGTTAAATTCTTAATTCGTCTAGTGGTAGTATAAAATCCTGAAATATGGTATTATTATTTAATGCCATGGAATAAGGGGCTTACAAAAGAAACGCATCCAAGCGTAAAGAAAATCTCCGAAACTTTTAAGCGGAAGAAAATTAACAATTTCAAAAAATGGGCGGACAAAATGAAGGCCGCAGGTAAAATTAAAAGCAACTACCCGGATTTTAAAAAAGATAAATATCTGGCGGAATTAGTCGGTGTTGTACTTGGAGATGGACATATCGGTAAATTCCCGCGAACCGAACGGCTTATAATTTCGTGCAATTCCAAAAATAAAGGATTTATAAATAGATACGGCGGTATTATTGAGAAGATTTTCTCTAAAAAACCGACCTATATGAAAGTTAAAAATTCAAATTGCGTAAAAATAAGCGTTTACGAAAAATTTGTCAGTAAAAGATTAGGGATTCCAAGCGGAAACCGCGCTAAATTAAATTTTAAACTACCGAAATGGATTTGTGAAAATAACGACTATTTGGTAAGTTTTTTAAGAGGTCTATATGAAGCCGAGGGAAGTTTTTGCGTTCATCTGCCTACGAGCACATATAAAATTTTCTTCTCAAATAAAAATACTTCCCTGCTTAATATTGTATATGCGAGTTTAAAAAAATTAGGATTTAAGCCCAATAAAAGCAGATATAAAATTCAAATATCCAGAAAAAAAGAGGTGTACGAGTTTAAAAATTTGATAAATTTCCGGAATTATAATAATCTTTAAAAGTTAAATCTTGCGGGGTGGTGCAATTGGCAACACGTCAGACTCTGGATCTGAAGTTCTAGGTTCGATTCCTAGCCCCGCAGCAAAATGGAAAACCTACACGAGAGAATAATTAAAATTATTCAACTACTTCAAAACGAAGGGATTAAATCTCTTTTATACGGCTCTGCGGGCGCTTCACTTTATTTGGGACCGTTCAAAACAGTTAATGATATAGATCTGCTTATAGATTCAAAATTGCTAAATGAAGATTGGAGTAAACTCAAGGAATTTATGCAGAAAAATGGATTTTTTGTTTTTGATAAAAATGAACATGAATTTATTGACGGGACCGGGGAGAAAATTTCATTCGCAGAAAAAGATATTCTCATTAAAGATCAAATCTGTGACTCACTTCATGATGTTGTTAATATCCAAATTGAAAATCTAACTATTGCCACTCTGTCGCCAACAGCTTTCCGTAAGGCATATATCTTTAGCTCAAGGGATGGCTACCGGCAAAGCAAGAGAGAGCTAAAAGACACGCAAATTATTAAACTTTTTGACCAATATCTTGCATCTCATTAAATTTACATAACACGACTGAGACTAATCAGTTAGTCCCCTTTTCCGACCTCAAGAAAACCTTTATAATAGTTTAATATGAATAATTCATACGATTATATTAAAAATGAATTTAGTCAAAATATTTGTGTTGAAGACATATATAATTATTTCCTAAAAAGGGTTGATGAAGGCAAGCTTACAAGAGATGAAAATCCAATAAGCCATTTTTGTTGTTATTTTCTACCTTATAATTCAAAAACTAAACAAGTATTTATAATTCATCATAAAAAATCCGGTCTGTGGCTATCCCCAGGCGGTCATATAGATGAAGGAGAAAACTTGATGCAAACTCTAAATAGAGAAATTCAAGAAGAACTTGGCATAGAAAACAAAATTAAAGAGAAAATAAAGCCATTTTTACTTACAATTACGCCGATCAATAATACGGTTCAACCTTGCAAAGAGCATCTGGATATATGGTATCGATTTGAAACCGACGGCTCCGAATTTAATGTCGATTTAAAAGAATTTCACGATACAAAATGGCTCAGCATAGATGAAGCAAGAAAAATAATAACGGATTTTCCCAACCTGCAAGCATTAGATAAAATGGAAGAATTTTTTACAAAATGAAAACTCAAACAAAAATTATTTTTAGCATTCTCGCAATTGTAATAATCGGCGGTGGCGCTTACGGCGTTTATTGGTTTGTTAATCAAAAATCCGAAGTTCCCGAACAAGTTTTTTGCACTCAAGAAGCTTTGATTTGCCCTGATGGTTCGTATGTCGGCAGAACCGGACCAAAATGCGAATTCAAAGCATGCCCTAATCAGCCGTCGTTTACCGGAATTTTAAAACAAACGGGAGACGGATTTTTTCTTATTCTCGGTTCGCCTGAAAACAGCGGTGGAGACGTAGCTTATTCGATGCCACTTATTATTAAAGTAAGCAATGTCGTGGGTCAGCTTATCAATCAAAAAGTCCAAGTATTTGGAAACTTTACCGAAGGCGCCACTTTATCTGTTGACCGTCTGGAAGAACTTCCCGGAGATGCCGGCGACCCGACTCTTGGAGAAATTAGTATTAGAAAAAGCGTTTTTATAAATGGCGTTCGCATAACGCTTAATAAAATAGTCAAAGATAGCCGCTGCCCGATTGATGTCAAATGTATCCAGGCCGGCTGGGTAACAACCAATATAACGCTTGAAAGTGATACCGATAAAGAAACGATAGACGTATCTTCAAATAAACCACCTGTGGCTTTTGATTCATATCAAATTTCTATCGAAAATGTAAAACCTTCACGCGTCGCAAGCGCGACAATAGGGCAAGAAAATTATTTAATTACCTTCCGTGTAAAATCAAATTAATAAATACAAGGTCGAATAATTAATTTATTTATATATTTAAAATATGTGTCATTCTGGCGGCGGCGCTTCAGGCGCCATATACGGCTTAGGCTTGATAGGCGCTTTGGTCTATTTCATCCAGCACGCGGATACATTCTGGATGGGAGTCCTCGGCGTATTAAAAGCCATTGTTTGGCCGGCATTCCTGATTTACAAAGCGCTTGGAGCTTTAGGATTATAATTTTTTAGATAAAAAAACGCCCCGCGATGCAAATTGCGGGGCTTTTTGGTTTTTGGGAATTGTCGAGTTCCCTATTTTGCGGTTATGTACGCCATGACGTCGTCCATCTTCTCGCTGGAGATTTTCTTCTCACTAACGAGAAAACTGAGAGTGTCTTCCAGTGTGGTAACGGCGTAGGCGTGATTGCCTTCACTGAGTAGGTCATGCAGGCCGCCCTGTTGCCGGTCGTAGAGCACCACAGTGGCCGCCACCTCGAGACCGTTTGCCTTCACGGCGTTAATGGCTTCTCTCTTGGTGTCCGCCTTAGTGATAACATCATCCACCAAAATGACGCGTTTGCCCGGCTCGAACTGGTCGAGAATATTCGCCGAGATCTTCCGGCTGCCCTTGTCTTCGATCTTTCCCATCCGCAGAAGCGGTTTGCCGATTGCGTTCGCCAGAGCGCGGCCGATGGGTTCGCCCGCCTTCGGGATTCCGATGACGTAGTCGAACTCGATGCCGTTTCGCACGACGAATTCGTGCAGGATATCTCCGATAAGCGCGTAGGCTGGCTCGGACAGGTTCCTGATGTCCATGTAAATCGGCGACAGCGGCGCATTGGGGAACTCTTCATGAAGTTTGAGTTTGAAAGCCCCAAACTTAATCTTCTGCGAATTGAACAGAAGCATGTGGAGTTTCTTTTTCAGCCCTCTGGCGATTTCCGCCGAGATTTCCAGGACCGCCTCAACCGGGTCTTTCGCGGTCGTGATGGGTCGTCCGATGACCAGGAAATCCGCGCCCTTGTATGCCGCCTCTTCCGGCGTCAGAGTCCTTTTCTGGTCGTCAGGCGCTGCATTGGATGCCCGGATTCCAGGCGTGACCTTAAGCAGGCTTTTGACCTCGTCGTTCTTCGCGAGGAATTCGAGTTCCTGCGGCGAGCAAACGATGCCGTCGCAGCCGGCGAGTTTCGCGTCGCGCGCGAACTGCAAGACTTTCGCCTTGCTCGGCGCGCCGAAAATCAGATGGGCATTGTTCTCCTCAAGCGAGGTGAGAACGGTCACTGCCAGGACAAGCGACTGGCCTTTGTTTGCCACGGCCGCCCGCATGCCTTCGATGCCAGATGAAGCGTGCAAATTGAACATCTTCACCTTCATCTTGGCGACCGCTTTGGCGGCTCCGGCGATTGTGTTGGGAATGTCATTGAACTTCCCGTCGTAGAAAACTCTGCCGTTGAGCATACTCATGGTTTTGGTGATTTCCGGCCCGCCAACCGAAGTTATGAGCTCTAGTCCGACCTTGAAACACACTCCCCGGGAAGCGAGGAGGCTCACAAAAAACAAGGCCTTGTCCATGTCACCAACATCCAACGCGACGATAATCCTTTCTCTTGCTAACATAACCTTTTACCTCCTTGTTTAGTTGTAAAATAAAGCAATAAATGCTCCCTGTTTGCTGACAGGATAATAACCCAAATCAAGAAAGACGTCAATTAAAAATTTCGGTTTGATAATGTCAATTTTTGATATACAATTATGACATCGGGAGTCAATCAAGAATGAAAAAATGTAATTATAAAAAATAATGGAAAATACATCAAAAACAAAACAAAATAATAATCTAGGTAGATTTTTTAGCGACGCAATTTTTTTAGGACTACTAACTTCTCTCGGATATGGGCTTGCGTCTGTATATAGAAGTGCTTATTTTGATTATTTTGGAATACCATCAAAATTTATAAATATCTCTACGTTTGAAATAGTATTTGTTTCTTTTTTTATCTTTCTATCTTTACTTATGGCGGGAATGATGGCGAAACTCGTCTATAGGCTCATTGCTCAAAAAAAAGACTCCGTACAAATTCAATTTTTAAGTGTCTTTTTTGCTTATAGTATACCAATCTGGTTCATGAGAGCTTTTATTACGAAATCGTACTTATATATCCTTATTGAAGGTTTGATTGTTACATCTTTATTTTTTCTCTATATTTTAATTCTTTTCACTTTAGTCCCGAAATTTAAAGAAAAAAACGAAAAGGAACCAATAATAACATTTTTTTTAGACAAATTCTTTTTAGAAAATCAGATTAAAAGATGGTTTGGAAAAAGCTCGTTCGGTTTTTTTTCGTTGATATTATTTATAATTTTACTAATGATAACTTTTTGTCAAGATTTGGGGCATAGAATAGCACAAAATGCTCATCTCTATATAGTTTCAAATGGAAATATAAAAATGGCTGTTTTAGAAAAATATGATAATTTTCTTATAGCATCTCCATTTAACGAAGAAACAAAAGAACTTAACAATCAATTTTATTTTATTAATCTTAGCGATATAAATAAACAAAATTATATTTTATCTCAAGAAAATATTGGTCCTTTAAAACATAGCGATAAAATAGAAGATGGTCGATGGGAAAAATTTATTAAAAAAATTGAATCAAGGGTATTAAAAATATTTATTAACACTAATTAATAAGTAATCCCCAAACCATCATTATCCACGACAAAATAAATATAAAAAAAGAAAGGAGGCTCGCGAGAGTCTCCTTTATAAGGGATGGGATGGCGAAAGCTATCCTCTCCATCTTCAGTTGGTCCAATTCCCGGAAAAGAAAAATTGTATGGTTCCGGCAAGGACTGAAGATATGGAGAGGAATCGAGAATTCTTTATATGAGAAAAATAAAGGAAAAATGTAAAAATATGAATTCTCGATTTAGTCTAGTACGCTCCGCTACCCAGTTTCTTATTGTAAAGAACTTTTGAAATGGCATTTTGCCAGTTCAGGAAAGAATTTTTTCTCATCCCTTCCGCCTATATTATAACAGATTTGTTTGATTTTGTCAATATAGCTTCCCTCTCCAAAACAACGATTTTTTGATATAATAAACTTGGTATGGACTACAAAGGAGTAATAATTGAAGAAAGTTTGGAAAGTAGAGATGTCCTTGAAAGTATTGAGATTTTAAGCACCGAGGTTGAAGAAGTGACGGAAGAACATGAAACACCATGGCTTTCGCAATGGACGTTATATACCGTTAAAATCCCGGAGAATAAAGCTAAAGAGATTGCCGAAATAATCAGCAAGTCGCTTGACCCCGACCACGAATGGTACGCCGATTTTAAAAATGAAACGCACCACTATATTATTTTCCGAAACAAGATTTTTTATGTGGATAGGAAAAACAAAGAACAATACGATGAAGCAAAGCGTTACGGGTTATCGCTTGGGATACCGGAACGCCAAGTAGATTTTCACCCCGAAGTCGCGGAGTGGAAAAGATAATTTAAAATAAAATCTATACATGATTAAACGCATACATTCAAATTTATTTTACGCCAGTAATCTCGAAAAAACTCACGAGTTTTATAAACAGCTCGGTTTTGACGCGAAAAAATCCGATGACGGCGTCCGTATTAAACTTGGCGATTTTACTCTCGCTTTTATTGATGAAAACAAAACGCCGATTAAAAACGAGTCGGGCATTAAGCCAAAAGGAACAGGCATTTATACTTATATTGAAGTTGAAGACATAGATAAATATTTTGAATTCATTAAAAACAACGGCGTAGTCCCCCGCACCGAGCCGAAAACCTGGCCGTGGGGCAAACGGGAATTTGTCGTCAAAGACCCGGACGGATATAAATTTGTTTTTTATTCGCCAACAAATAAGTAAATTATTTACTGCGAATCAAAAAGAGAGATAAGATACTCGTCAATTTCACGCTGGGTTAAGTCGTAGAAATTCTTGTTTTCAGTATGCAATTTTGTCGCCAAAGCGATGCCGACAAATCTCCAATGCCACGGCTCAAATTGGTAATAAGAGTTATTTTTCGGATATGAAAGGACGAATCCGAATTTGTAAGCATTGCCCCTTAGCCAGGCGTAGGCGTCGTCGTTCTCAAATTGTAAAGACAAACCATTAAGCTTTGGCACGGTTAAATCAACTGTCGTGCCTAATTGGTGTTCGGAATATCCCTGATCCGCAGAAAATTGATTTGCGCCCGAACCATAAAGGACTTTGTAACTTGTTTTTGTGAGCAGCTGGTCGTAAAACGAGCGATAAGCCGAAACAATCTCCAAGTTGATTCCGCTGCTGCTTGCCATAATAAGCATATTCGTAAGAAACGGCGCCGTGTCCCCTTGAATTTGCTGAGGCTTAGCTTTTTCCCAAAGATATTGAGAATCTATCTGAACAAGTTTTGCCGGAATATAATTTTCGCTCAAAAAATAAACTTTAGAATATTTTTTAAGAAGTTCGGGATCTGTTTGGCTTAATTTTTGCAGAGTTCCCACGGTTCCTGAAATTTCCCGAATCTGCGATTCAAACACGGCGTTTTGCGCCTGCGATGCCGCCAGGCTTTCTGAAAGATTATCATTCGCCTCTTGTAAATCCGCGTTGTCTTTTTGAGCGCGGCTGATATTTTCTTTGGCGATATCCAAAGAATTTTTTAATTCCAGTGACTCCTTATAAAGCAATAAATAAAAATACGCCGCGGCCATGATAATTACTACTGATAAAAGCACCGCAATAATAATAAAAATCCGATTTTTGTTCTCTGGTTCCATTAATTAATTTTACCATATCTCGCTTTTTTATGCTTTTCCAGGCGTCTTGAAAATACTCTTAACAAGATTTAAACTGCGGATATATGCAACCTTTAGCCGCAAAAATAAGGCCTAAATCGCTTGACGATTTCATAGGTCAAAAACACTTAGTCGGGCCGGGCAAGCCAATTCGTGAAGCCATAGAAAAGAAGCATTTATTCTCTTTTGTTTTGTGGGGCCCGCCCGGAGTCGGTAAAACCACACTTGCCAAAATTTACGCCAAGTCTTTAAACGCCGACTTAGTCGAACTTTCGGCGGTTTCAGCCGGAAAAGACGATATAAAAGAAATCGTAAAAAATCAGCAAGGATTAAAACCGACTATTTTATTTTTAGACGAAATTCACCGGTTTAATAAGGCCCAGCAAGATTTCTTACTCCCTTACGTCGAAAGCGGCAGGCTGACTTTAATAGGCGCGACCACGGAAAACCCGAGTTTTGAAATCATCGCTCCGCTTCTTTCACGCTGCCGGATTTTTGTTTTAAACGAACTCTCGCCCGAGGAACTCGGATTGATTATAGACAGCACCGGAATAACGCCGGACAAAGCGGCTCGCGAATGGCTGGTTAATTTCGCCAACGGCGATGCCCGCCAGCTTTTAGGACTTATTGAAACAACTCAAAGCCTTTATAAAGAAATAAATATTGAAACTCTAAAAAACGCTTTGCAATCAAAACATATTCGCTACGATAAAAAAGGCGAAGAACACTACAATACCATTAGTGCTTTCATAAAAAGCATGCGGGCTTCAAACCCTGATGCCGCACTTTATTATTTAGCCCGTATGGTTGAATCCGGCGAAGACCCAAAATTTATCGCCCGCCGGATGGTAATATTCGCTTCCGAAGACGTTGGACTAGCCGGGTCTGGAGCTCTTAAAATCGCCAACGATGTTTTTCGTGCGGTTGAAATAATCGGTTTGCCCGAGTGCGCTATAAATCTGGCTCATGGGGTCGCGTATCTGGCTCTCGCGCCAAAAAGTCGGCGTTCGCATGACGCTTATTTTGAAGCCGTGGAAGACGTGAAAACTTACGGTAATCTGCCCATTCCGATGGAATTAAGAAACGCCGTCACAAAATTTATGAAAGATATCGGCTACGGTAAGGGCTATGATAAATACACGGAAAAAGATTTACTCCCGAACAAACTTAAGGGCAAAAAATATCTTGAGTAATAAGATAATTAGAGATATAATTGCCATATGACTAAAAACACAATAATAAAACGCGCTTTTATTAATGCCGTGTGCGCGGCGGCATATATCGCATTAGTAGCAATATTTATGCCTATTGCCGGAAAAATTTTCGGACCGGACGATGATAAAAGCGTCTTGGGACCCATGGTTTTTTTGATGACCTTCGTAATTTCAACTGCCGTAATGGCTATGCTGATTTTCGGCAAGCCGATTTTGCTTTATTTAGACGGACTTAAAAAAGAAGCTGTCTCAATGATAATTTACACTATCGCCTCTCTTATCTTAATAGTCGCGGCCGCCACTATAGCGCAACTTATTATTGCATAATTTATGAAAACCGCGATTTTAACCAAAAAAGCTCCTTCAAGAATAGATTGTGACGGACAGTTTGAAATAGTCAAAACGGAATTCGAGATGTCGCAGAACCAGATGGATAAATACGACGACATGTCCGTGAAAATAAAAACTTGGGCGGCAACTCTTTGGGGCGCTTCAATCGGCTGGGCATTTCAGACAAAAAATAAAGAAATTTTGCTTTTGGGGATAGTTATGGTGATATTTTTCTGCGTGATAGACGCGGTAAATAAAAATTTCCGGGCGAATTATAAAACAAGAAGAAACGAAATTGCCGACGCGATGAATGGATATTTCCAAAACGGAGTTTGGCCGCAAGAATTTACTTCTCCCCAACTTCCGCCATTTAAAGAAATTGAAATAAGAAAGGCCATGATGTCTCCGCATATTTCTCTTTTTTACGCCGCCTTAGCAGTACTTGCTCTTGGAGCGTTTTTATTAGTTTAAAATAAACTATAACAAACACCGAGAGACGCGGAAGCGGCTTTTTATTTGACAAAAAATCATAAATTTGCTTAAATAAGCGCAGTTTTAAAATAGCACATTGATACAAATTACACGCGTAATAGCGTTTTTTTATAGGAGTGTTTTAATCGGAAACCAAACTCAAGGAAAGGAGAAAAAGATGGAGCGATCGCAGATCATGAAAACATTGATGGGGTTGGCGAACATGGGCGGTCCCGAAAGCGCCGACGACATTTTCCAGAAACTGATGGAAATGAGACGGCCTTCGGAAATGTCGGGCATGGTCCTGGATTTTACAGCCGTCGACAAAAAGACAGGCGAAAGGAAGCCCATTCCCCTGATCCTGGCCGAAGCCGAAATCAACGGCATGAAAGTCAAAATCGACATGCTCGGCACGCTGCTGTCCTGGTACGAGGAAATACTGACCCAAACGGAAAAGCGCCTCGCCGATTTCGAGAAAGACGCCGAAGAGCGTATCGCGGAGACCGAAGAACTCATTAAACGTCTCCGGGAAGAGATCCAGCAATCGGACGAGAAGGCCGAAATGTTCGAACAGAACAACAATCGTCTCGTCGAGCAGAAGGAGAAGCTCGGCAAAGCCGTCGAGAAACTTTCGAGGAAGAGCGCCAAGCGCAAGGAAATCATCCTGCGCTTCATCGCCGCCAGGAAAAAGATGGAAAGCGAAATCGCCAATCTGCCCAAGCGGCCCACGAGGACCGACCTGCAGAACACGATTCTCGCTATCCAGAAGATCCTGGCACAGCCGATCGCCGACGACCCCGACGCCGACCTGTCCGAGAAGACCGAGTAAACCCGCAAACGCTACACGCACCAACCACACAAAGGCCAATTCCTCCCGGAATTGGCCTTTTATTTTTTCCTATTACAACTTATTCAAAAAGACCTATAATAAAAACATGTTAATAGACGACGTAAAAATAAAAGTTTCTTCGGGAAATGGCGGTAAAGGCGCCGTGGCTTTTAATAAAAATTTAATGAGTTTGGGGCCGACCGGCGCGACCGGCGGAAAAGGCGGAAGCGTTTACGCCGAAGCCATTGCCGATTTAAGCGCTCTTAACCAATTTCGATTTAAAAAAATACTTTCCGCCGAAAACGGACAAGAAGGCAGAAGTCAATTCAGAGACGGGCAAGATGGAAAAGATTTAATTCTAAGAGTTCCGGTTGGCACACTGATTCATAATTTGACTACCGGCGAAGAAATTGAGCTTGTAAAAATCGGCGAACGCGCGCTTTTGGCAAAAGGCGGAAACGGCGGTAAGGGAAATTTTCATTTCCGTTCTTCCCGTAATACAAGCCCGAAAGAATTTCAGCCCGGCCTGCCCGGAGAAGAATTTGAATTGCGGCTGGAATTAAAACTTATTGCCGATATCGGTTTTGTCGGACTTCCAAACGTTGGAAAATCCAGTTTGTTAAACGCGCTCACAAATTCAAAAAGCAAAGTGGCAAACTACGCCTTTACGACTCTTGAGCCGAATTTGGGAGTTTATTACGAACTGGTTTTAGCTGACATTCCGGGATTAATAGAAGGCTCTTCGCAAGGTAAAGGCCTGGGTATAAAATTTTTGCGCCATATCGAAAGAACAAAAATAATTTTTCATTTTATTTCCGCCGAATCCCCTGACCCGCGCAAAGATTACAAAACTATTAGAAAAGAACTTGGTTTGTATAACGCCGAACTTCTAAAAAAAGATGAGTATTTGTTTTTAACCAAAAGCGACCAGCTTGCGCCGAAAGATTTAAAAGTTAAACTCGCGATTCTAAAAGGCATAAACCCGAAAGCAATGGCGATTTCAATTTTAGACGACGAAAGTATTGAAAAAGTGAGAGAGATTTTAAATAAGATAAAAGCTGAAAAATAGCTACTATCTCCTGCCCCTATAAGAATTAGAGCTTCTACGCTCTGAAAGTCTTTTGTTTCTGCCAAAACTATTCCTGCCGGAACCGCCTCTACTAAAACGCGGCTCTGTTCTTTCGCGTATCAAATCGCTTCTTCGTAATGGCGGAAGCTCCGGAAGCCTTGAAACCGGCAATGCCGTCCGAATAAGCCTTTCTATGCCTTTTACCTTGCCGCGCTGATCCGGCGTGGCAAAAGAAATGGCGTGTCCGTCCGCGCCGATACGCGCCGTTCTGCCGATGCGATGAACGTAATCTTCGGAACTTTGGGGAAGGTCGTAATTCAAAACAAGTTCAATCCCCTTTACGTCTATTCCCCGCGCGGCAATATCCGTTGCCACAAGAACGCGGTATTTGCCGTTTCTAAAACCTTCAAGCGCATCCTGGCGCTGTTTAAGCGAACGGTTTGAGTGAAGCTCGGTAACCGTGTGTCCCATCGAATGGACATTTGAAGCGATTTTTTTCGCCCCGAATTTTGTTTTTATAAATATCAAAACGGAACCGCGGTATTCGTATAAAAGTTTTTCCAAAAGCCTGGGTTTGTCGTTTTTCTCCACAAAGAAAAGTTCCTGGGTGACTTTTGTTGCCGTAGTGCCCGAAGGCGCGATTTCAACCCGTAGTGGAAGTTTCATGTGAGCTTGCGCCATAGCAACGATATCTTTCGGCATGGTTGCCGAAAAAAGAAGCATTTGTTTTTCACGGGGCACGGCTTGAAGTATCAATTTTAATTGCGGAGCAAAACCCATATCAAGCATCCTGTCCGCTTCGTCGAGCGTAAGCACGCCAACGGATTTAAGGGAAATAATTTTTTGTTCCAAATGGTCGATAATTCTTCCCGGAGTACCGATTATAATTTGCGGATTTTCGCGGATATTCCTAATTTGATGGCGGATAGGTTCACCTCCGATAAGCACGGCCGTTTTTATTCCAAGAGGCGCTCCGAATTTGCGAAAAACGTTATTTACCTGGGAAGCAAGTTCTCTTGTGGGCAATATTACAAGCCCTTTTTTGCCGTTAAGCGCGGCTTGAATCATTGGAATGGCAAAAGCCAGCGTTTTGCCCGTGCCCGTTTGAGCAACGCCTATCATATCTTTTCCTTCCACTGACAAAGGAATAGACTTTTCCTGAATTGGAGTAGGAACTTTAAAATTAAACTTATCAAGTATTTCCAAGATGTTCGGAGCAATACCAAGATTGTAGAAACCGGAAGATTTATTCATTGAATTATATTTTAATTATTGCGATTGAACGCCTAAAAGCTCAACCTCAAAAATTAAAGTTGAATTCGCGGGAATTAAACCATTGCCAACTTCTTGGCTGCCATACGCAAGCGCCGGCGGAATAACAAGTTTTCTTTTGCCGCCGATTTTCATTCCGGCAACTCCTTCATCCCAACCCCTAATCACCTGTCCGATTCCCAAAGTAAAAGAAAACGGCTGATTCCTGTCGTAAGAACTGTCGAATTTTTTGCCGTTTTCCAAAGTGCCAATATAGTTCACACTGACAATATCTCCGGCTTTCGCTTCAGCGCCGGTTCCAATGACTTCATCTATTATTTGCAAACCATCTTCCAAAGTTTTATTTTCCATTTGATTTTGATTATTAATATTATTATTTAAATTCTCCCCTGTTTCATCTTCATTTTTATTTCCCATAAATAAATAAACGCCGACCAAAGCAATTACAATCGCCATGATAACCAACAAAATAGTAAGATTTTTATTCATATAACGCCTATCTTACACTAATTTAGATAAAATTACAATTAAAAAATCCCCGGGCGCGAAATCAATCAGCGCCCGGGGAAACCGTCATTACATCAACTTAGCCGCCAGCTCGGAAAGATACGATCTCTCGCCGCGTTGAAGCGTAAGTGTTCCAAAAACTTCCTGTCCTTTGAATCTTTCGATCGCATACGAGAGGCCGTTACTGACTGGATCGAGATAAGGAGTGTCTATCTGGGAACAATCGCCCGTCAACACAACCTTTGTGCCATCGCCCGCCCTGGTAAGGATGGTCTTTATCTCGTGAGGAGATAAATTTTGCGCTTCGTCGACGATAACGAATTCGTTGTTTATACTCCTCCCCCTGATAAAGTTTATCGGCATAATCTCGAATTGGCCGCTCTCAACCAGATAATCCCTCGTCATATTGTGGCCTTTGCCTGTATGTTGTTTCCCGTCGTCCTTGCCGTTTTTCAAAACCAACCTGAGGTTGTCGAAGATAGGTTTTGTCCATGGGCCGAATTTTTCGCCGATGTCCCCAGGAAGAGCTCCCAGTTTGTTTCCGATTTCTTCGTTCGGCCGATAAACCTCAATCCCTTTGTACGGATTTCCCAATTGCTCAAAGGCCGCAAGAAGCGCGAACAAAGTCTTTCCGGTACCGGCCTTCCCCGATAAAGCAATCAAGGAAATCGTTTGATCCATGAGCAACTTGAAGGCGAATGCCTGCTCGTTATTCCTGGGTCTGACTGAAACGTTTTTTTCTTCTTCGAGGCCGGGACGAACAGGTTTTTTCACGAGGGTGAACACGCCTTGAGATTTTTTGAAAATCGCCAGCGCAGTTTTCTCGCTGACGCTGATCTCCAAGCACTGATTCGGCATCAACGCACCGATTTTTGCCAGGTCCGGTTCAGATAAAGCGTTTACCGAAAAAGAACCAGTTTGGTTTAATAACCTGAGAAAATCGGGGTTTTCCAAAGAAACGCCGGCGAAACCCGAGTACAATTCGTCGAGTCTGGCGATGCTTTTGTCGCTTTCGTAATTTTCGGAGTCGATACCGAAAGCGTTCGCCTTCACCCGCAAATTGATGTCCTTGCTCACCAAGGCGATCTTTTTATACTTTCCCTCGGATTCATTCTTCCATCTGAGAGCCGCATCGATGATGCGATTATCGTTGGTCTTTTCGAGACCCGCCATGCGTTTTTTGAAAGCTTTATCATCGCCATTGTGGTCAACAACAATGATCCCGCCGCTTTTCGTTTTGACTCCGGAAACCAATGATCCCTGGCTTCGGTATTCGTCCAAGAGCCGGGCGATCGTACGGGCGTTTACTCCTTTCTCATCCTGAAATTTTTTGGCGGCATCGAGCTCCGCCAAAACGTAAATTGACAGAACGACCACGTTCCCGTCGGAGCTGAGCTTCTCAACGACACTCGGATTATGCATGATAGCGCTGGTGTCGATGAAATAAACGTTTTTGCCGTCCGGGAACACCCGCTTTTTCAAACCGTTGCCCGTTTTCTGAATATTACTCATAAAGCCTCCTTTTCTTTGTTTATTCAAAAACAGTCATGTTTAATTGTTTAAGACCTAAGCTTAACTTTAATCAGTATGGATCCGAAAATTTCCATTGTCAATAAAATTAGTATCTCAAAAGCGGTAATCCAGGCTTGCCAAAGTAACATTATTACAATATATTCGTAATATACTATGGATAATCTCTTGGAAAATTACCGCGGGCGGAGATTAAACCGTCTCGCCAAAAAAATGCAAAAAGGCGACGCCGGAGCCGCCGAAGAAATTTACAAATATTTCGCGAATAGATTATTCGGATTTCTGTTTAGCCGGACTCGCAGCAAACCAACCGCCGAAGATTTAGCGCAAGATATTTTTCTAAAACTGGTAAGCAAAGTTGAATTGTTCGACCCGAAATTGGGAAACTTTTCCTCCTGGTTTTGGCAATTGGCGAGAAACACTCTTATAGATTATTATCGCAGTTCAGATAATAAAAAATCGAATAATTTTTCCGAACTTAAAGAAGAAATCCTTGAAGAGGCTTCCGCCATCGATGAATCCCGACGTCTGGAAAATAAAATTGAATTAAATAAAGTATTTGAATTTTTAAAAACCTTACAGCCGGAAGAACAAGAGATTTTTGAAATGCGCTTCATCGCCCAGCTTTCATTCCGTGAAATATCGCGAATGTTGGACAAAAGCGAAGGCTCGCTGAGAATCAGCGCCATGCGCATCAAAAACAAAATAAAAGATAATTTAAAATAAATGAAAGATTTTAATAAAATATTAAAAGCTAATAAGGATTTTCTGGAAAAAACCAAATCCGTTTACATGGTAAGCTTCAGAAATAAATTCCCCGGGGCTCAAAAAAGCCGGTATTCATACCGCCCGTTCGCGCTCGGCTTTGCCGGCGTAATATCTTTAATGCTTGTTGTTAGCTCTTCGGCGGTTTACGCCGACCAGACAAATGCCGGAATAGACAGCCTGCTTTATCCGATGAAACGCGCTTACGAATCCGTCAGTTTGACCGTCGCAAGCACCGACGAAAAACCATTGCTCCAGCTGGAATTCGCCGGACGCAGGCTTAAAGAAATAGAAAGTATTGCCCAAAATAATCCCGACCCATCCAAAGAAACAAAACTTTTGGAAGATTTAAATAACTCGATAAGTGATTCCATGGCCGCTCTTGGTGACGGAATCGAGACAGGCGCCGTTGCCACAATTCAACAAACTTTCCAAAAAAGCGTTCAGCAAGATAACGCACGAAATACCGCGCAAAGCGTTCCGGAAAATGTTCCGCAAACGGTTACAATGTTCGCCCCATCCGCCGGACTGTCTGCTTCCTCTACTCCTACCGGCGCGGCCGGCGGTTTTTCCGCAACCAGCATTGAAGACTCAAAAGGTGCCGAATCGCCCGTTGTTGAAGTTAAAAAACCGGACGAAGAAAAAAATCTCGCCGGAAGCCTTGATATCGAATCCGGCGAAAAAAATGTTAAAAACACGGCTGTCTGCGAATCTTTCAATAATCTTTTTAACAACGGCTCTCCCTACATCGATGAAATTTTGCGAAAAAATCCGGAGTACTTGGAAAAATTCGAAAATAATTGTAAATAAAAATAACGGCTAATTCTTTACGTCGCGTCTGACTCTTTTTCTTTCGATTTCGGTAAGAAGTATTTTTCTAATACGGACGCTCTTGGGAGTAACCTCAACCATTTCATCATCGCCGATATAACTTAAAGCGTCTTCAAGAGTAAGAGTAAGAGGCACTTCAAGTTGGTCCTGAAGCCCTTCGTTTTTAGCTCTGAAGTTTGTAAGCTCTCTTTGTTTACAAACATTCACGGGAATATCGCCCGCTTTCGCGTTTTGGCCGACAACCATTCCTTCATAAACCGGAACGCCGGCGCTCATAAACAATTTTCCTCTGCCTTGCGCGGCAACCAAGCCGAAGTTATTTGAGACTCCCGTCTCGGTAGCCACAATTGAACCGCGCGTCTCGGGACGAATTTCTCCCTTATATTCTTCATAGCCCAAAAAGATGCTATTCATGATTCCCATGCCCTTTGTGCTGGTCAAAAATTCTCCGCGCGAACCGATTAAGCCCCGCGTCGGAATGGTAAAATCCATATAAACAATCCCCTGGTCAACCCGCATTTCTTTCATTATGCCGGAACGCTTGCCCATCATTTCAATTATAGTTCCCGAATACGCCTCGGGCGTTTCAATGGAAACAAGTTCCATCGGTTCCATTTTTTTACCGTTTACTTCTTTAAAAATAACCTGGGGCTTGGAAACTTCCAGCTCAAAACCTTCGCGGCGCATTTTCTCAATTAAAATCGCCAAGTGAAGTTCTCCGCGGCCGGAAACGACCCAGCGATCGGTTGTTTCCCCTGGAGCGACCGAGAGCGCAACGTCCGTTTCAAGTTCGCGTTCAAGCCGGTCTTTTAAATTACGTGAAGTCGTGTACTCTCCTTCTTTGCCTTTAAACGGCGAAGTATTTACGCCAAAAGTCATTTTAATTGTCGGTTCGTCTATCTGAATTGTCGGCAAAGCAATCGGATTTTTCGGGTCGGCGATTGTCTCGCCTATTGAGATATCGGGAATTCCGGCGACCGCCACAATATCTCCGGCACTTGCCTCTTCAACGTCAATTTTATTCAAGCCGTCAAAAAGCATGACCGAAGTAAGTTTGATTTGTTTTATTTCTCCATTGCGATTTATGTACGCTATGGTTGTTCCCTTTTTTAAAGTTCCGGAATAAAGTCTGCCCACCGCGATTTTCCCTTTATAATTATCGTACGCCAAATTAACCGTCAGCATTTGCAACGGCTTTGATTCGTCGACAACCGGCTCGGGAATATATTTTATAATCGTTTCAAAAATACATTCCACGTTTTCCATTTTTTCAAGATTCGGCTCGTAGCCGGCTTTGCCCGTAATCGCCGAAGCGTAAATTACCGGAAATTCTATTTGCGATTCGCTGGCTCCAAGTTCGAAAAACAAATCATAAGTGGCGTTTAAAACCCACTCCGGCCTGGCGTTCGGCTTGTCTATTTTATTTATAACGACGATTATTTTGTGTCCGGCCTGAATGGCTTTTCTCAAAACGAATTTCGTCTGAGGCATCGGGCCCTCTTTGGCGTCGACAAGTAAAAGCACGCCATCAACCATGCGCATGATGCGTTCGACTTCTCCGCCGAAATCGGCGTGTCCCGGAGTATCAACAATGTTTATTTTTATATCGTGGTATTTGATTGAGGCGTTTTTGGAAAAAATGGTAATTCCCCTTTCTCTTTCAAGTTCGTTCGAATCCATAATCAAGTCTTTCGGAGCGTCGGTTTTCATTTTAAAATTTTCCGATTGTCTCAAAAGAGCGTCCACTAAAGTGGTTTTGCCGTGGTCAACATGCGCGATAATGGCTATATTTCTTAAATTCATGTCTTTTTACACTAAAAATGCCCGTGAGGGCGTTTCGTTGAAACTAAATAAAGAATACATCTATTTATCCACTATTACAAGCCCCAAGAAAAGCCTATAATGACTATATATTGAAGAATTAACTATTTATTTTTTATGAATAAAAAAATATTAGTGGGAATAATTACCGCTATCATATTGGCGGGGGCGGGAGGGTATTTTTTGCTAACTAAGGAAATAACAAAAACAAAACAAGTTGGGAAAATAAGAATCGGATACATAGAAATTATAGATTGCCTGCAATTGCTTGTGGCTAAGAATGAAGGATTTTTTGAAAAACAAGGCTTAAAAATAGAACTTATTTCAATGCCAAGCGGTGAGACAATCATTCCAGAGGTTGAATCGGGAAATTTGGACATTGGTTTTTCAAATATAGTATCTATAATTACCATGCATCAAAAAGGATTAGATTATAAATTTATTGCTCCGGGAGCTTTTAGAGATTCGTCTAATAGCGCGACTATCCATAAATTGTTGGTAGCCGTAAATTCAAACATCAAAAAACCGGAAGATTTGGAAGGCAAAATTGTAGCCGTGAATAGTTTTAATAATATAGCCGATTTAGCCCTAAAAGCCTGGGTAGAAAAAAATAATTTAAATTATAATAAAATAAAAGTTGTTGAAGTTCCCTATTCGCAAATGGAGTCCGATTTAAAAAACAAGACAATAGATGCTGGTATTTTGAATGAGCCATATATAACACTAAGTTTGTCTAATGGGACTGCGCGGGTATTGGACGACGACCCTTTTAATGCTATTTCTTCAAGATTAATGCTTGGAAGTTGGTTTGCCAAGAATTCATGACTGGAAACGAATTTGGAAAAAGAATTGGCATTTATTAACGCAATTAGCGAAGCAAATAAATATATAGCGAATAATAAAGAAGAATTGCCAAATATCCTTTCTAAAAACACAAGATTGGCAAAAGACTTGGCAAGTAAAGTCGCCCTGCCGCTTTTTAAAGACAACATAAATAAAAACGATATCCAACCAGTGATAGATGCCAGCTATAAATACGGTTTTATTAAAAACAAATTTGACGCCGCCGAAATTGTAGTCAACAATTTAAAACTTAAATAAATTATGAAAAAAAGATTATTTATTGAAATAATAATCGTAATTGTTTTATTGGCAGCCGGAGCTTGCTATATATTCTTTCAACAAAAATCGGAAAAAGTTTACCGCATCGGAATTTTATCAGGAATAGAATTATTTTATGATATAGCTGAAGGTTTTAAGCAGGAAATGACAAATTTAGGCTATATTGAGGACAAAAACGTAATTTACGATATTGTCAGGCTAAACGCCGACCCAGAAGGCGAAAAAGCGGCAATTAAAAGATTTCTCGAAGAAAAAGTCGACCTAATTTTTACGGTGCCCACAGAACCCTCTTTAACAGCAAAAGATGCAACTAAAGATATTAGAACACCTATTGTGTTCGCGTTGGCGACGCTTGAAGGAGTAGATTTAGTAAACAACACGCGCGAACCGGGTGGAAATATCACAGGAGTGCGTTACCCCGCTCCGGAATTAACCGCAAAAAAATTTAAGTTATTACTTGAAATAGTTCCCCAATTAAAAAACCTGTATATAATTTATAATGTTAACTATCCAGCAACGAAAATTGCTCTTGAAATTCTTGAACCGTTAGCTCTTGAATTAAATGTTAATCTTGTAAAATCTCCCGTAACAACCGTTGAAGAATTAAAAGCTGAAATACAAAAGAGGGATTCTTTAGAAAATACCGGAATAGACGCAATATTTATAATGCCGGAAGACATTGCTCAATCGCCCGATGGCTGGAAAACAATAAGCGAATTTGCTCTTAAACATAAAATACCGATTAGCGGAGGCGCTGCTTTTGAGGCCGAGAATGGCGCAATATTCAGCTATGTCTCGGATAATATCGAAACAGGAAAACTGGCTGCGCCTTTAGCAGATAAAATTTTTAAAGGAATTTCTCCGGGAACTATTCCTATTGTAACTCCGGAAGCCGTATTACGCGTAAACTATAAAACAGCCCAAGAAATGGGATTAAATTTAAGCGAAGGATTTTTGGAAAAAGCTGATGAGATAATTCGATAAAGACAGACGAAAGACAAATGAATAAAAAAACTAAATTTAGAAGCATAACTTTTACTTTAATTGTTGTTTTTACGTCCCTATTCGGCGCAATCCTTTTAATCGTCAACAGTTTTTCTATTTTTTTTAATTATCAATCACAAAAGCAATCTCTTACCAATGAACAACGTCTTATTGCCGAAGACGCAGGAAATGCCGTTAAAAATTTCATTCAAGAAAAAATAAATTTATTAAATTCGACTGCTAAGTTTTCAAATTTGGTAAATGCGTCGGAAAAAGGCGAGATAGATTTTTTGGAAAAACTTTTAGGCGCCGACAAGTCATTTCGCCAATTAATAATAGCATATCCCGATAGAGAAAATTTCACTGCCGTTTCCCGACTTTCCGAGATAAAAATGCCTGAATTAGTTACCCCCGAAGAAAAAGAAAGGGCTTTTTCTATAACAAAATCCGGCGATACATATATTAGCCCAATATATATAGACGAAATTACTAACGAACCGTTGATTGCTATTGCCGTACCAATAAAAAATATTTTCGGAGATTCTAAAGAAATGCTGATAGCTGAAACTAATTTAAAATTTATGTGGGATTTGGTTAATAGTATAAAAATCGGCAACGAAGGTTTGGTATATGTTGTAGATAAAAAGGGAAGGTTAATAGCATTTAATGACACCAGCCGCATTTTGAAAGGCGAAAACTTAACTGATAGCCTTGAAGAAGTCAACGAATTCGTAAATGGGACTGAAAGAATAATTGAAGAGGCGGAAATTTTAAGAGGAATTTCCGGCGATTATGTTGTGACAACAATGGAACAACTCGGTCAACCCGACTGGGCAGTAATAATAGAAGTTCCGATAATGGAAGCTTATGCGCCGATAATAAATACTTCTTTTTGGGCGATATTTTTAACACTAGTAGGACTTACCATTAATATTATTATTACGCCATATCTTTCAAAAAGAATAACAAAGCCTATTGAAATTTTAACCAATACCGCCGTTGAAATCGGCAAGGGAAATCTCAACGCGAAGGCCGATATTTCTTCAAATAATGAAATAGGCCAATTGGCAACAACTCTTAATTTAATGGCTGAAAGGCTTGGCGCTTCTTACGGCGAACTTGAACTTGAAAAGGCGCGCTTGCTCTCTTCTATTAATAGTTTGCCGTTAGGATTTATATTATTGGATGCCAATTATCAGCTTTTCCTGTCAAACGAATACGTCAGCCATTTATTCGAATTTGGAGAAAAAAACCCGTTCTCTTTTCAGGAAGTAGAAAATAAAGTGAAAAATTCGATAAATTTGAAGTCTTTTTACGAGAAAGCGGCGTCAAGCGGAAAAATCGTTATGACCGATGACGTCAGATTCGGTTCAAAGTTTTTGAAATTGTTTTTTACGCCCGTAATGTCCGCTTCCAAAATTGCCGGAATAGTCATATTAATCGAAGATATTACGCAGGAAAAACTTTTAGACGAAGCCAGAAATTCTTTTGTTACCATTGCCGCCCATGAACTCAGAACTCCCCTTGCAATCATCCGGGGCAACAGCGAGTTGCTGCTTGAATCGCCCGCGCTCAACACAAATTCTGGCGGAGATTCAAAAGAAATGGTAAAATCTATTAACAAGAGCAGTATAAGATTGCTTGGAATAATAAATGATTTTTTGGATTTGGCCATAATTGAAAGCGGCCACATAAAACTACGTTCCGATTCTTTCGATTTGTCCGAAGTCGCCAAAGAAGTTACAGATTCATTAAAACCTCAAGCCGATTTTAAAAATTTATTCATTAAATTTTCACCTCCCGAACGCGCCGAAACGCGCGTTGTCGCCGACCGGGAAAGAACAAAACAAGTAATAATCAATCTCGTATCTAACGCGCTACAATACACCGAAAAAGGCGGAGTGACTGTGGAAATCTTAAAAGAAAAAGATTCTGTCAAACTTTCGGTTTCCGATACCGGTATGGGAATAAAACCCGAAGACCAAAGTTTGCTTTTCCAAAAATTCCAAACCGTTAACGGCCAATTCATGCACAGTAAAGAATACGGAAGCGGCATGGGCCTTTATATCGGAAAATTACTTATGGAATCCATGAAGGGCTCCATTAAACTTGAGAAGAGCGAGCCGGAAAAAGGAAGTATTTTCACTATCAGTCTGCCATTAGCATAGATTGATTCCCCCATTAAAATAATTAACTTAAAAAACGAAAATATGAAAAACCCGCCATTAATACTTATGGTTGACGACGAACCGGAAATCATAAAAATTTATACGACAAAATTGAATTCCGCCGGATTTAAAATTATTTCCGCTACCAACGGCGTGGAAGGGCTTGAAGTTGCCAAAAAAGAAATTCCCGATTTAATTCTGCTTGACGTTAAAATGCCAATTATGAACGGAGTCGATTTATTTTATGAACTCAAAAAAATTCCGGAACTAAAAGATTCAAAAATAGCTTTTTTGACCGCTTTCAGCGACCCCAATATGCCCGAAACCGACATTAAAGCCGCAAAAGACATGGGCGCCACCGATTTCATCAAAAAAGGCTCTTCTTTAGACGAGTTTGTTGAAAAAGTAAAAGCTTATCTTCAGCCCCAAAAATAACATAAAAAACGCCGAAATCCGGCGTTTTTTATTTGCCTATTTTTATTAATTAAATTTTAAACTTTGAATTATATTCCCCGCTTCTATGTAATAGCCATTCAGCTGTTCGTCCGGAATTCCCGGAAGCATCGAGTCGTCTCTGTAGCTTGAACCGGTTTTAATCTGTTCTATTGTCAAACAAGCATTATCGCGGACGATTCTATAACTTACTCCTTGAAGATACTGCATCATTCCGGCGCCGCCAAAATCAAATTTCTTGAAATCAACTCCATTTATTTGAACGTCCGTTATTTGCTGATTCTCATAGCCCGGGTCAGGCTTGTAACAATTGGCGACTTCTGCCGGGTCAGAGCTTGCGCCTATTCTCACTTCCGCGTCAAAATAAAGCGGATAGGGTTTGCCCGTGGCGACTCCCCCATTGTCCACCCTAAAAACCGGAATGGAAAACAAAACGTCTCCTTTGCTCTCGGAAGACGCTTCGGCGCGCCAATTATTGGAAAGATGATAATACTGTTTAAATTGATATTCGGGAACGATATTTGAAGGAAAACTTATTTCAAAGCCGTATTTATCACTGATATATTTCGCCGTTGAATAATTTTGCGCGGAATTGCTTTCGGAATCATTTGTCGCGCAATCTTGATAAGTAGTTTTCCCGTTTTCGGTGATAAAAGCGGTGTTGCCTTTGTTCCAAAAAACAAAACTTTCATCCGCGTTGGCATACCTCGCGCCCGAGCCGGAAATCGCGCGCGGAATCGATAATTTTCTTCCATCACTTAAAACAAGGTCAACGTTTTTATCATCGGGCAAATGGAAAACGGCAGTTATCGATTTTCCGTCGGTACAATTAAAAACCGCCGCTTTATCCTGGTTGCCCGGCTGTTTATTATTAATTCCCAAAAAAGTTATTACCGCTATAATTACGACAATAACAAATACCGCACCGAAAATTATTTTGTTTCTCATGTACTCATATTATACTTCTTGTTTATAATTATTCAAAATATCTATTATAATTAATCAAAAAGTTTTATAATAAACGCATATGTTTTTTTCACTTGAACAAATAATAGAGCTTCTAATTCAGTATAAATACATTCTTTTATTACCCGTCGTCGTGGTTGAAGGCCCGATAATTACCGTTATCGCCGGCTTTATTGTCTCGCTTGGACTCATGAATTTTGTCACAACTTATCTGGTAGTAATTTTCGGTGACGTAGGTGGCGACATAATTTATTATGCCATCGGCAGATGGGGGCGAGAGAAATTCTTGGAAAGATGGGGTAGATACATCGGTTTTCCCATTGAAAAAGTCGTCCCAATAGAAAAACATTTTGAAAAACACGGAACAAGAACTCTCTTTGTCGGCAAAATGGCGCAAGGTATTGGTGGAATTTTTCTCGTTGCCGCCGGCCTGGTTAGAATGCCTTTTTACAAATTTGTTTCAGCTAACCTGATAGCGACGCTCGCCAAATCTTTTGGCTTGCTCTTATTGGGATATTTCTTTGGAGAAGCGATTGACAATATAAATTCTGCTCTCGGAATTTTTAGTGCCACATCTCTAGGCATCGGCATTATTGTTATTTTTATATTTTTCTATCGCCAAAAAAACAAAAAAAATGAACAATAGTCATCTTGAACAAAAATCGGCAGAAACCGGCAAAGGAAAAATCGCTTATTTTTGCGACATGTCGTTTCCGGGCAGGCCAACTGTGGTTTTGCTCCACGGCCTTTCTTCAAACCACACAACCTGGGAGGGGCCAATGAAATTTTTACATGAACGCAAATATAACGTTTTGGCGCCGGATTTACGAGGACACGGATTTTCTGATAAATCAAAAAATAAAGAGCTTTACCGAATGCCTGTTTTTTCCGATGATTTAAATAAAATAATCAAAAAGGAAAATATCAATAATTTTGTTCTGGTGGGTTATTCATTCGGCGGACAAATCGCCCTTGAATACATTGATAAACACCCCGAAAACGTAAAGGGACTAATTTTAATAAGCGTGAATCATGTTAATCCTTTTAGATACTGGGGAATTGATTTTTTAAGTCCCGTTGCCGCCGGTTTGGTTAATTTAGCGGCAGCAATGCTAATATGGCAAAAAAGAAAAAATTATTATTATTACCAGCATAAAAAATCGGAAGGTTATTGGGAATCTGTAAGGCACGGCTTTATGACAATGCCATTATCAATAAACTTCTGGATGATTTCGGGTATGGCAGACATTGACTTCAGCGAATCGATTAAAAAGATAAAAATTCCCACTGTTATTGTTTGGAGTAAAAAAGATTTTTTTGTCACCAAAACGGAAATTAAGGATATGGCAAAAACAATCAAAGGAGCTAAAATTATTATCTCAAAAAGCAAGAGCCATTTCATCGGGACGGATTCTCAAGACGAAACCATTGAAATTATCCTTGATTTTTTACATACTAATCTAATATGAAAATAGCCATTTTTAGCGATACATTTCCTCCACAGACGAACGGCGTCGCCAAAGTCGCCTATCAATCGGCCAAAATGCTGGCCGATCTCGGACATAAAGTAATGGTATTTACCGTCGCTAAAAATTTCGGTGACGACCCGCGTTTTACCCAATCGGATAATTTCAAAATAGTCCGGTTGCCTTCTTTGCCCGCGCTCGTTTATCCGGGCGAACGCTTTACCATACCGCTCGGCATTTCACTGCCCTATCTAAGAAAATTCAAACCGGACGTTATTCACGTTCACACTCCGCTTTTGGTTGGTACCGAAGGATTATTCACCGCCAAAATTTTAAAAGTTCCATTTATAGGCACGCATCACACTTTTTACGACCACTATTTAAAGCATGTAAAACTCGATTACGATTGGATGAAAAAACTTTCCTGGAAACTGACTGCCGGATTTTATAACCGCTGCGATTTCGTAATAACGCCGTCGGATGAGATGCTAAAAGATTTAAAAAAAAGCGGGCTGAAAAGTGAGGTTGTTCTTTTGCGAAACTCGATAGATATTGAATCGTTTAACCCCGTTTCAAGCAAAAAGGAGAAAGAAAAAATAAAAAAGAGCTTAGGAATCAAAGGAAAATCTATTTGCTACATCGGACGCGTAAGTTATGAAAAAAGCATAGACCAAATAATTCGCGCGTTTGTCATAATGCTTAAAAAAATGCCCGACCTGACATTGGTAATAGCGGGAGGCGGCCCGGAAGAAGAAAAATTAAAAAAACTTGCCAAAGAACTGGGAGTGAAAGAAAAAGTAATATTTACCGGACCTTATAATTATACTTTTAAGGGAGATATCGTAAAAATTATACAGGCCAACGACCTTTACATGACTGCGTGCAAAAATGAAGTAATGCCTCTCGCGATCCTTGAGGCAATGGCAACGGGATTGCCATTGGTAGTAGTTAAAGAAAAAGGACTGTCGGAACCCTCTCTTATGGTAGACGGTAAAAACGGTTTTTTTGCCAAAACCGATGATCCGAAAGATATGGCGGAAAAAGCGCTTAAAATTCTTTCCAACAGCCGTTTGGCCGCGAAATTCGGTAAAGAATCCCGCGCAAAAGCCGAAGAATATTCCAACGAAAAAATTACGAATAAATTAATCGATTTTTATGAAAAAATTGCCAAAAATAAAAAATAAACTTGTCCGTCTTACCGCGCAAAACAACGGCATTCCCGCTTTAAACGTAAAAATCTGCCTTTATCTGGAATATTATTATTTTCTAGGCGGAATTCTTTATAAAAACATCGGCACAGGATTATTGGCTTCTTACGAAAATCAGAGACGCACTCTTAAATCGCTAAATATTCCATTTACCGAAAAGTGGGACGGCTCCTGTGATATCTTACAAATAAACACTCCGTGGCTAAAATCTTTATGGCTTATAAAAAAAGCCCGGCGACAAGGGAAAAAAGTGATTATTTGGGCGCATGTTGTAGCCGAAGAAATTCCGGAAGTTTTCCGCTTCGGCAAACTGATTTTCCCAATCGCCAAAAAATACCTGGCCTATGCCTACGGCCAGGCTGATTTAATTTTTTGCCCGAGCGAATACACGAAAAATCTTTTAATTGAAAATTATGGTCTGCCCGCCGAAAAATTATTCGTCCAATCGAACGGCGTCGATTGCTCCATCTATTATGCAAACCACCAAAAAAAGGAAGAGGGCAAAAAACAATTCGGTTGCGAAAAACTGGTCATTGGAAGCGTCGGATTGGTAATACCGAGAAAAGGCGTCGACAAATTCATCAAACTAGCGGAAACTCATCCGGAACAACAATTTATCTGGTTCGGAAAAATTTACAGCAAATTAATGGCAAAGGGTCTGCCTAAAGTTTTGCCAAACAACGTTAAATTCACGGGGTACGTTTCCAGCGGCGATATTTGCGCGGCTTTTAACGCGATTGATATTTTTATTTTCCTTTCATCGGGAGAAAACCAGGGCATGGTTTTATTGGAAGCGGCCGCCACGGGCTTGCCAATCTTGGTCAAAGAACTTCCGACTTACCGCGGCTGGCTGATTCACAATGAAAATTGCTTGATAGCCAAAAACGACGACGAAGTTAAAAAATATCTTGATATACTAATAGAAGATAAATCTCTCCGCGAGCGCTTGAGCAAAAACGCCCAAAAACTCGCCGAAAAAGAAGACATAAAGTTTTTAAGCAAAAAATTATTGAAAACTTATAAAAAACTTTTGGAAAAATAAAAAACCGCCTTTTCCGAAGAAAAGGCGGGCGTATTGACTGCATGCGATATGTAAGTCTAAGGAATATTCTTTGGCACTCCCAATAAGGCGCCTAACCGGTCTCGTCGCCGCACACGACAAAGCGGCAAGTCGATACCATGGTCCGCGTGCCACTCCGGTTGCTGAAGGCGACCGTCTATGATATCAAAGAGTAAGGTCAAAAGCCACACAAGTAGACAAAAAATGACACATGTTTTTTCAAACCATACGCCATAGAGCACGGTGACTGGGACTGTGGTAACCAGCATAAACAGGAGCAACGGCGCGATGAACATGTTATGAAAAGCGTCCGCAGCCGTCCCCCACTTATTGCCGAGAAAAAAAACGACGAGTTGGTATAAAAGACCAAATGAAACGCTCACCGCGAAAAGTATGAATTGAAAATTTGTCCCCATCCACTCCGGCAACGATTGTTGCCGTTTCAGGATTTCCACGCCGATGAGAATCGCCACAATCAGAGCTAAATCACCCTGCTGCGACGCCACGGAAATGTTATACGGCAACCCTTCCTGCCAGTCACGGATAATAAAAAGGATGCCGATAACCAAGAAATACAACGCGCCCGCAACCGCCCACATTGGGCACCAATACAAAAACTCATAGATACCTTCCATTGTCTAAATCTCCTTCCTGTATGGATTTTTTAGTGAACTGCTTTTCCAGCTATATTAAAACAAAATCCCCTATTTGTCAAACTTGATTTAAGCCGAAAAAATTTGTATTATTTAAACTATGATTCGTGATTTAATTGCCAAACATAAAAATCAGTGGACACAAAAAGAATTTATTAACTCAACCGCCTTCGGCGCAATTTTTTTAATCACAAGTTTTTTTATAAACTACGGCGCGAGCGTTTTCGCCACCAGAAAAGCCAGCAATGGAGTAGCCGACCTTATTTTAGATAATATCCCCGTTATGAATGTCGGCGATTTATTCGTTTATGGCGGCGTAACGATTTTTATTTTCGGCTTTATTGTTCTTCTTTGTGAACCTAAATATTTTCCTTTTACTCTTAAGTCAATCGCTTTATTTATTTTAATCCGTTCTATTTTTATCACACTTACTCATATCGGCTTGTATCCCGAACTCGCTCCACTTCCGGACAGCCGGCTTATCGGCAAAGTATTTTTCGGTGGAGACCTTTTCTTTTCGGGACACACGGGAATGCCGTTTTTAATGGCGCTGATTTTTTGGAAACAATTCCGCCTAAGAATAACCTTTATCGCGATTTCAATCATTTTCGGCATACTGGTTCTGCTCGGCCATTACCACTATTCCATTGATGTCGCCGCTGCGTTTTTCATAACTTATTCTATTTTTGAGATTTCAAAAAAACTCTTTCCTAAAAGCTATAAACTTATTTCGGAATAGTATAAATAAATTCTCCATTAAGAGATAAAAGGTGCCATTTTTCAAGTGCTATGCTATAGCATAGCACTATGACGCGTCATAGCACCTTAATGAGGAAATAATATGCGACTAAAATCTTATCCGTGCCGGATTTCAAGCACGTCTCCATCTTGAACGACATAGTCTTTGCCTTCCAATCTTAGCCAGCCTTTTTGTTTAGCCGCGGTCCATGAACCGGCCTCAATAAGTTTTTGCCAATTTACGGTCTCGGCGCGAATGAATTTTTTCTCAAAATCGGTATGAATTTCACCGGCCGCTTCCGGAGCTTTTGCTCCCCTTCTGATTGTCCAGGCGCGAGTCTCGTCTTCTCCGGTAGTCAAAAAACTTATCAAATCCAGTATTTCATACGCTTTTTGAATCAGTTTATTTATACTGTCTGAATCCGCTTCCGCCAGATTAATTATTAAATAATCCGCTCCCAAAGATTTTATCCGCGCTTTAAGTTCATCGCTTACGTCTTCGGGCGCGCCGTTTAATAAATATATCTGCGGCTTGGCGGCCAATAAATTCATTTCTTTTACTATCGGCTCGTTAAGCAATTCTTTATCCAGTTTAAAAAGCAAATTTCCGTTGTTTAATTCTTCACGAATTTTTTTCAAAATCTCAAAATCTTTGGCTTTTTGTTTGTCTCCACTTCTTGCCTCGCCTTCAAGTTTAGCAAGCCGTTTTTCAACGCCGTCCAAATCTTTAAAAATCAGTTCGGCGTTTATCGTTTCTAAATCCCTTATCGGATTAACTTTTTCTTCAACGTGAATTATTTCCGCAGATTCAAAACATCGCACGACTTCGACAATCGCGGCAACATCGCGGATGTGCGAAAGAAATTGATTCCCAAGCCCTTCGCCTTTGTAAGCGCCCCTAACTAATCCGGCGATATCGTAAAATTCAACCACTGCCGGAATGGTTTTCTTTGATTTACTGAGTTTTGTCAGTTTATCCAGCCGCTCATCGGGAACCGCAACCACACCCACGTTCGGGTCTATGGTAGCAAAAGGATAATTGGCGACGTTTATTTCCTGTTTTGTAAGTGTTTTAAAAAGCAAGGATTTACCGACGTTCGGCAAACCCACTATCCCTATTGAAAGTTTCATGGTTTTATGGTATTATTATGTCAATTATAAATCAAGGTCGCAAGACAAATTAGATTTTAATTATAAAAATGTTTAAAGAAATATTTAGTAAAGGAGAAAAACCCGAAGCAGGACAACAAGCGGCGCCGGCTGAAGAAAAAAGAGATTTTCAAATCGGTCCCGATGGAGTTGTTATGACCAAAAAAGAAGCAATAGATGAAAGAAAGGCAAATCTTGAAGACCCCACCAGACGCTACGACTTAAAGTAAAGATTCCTCCATCTCCGAAATAATTTCCGCCGGCAATGGTTCTCCGGGCTTGGTTGTCCCGGGATACCGCCAGGCGGAAATTATTTTTGTCTGCTTAGCCTTTTTTTGCAACATCACCCATATTTCATGTGGGTGTTTTTTACTTCCGGCAACCTGCATCATCGCGACCGTATTCGGCGCTATGCCGGTTTCAATTCTTTTTGGAGAATTTAAAACCCGCCTTACCCTTTGCTTAGATAAGCCATGAAATCTCATCTTAGCCTCCGAATGCTTGGTCCAAAGCGGGTTTAAATACATTATCTGCGGCTCTTTTTCTTAGCCGCCCTTTTTGTTTTCTTGGTCACTTTCTTTTTAGAAGGTTTTCTTGCTACCTTCTTCACTTTTTTTGACGCTTTTTTTACTTTTTTCTTAACCATTTTATTTTTTATTAATTAATTTTTCGACCTTTAAGATTAATTTAATTTTTAACTTATCAACTTACCTATATTCTAATTTTACAACAAATTTGTTATACTTAAAATGTTAATAACTTTTTAAAAGAATTTTTATAGAATTTTATTGAAATTTGATTTATTAAATAAAAATATTAATTAATTTGCGACCTTATGATAAATATTAATAAAATTTTCCCATGGGCTTTTACTTTTCTGATTATAGCGTCTTCTTTCAGTTTAATGCTTTATTCTTCAAGCCAAGAATCCGCGATTATGGACGAACTCGCGCATATTCCGGCAGGCTACGGTTATGTAAAATATTTTGATTACCGTTTGAACCCCGAGCATCCCCCACTGATTAAAGTCATAGCCGCTCTGCCGCTACTTTTTGAAAATCTCAATTTCCCAACCGATAAATCCGCGTGGCAAAGCGATGTTAACGGCCAGTGGGCGGCCGGAACGCAATTCCTTTACGAATCAGACAATAACGCCGACCAAATAGTCCAAACTTCCCGTTTTGGACCAATATTATTAACGCTTATTTTAATACTATTTATTTTTATCTGGTCCAAGGAATTGATCGGCCGCTGGTGGGCGCTTTTACCGACTTTTCTTTTCGCCATGTCGCCCACGGTTCTGGCTCACGGTCACTATGTAACGACCGATTTGGGCGCGGCACTGGGAATATTCGCGGCGACTTATTATTTTGTAAAATTTCTCTTAAACACGAATAAAAAGAATTTTGTTTGGGCGGGAATAGCTTTTGGCATCGCCCAACTTATGAAATTTTCCGCCGTTCTGCTCGTCCCCTTTTTCGGAATTCTAATTATAATTTTTTCGCTTTTCGTCTTGCGCGAGAAAAAATTCATTTCTCTGTTGAAATATATTTTCGCGACCGGAGTTATTTTCATAATCGGCTATGTTTTGGTTTATGGCGTTTATTTCCTCTTTACCATGAATTACCCCATTGAAAAACAAATTTTAGACACCCAATTCACACTTACTTCTTTCGCCGGCGGAAATGACGGGGGGTTACAAAACTGCAAAGGAATAAGATGTATAGCCGATTTAAATATTATGATGGCGGGGAATAAAATTCTGCGGCCGCTTGGAGAATACATACTTGGAGTTTTGATGGTGTTTCAACGCTCATCGGGAGGAAACACGTCTTATTTCTTAGGCGAAGTTTCAGCCGCAGGCTGGTGGTATTACTTCCCCGTTGTTTTCGCGCTAAAAGAGCAAATCGCTTCATTAATTTTAATAGCTCTGTCGTTTATAGTGTCTATTTGGCACATTTTCAAAAGTATCAAGTATCAAGTATCAAGTATCAAAATTAATTTTTTGAATTATCTAAGCACGCATTTTGCCGAGTTCTCAATGATATTTTTTGTAATATTTTATTGGGCTTATAGCATGAAAAGCCCGTTAAATATCGGCGTCCGGCATATTCTTCCAACTCTGCCTTTTATTTACATTTTGGCCGCGTCGGGAATCAAAAGATGGTTTAATAACGGCAGCTCAAACCAAAGAGAAGGCTTTGAATCGAAAATTAAAAGTTTTAAAAACGATATTTTGAAAATTTCCATTAAAGGAGTTTTTGTCGGCGCGATCGTCATTTGGTATTTTGCCGAAACTTTGCTTGTCGCTCCAAATTTTCTTTCATTCTTTAACGAATTAGGCGGCGGAACTAAAAACGGTTATCAATACGTAACCGATTCAAACTACGACTGGGGACAAGATTTGATTAAACTCAAAAATTTTGTCGCGGCGCAAGAAGTAGATAAAATCGCGGTTGAATATTTTGGCGGAGGAAGCCCGAGTTATTATTTAGATGATAAATTTGAAGATTGGAGATCTTCCAAGGGCAATCCGGCCGATGTCGGCATTCATTGGCTCGCGGTTTCAATAAATAATCTCCAAAATAATTTAGGCAAACTCGTTCCAGGCCAGCAGCGAAATCCGGAAGACGAATATCAATGGCTCCAAAAAATTAAAAATCCTTATCAACCCGACTATAAAGCGGGAACTTCGATATTTATTTATAAATTGTAAGCAATGAGAAATATTAGCAGGCCTAACTCCTTCACATTAATTGAACTTGTCATAGTCATCGCAGTCTTAGCCATATTGTCCGCAGTAGTGGTAATAACGATAAATCCGGCAGAACAGATGAGATCAGCCAGAGATTCAACAAGAATGTCGGACCTGCAGACAATTCATAGCGCTATAGGATTGTATCAAGCCGATGGAGGCACAAGTATAGGTTCTATAAACACAGTATACGTCTCTATTCCCGATTCTTCGGCTACCTGCGCCAATTTAGGACTTCCTATTCTACCTACAGGCTGGAGTTATGCTTGTTCCAACTCAACAAACTACAGAAAAACCGATGGCACGGGATGGATACCGGTTCATTTCTCCGATATTTCATTTACCAATCCTTTGAGTTCTTTGCCTGCAGACCCTATAAATACCACAAGTACCGGAAATTACTATACATATGTCACGGGAGGCTCTTGGAGCTTAACCGCTTTATTTGAAACTACTAAATACCAAGATATTGCGATAAAAGACGGCGATGCTTATCCCGGAGTCTATTCTATCGGCACTAATGTGTCTCTTACTCCCGGATTGAGAGATATGGGACTTGTAGGCTATTGGAAGTTTGATGAAGGTTCCGGAACTACCGCATATGATTCGAGTGGGAATGGAAATAATGGGACTCTTACGAATGGGCCTGCATATACAACAGGCAAAGTCGGAAGTTATGCGCTAAGTTTTAACGGAACAACTCAAAGAGTTGGCACAAATAGAGAACCAATACCACTTTCAAACACATATAATTTTACGTGGTCTGTCTGGATATATCCAACATCTGTTACAAGTGGAGCGGCAATTGGACGACAAGCCCTTAAAGATGATTATTTGGGTGTAAATTCAGGAGCGATTATTTTAACCAGAGCACAAACAGGAGCTATAACCGGAGGAACTGTTATTCCTAATCAATGGAATTATATTGTTGGCAAGGGCGATTCGCAAAAATTATATGTTTTTCTAAATGGCGTTCAGGTTAATTCAGGAAATCATACAACGCCTTTTTCGGCCACTTTTTTAAATTGGTATGCTGGATGTCTACATTCATCATCTGCCTATTTTTCGGGCTTTATTGACGACGTTCGCATTTACAACCGCGCGCTTTCAGCCGCCGAAATTCAGGCGATATATAACGCGACTAAGTAAGCTTATTGGATAATTAGTTAATTAGATAATTTGGTAATTGGTTTTAAAACTAATTCACCAATTCACCAATTATCTAAGCTTGTAGTACACCCTATTCCCCACTCTTAAATCGATATAGGCTATTTTTTCCAGGCCGATTTTTTTTAAGTCGTTAATCGCCGCCAGAGTAAATTCCGGATTTTCCCGCAAACTAAAATATATTTTCGGTAAAGAGGTTTGTGGCTGATCGAAAACAATTTCCTGAAGAGCAAGATTTTCCAGTTTTAAAGCCCGTATGCCAAGACCGGATTTTTCCAAAACCCCGAAAATTCCGGTTAAATTAGAAATAAATCTTTCATCGAGTGCCGAACCACCTAACATCAAATCTCTGCCGGAAAAATCATCAACCTTGTTTATTGCATTTCCTTCAAGTTCCGGCGCTGCTGCAAAAAGAACGCCGTCTTTATCAAACCACCAACAAGACTCTGCCACTTGCTGTTCGGTGCTTGAGGTATTCACTTGTTGGCTATTTTGGCACCACACTCCGAATCTTTCCCGTAATTTAACGTTAATCTCTATCGTCCTTTCCGCGTAATCTTTTTTAAGGCTTATCTCGGCGATCTCCGGATCTTTTTCAAATTTCTCCAATTTATTTCCATTCCAAATTAAAATATTATCCGGACCAAGAAATTTGGTGAATTTAGACTGATTTACGAAAAAATCTTTCAAATTATTCGCAAAATCACCGTCAACCAACGGATTATCAACGTTAATCTTTATTACTTGGAATAAGGGTGAATAAACAACCGCATAAAAAAATCCGCCAAGTAAAATCAAAAAACCCGCCACTGCGGCGATAATTTTATACTTCCTAAATTTTTGGTCTTCCTTTTTATATTTTTTATCAAAATTGATATAGGTATGGGGAGTCATTTTAAATTTTAAAGTTGTTTATTTTATCCTATCCACTCCCACATATTCCCGCAAAACTTCGGGAACCAAGATTGAGCCGTCTTTTTGCTGGTAGTTTTCGATAATGGCAATAATCATTCTGCCGATGGCAAAAGCCGTGCCGTTAAGCGTATGGATGAATTTATTCCCCTGCTGTTTGTCTTTATAGCGTATATTCAGCCTTCTTGCCTGGAAGTCCGTGCAATTTGAAGTTGAATGAGTTTCGCGGTATTTATTTTCGCTCGGAACCCAGGTTTCGACGTCGTATTTCGCCGCTGCCGGAGAACCCAAATCGCCAGTGCAAATCCTCAAAACGTGATACGGCAATTTAAGCGCCTGCATAAGCTCTTCTTCAATGCTTAAAATCAATTCGTGCTCTTCTTTGGAGTTTTCCGGATTGCAAAAACTGAACATCTCGATTTTATCGAACTGATGGACTCTTAAAATACCTTTTGTGTCTTTTCCGTATGAACCGGCTTCACGCCTGAAACAGGTTGAAAAACCGACGTATCTTTTCGGCAAATCTTTTTCATCAAAAATTTCTCCGCTATGCATCGGCCCGATTGATTGCTCGGAAGTGCCTACCAAATACAAATCGTCTTTATCCAAAAAATAAGTTTCGTCCTGATCTTCGCGGCGATCGACATAACCCATCGCTTTCATCATTTCGCTTTTTATCATTACCGGTGGCACAACCGGGACAAAACCCTTATTCATCGCCTTTTCCATCGCCAGTTTAATCAGAGCGAATTCCAGCATTGCCGCTCCGCCTTTAAGATAACCAAATCGGCTGCCGCTCGTTTTTGAAGCTGTTTCAGTATCGATGATACCGAGATTCTGGCCGAGTTCCATGTAATCTTTCGGCGCAAAATCCCACTTCGGCAAATCGCCGACAACTTTTAAAACAACGTTTCCGGAATCGTCTTTTCCCACCGGAACGTCTTCAAAAGGAAGATTCGGAAACTTATTTAAAAGTTGCTTTCTTTTTTCTTCAACGGAACGCAAACTTTCCTCCAAAGATTGGATTTTCCCCTTTAAAGATTTTGCCTCTTCTATTTTTCTTTCCTCGGAAAGTTTTTTTTGTTGGGAGCGCAGTCCGTCCGTCTCTTCGGTTAATTTCCGCCATTCCTCGTCTACTGCCAAAAATTCATCAACCAAAGACGGGGGGTAATTCTTCTTTTTTATTCCCTCTTTGACGATTTCCGGATTTTGGCGGATTAAATTAACGTCTAACATAGTTTAGGTTACTTTAAGTATTTTATACTTTATTTTGCCCGAAGGAGCATCCATTTCCACCATATCGCCCGCTTTTCGGCCTAAAAATGCCCTTCCCAGGGGCGATTCGTTCGAAATCAGGTTATCCTCGGGTTTCGACTCGTTTGAGCCCACAATTGTATAAACAACGATTTTCATGCCTTTTTGAGCCTCAACCGTCGAGCCAACGCCGGCAATATCCCTATTCGCGCTTTTCTTAATTATAACCGCTTCCTTGAGCGATTCTTCAATATCAAAAATTTTAGCTTCCAATTTTGCCTGCGCGTCTTTGGCATCCGAATATTCCGAATTCTCACTCAAATCGCCGTAATCTTTCGATTTTTTAAGGCGGTCGGCGATTTCCATTCTACCTTCAATTTTGAGCCGTTGAAGTTCAGCTTTTAATTCTTCGTAGCGTTCTTTTGTTAAATAAGTTTTCATATATTATATTTTCCCGTTATTAATCTCCATTTTATTTTGAAAAGCTCTTTCAGTGAGCGAAAGTAATCCGCAAAAACCACTTTACTCTCCGCCGGATTTATCCAGGTGACCGGAATTTCTTTTATCTTGTACCCCATTTTTTTGGCAAGAATCAGAATTTCTATATCAAACAGCCACTTCATAACCGTTTGGCGGGAAAATATTTTTTCGGCGGCTTCTGCCGGAAAAAGTTTGAATGCTCTTTGGGTGTCATGAATTTCCCAAATAGTCAAAGCTCTTATCAAATATTTCGCCAGTTTACCGAGTAATCTGCGGTACCCCGCGTCATGTTCCACTATTTTCGCGTCTTTTAATTCTATTGAGCCAATAACAATATCGTAACCCTGTTTTAAATACGGCCAGAATTTATCAAGGTGGTCTATTTTAATGGCACCATCCGCATCTATGAATAATCTGTATTCACCTTTGGCGTTAAGCATGCCCGCTTGAACCGCCGCGCCTTTGCCCGGAGTTTTGCATTCAATCATTCTTAAATTCTTAATAATATGAGAAAGTCTTTCAATGACTTCTTTTGTGGCATCGGTCGAATTATTATCGACAACGATAATTTCGTAGTCGTAATCCACGTTTTTAAAATATTTATCTATATCAATTAAGGCCGGAGATATTCTCTTTGCCTCGTTATACGCCGGAATAATTACGGATAAATGTATTTTCATGTTTAATAATTTTAAACTTAATTAAATTTACGTCAATACTTTCTGTCCCCTTTCAATGATTACCAATGTGTGCTCAAAATGAGCCGATAAGCCGCCGTCGGCCGTTGCCCAGCTTTCATCGGGCCTTTGAATGATTTCCCATGAGCCTGTTGAAAGCATCGGTTCAATGGCTAAAACCATTCCGGGTTTTAAAACCATCCCCTTGCCTTTATCGCCGAAATTATAAATTATTGGGTCTTCATGCAGGGCCAAGCCGGTGCCATGACCCGTTAATTCTTTTAACACGCTTAATTTATTTTCCCGCGCCAATCTTTCAATGGCATAACCGATATCTCCCAACGTATTGCCGGGCTTGGCGGCTTTAACCGCTTTTTCAAGTGCTGTTTTTGTCGCTTTTATTAAAATTCCGGCATCTTTCGAAATTTTCCCCAAACCGACGGTTGTTGCCGAATCCGCGAAAAAACTTTTTCCGCCTTCGCGATACTCAACGCCAAAATCAATTTTTAAAATATCTCCGGAACGGAGTTTGTAATTATTCGGCAAGCCATGAACGATAACGTCGTTTAACGAAGCGCAAATTGAAGCGCCAAAAGGCTTATAAGCGGCGTCGGGCCGATAGCCCAAAAAAGCCGGCTGAACGCCGTTCTTTTTTGATAATTGATAGGCAAGATTATCCAGTTGTTTTAAAGAAACGCCTATCTTGGCTTCTTTCTCCAAAACTTTAAGGATTTTCGCCAAAATTTTGCCGGCAACGGCAATATTTTTTATTTCTTTTGGAGATTTTATAAGATTTGCCATTAAAATTATTTTACCTTGCCAATAATCGCTTTATGAATTTTATAAGGCAAAGGAGTGCCGTCTATTTTAATAATTTTATATTTTCTCTTTCTAAGTTCAGTCAAAATCGGCGTTGTACGATTTTTGTATTCTTCCAGTCTTTTCATAATGCCCTCTTTATTATCGTCTTTACGTCTTACCAGCTCGCCTCCGCAAAACGGACAAGAATCCATTTTATATTTCTGGACCATAAACGGACTTTTACAAACGGAACAAGTCAGCCTGCCGCTTGTTCTTTTAAGCGATTCTTTTAGTGGAATATCCAATACGAACGTAAAAACATTTTCTTTCCCATAAGATTTACTTAAAACATCCATTAAGCCGGTCTTATTTTTTTTATTTTCACCCTGATTATAACCAAAAGCTTCGTAAATAGTCCGGGGGGAACCGCTTAAAACAATTCCCTTTTTAAGCGCGGCTGTTTTTTTAACAATCTGGGAAAATATTTTTAAAATCCACGACGGAGTGTTTAAAATTCCAGCCTCGTTAAGTTTACGCTCCCTCTGGATTACTTTGTCATTTTTGGACGCCGGATCGTAAAGAACCGCCCTCAAATACTGGCCGCTGTCAAAGTGAAAGAGATCTAATTTTTTAGCTAAGAGTTCCGCTTGAGTTCCTTTGCCCGAACCCTGCGGACCCATAACTATAATAGCCTTCATAAATTTTCGATTATCAATTAAATTTCCTCGTATTCTCTCATTATCAATTGAGAATTGATTTGCCTGATTGTTTCAAGAGCGACCGAAACGACAATCAAGAGCGCGGTGCCGCCGATTGTCAAAATTTTGATGCCTGTCGCCATTTGAGTAAGATTCGGCAAAATCGCTATTACTCCCAAAAATAAAGCGCCCGAAAGAGTCAATCTGTTGATTATTTTTGAAAGAAAACCGGTAGTTGACTCGCCCGGTCTTATGCCCGCGACGAACCCACCAGAACGCTGGAGATTTTTCGATATTTCCTTCGGATCGAAGGTAACCGCGGTATAAAAATAGGTAAAAACCACAACCAAAAAGAAGTAAAAAGCGCTGTAAAGATACTGGTTATTAAAAACATAATTAACCCAGTCCGTAAGCGTAAGCGACAAGCTTTTAGAAAAAATCGCCACCGCTTGCGCTATAAACTGCGGAAAAAGCAAAATGGAAATGGCGAAAATTATCGGAATAACTCCAGCTTGGTTTACTTTAAGCGGCAGATAACTTGAAGCGCCGCCATACATTTTCATTCCTCTTACTCTTTTGGCGTAAGCTATCGGAATTTTCCTTTCGCCTTCGTTTACAAAAACCACTCCGGCAATTACCAAAACCGCCAGAATCGCGAAAATCAAATACGTCGGCAAAGTTTCGGCGGTATAAGAAAAGAAAGCCTGGCCGATAGTCGCGGGAAGACTGGCAACTATACCGGCAAAAATTATCAAGGAAATGCCGTTACCTATTTTATATTCAGTAATCAATTCGCCAAGCCAAACTAAAACCATTGACCCGGCTGAAACGATAACGACGTTTTTAATCAAATCAAACAGTCCCATTTGAGAAATAACGCCTTGAGAAACCAAAATATTCAAAAATCCGTAAGCCTGAAGCCCGGCCAAAGGAACCGTAATATAGCGCGACCAGCGATTAAACTTCGCTTTCCCAGCCGCTCCCTCTTCGTAATACATTTCTTTCAATTTCGGAAAAATCATTGTCAAAAGCTGCATGATGATGGTCGCCGTAATATAAGGCGCCACGCCTATCATAACTATTGAAAGACTGCTTAAACCGCCTCCGGAAAAAAGATTAACAAAACCGAATAATTGGCTTGAGGCCAAAAATTCTTTCATTTTAAAAGCGTCCACCGAAGGAATAGGGATCGCCGACAAAACTCTTGTCGCCGCGAGCAAAAGCCCGACCATTAAGATTTTTTTTCTAAGGTCGGAGATTTTAAAAAGTTGTACTAATTTATTCATTATTTTAATTAACCCACTTTGCCTCCGGCTTTTTCTATCTCGTCTTTTAATTTCTTCGAGACTTTAAGACCGCTAATTTCAATTGCTTTCATCGACCCGCCTTCTTTTTTTTGGCCGACGATTTTTATATTCTTTTCATTTTTACTTATCAAACCGGCGGCAATCAGGGCATCTCTGTTAATTATGCCGCTTTTTATTTTCGAGGTCAAAAAGCCCAAATTCAAAACAACCGGCTTTTCTTTTAAGGGTTTAAATCTGAAACCGCGGAGTTTCGGCAAGCGCTGGATTAAATCTCTTTCCGCCGGTCTGATTACGTGACCCGAACGGGATTTCTGGCCTTTTTGTCCTTTTCCCGAATAAGTGCCTCTTTTGCCTCCCCTGCCAATTCGCTGACGGGCTTTAGATTTAGATTTTGATTTTAATTCATGAAGTTGCATAGTTTTAATTTTTAGTTTTTAAATTTTTCAACGCTTCCATTGCCGCTAAAGCGTTTGTTAATTTATTTTTAGTCCTGCCCGTGCATTTCGCCGTGGCGTCTTTAACTCCGGCCAAAAGCAAAACCACGCGAACCGCTCCTCCGGCCTTAAGACCGTGTCCGTTCTTCGCTGGCTTGATAACAACTCTCGCCGCGCTGAATTTAGCGTCGATTTCATGCGCAACCGTTCTGTCTTTTAACGTAATTGTTACCAATCCTTTTTTGGCGTTTAATTTCGCTTTTTCCACCGCTTGAGCGACGTCCAATCCTTTGGCTATTCCGACTCCGACTCTTCCTTTCTCGTCGCCAATAACAACGGTCGCGCGGAAGCGGAATCTTTTACCACCGGCAACAACGCGTGTTACGCGGCGCATATCCAAAACTTTTTCTTTAAATTCACTTTTAGGTTTTACTTGTCCTTTATACATGTTAGATAATTAGTTAATTAGATAATTGGATAATTAGAATTCAAGACCGCCTTTTCTCGCGGCATCGGCAACTGCTTGAACCCGGCCGTGATAATTATAACTTCCCCTGTCAAAAACGACTTTCTTGATTCCCTTTTCAACCGCTTTTTTGGCAATAAGCTCTCCAAGTTTTGCCGCCAATTCTTTTCCCGGCGCTTTTGCCTGTTTTTTCAATTCCATAGTCGAAGCGCTTGCCAAAGTCTTTCCATTTTCATCATCTATTATTTGAACGTAAGTATAGCTATTGCTCCTGAAAACCGAAAAGCGGGGGCGCTCCAAAGAACCGGACAATCTCGCCCTTGTTCTTTTCTTCCTTCTATCCTTTATTTCGTTTAAAGCTTTTCTTTTTTTCATATTTTAAATTATATTATTTTGCCGTTCCGGCGACTTTCTTACCGGCTTTTCTACGGATAATTTCATCGCTGTATCTGATTCCCTTGCCTTTATACGGCTCCGGTTTCTTGAAAGCTCTTATTTTGGCCGCTGATTGACCTACGGCTCCTTTGTCATAACCCTTAACTTGAATTACGTTTTTATCAACGGAAATTTTCACTCCCTGCGGAGGAATAAATTTAATCGGATGAGACAATCCCAAATTCAAAACCAAAGCCTCGCCTTCCATTGCCGCCCTGTAGCCGACTCCTTCCAGTTTCAAGCTTTTTTCAAATCCCGAAGACAATCCGTTTATGGCGTTATTCGCCAAAGCTCTGGCCGTACCCCAAAGCGCTTGCGTCAATCTCAATTTATTTTCCGGAGAAAACGTTAATTCATTTTCTTTCAGTTCGGCTTTTATACCGCGCGGCACTTCCAATTTCATATTCCCGTTTGAGCTTTTAAAAAATAAAAAGCCGTCGTCAATTTTAACTTCAACGCTTGCCGGAACAACTATGGGTTTTTTTCCTATTTTTGACATAATTTTATGTTTACCAAATCTCGAATAATAATTCTCCTCCAATTTTCTTCTTTTTCGCCTCTCCGCCGGCCAAAACTCCATCGGGCGTAGAAAGTACCATCAATCCATAGCCGGATTTTATCGGCCTTATTTCTTTATAGCCGATATACATCTTACGCGAAGGCTTGCTGATAAATTTTATTCCGGCGATGGCGCCGTCATTAGTGTCTTTATCGTATTTCAATTGAATATCAAAAACGCGCTTGGCGCCTTTACCCTTTTTTTCAAAGCCCGAAATATAACCCTTTGCCAAAAGAATTTCCAATACTTGCTCGTCCATTTTCGAAAACGCCGACTTGGCGATTTCTTTCTTGACGGCTTGGGCATTTTTAATTTTAGTCAATAAATCTATATACATATTTATATTACCACGATGACTTTGTTATTCCGGGTATTTCTCCGCGTGAAGCCAATTCCCTGAAACAAATTCTGCATAATTCAAAATCCCTCAAATATCCCCTTTTGCGGCCGCACTTAAAGCAGCGCCTGCTGATGCGGGTTGAGTATTTCGGTTTTTTTTTCGCTCTCGCGATTACTGATTCTTTTGCCATGTTATTTATGATTTCTTAAACGGAATTCCAATCGACTTGTATAAATTTATCGCGTCTTCCTTGTTTTTCGCACTACTTACAATACTTATTTCCATACCGAAGTCAAACTTTGAGAGTTCAGAATCTATTTCCGGAAAAACAATATGCTCTTTCATGCCTATCGTCAGACCTCCGTTTTTATCGATGTTTTTCAGACTGATTCCCTGGAAATCGCGGACGCGCGGTAAAGCGATATTTACCAATTTTGCCACAAAATCTCGCATTTTTTGGCGTCTTAAAGTGACTTTCAAGCCCACTGTTTGGCCCGCTCTTAATTTAAATCCGGCGATTGATTTGTTGGATTTGCAAATAACCGGCTTTTGTCCGGCAATCAAAGACAAGCTGCTTATTATTTCCGGCAAAATTTTGGTCTCAAATTCCTGTTGCTGGGAAATTCTTCCAACGCCGACGTTAATGACAACTTTTTCTATTTTTGGATTTTTTAAATCGTTTTTCTTTGTTTTCTTTTCCATGTTTTTATATAGTTGCTCCGCATTTTTTGCAGATTCTTGTTTTCTTTCCTTTGGTTACGGTAAAACCGGTCCTTGTCGCTCTGCCGCAAGCCGGGCAAACCAGCATTACGTTTGAAATATTAATCGGCCTCGGAACCAAAACGGTTTCTCCTTTCTCTCCTTGTCTTTTCGGACGAACGTGTTTTTTATAAAGATTTAAGCCGTCAATCAAAACTCTTTCCTTTTTTATGAGGACTTTCAGAATCTTTCCGGTTTTGTTTTTATCCTTACCGGCGATTATTTTTATATTGTCGTCTTTTTTTATTTTCATGTTTGTATGAATTTTTACACTATTTCTTCCGCCATTGTCGCTATTTTTTCATATCCCATTTCTTTTATTTCGCGCGGGATAGGTCCGAAAATACGAGTCGCTTTCGGTTCCTTTTTATCAACGACAACAACGGCATTTTCATCGAAACGGATATACGAACCATCATTTCTCCTTAACGGATTTCTTTGTCTGACTACCACCACTCTGACGATATCTTTCTTTTTTAAAGCTTTGCGCGGTTCGGCTTTCTGAACTGAAGCGACAACAATGTCGCCGACCGAAGCATAACGCCGTCTGGTTCCTCCAAGGATTCTGAAACAACGGACTATTTTCGCTCCGCTGTTATCCGCAACTTTTAAAATACTTCTTTCTTGTATCATAAATTTAAATCTTAGAAATTATTACCCACCTTTTATCCTTCGACATCGGTTTTGTTTCTTCTATAACAACTTTATCACCCGTTTTATATTCATTCTTTTCGTCATGGGCTTTAAAATTCTTGGTAACTTTGTAGTACTTAAGGTAGCGCGGATGCTTTTTCAAGCGCGTGATGGCGACTACTCTTGTTTTTTCCATTTTGTCGGAAACTACTATTCCTTGTAAATTCCTTTTCATGTTTTTATTTATTTAAATCTTTTTGATTCATTACCGTTAATATTCTGGCAACCGCTTTTTTCGTTTTCTTGATTTCTTTGATATCTTTCACCTTCCCCTGGCTCAAATCAAACTTGAATTTCCTCAATTTTTCGCGGTAATCAACTAAGTCCTTATTAAGGGCTTCTATCGGCTTTATTTTTACTTGTTGAAATTCTTTGTCTTTCATTGTGATTTTGAAATTATTCTGGTCTTAACCGGCAATTTATAACCGGCTCTTTTCAACGCTTGTTTTGATTCCGCTTCCGGCAATCCGTCGAGCTCAAAAAGCATTCTGCCGACTTTAACCGGGAAAACATAATATTCCACGGCTCCTTTTCCTCCGCCCATTGTAACTTCCGGCGGCCTCTTGGTTATCGGCTTATCGGGGAAAATTCTTATCCAAATTTTTCCGCCCCTCTTGGTGAAATTGCTGATGGTTTTTCTCGCCGCTTCTATCTGGCGGGAATTAATCCAGCTGTTTTCCAAAGCTTGCAGCCCAAAAGAACCGTAAGACAATTTTGTCCCGCGAGTCTCAACCTTCCTGGTCTTTGATCGTCCTTTCTGCCATTTTCTATGTTTTACTTTTTTAGGCATTAACATAATTATTTTTGAAATACGTCTCCTTTATATATCCAAACCTTTATTCCGATTGCTCCGAAAGTCGTCCGGGCCGTTGCTGTACCGAAATCAATATTCGCCCTTAACGTCTGAAGCGGAAGTTTTCCTTTTTCCAAATGCTGATCTCTAGCGATTTCAGCTCCGTCCAATCTTCCTTTGAGTAATATTTTCGCACCTTGAACGTCTCTGTTCTGCATTACCTGGTCCAAATATTTTTTAATAGTCCGGCGAGACGGAATTCTTTTTTCCAAATCCCAAGCGATGTTTTGCGCGGTAACATTAGCCGAAACATCCTGCCTCTTTAATTCTTCTATATTTAAATTCAAATAAATCACTCCGTCGTTCTTTCTTTCTTTTCTTATTTTTCTCAATTTGCTTTCCAAAAGTTTCGTTAAATCTTCAACTCCTTTTCCGCCGCGGCCGATGATTATTCCCGGACGCGAGGCCTTAATGGTCACTCTGTAATTTTCTCCGGCTTTTTCTATCAAAATATTATCGATGCCGGCATTGCCGATTTTTTCGTTTATTATTTCTCTAATCAAAATGTCTTCCTCGAGCGAAGCGCCGAATTTATTTCTTTTCGGGAACCAATTTCCCGACCAGCCTCTGATAACTCCCGTCCTTAATGAATTTGGCCTAATTTTATTTCCCATGATTTTTTATATTGATTTTCTCCTAAAGAACTTTTTCGTAAAGCCCGGCTTTTCGGCCTGCTTTTGCGGTTCCGCTCCTTTTATTTTTTCGTGTTCCTTTTCTTCTTTTTCTTTCCTACTCTTTTTAGCCATTTCTTCCTTAACCCTCTTTGAAACCTTTTCAACTTTGGCTATTTTAAAGCGCGGCGCTTTCAAATTTTCCGCCTCGCCAAGAATCAAAGTTATGTGACTGCTTTTTTTCTCTATTCCGCTGGCGCGGCCCATCGCTCTCGGCATAAACCTTTTCAGCATCGGTCCGTTATCGACTCTGACTTCTTTCACGAAAAGTTTTTCCGGGTCCAGCTTCTGATTATTTTTGGCATTGGCAACCGCCGAACGGAGCAATTTCAAAACCGCGTCGCTGGGCCTTTTAGGGTTAACCAGCAATTGGGCTTCCGCTTCGTTTATCGATAATCCTTTTATCATGCTCGCAACAAGCCTGGTTTTACGGGGCGCTATGCGTAAATAATTCAGTTTTGCAATTTGGGTTTTCATAAATAATCTTATTTTTTCTGCGAATCTTCAGCTTTCTTTTCCAATTCTTTCTGAATCTTTCCTCCATGCCTTACAAACTTTCTCGTCTGAGAAAATTCGCCGAGCCGGTGGCCTATCATTTCTTCGCTGACTCTGACAGTTATAAAATCTTTGCCGTTGTGGACGCCGAAAACGAAACCAACCATTTCCGGAGAAATTTCCGAATCGCGCGACCACGTTTTAATCACCGTGTTTTTTTCGTCCGCCTTTAACCCGGCCATTTTTTTTAAAAGCTTCGGATCTATATACGGACCTTTTTTTGATGATCTTGACATGTTTTTTTATTTTTACCTTTTTTTACCTCTGCGTTTAATTATCATTTTATTTGACCATTTCTTTTTCTTTCTCGTTTTTCTTCCTCCAGTAATCTTGCCCCACAACGTCTTCGGCCTCTTGGTGCCTCTCGGTCCTCTTCCTTCGCCTCCTCCATACGGATGATCGACGGGATTCATAGCCGAACCGCGAACCGTAGGTCTGATACCCATCATTCTTGAACGGCCGGCTTTTCCGATAACGGTAAGATTATGGTCTGAATTGGAAGTTTGTCCCAAAGAAGCGAAATTCTCCCAGGAAAGTTTTCTGACTTCTCCCGAAGACAATTTCAGGTTGGTGTATCCGTTTTCCTGCGCCAAAACTTCGGCGTAAGAACCGGCAGACCTCGCCATTTGTCCTCCTTTGTTTCTGTCTATTTCAACGTTAAAAACAAAATAGCCAACCGGAATATTTTTCAATCTTAATCTGTTTCCTTCTTTCAACGGCGCGTTTTCAGCGGCTATTATTTCGTCTCCGGCTTTCATATTCTTTGAAGCCAGAATATAACTCCTTTCACCATCTTTATACAAAAGACGGGCTATAAAAGAAGTTCTATATGGATCATATTCCAATCCTTCAATTTTAGCGGGGACGTTTAACTTATTCTGCTTGAAATCTACCATTCTGTAAAGCTGTTTCACTCCGCCGCCCTGATGCCTCATCGTAACCTTGCCCTGATTATTTCTTCCGGAATGGCTCTTCAAGTTTTTTAATAATTTCTTGAGCGGTTTGGCTCCACTTAAAACACCGTAGTTAACGGTTGTCATAGCTCTTCTTGATGGACTTGTAGGACTGTATTTTTTCATATCTCTAATTTATTTATTTTGGCATTATATCTATAGTATTTCCTTCTTTAAGCGTGATTATCGCTTTTTTAAAACCTGAAGTTTTGCCCATGCTTCTGCCGAGCCTTTTGGTTTTTCCTTTGGTGTTCGTAATATTCACATCGGCGACTTTAACGGAATAAATTTTTTCTATCATCTTTTTAACTTCGGGCTTGTTGGCTTTATCATCAACCATAAAAACGTATTTCCTTAAAGCGCCCGCATTAACGGCTTTTTCGGTAATCCACGGCTGCTTTATCAGCATGACCGAACCATTTTTATTTTTTCCTGTTGAAATCGCCATGTTTATTTATAATGTTTTTCTATATCGCTTACCGTTTGTTTTTCAATAATTATGTTTTTTGCCTTCAATAAATCGCGGACGTTCAACGATTTCGGGTTTATTGAACTGACATTTTTTATGTTTGAAATCGTTTTATTGATATTATTTTCCGCTGTCGGAATTATCAAAGCTTTTGACCTCAAATCAATCATGCCTTTCAAGAAAGTATTCCAGTCTTTCGTTTTATCCGCCACTGCAGCAAAACTTTCAACGACTTTCAAATCATTATCCTTAACTTTTCTCGACAAAACGGTGAAAATCGCCAAACGATTCATTTTGGCATTTATTTTCTTGCTGAAATTTCTTTCTTTGTTTGGACCGAAAGTTACGCCGCCGCCTTTCCAAATCGGCGAGCGGATTGAACCGTGCCTTGCGCGGCCCGTGCCTTTTTGTTTCCACGGCTTTTTGCCTCCTCCCCGGACTTCGCCCCTGCCTTTGGCATGCGCCAACGGCTCGCGGCTGTTTCCCAATTGCGCGATAAGCGCCTGGTGAACCAGGTCAGCATTCCATTTCAATCCGAAAATTCTTTCCGGCAAATCGATTTCTCCAATCTTATTGTTTTGTTTATCAAAAACTTCAACTTTCATATTTTTAAATTTTTATTTCAAGCAACGTACCTCTCATTCCGGGCACGGCTCCTCTTACCATTAAAATATTCTTTTTTTCGTCTATCGCGGCGACTTTCAAATTTTTAACCGTTATTCTTTCCTGGCCCATTCTGCCCGCCATTCTCCTGCCCGGCATAACCCTTTGAGGAGCCGTCGAACCGATGGAACCCGGAGCGCGTAAACGATTTTTCTGACCGTGAGTCTTCGGACCGCCGCTAAAGCCGTGTCTTTTTACTCCGCCTTGAAATCCTCTGCCTTTATTCAAACCGCTGACTTTTATTTTATCGCCTTCTTTGAATTGGCTGACGTTTAAAACGTCTCCGACGTTAAAATCGCCATCAGCTTTGAATTCTTTTACGTATTGAAAATTTCCAAGCTTCCCAAATTGGCCTCTTTGGGGCTTTTTAACGTTCTTTTCCTTCTTATTTCCGAAACCAACCTGAACGGCTTCATAACCGTCTTTTTCTTTTGTTCTGATTTGGGTAACCGTAACCGGGCCGGCTTCAACAAGCGTCACCGGAATGATTTTTTCATCTTTCCAAATTTGGGACATTTTTAATTTTTTTCCTAAAATGAATGCCATCTCGAGTCAATTTAAAACAGCCAGGTTTAGCCGGCTGTCTCAAATAATTTTAATTATTTTGGGCTAAATCCTAAAAACTGATTATAAACTTTTAACTGAAAAACTCAACATTATATTGAAGCTAAATATAGCAAATCGCAAAAAATAAGTCAATGCCAATTGGCTTTTTCGAGGTCTCCATTATGCGGCTGCAATGGCGGCGAACGCCGCCAGTTTTTACTACCTAAGTGGCCACGATGGTGACCTCCAGTTTTTTTGTTTAGTGAGTGCTCTCTCGTGGCCACTTAGGCATAAAAAGCAGTGAGTGCTCTCTTGCAGCCGCAAGATAATTATGCTGTATTTGCCTAATTTTCGCAACAACAAAAACCCCCCGCTTTCGCGGGGGGACTGGATAAATATTCCTTGAATTTTGCCGCGACTTGCGTCTTGGCAACAAGGAAAATTCACACTCACTGGCTACATTATACTCAAAGAAATGGCATTTGTCAACCCCATTCAAATAAATCTTTTCCCGCCAGCGTTTTCCGCTCGGATAAATTGTATTCGCTCAAAGTAAAAAACCGACGGAAAATAGCGAACTCAACCTTCGCTACGCTTCGGGATTCAAACAACGCAATTTTCCCGCTTTTTTCCCTTTCGCTCATCAATTTATAACCTCGCTCCAAAATGCTGGCTATGAAAAAGGTTTATTCTGTATTTTGAGAAGAAAATTTTGTTTTCTCCGAAACCCCGCAGCAGGCGAGCTTGGTGGTTTTATTATAATTCGGAAGCGAAGCGACCAATAAAATCTCGCCGTCGCGAGGACTAGCGAGCCCCGCGCTGGACGGGGCGAAGCGGGTTAAGGGAAAATTAAATTTTCTGAACTCACTTACGCCGGAGCGCGGTGAAGAGGAAATAATATGCGAAATAAAAAAGACTCCCCTGTTCGGGGAATCTTTTTTTGGCTTTATGCCATTTTGATTTCGATTTCTACTCCTGCCGGCAATGTCAGACTCGACAAAGCTTCTATTATTTTCGGACTCGGAGTCAAAATATCTATTAAACGCTTATGGACACGAAGTTCGAATTGCTCGCGGGAATTTTTATGAACGAAAGTTGAACGGTTAACCGTATACTTTTTAAATTCGGTCGGCAAAGGAATCGGACCAACCACTTCCGCGCCATTCCTCAAAGCGATGTCTATAATCTGCTTTAAAGAATTGTCTATCAGCTTGTGGTCGTACGATTTAACCCGCAACCTTATTTTGCCTTGTTCTAATTCTTCCTTTTTTTTGGCCATGTCCAATGTGCTATTTTATATTTTTATTTTAAGATTTTTGTTACTGAACCAGCGCCAACCGTCTTTCCGCCTTCGCGAATAGCGAACCTTTGTTTTTCTTCCAAAGCAACCGGCGCTATAAGCTTAACCGTCAAATTTACGGTGTCGCCCGGCATAACCATTTCAACGCCTTCCGGCAAAACGGCTTCTCCGGTAACATCGGTTGTTCTGATGTAGAATTGCGGTTTATAACCTTTGAAGAACGGTGTATGTCTGCCTCCTTCCTCTTTGCTCAAAACGTAAACTTCCGCCGTGAATTCAGAGTGCGGAGTAACGCTTCCCGGCTTGGCAATAACCTGGCCGCGCTCAACGTCCTCTTTCTTGAGTCCGCGGAGCAAAATTCCAACGTTGTCTCCGGCTTTTCCTTCATCGAGAAGTTTATTAAACATTTCGATCCCGGTAACAACCGTCTTTTGCGTCGGTTTAATACCGATAACTTCGATTTCTTCGTTTACTTTCACGATTCCTCTTTCAACTTTTCCGGTAACGACTGTTCCTCTTCCTTCAATCGAGAAAATATCTTCAACCGGCATCAAGAACGGTTTATCGGTGCCCCTGACCGGCTCCGGAATGTAATCGTCAAGAGCTTTGATAAGTTCAAGAATCGGCTTGGCATCTTCATCATCGGCGGATTTCGCTTCAAGAGCTTTAAGCGCCGAACCTCTGATTATCGGAGTTTCGTCTCCGGGGAAATTATATTTCTTCAAAAGTTCGCGAATTTCGCTTTCAACCAAGTCGATAAGTTCCGGATCATCCACCATATCGCACTTGTTCAAAAATACAACCATCTTCGGAACGCCTACGTTGTAAGCCAAAAGAATGTGTTCTCTTGTTTGAGGCATCGGACCATCGGTGGCGGCAACGACCAAAATCGCACCATCCATCTGCGCCGCGCCGGTTATCATGTTCTTAATGTAATCCGCGTGTCCCGGAGCATCGATGTGGGCATAATGCCTTTTTTCCGATTGATATTCCGAGTGGTGCAAGGCAATCGTAATTCCACGAGCCTTTTCTTCGGGCGCGTTGTCAATTTGATTGACTCCCTCTTCTTTTTCAATAAGACCTTTTAATTTAAGGATATGCATAATCGCCGCGGTCAAAGTTGTCTTGCCGTGGTCGACGTGTCCTATTGTGCCGACGTTTACGTGCGGCTTGCTTCTATCAAATTTTGCTTTTTCAGCCATTGTTTTTTTTGAAACTTAAAACTTGAAATTTGAAACATTGTTTAATCCAGTTTGTTTCATATTTCAGGATCCACGTTTCGTTATTTATTTTTTACGTTTTTTTACGCGACGCTTTTAATTATATTATTTATTGTGTTGTTGTCAACCCCACACCGGTTTAAACAAACTCTATTATTGCCGTTTTTGCTCCGTCTTTTTTCCTTTGAACGGCCGATTTCGTTATTCTGGTGAATCCGCCTTTTCTGTCTTTATAGCGCGGAGCCAAATCAAAATAAACTTTTTCGGCGGCTTTTTTATTCAATCTGGACATCAAAATTCTAAAACTCGCCAAATTTTGCTTCTTGCCAAGAGTGATAAATTTTTCAACTCTGGTACGAGTTTCTTTGGCTTTAGCTTCAGTAGTTTCCATTTTTTCTTTCAAAATGAAATTGTCAGCCAAGCTTTTAAAAAGGGCTTTTCGCTGCCCTTTTTTGCGATGGAATTTTCTGTTGGAGCTTAAGTGTTTCATAAATTACGCTTTCTTCTTTTTTGTTTTCTTTTCTTTCTTTTCCAATTTTTCTTCTTTGGCTTCTTCCTCGGCGGGTTCATTTTCATCTTCCATGACTTCGATTTCCGCCATTTTTTCGAAATGGTCTTTCAAAATATTCGAAGCTTTGCGCAAAGCGCTTGAAGGATAAATGCTGCCGTCTGTTTCGATTTCAATTTTCAGTCTGTTGAAATCCGTTCTGTCGCCGACGCGCATATTTTCAATCGAGAAATTAACTTTAACCACGGGCGAGAAAATCGCGTCTACGGCGATTGTTTTAATCGGAAGTTTTTCCGTTTTGCGCGCTTCGGCCGAAACGTATCCGGCTCCTTTATCAACCGTAATTTCCATTTCCAATTCCGCGTTTTTATTGGTCAAAGTGGCGATATGCGCTTCAGGATTGACGATTTCAACCTGGGCGTTGCCTTTTATGTCGGCGGCGGTAACTTCTTTTTCGCCCTTAACTCTTAAGGTTAAAATTTGCGGCTCGGAAGCGTAGAAATGAAAACGAACCTTTTTCAGATTTAACGTTATCTCGACTATATCTTCCAAAATTCCCGGAAGCGTGGAAAATTCATGTTCCGCTCCTTTAATTTTTATTTGAGTGACCGCTGCGCCCGGCAAAGAAGAAAGAAGTGCTCTCCTTAAAGCGTTGCCCAAAGTAAGGCCGTATCCGGTGTAAAGTCCTTCAACTTCAAAAACTCCCTCCTTTTCGGTTTCGGAAATTTTCTTAATTTTTACAGTATCGCTTAAACGTGCGTATTCCATAAGTTTATAAATTATTTTGAATAATAGTCGACGACCAAGTTAATATCAAAAGGCATTTCCATGTTGCTGGGCAAGGCCAACAATTTGCCTTCAAGTTTTTCCTTGTCCAAAGAAAGCCATTCCGGCGTATCGTATTTTTTAAGTTTATCGGATAGGTCTTTAAAAATCAATAGTTCTTTGGATTTCGGGGTTATTGAAATAACTTCGCCGACTTTCAACGGATAAAACGGCGCTTTTATTTTCTTTTTGTTTACCGAAAAATGCCCGTGAGTAATCAATTGCCTGGCGATGGTTCTTGAATTGGCAAGTCCCAAACGGAAAACAACATTGGCAAACTGCCTTTCCAGAGTCTCTATTATTGAGTTGCCGACTCCGCCGGCTCCTTTTTTATCCATGGCCTTGGTAACGATTTCTTCAAGCTGGGCCTCTCTAAGGCCGTAACTAGCTCTCATTCTTTGTTTTTCCATAAGCTGTCCTCCGTATTCAGACGGCGCTCTGCGCCTTTTGGCGCCATGAACTCCCGGACGGCTAGGCCTTCTTGTCATCGCACATTTCGGCGAATTACAACGGTCCCCTTTTAAAAAGAGTTTAATTCCCAACGACCTCTCTAATTTTTCTTTTGATTTATTCATTGTTTAAATTATTTTTATTTTTTCTCCATTTCGTTATATACCGTTCCCAAAACTCCATTGATGAATTTGCCCGAATTCGGTCCGCCATAATTTTTTGCCAACTCTATCGCTTCGTTTATCGCGACTTTCGCGGGAACCTCGCTCCTGTCAGCAAACATCAATTCGTAAAGCCCGATTCTCAAAACATTCCTGTCTATTATTGAAATCTGGCTTAACGGCCATTCCGGCGCTGATTTTTCTATTATCTTATTTAAATTATTGAAATTTTTCACTATGCCGTCTGCTATCTTCCAGACAAAATCGGTTTCGTCAATTCCCGGTCCAAATTCCTCCAAATTGCGTTCCAGGATTTTCGGCAGGTCGCTTTTGCGGCCATAAAAATCCCACTCATACAACGATTGAAGAACGATTGAACGAGCCAAGTGTCTTGTAGCCATATTATTTTTTGACTTTCAATTTCGGCTTCTTTAACACTCTGCCCTTATAGTCTCCACAATTTGAACAAAATCGATGAGGGACAATCGGCGAGCCGCACTTTAAACACGCATGAATCTGCGAGGGCTTTAAAGCCAAATGCGACCGGCGTCGCCCGGTCTTTGAACGTGTGTGATGTTTTGTAGGTACTCCTCCCATAGTTTTATAATCCTATATTATATATTAATTTCCATCGGTTTCAAGCTCCCGGCGAGAAATTTGGAATGTTTATCGATGTTGTCCGTAATGATTCCCGCTCCGCGCACGACGCATGTTAAAGCGTCATCCACGACTGTAGCTTCCACCGCAATCTCTCTTTGAATTAAATTACTCATTCCTCTTAATAAACTTCCGCCACCGCAAAGAAAAACTCCGTTTTTTAAAATATCTCCGACAAGCTCCGGCGGCGCTTTTTCTATCGTTTCTTTTATCGCCTCAACCACCGAACGCAATGAACGGTTTATCGCCATTCTGACATGGCCTCCTTTCACTATCACTTCTCTCGGCAATCCGGTCGCCATGTCTCTGCCACGAATAGCGAGCTCCAATTTTTCATCCATCGCTATGGCCGAACCTATTTTCATTTTAAGCTCTTCAGCTGTCGGCTCGCCTATCATCAATTTAAATTCGTCGCGGACAAACTTAATTATATCATCGTTTAATTTGTCTCCGGCTATTTTCAAACTTCTCGAGATAACCACTCCGCCCATTGAAATAACGGCTATTTCCGTGGTTCCTCCGCCCATATCGACTATCATGCTGGCCGTCGGCTCGTCCACAGGCAATCGCGCGCCCAAAGCGGCCGCTACCGGTTCTTCAACTAAATAAGCCCGTGCGGCTCCCGCCGAAAGAGCGGCGTCTTCAACCGATTTTCTTTCAACTTCCGTCAAATTAGTGGGAACGCCGATAACTACCCGAGAATAATTAAAAAATTTGTTATTGTCAACCTTTTTCAGGAAATGATGGAGAAGTTCTTTTGTTATTTCAAAATCCGAAATTACGCCGTTTATCAAAGGGCGGACAATCGAGATGTGGGCCGGAGTGCGGCCAACCATTTTTTTGGCTTCTTCACCAATAGCCAAAATCTGGCCGGTCTTGGTATTAACGGCAGTCAAAGAAGGCTCATTCATAATGATTCCCCTGTCTTTAACGTAAACCAAAGAATTGGCCGTTCCCAAGTCTATGCCTATGTCTTTTTTGAAATAATCAAGAAACATTTTAAAAATTATTTTAATAATTCCATCAGCTCTTTCTCTCCTATCAATTCCGCCTTAGCTTCGCTTCTCTTTTTCGCTTCAATTTTGTCTCCGTTCTTTTCGCTGATAACCAGCCTGTACGAAATTCCCATCAAATCGGCGTCGGCGAATTTTTCTCCCGCGCTCGCTTCTTCTCTGTCGTCATACAATACTTCAATATTTGCTCTCTGTAAAGCCTTATAAAGCTTTTCCGCTTTATCTTTTTTATCTCCGCTCAAATTTATCAAATGAGCTTTAAACGGCGTTACGGCCTCCGGCCAAATTATTCCTTTTTCGTCATGGCTGGCTTCAATAATCGTTCCCATTAATCTGCTCAAGCCGATGCCATAACAGCCCATTACAACTTCTTTTTCCGCGCCTTTTTCATCTTTGTATTTCAAGTTGAACGGTACGGAATATTTCGTTCCGAGTTTGAAAATATTTCCGACTTCAATTCCTTTTTCTTCTTTCAAATTTTTGTTTCCGCATTCGGGGCAAACATTTTGTTCTTCGATGATTTCTTTGTTCACCGCGACGCGGCATTTTTCGCAAAGATAAATTTTATCTTCTCCGGCTTCCGACAATGTTTGAAACTCGTGGGAATATTTTGAAAAACTTCCGCCCGAAGCAAAAGTCAAAACGGTCGAATCGCCGAGCCCGGCGCGTTTAAAAATATTAAAATAAGCCTGCTCCGCTTTTTCATAATAAGCATCCAAGTCATTTTCGTCCGCGTGGAAAGAATATAAATCTTTCATCATGAATTCCCTGCCGCGTAATAAGCCTGATTTTGAGCGTAATTCCATGCGGAATTTATCCTGAAACTGATAAGCGTAGAAAGGCAAATCTTTATAGGAATCGACGAACTTTTTCATTAACGGAGTAATTATTTCTTCATGAGTCGCGCCAAGCGCAAATTCTTTCTTGCTTTTATCTTCAAGTTTGTATAAATCGTCCATCGAATCCCATCTTCCCGTTGTCATCCAATTTTCTTTCGGCAGAAGCGCCGGCATAAAAATTTCCTGGCCGCCGATGGCATTCATTTCTTCACGGATGATATTTTCAATTTTTTTCATTACCCGCAAACCAAGCGGCAAAAAAGTGTAGACGCCCGCCATTAATTTATCCACAAACCCCGCCCGGATAAGCAATTGGGCGTTAATGGATTCTTCGTCTTTCGGCGCCTCGCGTTTTGTTTTTATAAAAAGTTGAGATTGAAGCATATTTAAATTTAGAATTTTAAATTTATAAATTATTTTAAACCAAATCTCATTAAACAATTTCCGTAATACATATTTATAAATTCTTGTCTCTTTATATCGTCGGGTTCAAATGTAGCTCTTTTGTCAAATTCTGCCTCAGCAAAACACCGTTGTTTTGTTTGTGTTGGTCGCCATCCATACCAATAAAAAACACCAATAATAGAAATTGCTAAAATTATAAGCAACCCAAGTTTAAACCAATTTTCTTTAATAAACTTTTCCATGCTATTACCTAAATTCTACCCCCAAAATAAAAAAACGGCAAATGAATCTTTACCGTAGCCAGCATTTTGGAGCGAGGTTATAAATTGATGAGCGAGAAGGAAAAAAGCGGGAAAATTGCGTTGTCTGAATCCCGAAGCGTAGCGAAGGTTGAGTTCGCTATTTTCCGTCGGTTTTTTACTTT
>JBAZLC010000002.1:0-88334 GCA_041650415.1 Minisyncoccota bacterium | reverse complement strand
AACCTCCATCTTTACTCGTTTTGTCGTTTGCTCCTCCAAGCTTGTATTTGGCTGATTCCATGGAAGAAGTCAGTTCCCAGGAACCTCCGGTTATATACGTATAGTAATTACCCGTACTTGTGGTATTGACGGGATCCACGGGTAAAGAAGATAAAGGAGTGGTAAAAGATATATTACTGAAATTGATCGGTATCCAGCCCGTACCATTGGTTTTTTGAAGATTTGCACTTGTGGAACAACGATAACTCCAGCCTGTAGGTAAGGTGGGAAGACCCAGATTGGCACAGGTGGCTGAAGAATCGGGAATGGAGACATATACGATATTTGTGGAACCTAAGGATGAACCTCCGTCTGCGACGTACAGAGATATGGCTTTATTTATGGTTGTCAGTTCTTCGGCTCTTCTTGAATCTCTGGCTGATCTCATCTGTTCTGCCGGATTTATCGTTATTACCACTACTGCTGATAGAATGGAGAGAACCGCTATTACTATGACGAGTTCTATAAGGGTGAAAGAATTTTTATTCATTATTCAAATTATAAAAATTTTCCATTATTTTTGCCACTAAGATTGGGCCGGTGCCGCCTGGAGTAGGAGTGTATGTTAGAGAATTGGACGATTGGGGAATTGGAGAATTGGGATTGAAGTCGCCGGAGATTTTTCCCTCAACAGTACTGTAGCCAAAATCGATTACAATAGCATTTTCTTTTATGTCGTCTACTGAAAATAAATTCGCTTTTCCTGCGCCGCTGATTATTATATCCGCGTCTTTTAATTCTTCTTTAATATTTTTTGTTTTGCTGTTTAAAATAGATAATTTTGCGGTTTTATTTTCAAGCCATACGGAAATCGGTTTGCCAACAAGCCGACCAGTGCCGATAATAGCCATTTTTAAGGTTTTAGGTTTTAGGTTATAGGTTTTGAAAATTTCTTTTACAACTCCGACTGGAGGCGGAAGAATTTTATTTTGGCCGGCAGAGAAATTTTTAAGCGCTTGTTCGCCTAAGACGTCAACATCTTTTTCGGCAGGAATAAGATTTAAAATTTCTTGGCTGTTTAATTGTTCCGGTAGGGGAAGCTGAATAATTATCCCACCGATAGATTCTTCGGCAACAAGCCCGTTTACTTTTTGGACGAGTTCGCCCTGAGAAATATTTTCCGGCAGTTCGTAAGCGCAAAAATTAATGCCGAGTTCCGCGGCAACTTTATCTTTTTGTTTAATAAAGCTTGCTGAAGCGGAATTTCCTTTGACTAAAACAGCCGCCAGAGTTTTTTTTGGCGCTGGCAGCAATCTTAAGCTATTAATTATTTTTTGGGCTATCTCTTTACAGGGAATTTGCGGCATAACAATTCAACTTCTTTTTTAATAGTTTCCAGCTTTTCTTTTTTTGTTAAAGCTTTGTCGATGAGTCCGGCAATTTGTTTCATTTCTTTTTCTTTCATCCCGCGGCTGGTTAATGCCGGTGTTCCAAGCCTGATGCCCGAGGGGTTCACCGGGCTTTGTTTGTCGTAGGGAATGGTATTTTTATTTGCGATGATCCCGGCTTTTTCAAGCATTTCGCTGGCAAGTTTTCCGCCGATTCCGCGTGAATGAACATCTATTAGAATAAGGTGAGTATCGGTGCCGCCCGAAATAACGCGCCAGCCGAGTTTTTTCATCTCTTCGGCTAAGGTTTTAGCATTTTTAACTATTTGCTTGGCGTAAGCTTTAAATTCCGGCGCGCCGGCTTCATATAAAGCAGCTGTGGTTGCGGCGATTTGATTCATGTGCGGGCCGCCTTGCATTCCGGGGAATACGGATTTATCTATTTTTTCGGAAAATTCATATTTGGAAAAAATCATGGCTCCGCGGGGCCCGCGAAGAGTTTTATGAGTCGTAGTTGTGACGACGTCGGCGTATTTAAAAGGAGAAGGATAAACTTTGCCCGCCACCAATCCGGCAAAATGCGACATGTCAACCATAAAAATCGCGTCAATGCTGTCGCAGATTTTTCTAAATTTTTTAAAATCAATAATTCGCGAATAAGCCGTGAAACCGGCGACGATTAATTGCGGTTTTTCTTTTTTGGCGATTTTTGAAATTTTGTCGTAATCCAGCGTTTCATTTTTTTTGTCTACGCCGTAGGGAATTTGTTTCCATAATTTTCCGACCGCGCTCGCTTTGTGTCCGTGCGTCAGATGTCCGCCCATATCAAGCCGCATTCCCATAATTTTTCCGCCAACCGGAACCAGGGCGAGATAAACGGCCATATTGGCGGGCGAACCGGAATAAGGCTGAACGTTAACTTCCCAATTATTGGAAAGTCCGAAAACTTTTTTCGCCCGGCTTTTGGCGAGATTTTCTATTTTATCGGTAAATTCATTTCCGGCGTAATAACGTTTTCCCGGATAGCCTTCGGAATATTTATTGGCTAAGACCGAGCCGAGCGCTTCAGAGACGCCTTTTGATATGATGTTTTCGGAGGGAATAAGATCCAGTGTCTTTGATTGGCGTTTTTCCTCGGCTTTTATCAGATTTTTTAACACAGCGTCTTTCATCTCCTTATAATAAAAGAAAATTAAGTTATCCACAACAAGAGGTTTAAATCCGGCGCTTTAAGATATATAATAAAATCAACAAAGGTCGAAGAATTGAATCTAGTAAATAAAAGTTATGATAATTCAAAGTTGGACGGAAATTCTGGTCGCCGCTCTCCAAAACGTTTGGTACGGCGTCATTAGTTTCTTGCCGTCTTTAGTCGGCGCAATAATAGTTCTTATTATAGGCTTAGTGGTGGCTTCCGCGATTAAAATGATAATTGAAAGAGTGGTATCCGCCCTTAAAGTCGATGCCGGTTTGAGAAAAATCGGTTTAGCGCCGTTTTTTGAAAGAGCAGGTCTGCAAATCAATTCTGGGAAATTCTTGGGCCTTTTGGTCTATTGGTTCCTGGTAATCGTCTTCGTTTTAGCGGTGACGGATATCTTGGGCCTTTATGGAATTTCTTTATTCCTTAAGGACGTCCTTTCATACGTCCCGAACATCATTGTCGCGGTTTTGATAATGTTGGCTTCGGTTGTCGTCGCGAATTTCTTGAAATCATTGGTGAGAGCCACGGTTTCAAGCGCGGGACTTCCAAGTTCGCGTTTTCTTGGAACTTTGGCATGGTGGACGGTGACTGTTTTCGGTTTGTTGGCCGCTTTAATTCAGGTTGGCGTTGCGGTTAGCCTTATTAACACCCTGATGACGGGTTTTGTGGCTATGCTCGCTTTGGCCGGAGGCATCGCTTTTGGTCTTGGCGGAAAAGATTATGCCGCGCACTTGCTTGAAAAGCTTAGAAGAGAAACCGAATAAAAATAAATTCGGTTCGAATTCGGTCCAAATTTAAAAGAAAAAATCCCGTTCTTGTGAGGAGACGGGATTTTTTGTTTAATACGGTATTGTAAGTTTATCAAAAAAAGAGTATAATATAATTCATATGGTCATCACTTTTTACGGCGAAGGCTGTTTTAAAATCCAAAGCGGCGAATTTTCCGTTTTAACGGATCCTTTTGACGCCCAAACGGGCCTGACGCCTCCTCGCTTTAAAGCAGACCTTATTTTAAGAACAATTACGCCAATTTCTTCTTTTGAGAAAAAGGATTCCGTGTCGGCTTCGGAAATTATCGGCCCCGGAGAATACAATATTAACGGCGCCGACGTTTCCGGATTTCAGTTAGCCAAGGAATCGTCAAAGAGTTTTTTTAAAACAGCATACACTTTAATGCTTGAAGACATTAATTTATGTTTTCTCGGACACATTTCCGAAATTCCCGAACCGACGATTTTGGAACATTTGGGCGAGCCGGATATTATTTTTATTCCCGCCGGAGGGGCTCCTTTTGTGGATTTGAAATCGGCCGTGAAAATAATAAAACAATTTCAGCCCAAACTGGTTATTCCGTCTTTTTTTAAAATACCGTCTTTAAAGAGGAAAGCCGGAGACATTAAAGATTTTTTGGAAGAACTTAACGGCGCTAAAGAAAAAGTCGGCGAAGCCGTTGAAAAACTGACGATTAAAAAGAAAGATCTGACAGAAATAAAAAAAACACAAATAGCGATATTGAAATTATAATGTGGATTGAGAGATTTATCGCAAGAATCCAAAATTCCGAAGAGCGGACAAAAAGACGGTGGCTGATTCTGTGTAGTGTCGCGGCAATGATGGTAATAGCCGCGCTTTGGGTTATTCTTACGGTGTCGGCTTTTCAGGCTCCTTCCATGGAGACAAGCGTTGTCGCGACGGATGAACCGGGATTCTGGCAAATTTTAAAAAACGGAACGTCTGTAATTTTTAATTCGGCAACCAAAAATTTTAAAAATGTTTTTTCGCGGCTGACGGAAAAGAAAACAATTGTGATAGAATAATATTTAATCATGGATCCGAAAGATCAAAAAATTGAAAAAAAAGAAATAACTGACGAACTTCGCGAATGCTATCTTGACTATGCGATGTCGGTTATAGTCTCCCGCGCTCTGCCCGATTTAAGGGACGGTTTAAAGCCGGTTCAAAGAAGGGTTTTATGGACGATGTGGGAAGAAGGATTAAGCTATTCTTCAAGATTCAGGAAATCGGCGAACGTTACCGGAACCGTTTTAGCGCGTTATCATCCTCATGGCGATTCATCGGTTTATGACGCTTTAGCCAGGATGGCGCAGGATTTTTCCTTGAGATACCCGCTTATTAAAGGACAAGGAAACTGGGGGAGCATTGACGGCGATGCGCCGGCCGCACAACGTTATACCGAAGCCAAATTGGCGAAAATTTCCGAAGAACTTTTGGTTGATATTGAAAAAGAAACGGTCGATTGGCAGCCGAATTACGATTCAACAAGAGAAGAACCGAAAGTCTTACCTTCAAAACTCCCAAATCTTTTACTTAACGGTTCTGTTGGTATTGCCGTCGGAATGGCAACAAACATTCCTCCTCATAATCTTTCCGAAATAGTGGATGCTTCGGTTTATCTGGCCGACCATCCGAAAAGCACAAACGAAGAGCTCATGCAATTTATTCAGGGGCCCGATTTTCCGACCGGCGGAATTATGTACGACAAGAAAGCGATTATCGAAGCTTATTCTTCGGGCAAAGGAGCGATAACTTGCAGGGCGAAAACCGAAATTGAAGAAAGGAAAGCCGGACAGTTTAATATCGTAATCACAGAAATTCCTTACCAGGTAAACAAGTCGGAACTTATAATCAAAATCGCCGAATTGGTTACCGATAAAAGAATCGAAGGTGTCCGCGATTTGCGCGACGAGAGTGACAGGGAAGGAATGAGAATCGTGGTTGAACTTAAAAACGACGCCAATCCGCAAAAGATTTTAAACCAGCTTTTCAAACATACCGACCTCCAGAAAAATTTTAATCTTAACATGATTGCTTTAGTTAATGGCATTCAACCACAACTTTTGTCCCTTAAAGAAGTTTTGGCGGGTCACTTGGAGCATCGCAGGTTGGTGGTTGAAAGGCGCGCGAAATTCGATCTTAAAAAAGCCAAAGAACGCGAGCATATTCTTGAGGGTTTGGCAAAAGCGCTTTCAAAAATAGACGAAATAATTTCAACGATCAAAAAGTCAAAAGATCGTTCCGATGCGCATGAAAATTTGGTAAAAAAATTCAAATTTACCGATATTCAAGCGAGCGCCATTTTAGAAATGCGGCTTCAGAGTTTGGCGGCGCTTGAAAGGAATAAAATAGAAGCCGAGCTTGAAGAAAAAAGAAAACTGATACGCGAACTTGAAATTTTAATTAAGAGTCCTGAAAAAATTCTTAAAGTCGTTAAAGAAGAAATGTTAGAGCTCAAGCCTGTTTATGGCGATGCCCGCCGGACAAGACTTATTTCTTCGGGATTAACGGAATTCAAAGAAGAAGACTTGGTCCCGCAGGAAGAGGTGATGATTACGCTTTCGGGCAGTGGCTACATCAAAAGAGTTCCTTCTTCAACCATTAAGGTTCAGCATCGCGGCGGCAAAGGAGTGGTGGGTTCTGACGTGAGCGATGAAGATTTCATCAGTCATTTTATTTCGGCGGACTCGCACGACAACATTTTATTCTTTACAAACAAGGGCCGGGCTTTCCAAACAAAAGTTTACGAAATTCCAGCAGGTTCGCGCACAAGCAAAGGAAAAGTAATTCAAAATTTCCTTGAAATTCCGACAGACGAAACAATAAGCGCGATTATCAGTTATTCGGATAAAAAGAATTCCGGCACCGGAAAGTTTTTGGCAATGGTGACAAAAAAGGGAATAATTAAAAAAACCGGTTTAGAAAGTTTCGAAAATATACGCCGGAACGGAATAGCGGCTATAAATCTCCAAAAAGGCGATGAGCTGAAATGGGTTGAATTGTCTTCGGGTAAAGACGAAATTATTTTAATAACCGCGAACGGCCAAGCAATAAGGTTTAAAGAAACTCAATTAAGACCGATGGGTAGGACCGCCGCCGGAGTCAAAGCTATTAAGATAAAGGGGAATGACTTTGTCGCGGGACTTGATATAATTAAAGCAGGAGGCAAATTATTGATAATCACCGAAAACGGGTTTGCCAAACAAACGCCGTTAAAAGAATATAAAGTTCAGAGCCGCGGCGGACAAGGAATTAAAACGGCCAAAATCAGCGAGAAAACCGGTAAGATAGTCGCGGCGAAAATAATAGAAAGCGAAGAAGAGCTTATGGCGCTTTCAAACAAGGGACAAATTATTAAAACAAAGATTTCCGATATCAGAACGGCGGGGCGCGCTACTTCGGGCGTAAAGGTAATGAGATTGAATAGCGGCGATAAAGTCGCGGGAGCGGCAATAATATAAAATGAATCTTTCTAGAAACCAAATAATAATTATAGGCGGAGTGGGATTGGTAATTTTGTTTTTTGTTTTAGTTTTTCTTGGAGTAATACCGGGGTTGAAACCATCTTCAAATTCCGGATTTTTAAGTTTTGGTCCGAGTAGCGGGGAAGAGGCAAAACTCAGTTTTTGGGGCACGGCCGAAGTAGATAATTCAAATTCCATCAGAAAGATGATGGAAGAATATTCAAAGACGGGTGGTGCGGTTCAAGTAGAGTATCAAGGTTTTGACAATGCCGACGCTTATGAGAAAGCGCTGTTAAATTCTTTCGCAACCGGCAAGGGCCCGGATATTTTTATGTTTCATAGCGGTTGGTTGCGAAAACATTCCGATAAAGCCGCGCCGGCACCGGAGCCTTTGAATTTAAATTACGTCCAGCAGGCTTTTCCGGACGTCGTTAGAAATGATTTTGTTTCGGCGGACGGCAAAGTTTACGCTCTTCCTTTTTATGTAGACACATTGGCGTTAATTTACAATAAAGATATTTTTAATGCCAAGTCAATCGCTTTGACACCGAAAACCTGGGAGGATTTTAAGTCTTTGGTTCCGCAGCTTCGCGAATTGAATATTTTAAACCAAATAAACAGGCCGGCGGCGGCCATAGGCGGTTCGGGAAAGAGTATAGATACCGCGTCGGATTTATTAAATCTTTTAATGCTCCAAATGGGAAGTTCAATGGTTGATACTCAAGGTTTAGCCAGTTTTGGATCAAACGGATTGTCCGCTTTTAATTTTTATCTTCAATTCGCTAATCCTTCAAATAGTTATTACACCTGGAACGATAATATCGGTAATTCAACAGATCTTTTCAGTCAGGGAGACGCGGCAGCGATTTTTAATTATCAATCTTCAATATCTTCAATAAAAGAGAAAAATCCTTATTTGAATTTAGGAATTGGCGCGATGCCGCAATTTGACGTCGAACAGCCGGTAAATTATGCCAGTTATTGGGGCTTGGCGGTTTCACGCCAAAGCGCGAATCAAACAGCCGCTTGGAGTTTTATCGCAGGGGTAACTGCCGATCAGACGGTGTCGGAAGCTTATATACGGGCAAGCGGAAAGCCGCCGGCGTTGCGTTCTCTTATAGAGAAGTATAAAAACGACGCCAGCTTGGGAGTTTTTGCCAGACAGGCGTTAACGGCAAAGTCGTGGAACATGCCGGATAATGAAAGCGTTAAGCAAATTTTTTCAAATATGATAGAATATGTTTTAAGCGGGAAATTGTCTTCGGACAAAGCGCTTGAACAAGCGAGAAATCAAATAAACGCTTTATGATAAATAAAATAAAAAATTTAATTTTCCTCCCTGTTTCTTTTTTTGCGCTTTTTGCTGCCCGTGTTAATGCGGCCGGTTTGGTTCCTTGCGGGGGAACGGGAGAAGCTGCTTGTAATTGGTGCTACTTCGGCGATTTGGCGTTGAGAATCATAAACTTCATGATGTATTTGATTTTTCCTTTGGCGGCGGTGATGATAGTTATCGGTGGAATATTTATTATAACTTCCGGCGGTTCAAGCGACAGATTTAGCAGGGGAAAAGAAATGATTACGGCGGCGGTTATCGGCATTTTAATCGCCTTGCTTTCTTGGATAATTCTTGATACAATAATTTCAACATTAGCCACGGGTTTTAAAGGAATTGTCGGCCCGTGGAACAATCTGAAATTAGGCCCAAATTGTTAATTTATGGCTAAATTTTCAAGGAATTTATTAAACGTTGCATTAGCTCAAAGCTACGATCTTAATAGCGCCGCCCAGCAATTAGCGGCCGGTTCACCTATTAGCACTCCTGAAAAAATATTTTCGATATTAAAAACGGTAATTCAATATACCTATACGATTTTCTTTATAACCGCGGTATTTTTTATTCTTATTGCGGCTTTTAATTTTTTAACTGCCAAAGGAGATCCGGCAAAAATAGTTAACGCCCGCCAGCAGATTTTTTGGGCGATAATAGCTATTGTTATCGCGTTGCTTTCCGTTGGAGCGGCGTCAATTATAAGCAATTTCGTAAAAGGCGCTTAAAAAAATGAAAAAAGCATTAATAATTTCAATTATTTCGGTTTTGCTTATTCCCTTTTTTGCTTTCGCGATTACTCCAGGCACAATACCCGAGTCTAAAGATTACGGCATTAATTCAAGCGGTCTTCCCACCGATACAAGCGATTTACTGGATATTCTTAGTTCAATTGTAAACGTGGTTTATATAGTCTTTTTCGTGGTTGCCGTGTTATTTGTCATATTTGCGGCGTTTAATTATTTAACCGGTGCAAATGCTCCGGAAAAAATAAAATCCGCCCATACCCAATTAATTTATGCGGCGGTTGCCATTGCGGTTGCTTTATTGGCGGTTTCATTCCAATTTATAATAGGGAATTTTCTTAAGGGCAGCGATCAGAGCAACTCAGCAAATCAATCGTATAACGGTTCGTTGGAATATATCCCCGGAGATTTCAGATAGTTAAATTAATTGAAATTATTCATAACAAAGGTCGATTATTGGAAATTTAATCAAATTATGAATTCGTTAAAATCAAAAATTATCGCTTCGGTTATGGCAATAGCAATTGTTATGCCGATTGCGAGTGTTGTTTATGCTCAGCCTTCAACGCAATTGAATTTGCCGGGTGCGAACACAAATATAAATTCGGTTTCAAGCTTGGTTGATATCCTTCGCGGAGTCGTTAGGTGGATATACATTATATTCTTTATAATCGCCGTATTGTTTATCATATTCGCGGCGTTTACCTATTTGACTGCCGGTGGAGATCCAGAAAAAACAACTAATGCCAAGAATCAATTGATTTACGCGGCGGTTGCCATCGCGGTTGCGCTGTTGGCCGTCGGGTTCCAGTCTATTGTCAGTAATTTCTTGGCCGCCCCGGGAGCCGGAGCCTAGTTAATTATTAAATTTAAGCATACGAGTCCCGCTTATAGCGGGACTCGTATGAAAATCGGTTAGAAATTTTTAATATGATTTCTTTTTTGAAAAATATTTTTTTGAGTTTAAATAATGTGGCGTTGGCGCAAACTACCGGTGGCAGTCCGTCTTATGAATTAAAAAATCCGCTTGGTCAGACAAGTATTGTCGGGGTAATAAACAACGTTTTAAATTATTTTATTTATATCAGCGTGCCGATTTTGGCGATAATGATTTTAGTCGGCGGTTTTCAAATTTTAACCGCTCGCGGCGCGCCGGATAAAATCGTTTCCGGTAAAAAAACAATAACATATGCCGTTATAGGATTTGGCATAGTTTTGGTTTCAAAAGGCATTGCACTTATTCTTTTGAAAATAATTGGATAAAAAAAGCTCCATTCAACGAATTTCTTCGTCGAATGGAGCCGGGTGGCAAGTAGGGGTTAATAGGCCCCTCTTTTTATTGTGATTGTGACATACTCGCCCGTCTTGCCATAAAGGCGGAATATGCCGGTAGCCGGACTGACTCCATCGTGAACGGGTTTTCCCGGTTCCCGATACACTTTTTTCCCGTCATTATATTCGATGGTAACGGGAATATTGTAATCGATTCGGAATTCAGAGCCCGCCGGAGTGATGATCCAGCCGCCCGCTTGTCGAGAAAGCACTTGGTCGTTCGAGAGAAGCGGGACTTTCAATTGGCTTGTATCACCTGAAAATTCATAATTGGGATAGATTTGCCTCGCCGCCGCAATTTGCGCCTGTTTCTTGGCGTCCTTTTCTTCCGGTGTCGGGAACGTGTTTTTCACCAATTCCGCGATTTCGTCATCCGGATGAATGCGGGCGGGAATCTCTTTACTGACCGTAGGGAAAAAGATGGTCAACAGGGAAACGATCAGCGTGAAGACCGCCATTTTGTGGACGATCTTCGGCCAGATCACCTTTCCTTCTTGCCAGATCTTGTAGGCAACGATGACCGCCGCCACCAGAATGATCAAGAAGAACATTTTGGGGTTTTGATGCGCTGGCACCCATAACGAGATTAACCCGACGGTTATCTCGCTTGCGAGTATCGCTGCCACGACCCTGATGTAATCGCCGAGCCCCTTTTTGAGAGCTTTCGCGACCCCGAGTTTTTCCTTTTCAGTCGATTCTACGACGGCTCCGATTTCGGTGCCGATCAGTAGCCGTTTCTTGGACAGCCAGAGCAGAAAGAACACCGCAAGCCAAGTTCCGATTTGCAGAAAAATGACTTTCAGCGTCCAACTCCAGGCTCCGAGGAATGCTCCCGGAATGATGAAAACCAGGGGGATAGCAACCACCGCCCACAGGGAGTTTCTTAACTTGCGAAACCCTCCTTCTACCTCGATCTCGTGGGCGTCCGAAAATATCGTCCATAATGCGTTTAGAAGTCGAAGCATCGTCTTATCACTCCTTTCAGCCCTTTTTCTCGGGTTATTTTTTTGCTTTTTCTTAATTCCGCTTCGAGCCGGTCGGAAACCGGTTGAAGTTCCGTTGCGATGTTTCCGGCAAAAGAATTCACTTTCATGAACGCCGTGGTCGCGGTTGTTAATGTCAGTGTGGCCGCTGTCCTGACGTACGGATTTTCAATAACAGCCTTCGCCGTTTGATGAACGTGGATTTTCATCCGTTTCAGTAATTGCGTGACGGAATCATGGTTGAGAAATTCGAGCTTGGAATCAAATTCCTCATCGCTCAAATTTCCCATCCACTTAAATATCTCCGTGCACTTTTTTTTGTCGGCGCACGTCTTGTCTTCTCCGTCGATGCACTCCATCGCCATGTAAAGCTTGGCGAGAAGAAATATCATTTTGTCCTCATCGCCGGGGAGATATTCTTCTCCGTTTCCATACGTTCTTTTCTCGCAATTCTGGCGCGCTTGTTGCCTTCTGAAAATGTTTTTCGCCGCCACTGGATCCTGCGCTTCCAATTCGTTGTGAAGGAAGGCGAGCAATTCAGAACGTTTTTCTTCAATGAGCCGTTTATACGCCTTTTTGCCGATTTCCTGTCCGGCTTGCTGCCCGTTGCTCTTAAGCCATTCGCGCAGGCCGTCAAGCAACCCAGCCATTAATCCGGCGATAAAAATCTCTTTGAATATTTCGCCAGGTGAAGCAACGGTTTTACTCTTCTTTTCTTCAGCCATGATACTTTCCTCCTTCCGGCTTTCGCCAATCTATATTTTATATTCCTTATTTGTTATATTTTTAAGGTTCGCAAGAGCGAACCCTTCGCTCTTGTAATTGCTTAAAATATAGCATAAAATAAAGAAAAAGTCAATCCCACACTAAAATTTTAGTATGGGACTTGGATTTATGCTCCCGTGGCGGAATTGGCATACGCGCGGCGCTTAGAACGCCGTCTCGAAAGAGTTAGAGGTTCAAATCCTCTCGGGAGCACACTTCGACAAGCTCAGTGTAAACAATTTATTTTCTTCTTTTGCCGTGGAAGGTTTGATGGATTTCGCGGAGTTCTTTGTTTGTTAAATGCGTGTAAATTTGGGTTGTGGCGACATTGGCGTGGCCTAATAATTCTTGAACGGAACGCAAATCCGCTCCGCCGATCAATAAATCGGTGGCGAAAAGATGGCGGATGGTATGCGGATGAACTTTTTGCGGAATGCCGGCTTTTCTGGAATAAAAATCAACGATTCTTTGAATGGTGCGGGGGAGTATCCTGCCGATTACTTTAGGGTTGTCTGATTTTGTCAGGCTGACGAATAATTCTTCTTCGGCGTCGCCGCGTTTTTCCAGATAATTTTTTATGGCGGTTTTCGCGCGGTCGGAAAGAAAGACAACTCTTAGTTTTCCGCCTTTGCCGCGGACGCTGATTTCTCCGCGTTTGATATCGAAATGTCGGTTGAGCGAGCAAAGTTCGGAAATGCGGAGTCCGGTCGAAAAAAGCATTTCTAAAATTGCCTTGTCTCGGAGACCGCGCAAATCAGAGCCGTTTGGCGCGGCGAGCATGCGTTCCAAATCGGCATATTCGATTATTTCTATTTGTCTGGTGGGGATTTTGGGAAGTTCTATTTTATCGGGAGACAAAACGTCAATGTCACGCTTTATCATGTACTTCAAAAAATTTCTTAGAGCGATAACATAATAGCTTTGAGTGGTTTTTTTGATGCTTCTTCTTGCTAAAAATAGCCGGAATTCCCGGATAATATCGGCGGTAATGCCTTTTTCGGTTTTAATTTTCCCGAATTCCAAAAAAGCCTTTAAATAGCGTTCGTAGTTTTCGCGGGTCTTAATTGAACGGTTTTTCTCTATTTCCAGATAATTAAGATAGTCGTTAAGAAGCTTGTTTATGTCTGCCATATTGGGTTGATTTTACCATTTTTTCGAGTATAATTAAACAAAAGCTTAAAAAATGTTTATTATTCAACTCATTTTTTATTTATTTTCCAATGTGGTCGCTTTGATGGCGGCGGCGCATTTCATTAACGGTTTTACGATTGAGCCGGGTTTAAATAATTTGCTTTTGGCGGCGGTCGTTTTAACCTTCATAAACGCCATTATAAGGCCAATTATTAAGCTGATTTTTACCCCGATTATCTTTTTGACCTTCGGGTTGGGCGTTTTAGTGGTAAATACGTTAATGCTTTATTTGCTTGACAAACTTCTGCCAAGTATTACCATAACAGGGATATTGCCACTCTTTTACGCGACTTTGATTATCAGCGTAGTCAATCTTGTGGTTAATTTCTCGGCGAAAAGAATAGCCGGATAAATAAATTTATGTATCTTGGAATAGCTCAAATAATAGTTTCAATAATCTTAATCGTTTTGATTTTACTTCAGGAGCGTTCTTCGGGACTTTCCGGGGTTTTTGGCGGAGGCGGCGGAGAATTTTATTCGCAAAGGCGTGGCTTGGAAAACATAATTTTCATCGCCACCATCGTTTCGGCCGTGGTCTTCGTTCTTTTGTCGGCCTTGAATTTGGTTGTATGAATTTTTTAATAAAAATCTATAGAAACTTCTCAAAAAAAGAGAAATTATTATTTATAGTTTCTTTTTTGGTATTTTTATTGTCTTCCGTAATCTGGACCGCCAACTTTTTTTTGGAAAAGACCGTTTTGGCGGCGGTTTCAGGCGGGGAATACGTTGAGGGTGTTGTCGGCCAGCCGAGTTTTATAAATCCAATTTTATCCGTTCCGGGCGGAGTGGATAGCGATATAAATGAATTGATTTTTAGCAGACTGGTTGATTTATCGGATAGCGTTAAGATGAGTAACAATGGAAGAGTTTGGGATATCCGTTTGAAGGCCGATATTTTTTGGGACGATAAACAGCCGATAACCAGCCAGGATATCGATTTTACGATTAAAAAAATTCAAAACGGCGATACCCAGTCACCGCTTGAATCAATGTGGCGCGGCGCCCAGACCGAAGTAATAAGCAAGCTGGAAATAAAAATTTCACTTTCCGAACCTTATTTCTTTTTCGATGAAACTCTTAAAAATTTAATGATAGTTCCCGGTAATATTTTTAAAGGTACTACGGCGGCAAATATCAAAATTTCCGACTATAATCTTGAACCGACCGGGAACGGGCCTTTTAAATATCAGTCGTTTAAAAAAGAAAAATCCGGGTTTATTTCCGAATATAAATTTGTCAGAAACGAAGCTTATTTCGGAAAAAAGCCTTATATCGATAGCGTGGTTTTTAAATTTTATAAAAGCGAAGACGAATTAATAGACGCTTTCAATTCCGGGGAAGTTAACGGTTTTGGCGGATTGAGCCCGAAAAATGTCGGTAAAATAAGTTTAAATAGCCAGATTTTCAATTTGATGATGCCGAGGTATTACGCGGTTTTCTTTAATTCTTACGCGCAGAAAAATTTGGCGTCAAAAAACGTCAGAATGGCGTTGGATTACGCCACTGATAAGAAAAAAATAACAGATGAAGTTTTTAACGGTAATGCGGTAGTTGCCGACGGGCCGATAGTTTTAGGGATGAACGGTTATGACCCTAAAGTTTCTTCGGAGAGCGTTTTTTCTTTGGAAAAAGCGGCGGGTGTTTTAGATAATGACGGATGGAAAATCGGAGAAGACGGAGTCCGCCAAAAAACCGTTAAAAAAGAAACGTTTAGATTGGAATTTAATCTGGTTTCTCCGGATGTTCAGTTTTTAAAAGATACGGCGAATATAATCGCTTCCGATTGGACGAAAATCGGCGTTAAATTAAACGTTTTGACGAAGTCGTCGGAAGAAACGGATGAAATAATCAAAACCAGAAATTATGAAATGATAATTTTCGGCAACAGTTTTACCAGTTATACCAATCCGGATTTGTCTTCTTTTTGGTATTCATCGCAGAAATTTTATCCGGGACTTAATTTGTCTCTTTATGAAAACAAAACAGTTGATAATTTAATCGAGATTTCAAGAGAAACGTTGAATGATTCAAAGCGCCAGTCGTCGCTTTCAAGTTTGCAGTCTTTGATTGTCGGCGACCAGCCGGCCGTTTTCCTTTTCTCACCCGATTATATTTATGTAAGCAAACCGCAACTTGAAGGTTTTGAAGAAGACGAAATAAATTCCGCCAGCGACCGTTTTAAAAATATCGAAAATTGGTATATTAAAACGGCGAGAGTATTCAAGTAAATAAACTTGACCCCACACTTAAATTTAAGTGTGGGGTTGACTTTTTCTTATGAATATTGGAAGATATAAACAACTTGCCAAGCTTATAAAGGATAATGAGGTTTATAAAGTTTACGACCTTCCCGAACTTAAGGACTTGGAAATTTCTTTAACCGAACTTAATCCTCATGAATCCACGACGGGACATTCACACGATGAAGCCGACGAGGTTTATCTTTTTATTAAAGGCCAAGGAACGATGGAAAATGGCTCTCAAACCATTGACGTAAAAGCCGGCGACGTGGTTCCGGTTAAAGGAGGCGATTTTCACAGAGTTCACAATAAAGGCGAAGAAGTTTTAAGTTTTTGGGCGATTTTTGAAAAATACGAAGGACGAGGAAAGTAGATATTGGATAATTAGTGAATTAGGTAATTGGATATTTGCGCTATGCCCCTCTGGCGGAATTGGCAGACGCGCACGCTTCAGGTGCGTGTGAGAGCAATCTCGTGGAGGTTCAAATCCTCTGGGGGGCACTTAGTTAGAAATAAAATTAAATAAAAAATAAAAATATGATGAGACAATCAGTCAGGCAATTAGCCAGGCAAAAATCAACGACAACCCGGAGGAAAATTTACGCTCCGAGAAAAGAAAAAGAAATAGAACCGTCGAATAAAAAAGAACCGACGGTGCGTTTTGCGACTCTCGGCGGGCTGGAAGAAGTCGGCCGCAACATGATGTTCTTTGAATACGAAGACGAAATAATCATTTTAGATGCCGGTTTACAATTTCCGGAAGAAGCCACTCCGGGAATAGATTATATTATTCCCAACGTCGCTTATCTTGAAGAAAGAAAAAATAAAATTAAAGCGTTAATAATCACTCACGGCCACTACGACCACATCGGCGCCATTCCTCATATAATGGATAGAATCGGCAACCCGCCGGTTTTTACCGCCGCGATGACGAAAGAAATTATTTTGAGAAGGCAGGAGGATTATCCGAAAGCGCCAAAAATAAATTTTGAAGTGGTTAAGGCCGGCGATATCCGCCAGCTCTCGAAAAATTTCAAAGCGGAATTTTACGGCGTTACCCACAACATTCCCGACGGCGTCGGAGTTATTTTGGATACGCCAATAGGCAAAATGGTTCATGGCGGAGAATTTAAATTTGATTATGATGCCGATGGCAAACCGAAAAATTTGGAAGTCTGGGAAAAAATCGGCAAACAAAAAGTTCATACTTTGTTTTTGGAATCAACCGGAGCGGAAGAGCCGGGATATTCCATTTCCGAAAGAGTGGTTGAGGCCGAAATAGAAAAACTTTTCAAAAAAGCCGGCGGCAGAATCATTGTCGGCACGTTCGCTTCTCTTTTGGACAGAATCGCGGAAATAATAAAAATCGCCGAAAAAATGAATAAAAAAGTTGCGATTAGCGGCCTTTCGATGAAGACAAACGTTCAAATTGCCAGAAATCTTGATTTTATGAAAATCAAGAAAGACACGATTATTCCGTTGGAGGAAATTCATAAACACAAAGACGACAAGCTTGTTATTCTTTGCACTGGCGCCCAGGGCGAACCGAACGCCAGCTTGATGAAAATTGCCAATGGCGAACACCGTTATATCCGGATTAAAGAAGGAGACACAATTATTCTTTCTTCTTCGATAGTTCCGGGCAACGAAAGAAGCGTTCAGATTTTAAAAGACGATTTTTCGCGCCAGGGCGCTTTGGTTTATCACTATAAAATGATAGACATTCACTCGAGCGGCCATGCTCCGCAAGAAGAATTAAAAGCCGTCGTGCGGATGGTTAAGCCTAGATACGTGGTTCCGATTCACGGATATTACTTTATGCGTTGGCAAAACGCCCAAAACGCGCAAGAAGCTATTGGCCTTAAACCGGAAGAAACAATTTTAGTTGATAACGGTCAGGTAGTTTTATTTACGAAAGATTCGGCAAGAATAACTTCCGAAACCGTTCCGGCGTTTTACGTTATGGTTGACGGCTTGGGAGTGGGCGACGTCGGAGAAATCGTTTTAAGGGACAGACGGGTATTGGCGGAAGAGGGAATGGTGGTGGTAATCACCACACTTGACCGTAGAACCGGCCAATTCCTTAAGAACCCCGATATTATTTCCCGCGGATTCATTCATTTGCGCGAGAGCAAAGATTTTGTTGAGGACTTGAGAAAATACATCAGGGCTTTGGTTGGCAGGATTCCCAGACACCAGCAAATAGACACCGATTACTTAAAATCTCTGATTAGAGACCAAATCGGACAATTCTTGTATAATAAAACTAAGAGAAGGCCGATGATTTTACCGGTCGTTATCATAGTTTAAATTTATGAAACCGATTTTAGTTTCAGGCATTCAGCCGACAGGAAAACTTCATATCGGAAATTATTTGGGAGCGTTGAAAAACTTCGTCGCTTTGCAAAATTCGGGGAAATATCAGTGCTACTTTTTTATCGCCGATTTGCACTCTTTGACGGGCGAGTTTAATCCTAAAGAAAAACAAAAGCAGATTTTAAATTTGACCGCTGATTTTTTGGCGGCTGGGTTAGACCCGAAAAAATCGGTAATTTTTCAGCAATCTCAAATTTCCGCGCATAGCGAGTTAATGTGGATATTAAATACTGTAATACCAATGGGGGAATTAGAACGAATGACGCAGTTTAAGGATAAAAGCGGTAACCAAAAAGAAAATATTAATATTGGCCTTTTTGATTATCCGGTACTTATGGCTGCTGACATTATTCTTTACGACGCGAAAGTTGTTCCTGTCGGTGACGATCAGCTACAACACCTAGAGCTTACAAGAACACTTGTCCGTAAATTTAATTCTAAATTCGGAAAAATTTTTGTTGAGCCACACGGGCTACACACCAAAACTCCTCGGGTAATGAGTTTACAAAATCCTGAAAAGAAAATGTCAAAATCTCAGCCCGAAGGCTGCCTTTTTATAGATGATTCTCCGGAAGAAATAAAAAATAAAATCAAAAGAGCGGTAACCGATTCCGGCTCGGAAATAAAATACGACAAAAAAAACAAGCCGGCGATAAGCAATTTGCTGGAAATCTATTCGGCTTTAAGCGGAGATAAAATTGAAAAATTGGAGAATAAATTCGCGGGCAATAATTATTCGGCTTTAAAAAACGATTTGGCGGAACTCATTACTGATTATTTCGCGGATTTTAGAAAAAAGAAATTGGCTTTGCTTAAAAATCCGGCAAAACTTCGCTTGGCTTTGGAGTCCGGCTCTAAAAAAGCCGAGGCAATCGCCAATAAAAAAATCTTGGAAGTTAAGAAAAAAGTAGGGCTGATTTAAGATATATCATTTTTTAATCTTAAGCACTTCATCTCTTTGTGCTATAATTTTCTTATGAAGCCCAACTCCTTCACCTTAATCGAACTTGTTATAGTCATCGCCATCTTGGCAATTCTTGCCGCAGTCGTAGTCATAACTCTGAATCCAGGTGAATATATGAAATCTGCCAGAGATTCAACGAGAATGTCGGACCTGCAGACAATTCATAGCGCTATAGGATTGTATCAAGCCGATGGAGGCACAAGTATAGGTTCTATAAACACAGTATACGTCTCTATTCCCGATTCTTCGGCTACCTGCGCCAATTTAGGACTTCCTATTCTACCTACAGGCTGGAGTTATGCTTGTTCCAATACGACAAACTACAGAAAAACCGATGGCACGGGATGGATACCGGTTCATTTCTCCGATATTTCATTTACCAATCCTTTGAGTTCTTTGCCTGCAGACCCTATCAATACTACTTCTACGGGTAATTACTATACGTACGTCACAGGAGGCAGCTGGGAATTAACTACAATATTCGAATCTTCTAAATACGCAACAAACGCCGCTACAGACGGCGGAGCTGATTTTGCGCAATATGAGATAGGCAGCAACCTTACCCTTTCACCTTTTACTCATGGTCTTGTCGGCTACTGGAAGTTTGATGAAGCATCCGGAACTCTCTATGACTCAAGTGGTCATGGGAACAATGGAACTCAATCCGGAGGTGTTACGTATGAAGCGCAAGGCAAAGTAGGTAATGCTTTATCGTTTGACGGAAATAATGATTATGTGGATTGCGGAAATGCAAACAGCTTAAAAAATATTACAAATAAAATTACTATTGCATATTGGGTTTATATAAATTCATATCCGGCAGGTAATTATACTTCCGTCGTAGAAAAGGGCTATGCTCCCATTGCTGGTAGGTCTTGGATGTCGGGGATGACAAGTACCGGGTCGGGATATTTCTTTATAAGAAAAGGAGATGATTCAACTTATTCCTATCCCGACGACCTTGGGTGGACGATAATACCATTAGGGACATGGATGCATATGGTTCATATTTTTGATGGTAGTAGAACCTATGGAGCTACTTATCGCAATGGAAATCTTGACCACGAGAGAACGAATTTAGGTTTTTCCAATATTTATATATCTAATTATAACGTTACTGTGGGCAAAGACTCTTACTATTTTAACGGCAAAATAGACGATGTTCGTATTTATAACCGCGCCCTTTCAGCTGTCGAAATTCAAGCGATATATAATGCGACAAAATAAACAGTATGATTATTATTCTTCATAATATCCGAAGTCTGCATAATGTCGGTTCTATTTTTCGCACCGCGGACGCGGCCGGAGTTGAAAAAATATATCTATGCGGCATTACGCCAGCGCCGATAGATTCTTTTGGCAGGCCGCGGCAGCAATTGACCAAGGTTTCTTTAGGCGCGGAAAAATATATTGAATGGGAAAAGGTGAAATCGACAAGTAAATTGATAGATAAATTTAAAAAAGAAAAATATAAAATTTTCGCGGTTGAACAAAGCAAAAAATCTGTGCCGTACTATAAACTACATACTACAAACAACAAACAGCGGGCCAAATTAGCACTAATTTTAGGAAATGAGGTTAAGGGTTTGCCGCCTTCAATTTTAAAACACACAGACAAAATCTTGGAAATTCCAATGTTTGGGAAGAAAGAATCGTTAAATGTCGCGGTGGCTTTTGGTATTGTTGTTTTTAAACTAAGGGAATTGTATAATTAGCGATATGAAAATAGCTATAAATGGTTTTGGAAGAATTGGTAGATTGTTTTTGCGCCAGGTTCTTTCCGAGCCGAAAATCGAAGTTGTTGCTATAAATGATTTGGGCGATTTGGAAAATCTTGCCTATCTTTTTAAATACGATTCGGTTTATAGGGTTTATAAGGGGAGTGTTGAATGCGACAAGGCGAATGGATATTTGATTATTGATGGGAAGAAAATCAAATTTGTTCAAGAAAAAGACCCGTTAAAGCTTCCATGGAAAGATTTAGGAATTGATTTGGTTATTGAATCGACCGGAGTTTTTGAATCATTTGAAAAAGCCAAAGTGCATTTGGACGCGGGCGCCAAAAGAGTCGTTTTGACCGCGCCGGCTAAAGATGCGGACGGAGTTTGTGGAGGCAAAACAATTCTTGTCGGTTTAAACGATGCCGATTTGAAAACTTGCAATCTTTCTTCAAACGCTTCCTGCACGACCAATGCCGCGTATCCCGTTATCGCGATAATGGCTGAAAGTATCGGCATTCAAAAAGCGATTTTAAATACGGTTCATGCTTATACCAATACGCAGACCATGGTTGATTCACCGGTAAAGGGTAGTGATTTCAGGCGGGGCAGAGCCGGAGCGCAAAACATTATTCCTTCGACAACGGGCGCGGCAATCGCCGTAACGCGGGCGTTTAAAGAGTTGGAAGGGAAGTTCGACGGCATTTCTTTAAGAGTGCCGGTGGTTGTCGGTTCAATAGCGGATATTACTTTTGTGGCGAAGCGCAAAACTTCAGTCGAGGAAATAAACGAAATTTTCAGAAAAGCCGAAAAAGAGCCGCGCTGGCAGGGAATTTTGAAAACAGTTGAAGAGCAAATTGTTTCTTCGGATATCGTTGCCGAGCCTTACGGCGCGATAGTCGATTTGAAATTTACCAAGGTTGTAGACGGCGATTTGGTTAAGGTTTTAAGTTGGTACGATAATGAGTGGGGTTATGCCTCGATGCTTTTGAGGCACATATTAAAGGCAATATAAAATATGCTTATTTACATTGGTGCCGACCATAGGGGATTCAATCTTAAAGAGTCCCTAAAAAAATTTTTGATAAATAGAGGTTATGAATTGATTGATGTTGGAAACGCCAAACTTGACGAGGATGACGATTATTCCGATTTCGCCAAGCTTGTCGGTTATGCCGTGAGTCAAGATCCGGATGCTCGGAAAGGAATTTTAATTTGCGGTTCGGGCGTGGGCGTGGATATAGTGGCGAATAAATTTAAAAGAGTCCGTTCTTCTTTGGCTTTTAGTCCGGACCAGGCGTTTGCGGCGCGCAATGACGATGACGCCAATGTTTTGTCTTTGCCGGCAGATTTTTTAAGCGAGGAAGACGCGGAAAAAGTTTTGGGCACTTGGCTGGCGACCGCTTTTTCGGGAAAAGAGCCGCACAAAAGAAGAATTAGAAAAATCGGCGAAATTGAAAACGAAGTTTAATAAATCAAAATAGTGGAAATTTTAAACGATAAAAAAAATAGATTTCTTGAGAGCACGGCCTGTTTGTTGAGGCAAGACGTTATTGAAATGATTTTAAACGCCGGTTCGGGTCATCCAGCCGGTTCTTTGGCAATGGCTGATATATTTTCAGCGCTTTATTTTCACGTTTTAAAACACAATCCTAAAAAGCCGAATTGGGAGGAAAGGGACAGAGTGGTTTTATCAAACGGCCATATTTGTCCGGTTTTATACGCCGCTTTGGCGAGAGCGGGCTATTTTCCGGTTGAAGAATTAAAAACTTTAAGAAGATTAAATAGCCGACTTCAAGGTCATCCTCATAGAAAGGCGCTGCCGGGGATTGAAACTTCTTCCGGTCCTTTAGGCGAGGGGCTTTCACAGGCCGCGGGTATGGCTCTGGCGGCTAAACTTGATGCGGCAAATTCATTACGGTCAAAATATCAAGTTTACTGTTTAATGTCTGATGCCGAGCATAATTGCGGAAATACCTGGGAAGCGATAATGCTTGCGGGAAAATATAAACTAGGCAATTTAACGGCGATAATAGACCGGAACAATATTCAAAGCGACGGTTTTACGGAAGATGTAATGCCGCTTGAATCTCTGCGGGAGAAATACGAAGCTTTTAACTGGCATGTTTTGGAAGTCGACGGTCATAATATCGGAAATTTTGTTTCCGCGGTAAATGAATCTCGGGCGGTTTTTGAAAAGCCGACCGTTATAATCGCCCATACGATTGCCGGCAAGGGAGTGGATTTTATGGAATTCGATTATCACTGGCACGCTTCGCCTTTAAATAAAAAACAAGCCGAAGAAGCTCTAAGAGAAATAAAAACATTAAAAGGAAAAATAGAAGAAACCGATTAATATGGAAAATTTATCGGATAAAATTTTTACGGAAAAAATAGAACAAAAGGCGACCCGCGATGGATTTGGCGAGGGATTGCTTAAATTGGGCGAAGAAAACGAAAATGTAGTCGGAGTTTCGGCAGACGTTTCAAATTCTTGCCGGATGAATTTTTTCGCCGAAAAATTTCCAAAAAGATTTTTTCAGGTTGGCGTGGCGGAACAAAACTTAGTTGGAGTTTCCGCGGGTTTGGCGGTTTCCGGAAAAATTCCTTTTATGGCGACTTATGCGGTTTTTTCTCCAGGCAGAACATTGGAGCAAATTAGGACGGCAATCGCTTATAATGATGCCAATGTTAAAATTGCCGGCCATCACACGGGTTTATTGACCGGATTTGACGGCGCGACGCATCAGGCTCTTGAGGATATTGCCATAATGCGGACAATTCCGAATATGAAAGTGGTTGTTCCGGTAGACGCGATTGAGGCGAGAAAGGCGACGATTTTTTCCGCTAAAATATCCGGTCCGGTTTACTTAAGATTCGCCCGTGAGAAAACTCCGGTTTTTACGTCGGAAGAAACGTCATTTACGATAGGCAAAGCGGAAATTTTTTGGCAGTCCGCGGTTGGCGGCAAAAAGCCGGACATTTTGATTATTGGTTGCGGACCGGTTTTGTATAACGCGCTTTTGGCAGCCAAGGAACTTGAAAAAGAAAAAATATCAGCGGTTGTTTTAAATAGCCACACGATAAAACCACTTGATGAAACCAAAATAATTGAATTGGTAAAAAAATGCGGCGCGGTTGTAAGCGTGGAAGAACATACCATTTTAGGGGGATTGGGCGGAGCAGTGGCGGAACTTTTAGCAAGAAGCTATCCAGTACCGATGGAATTTGTCGGTACAAAAGACGTTTTTGGAGAAAGCGCGCTGCCGAAGGATTTATGGAAAAAATACGGCCTTGAGCCTAAAGATATCATAAGCGCTGTAAAGAAAGCTATTAGAAGAAAAAAATAACCCTCGCCATGGCGGGGGTTTATTGTGGGCACACCAGGGATCGAACCTGGGACCTCTGTCTTATCAGGACAGCGTTCTACCACTGAACTATGTGCCCAAAAATTTCGTTATATTCGGCGGGCGGGTCAGGACAGCATTCTTCCAGGGCGATTTTCAATTTTTATTAATGTAATCGCCCATTGACCGATTAAGAATTTTACTTCGTAAAATTCCTTCGGTCAATCCATTGAACTACACACCCAAAATTTGGTTTATTGCGGTATAATGCCTAATTTTTTCAATCCGTCTATGTTGAATTTGGCGTCTTTTTGCGTTTGGGAAATGTCTTGGCTTAGAGCTTTTGTCGTATTATCAAACAAGAAATTGACAGAATTAAAAATAAAAAACCCTAAAAACAAAATAAGTAAAATACTAGTCGCTATAAATATCAATTCCTGTTTGTTTTTAAACATGGCTACATTGAGAAAACATCACCGCTTAATAGCGCTTTAAAGTTATCACCCTCTCTCGTAAAGTCAATACTTTCGAGACCGATTAAATATTGGCCGTTTTCCAGTTTTTTAATGAAATTGATAAAATTTTCAATAGTTCCTTTCCCGTTTATTTTGAATTTTGTGTCCCAGTATCCGCCTTCGCCGCCGACAGCTCCTTGTCCCAAGGTAATATTTATATCCAAATTATTTTGTGCTCCGATAGTATTTATATCTCTTGGAAAAAGAACAAGACGGTCCCTTTTCGGCAATATATTTTCAATAACAGTATAATAGCTTTTGATTTGTTCGGAATCTTTTTTTAAAGATGCCAAAGAATCGGCAATCGCCAGCCGGGAAATAAAAGTAAGTCTTTTTTCATTTGCGTTTGTCGCCCGATCGCCGATATCAAAGCCGATAAAAATTGTCGCTCCGATTAAAAGCGCACAAATTCCCAGAGGGATGCCGATTGTTATCAATAAACGTTTCTTAAAATCCATATCTTTTTTGTTAACCTACATTATAATTATAAGATGAATGCTTTAAAAATCAATCAGGTTTCTTTTGGTGGTACTGATTATCCGGATTTACTTAAGGAAATTTCGAATCCGCCCAAAGAAATTTTTTATTTGGGGAATTTTTTGGATGAGTCGTTGGCTAAGCGGCCGAAAATCGCCATTGTTGGTACGCGCAAGGCAACGGCTTATGGCCGGGCAATAGCCAAAGAAATGGCGGAAAATTTCGCCAAAAAAGGAATTATCGTGGTAAGCGGTCTGGCCATGGGAATAGACACGGCGGCGCATGAAGGCGCGCTTTTGGGAGAAGGAAGGACAATCGCCGTTTTGGCTTGCGGCCTGAATATGGTTTATCCTCGGCAAAATGAGAATTTGGCAAAAAAAATAATTAAAACCGGCGGAGCGGTTATTTCCGAATATCCATCAGGAACGGAAGCTTTTAAAAATAATTTTCTTGAACGCAACCGCATAGTTAGTGGATTAAGTAATGCCACTATTGTCATCGAGGCGCCGGAACGGTCGGGAGCGCTTGTAACGGCGCGTTTGGCGGCTGAACAAGGCCGAGAAGTTTTTGTGGCGCCCGGACCGATGAATCATTCAAATTATTTAGGTTCTCATAAACTTATCAGGGATGGAGCGATGCTTATAAGTTCAATAGAAGATGTTTTTGAAGATTTAGGTTTGGATTTCAAAGCGGAAAAAACGGAAATTGCGAGTGAATTAAAAGAAGAAGAAAGAAATATTTTTGAAGTCGTGAAGCAAGCGGGTTTTCCTGTTGGGGTTGACAAAGTAGTCGAAATTACTAGACTTGAACCGCAAAAGGTTAATCAAATTATCGCCTTGCTTGTGATAAGGGGAATATTAACGGAAACAAGCCAAGGATATACAATAAAATGAAGCTTTTAATAGTCGAGTCTCCGGCGAAAACAAAAACAATTTCAAAATATTTGCCTGATGGATACGTGGTTAAAGCGAGTATCGGACACGTCCGTGATTTGCCGAAAAGCAATAAAAAGGCCATAGATATCGAGGCCGGTTTTTTGCCACATTACGAAAATATAAAAGGAAAGGAAAAAATAATCGCTGATATAAAAAGCGATTCTCAAAAAGCCGAACAAGTGATTCTTGCCACCGACCCGGACAGGGAAGGTGAAGCGATAGCCTGGCATTTGGTTGAAGCACTCGATTTAAACGGTGAGAAAAATTCAAAAGTAAAAAGAATAACTTTTAACGAGATAACCGAACCGGCGATTAATGAAGCGATTAAGCATCCCAGGGAAATAGATTTCGATTTGGTAAAAGCGCAGGAAGCGCGTCGGGTTTTAGACAGGCTTGTGGGTTATGACCTTTCGGGTCTTATCTGGAAAAAGGTGCGTTACGGGTTGTCTGCGGGCAGAGTTCAATCTCCGGCCTTGCGAATAATAATGGAAAAAGAAAGGGAAATCCGCGCTTTTGTCCCGGAAGATTTTTGGGTTATAACCGGAGAATTCAAAACGAAAAGCGGTAAAAAAATAATTCTTGTCTGCGATGAGGAGCCTAAAAGCGAGAAAGCGACAAACCGCATTGTTGAAATCGCTCAAAAAAACAATTGGGAAATAACCGGAGTCGGTCAAACGGAAATTAAACGTTCTCCGCGGCCGCCTTTCATTACCGCCACTTTGCAGCAAGCGGCGAGTTCGCGTTTGGGCTTTTCGCCTTCCCGGACAATGGGTATTGCTCAAAAATTATACGAACAAGGGCTGATAACTTACATGAGGACGGACAGCGTCAATTTAAGTAAAGAAGCGCTGCCGCAGATTTATCAGGCAATAGAAAAGGAATTCGGAAAAAATTATTTGATGCCGAGAATTTATTCTTCAAAGAGTAAAAATGCCCAGGAAGCGCACGAGGCCATAAGGCCGGCAAGCGCGGCGAAAAAATCCGCCGGAATGAATGAAGAGCAAAAAAGACTTTATAGATTGATTTGGGAAAGGACAATTTCTTCGCAAATGGCAGACGCCAAAATTTTAAGAACGAAAATATCGGCCAATATACTACAAACCACAAATGACAAACAACAAATAATTCCGAATTTTTCGGCAAATGGCAGTGTTATAGTTTTTCCGGGTTGGTTGGCAGCCGATGCCGGAAGCCGTGGAGAAGATATTGAGCTTCCGCAAGTTTCCAAGGGAGATTCTTTAAAGCTTTTGGATATTTCAAGCGAAGGCAAACAAACCGAGCCGCCAGGCCGTTATACCGAAGCGGGCCTTATTAAAGAGCTTGAAAAGCGGGAAATAGGCAGGCCGAGCACTTACGCCGCCATTATAAAGACAATTCAAGACAGAGGTTATGTGATAAAAGAGGGTAAGGCGTTAAAGCCCACCGATACGGGGGAAGTGGTAAGTGATTTTCTTGAAAAAAACTTCGCGAAATATATAAGTGATTCTTTTACCGCGGAAATGGAAAATGAATTGGATGAAATCGCCGAAGGAAAAAGAAAGTATGAGAAAATGCTAAGCGACTTTTATAAGCCTTTTTCGAAAGATGTTAAAGAAAAAGAAAAAACTGCCGGAAAAATAACCGATTTAGGCGAAGCGGATAAGGAAATTAAGTGTCCGGTTTGCGGCGGGCCGATGGTAATCAAACTTTCCCGAACCGGAAAATTTTTGAGCTGTAAGAAATTTCCGGAATGTTCCGGAGCGAGAAAGATAGACGGTTCAGTAATGGAAGGACCCAAAGAAACTGGAGAGGCATGTCCTAAATGCGAAGGGAAATTAATTGAACGTGAAGGAAGGTTCGGCAGATTTGTCGCTTGTTCCAATTATCCAAAGTGCAAATTTATTAAAAAGAGTGCCGAAGAAGAAGCCAAGGCAAAAACCGGAGTTAACTGTCCGAAGTGTCCGCCGGCTGGCGGAGGCGAAATCGTTGAGCGCCGCGGCAGATTTGGGCTGTTTTATTCTTGCTCGAACTATCCGAAGTGTGATTTTATAATGAAGGCTAAACCAACGGGAAATATCTGCAAGCTTTGCGGTTCTTTGATGATGCAAGGAACAAAAACCATTCCGGAAAGATGTTCGGACAAATCTTGCTCAAACTACAATCCGCATAAGAAATAAGATATACTGATGGCATGGATTTAAAGGATTTATTAAGCGAATTTCAAAAAAAGTCTCCTAAATCCGAAAAAGAAATTGAGTTTATCAGGCGCGCTTTTAAATTTGCCGAAGCCGCTCATGCCGGACAAAAAAGAAAATCAGGAGAACCTTATTTTAACCATTCTTTTGAGACGGCCTTAAAAGTTGCTCAATGGCAATTGGATTATCAAACAATCGCCGCGGCTTTGCTTCATGATGTAATTGAAGACGGCAAGGGAATAGATTTGGAAAAGATAAAAAATGAATTCGGCGCGGAAGTGGCTTTTTTAGTGGACGGTGTGACAAAGCTTGGCCGGTTGAAATATCGTAACCAAGAAGAAAAACAGGCGGAAAATATCAGGAAAATGCTTTTGGCGATCAGTCATGACATCAGAGTTATAATCATAAAATTGGCGGACCGGTATCATAATATGAGAACATTGCGTTTTCTTCCGCTTCCAAAGCAGAAGAGAATAGCCCTTGAGACTTACGAGATTTACGCTCCACTGGCGTATCGTTTGGGAATGACGGGTTTCGCCGGTGAACTTGAAGACTTGGCGTTTCATTATCTTTATCCCAAAGAATATCAGTGGCTTTTGGAAAGCGTTCAGGAACGCTTTGAAGAACGCCAAAAATATTTGGAAAAAGTTGAGCCGGTTTTAAGAAAGGCTTTAAAAGAAAATTCCATAGAGCCTTTAAAAATAGATTTTAGGGCGAAACATTACAGTTCGCTTTATAAAAAACTTCTCCGCCATGATATGAATTTGGACCAAATTTACGACCTGGTCGCTTTGCGAGTTGTTGTTAAATCAATAGAAGAGTGTTATGCGGCTTTAGGAATAGTCCATAATCTTTGGCCGCCGCTTCCGGGAAGAATAAAAGATTATATCGCTTTACCAAAACCGAACGGTTATCGGAGTATACATACCACGGTTTTTTGTCTTGACAATAAGCCGACGGAAATTCAGATTAGAACTTTGGAAATGCATGAAGAATCCGAAAACGGAATTGCCGCCCACTGGGCGTACGAACAAAAAAAGGGAACAAAAGATTATTTGGACAAAAAAATTTCTTTCGCCGATAGAAATGAATTAATTTGGGTTCAGCAATTAAAAAACTGGCAAAAAGATTTTTCCAATCCGGAAGACTTTTTAAAATCGCTTAAAATAGATTTTTTCAAAGACAGGATTTTTGCCATTACCCCAAAAGGAGAAGTTATTGATTTGCCGGCTGGAGCGACACCGGTTGATTTCGCTTATTCCATTCATAGTTCGGTTGGAGATGAATGCGTTGGAGTAAAAATAAACGGCAGAATAAGCCCGCTTGATTATCAGCTTCAATCTGGCGATATGGTGGAGATTTTAATGCAAAAAAGCAAAAAGCCTTCGGAGTCGTGGCTGCGGTTTGCCAAAACAGACCAGGCCAGAAGAAAAATAAAATCCGGACTTAAAACATCGAGCAGTTTTACTCAAAAGAAAAACACGCGTACGGAATTCAGAATCGTAATTTTGGACAGGATAGGAATTTTAAAAGACATTACTGCGGTTGTTTCCCGTTCGCGCATTAACATAGTGAACGCTAATTTTATAAAAACGGGCGGTTTTCCAAATATAAAATTGGTCTGCGATATAAGCGATAAAAGAAAAATAGAGGGCTTGGTTTTTAAGCTTAAAAAAGTGGAGGGAGTGAAAGAGATAAGTTACAAATCGGTCTGAATTTTTTGAATGATTCCCTGGATTTCTTCCGGAGAATAAAAAGAGATTATAATTTTTCCTTCTTTTTGGCCTTTTTCTATTCTTACTTTGGCGCCCAAAAGTTCGGTTAATTTTTCTTGAAGTCCGAGCATTTCCGGGTCAACGGTTGTTTGTTGTATATTGTTTGTGGTTTGTATATTGGCCTTGCCGATTCTTTGTTTGAGTTTGCGGACGCTCAGGCTTTTTTCAATGAGTTCTTTGAATAATTGCTGTTGTTGGGATTGATCCTCGATTGTCATAAGCAGGCGAGCCTGACTTTCATTTATTTGATTTTTGGCGATGGCATCCTGGATTTCCATGGGCAAGCTTAAAAGCCGCAAAGCATTGGCAATTGTTTCTCTGCTTTTACCCATTCGGGCGGCGACTTCTCTTTGAGTCAGACCGAATTCGTCTTGCAGTTTGGCATAGGCGCGGGCGGTCTCAATAGAATTAAGATTTTCTCTTTGAAGGTTTTCAATTATTGCCAGTTCCAATTGGTTGGCTTTCGTATCAACCTTTCTTATTATCGCCGGCACTCTTTCCCAGCCCAATAATTTAACCGCCATTAAACGCCGTTCGCCGGCAATAAGCTGGTATTCCACGTCGGCGCCGAATTCTTTTTCTATTTCTGTTTTTGAAACCACGATCGGCTGGAGAATGCCGAATTCGCGGATTGAAGACGCCAGTTCTTTTAGGGCTTCTTGGTCGAATTCTTTTCTGGGTTGAAGGGGATTGGATTTGATTTTTTCGACCTCAATGTGGAAGATGGCGTCGGTGGATTTATGAGAAATTTTTCCTTCCCTCGACCCGCTTCGTCCCTCCCAGCGTGCGGGACTCGCTTGTTCCTCGGCTCGCTCGTCCTTCGCTTCGCTCGGGACACCATGCCCGCTCGCCTGCGCAGGTCTCGGAGAAGAAAAACTTTCTCCTAAGTCTTTTGGGGTGGTTGGCTGAGGCTGAAAAATTGCCGGTTCGGTTTGTTGTCCGGTTTGTTGTTCGTCGGGAACGTTTTTTTTTGGAATTAAAGATTCCAGTCCTTTGCCTAACATAAATTTATAAATTAAGAATTAAAATTATTCGGATAAAATGGATTTCGGCCCAATTCGTTGTTTAGAATTCCCAATTCCATTTCCATTATTTCTTTTGCTAATCTTTCATACGCTTTGGCGCCTTGGGAATTCGGGTCGTGCAGAATAATCGGTTTGCCGAAACTTGGCGCTTCGGCCAAAGAAACGGAGCGGGGAATTTCGGTATCGAATACTTTATGCGGGAAATGCGTCCGAACCTCTTTGGCGACTTCACGGGAAAGTTTTTCCCTCTTATCATACATTGTCAGGAGTCCGCCGGCAACTTTTATTTGCCGTCCGAGGTTGTTGTTTATCAAATCAACTATTTCCAAGATTTGGCTAAGCCCTTCAAGGCTATAATATTCGCATTGAATCGGAATTAAAACTTCGTCGGATGCCACAAGGCCGTTAAGAGTGAGCAAGTTTAAGCTCGGCGGCAGGTCTATAAAAATATAATCGTATTGATGGCGAAGGCGATTAATGAATTTACGCAGTAAAAATTCGCGGTCTTCCAGGCTGACAAGCTCAATAAGCGCGCCGCTTAAGCTTTGATTGGCTGGAATTAAGTGGTGATTATAAATAACCGTGTTTTTTATAAGTTTGTCGGCTTCGGTATAACCTATCATTCCGTGATAAATGTTGTCGGCGACGCTTTTGGGGTCTATACCTAGGCCTGAAGTGGCATTTGCCTGCGGGTCGAAATCAATCAATAGAACTCTTTTTCCAAGAGCCGCGAGATAAGAACTTAAATTGACGGACGTTGTAGTTTTCCCAACGCCCCCTTTCTGATTACAAATGGAAATTACTTTAGCCATTAATTGTATTCTAAGTTTTTTTCTTGATTTTATCAAGAAAATATGTTTAAAATTACCAATAAGCCCGGGTGGCGGAATGGCAGACGCGCACGACTCAAAATCGTGTGGGGCAACTCATGAGGGTTCGACTCCCTCCCCGGGCACCAATGTCTCAAAACGAACCTTATGTTATTTATAAAGGCAAAAATTTTTTGGCAGTTTTTAAGCCGGCAGGATTATTGGTTCATCCGGTAAAATTAGAGAATAATGAACCAGCGTTAACCGGCTGGCTGGTTGAAAATTATCCCGAGGTAAAAAACGTGGGCGATGAGCCGGAAATCCGGCCGGGGATTGTTCATAGATTAGATAAAGATGTCTCGGGAATATTATTAGTTCCCCGGAATCAGGAATATTTTCAATATTTGAAAAATCTTTTTCAAATCCGGCAAATAAAGAAAAATTATCTGGCTTTGGTTTACGGAAAAATAAAAGAAAAAACGGGAATAATAGATAAGCCGATTTCCATAAAATCAGGGACGATAAAAAGAACTGTTCATCAGGGCAAAGACGAGAAAGCCGCAGTTACCGAATATAGAGTTTTAAAATATTTGAATTTAGACGGACAAGATTTTTCTTTGGTTGAAGTATCGCCAAAAACCGGGCGGACGCATCAAATAAGAATTCATTTGGCTTCAATAGGCCATCCGATTGTCGGCGATACGCTTTATGGCAAGAAAACCAACCCGTTCGACTTAAAAAGGATATTTTTACATGCTAAATCGCTTGAATTTAGCCCTGAAGAAGGCGGAAGAATCAAGCTGGAAGCCGAATTACCTGAAGAATTGGAGATTTTACTGAAAAGTGGAGAAATTTTGGCTTGACATCGGATAAAAAGTTTGTTATTATATAAATATTAAAAGTTTGGTCTTTACAAACTTTTCATAATCTTATTTTGTGATGAAGGGGGGTGCGCAACGTGAAATGCAGATTTTGTGATAATGAAGTAGAATGTGTAATTGAAATCTCCATAATAAAAAGTGGCGTATCGGTTGGCAAGAAAATGTTTTATTCCTGTTTAAGTTGCGCCAAAAAATGGGACACTAATGGAATTGTCGAATGTCGTGGATGCGGTAATCTCTACGTAAGAAATGAAGGAGTAAATGGAAAACCGGTGCATACTCATATCGAGGTCTGCGAATTATGCGATAAGAGTCGTATCGCCACTCCTTCGTTCCAAACGACAACAGCCTGAATCGGGAGAAAGTCGGACGTTCCGATGATTTCCTCCCGATTTTTTATTTTATTGGCCATTCTTGACCTTTTTCTAAAAAGGCATTAGTATATCCATACTAAATTATTTATATGATTCCAGAACAAATTTTAAAACAAATAAAACCAGGCGCCACAATAGCGGTCCAAGATAAGCTTGGGACTTTTAAAGGCGTGGTTTTGGCAAGGAAACATGGCAAGGAAAGCGGTGCGACTTTTACGGTGCGCGCGACCTTGCAGGAAGTCGGAGTGGAAAAAGTTTATCCGATAAATTCTCCTAATATCGTTAAAGTAAAAATAGTCAGCTCTCCCAAAAAAGTCCACAAAGCAAAACTTTATTTCCTTAGAGATTTTTCCAAGAAGAAGACTCGGAAGAGAATTGGTTTGGCGTCCTAATTTTTTAAAATGCGCGGGTGGCGAAATGGCAGACGCGCTACTTTGAGGTGGTAGTGACCGCAAGGTCGTGGAGGTTCGAATCCTCTCCCGCGCACTCATAAATTTTTGGCATATTTGTATGCCAAAAATTGATGAATTAGTGGAGGATTCGAAGACCGCAGCCCCGCGAAGCGGGGCGAGGGGCGGCCTGCGAGAAAATTCCGTCAGGAATTTTACTTGTAGGCGAATCCTCTCCCGCGCACAAGGTATAATTTATTAATCTTATTCAATTTAAAACATGGATTATTATTTAATTATTTATTTTTTAGCCGGAACTTTGCAGGATTTTTTACTTACTCTTAATTGGCGGTTTATGCAAAAAGAACGGATTATTCCGGCGACTTTTTATTCTTTCGCGGTTAACGTTGTTTCAATGTTGGTACTCTATAATATAATTACCAAGCTTGATTCCGAAAGGAGTCTTGTGGCGATTTTGGTTTATTCGCTGGGAATCGGAACAGGCACGGCCTTGGGAATGCTGACAAAAATCAGTTCCAAAAATTAATCTTATTTATTTCCCCTTGCTTTAATTTCCCGCCATTGTAAAATATATTAATGGACGGAAATTTTGATGAACAAAAAAAAGAAGTGCCGGCGCCTCCGGCTCCAGAAATAAGCATCAGGACAATGGATTCGGATATTAAAGCATTGGAGCAAGGCGGGGGAGAAATGGCCGCGCCTCAAACTTTCGTGCAGCCTCAAGAGAATCAAGAAAATAAATTTGAAGTTGCAGGATACGCTGGGCCGGAAAAACCGATTTTTTCGTCGATGTCCGGAATTCTGCCGAAAGAAGATTCAAACGCGCCAGCCGTTGAAAAATCAAGCTGGATAAAATCAGTATTAATAATAATAGCGATTGTTGCTGGAGTAGTTACTGTCGGATTTTTCGGATATTTCGTTTTTTCAAACTGGATTTTCCCGGCGCAAATGCCGGCAGTATAAATTAAAATATGGATATTCAACTTTTAATAAAATTTAAAAATCAACTTACGCGTTTAAGAAGTTTTCTTGAAGAGAGGATAAAAAAACTTCAGAAAGTCCCGGAATTCGGCAATGACATCGATTCGGGCGACGAAGAAACGGATGAAACGGAGGAGTTTGGAACTCAAATGGCAATATCTCAAGATTACAAAGAAAAATTGGCGGACGTTGATACGGCTTTGGATAAAATGAAAAAACATAAATATGGGGTTTGCGAAAGATGCGGGAGGAAAATTTCAGCTGACGTTCTTGAAGCGGCGCCGGAATCAAGATTTTGCAAGGCGTGCAAAAAACTTATGCAGTAAATTTTATTGAGAAATGAAAAACTTTTCCAAGGTTTATTCAGCCGAGCTTGAAGGAATTGACGCGAAATTAATAGAGGTGGAGACCGACATAAACGTTGGCCTCCATTCTTTTAATATAGTCGGGTTGGCAGACAAAGCTTTAAATGAAGCCAAGGAAAGAGTGAGTTCGGCTTTGAAAAACAGTGGAGTAAAACCGCCAAATAAAGAAAACAGGAAAATAACAATTAATCTTGCGCCGGCGGACGTAAAAAAAGCCGGTTCGCAATACGATTTGGCGCTTGCTCTCGGGTATCTTCTGGCGACAAAACAAATCAGGCAATTCGAAACGGGAGATAAAATTTTTATCGGCGAGCTTTCTTTGGAAGGCGGCTTGCGGCCAATAAGCGGCGCCTTAAATATCAGCCGGCTGGCGAAAAAGCTCGGATTTAAATTTTTATTTTTACCTAAGGGTAATGCCATAGAAGCGGCTGTGATAAGGGGAATAAAAATTATTCCGGTTTCAAGCCTTGAGGAACTTATAAATCATCTTGAAGATAGGAAAATAATCAAAGAGCAAAAAGAAGTTGAATTCATTCCGGCATATAATCAATCATTGGTAGATATTTCGGAAATCAAAGGACAGGAAAATGCCAAGCGGGCGTTGACGGTCGCGGCTGCGGGCGGACATCACATTTTGATGTCTGGGACTCCGGGCGCCGGAAAAACCATGATGGCTCAGGCGCTCGCTTCAATTTTGCCTCCGCCTTCGCTTGAAGAGGCGATTGAAATTACTCAAATTTACAGCGCTGCCGGAATGCTGAAAGAAAATAATTTTTTGAATTTCCGGCCGTTCCGCGCTCCGCATCATACCGCTTCGCCGGTTTCTGTTGTCGGCGGCGGAACCAATCCCAGGCCGGGAGAAATAAGTTTGGCGCATTTCGGAATTTTATTTTTGGACGAGATTCCGGAATTCAGAAGAGATTTACTCGAGTCATTACGCCAGCCGATTGAAAGCGGACAGATTTCGGTTTCCCGCGCAAAAAGTGTTTTGAATTTTCCGGCGAAATTTTCGCTGGTAGCGGCGATGAATCCGTGTCCTTGCGGATATTTCGGTGATACCGAAAAAGAATGCCGCTGCACCGCTAATGAAGTTTTCCGGTATCAAAAGAAAATTTCCGGGCCGTTGTTGGATAGAATAGACATTCAAATAGAAGTGCCAAGAGTTAAAGTAACCGATTTAAGAGCAAAAACTCGCGATGAAAAGTCGGCGGAAAAGATGAGAAATAGCGTTCAAAAAGCCAGAGAAATACAAAAACAAAGATTTACCGGGGCAAAAACGAAAATCAGGCTTAATTCAGAAATGAGTTCCAAACAGGTGGATGATTTGGTGAATTTCGCGGCTGACGCGGAAAACTTTTTGAAAAATATTTTAGAAAAATCTTTTGTTTCGGCGCGCGGCTATTACCGGATAATAAAAATCGCCCAGACAATAGCCGATATCGAAAAATCGCCGAAAATTTTCGCCAATCATTTAGCCGAGGCGTTTCAGTACAGATTAAGGGAGAAAACTCAAAATGTTTAAAAGAATCCGTGCCAAGAAGAGCCTGGGGCAAAACTTTTTAAAAAATAAATCCAAGCTGCGGAAAATCGCGGAGGTTTTGGAATTAAAAAAAGGCGATACTGTAATTGAAATCGGCCCGGGTCATGGAGAGCTTACAAGAGAAATAAGAAATAAGAGTAAAGAAATAAGAATTATAGCGATTGAAAAAGACGTAAAACTGGCGGAATTTCTAAGGAAAGAATTTTCCGAAGACAAAAAAATCGAAATAGTTGAAGGAGACGCCTTAAAAGTTCTTAAATCTTATGTCTTAGATCTTAAATCCTATAAAATTGCCGGTAATATTCCTTATTACATTACCGGATATTTGTTGAGAATTATAAGCGAATTAAAAACAAAGCCCGATCTAACGGTTTTAACGATTCAAAAAGAAGTGGCCCAAAGAATTTGCGCTCAAGCGCCCGATATGAATTTATTGGCGGCAAGCGTTCAATTTTGGGCGGACCCGAAAATAATAAGTTATATTTCCAAGAAAGATTTTGTGCCCGTGCCGAAAGTGGATAGCGCGATAATAAGATTAAGAATTAAAAATAAAGAAATAAAAATTAAGGATAGTGATTACTACGCATTTATTAAAGTTTTATTCAAGCAGCCGAGGAAAACGATTATTAATAATTTGTCGCCATCGGGTAAAAAAGAGGAAATTTTAAAAACTTTGCTGAAGACCGGAATTAAGCCGGGGGACAGACCGCAAAATTTAAATATTGAACAAATTAAAAAATTGATTTAATTGCTAGAGCTGATTTTTTAAGCTATACTTTTTGAAAATGACGTTAAATCCGTTAAAAGCGCTTATAGAAAAAATAGAAAATAATAAGCAGATATCTTTTGGGGTGGTATTTTTACTTATATATATTGTTTCTTTTTTAAGGGGGTTTTTGGAAAATTACGCCAATTTTGACAACGGGAACCGCATAATGGGCGTGATTGATACGTATTTTCATTATCCGCTGTGGTTTTTTATGGGTTTTATTTCGGTATTTATCTTTTTAAGATTATTCACGGGAGAGAAAATTGAAAAAGTGAGCCGGCTGGGAGCAATATTTTCATGGTTGGTAATTTTATCGCCGATTTTAGACATTATTATTCAAAAAGGAAATCAGGTTCGTTATGTTTTCATAGTCGGCGATTTTTCCGATTTAGTGCATTCATTCCTTTCTTTTTTCGGCGGCATCGCCGGAAGAACTACCGGCGCCACACTTGGCATGAAGATAGAACTTGCTTTGGGTTTGCTGGGGTTGGGTTATTACGTTTTTTATAAAACAAAAAACATTTGGCGTTCCTTCTTTTGCGTTCTGGCAATTTATGCCGTTACGTTCTTTTTTATAAGCATGCCGGTTTATATCTTTGCGGCGGATAATGCAATTACAAATGACTATCGGGAAATTAATTATCAGACAACTAATTATTTTTATTACCGGCAAGAGCCGGCGGACGCAATTACCAAAGACCGGACTTTTGTCGTTGAAAACGGAATTAACGGTTTAACCGAGTCCCAAAAAATAAATAACCAATATTCCGCGACTCTTTCGATAATTTTTCTAATAACGGACATTCTGCTTCTTGGATGGTGGCTGTGGCTGTACGATGCGAAAAAATTTATTGCCGTAATAAAAAATTTCCGGCTATCAAGAATAATTCATTATTCTCTGATGGCTTCGGTGGGAATTTATCTGGGGATGAAATTTGCCGGTTACAATCCGATAGGCTCCTTGTTTGATTTTACATCTTTGGCTTGCTTGTTTTTATGTCTGATTTTTTCATGGGCCTTTTCGGTTTGGGAAAATGACGAAGCGGATTTGGAAACCGATAAAATTTCCAATTCCGACAGGCCGTTGATAAGAGGATCTTTCACCAACGAAGAATGGAGAAATTTGAAATATCTGTTTCTTTTTCTGGCATTAAGCTCCGCATTTTTGGGAGGATTTTACTTGTTTACTTTTACGGTTTTATTTTTAATCGTTTATCATTTGTATTCCGCGCCGCCGCTCAGACTCAAAAGATTTTTAGGCGCTTCTTCTTTTATTACGGCCATTAACGGATTAATCGCGGTATTAATGGGATTTTTTATGGTTGCGGGAACGGAAAATTTAAGAAATTTTCCGGTGAAATACGCTCTGGGAATATTTCTGATAATTTTTCTTTTGGCTGAAATAAAGAATTTAAAAGATATCGAGGGTGATGCGAAAGAGGGAGTTAAAACATTGCCGGCTTTTTTTGGACCGAAAAACGGGAAAGCGATTGTGGGCGTGCTCGCTTTTTTCGGATTACTGTTGATACCCGTGACTTTTTATTTAAACGTAATTACTTTGATTACCGCGGCGGTTTTCGGAATAATATTGTTTTTTGTCATCAATAAGGAAAAATTTAAAGAAAAATACGTAGTAATCGTTTATTTGATTTTTATCGCGGTTTTCGCGGTCGAAGCGGCGATGTTTTCTTTGGCAAATTCATTTGACGCGCGGTCAAACCAAGCGGCCGTCGCGGGATGGCGTTGGCTTTATCAATACGATAAGAATTTTGCAGATCCCGGAATTCCGATGATGATTAAAATGATAAACGATAAATATTGCCATTCGCCGAAAGCGGAAGTTTTTTGGAAAGGCATTTTAAAGGAATTTGAAAATCATTCTTATTTGCCCGTATTCGAAAGATTTTTTTCCAATAGAGCGGATTACAAAAAAATTAGCGATAAAGCTTTGACGATTTTAAAAACCCCCCAAACTTTTTACAATGATGTTTTACCTCAGGCGCTTTATTGTGATTTGTATCCGGTCCGGGAAGATTTTACCGCTAAGGCTTTTGATAATATAGAAACCGAAACCGGTTACGACCTTACTCATAAATTTTGGTCGGCGGTTCTTTTTAAAGAAAACGGATGCGTTGCGGAGGGATACGATCTTGATAAAATTATTTTAACTGCCGCGCAAAAAATGGCGTCTGATGAAGAAAAAAGCGGAAAAGTCGACGATTTGTACGTGGAGCGGGCGGCTTTTCTTGAAAATTACGGGTTTAAAAACTTAGTGAAAGAGAGTTGGATTAAAAATATAATGGATAACCAATTAAAATCGGGCGCCTGGATTAACTCCGTCGAGGGCGTTGGAAATCCACACACAACGACATTGTCGATTTGGACGCTCGCGAAGCATTCGGGAATCTGTCCGTTTCAGGAATAGCCCTCTATCCACTTTTCTTGGGCCCGTTATGTTGATATAATAATATTAATGAATCCTATCAAAAACACGGCGGTAGTTTTGGTAATTTTAGCAGGCATAGTAAGCTCCTATTTTATTTTTAAAAATTCCGGTCCCGCGGCGGCTTCGAGCGAAAACGGCGGAATTTCGGAATTAAGCAAGCAAATATTGGAAAATAGTCCGATTAAATGGATTGAAAAAGCAAAAGAACAGATATTAACGGGAGACTCGGTCGGGAACGAATCATCGAATTTTTTAAATTCTTCAAAGCAGATCAATTTTTCCGAATTGGTTGCCAGTCAAATGTTTGGCGATATGGAAAATATGTTTCAAAGTGGAGACAGTTCGACCGTTTTTGATCCCGAAGACCCCAATAACAAAGAGGCAATTCAGAGCGCGATAAGCGGAATTAAAGATCCTTTATCTTATTATGATTTATCAATAGACGAAAAAGCCATAAAAGTTTTACAGGATAATTCAAAAGAAGCAAAGAAAAATTATTTGGAGGGAGTGTTTATTGTTTTTTCCCAAAACGAAACGGATGCTTATAAAAACCCGACAAGCGCCGTTGATAAAGCGATATTATTAAGCGATTTTTCGGGATTAAACCAATTAGTAAAAACATATCAAAATCTTTATAACAGATTTATGATCGTGTCCGTTCCCACGGATCAGTTAGAGCTTCATAAAAGATATCTGAGATTTTTTAAGAAGGCGGGAATAATTTATTCGGGCATAGGCGACATCCAGAACGATCCGGTAAAAGCGGGTTTATTTTTTGAAATGGTATCGGGTCTGATAAATGAAGAAATTGAAATAGGAAAAGAATATTATAAATTAGCAACAGGAATTGATTTATGAAAAACAGTTTTATAAAAAAAACAATACTTTTTCTAATAATTTTTACACTTATTTTTGGTGTTTCTAATATTTTTCAATCTCCAAAAAAAGCTTTAGCGGTTTGGGGAATTGAGGATGTTGTATTTGATCCTCAAGCTTTTGGTTTGGCACTTGGTAATTGGGCAGTACAAGTTGCACAATGGGCGAAAGATGAAGCTTTGAAAGCTCTCCGTGACGCGATAGTCAAGCGCATTATGGATTATATGACAGATCAGACGATTGCCTGGATTCAGGGCGGCGGTAAGCCTCAATTTGTCACTGATTTTAGCGGGTTTTTAAGGAGTTCCGCCAACGCGGCAATTGGAGACGTGGTGCTTAAAACAAATGCTTCTTTTATTTGTTCGCCTTTTAAAGCGCAGATTTTATTGGGGCTTACGCCGGCACCGAAATTCGGTCAGCAAGTAAAATGCACTTTAGACGGCATTGTGAAAAACATAGACGATTTTTATAAAGATTTTAACAAAGGCGGCTGGGTAGGTTATACCGAAACAATGCAGTCGCAGGGTAATTATTTTGGAGTAGCTTTGCAAGTTAGCGCCAATCTTAACGCTGAAGCCGCTAAAGCGGTGGATGCCGCGTCAAAAGAAGTTCAAGCCGGAAGTGGATTTTTGTCGGTTAAAAGGTGTAAAGGCGGCGGGTATGGACTTGATGCTTTTGAAGATAATACGCCGCCGTCAATGTATCAAAAAGATTCTAAGGGTAATTATTGTCTTGCTAAAGACATGGAAAATGTCACTCCGGGCGCCGTGGTCGGTGAAGCGGTTAAAACGGCGATTAATTCCGATTCCCAATGGGCGGCTAACGTTCAATCGTATATGTCAGCGATAATAAACGCTCTTATTACCCGTTTAACCAAAGAAGGACTTAGTTTGATAGCGAATTCAAATTCTTCCAATGAGAATTCCGCGGCGGGCTATACCGGGCAGTATCAAGACGCCATAATTCAAAATCTTAAATCCGATCAAAAAATGATGATAGATGGAATAAATCCGTTTCTCAGTGAATGGAGTTTCTTGGTATCACAATACAGCAAAGCATTTGATTCTAATTCCCAGGTAATAAGCGCGCTTCAGGAAATAAAATCAAGATCTTGCGGGATAGCCATTGATACCGAGAACGGCAATGACATATTGAGCGTTTTAAACGCAACCAGTACTGATAGCGCCATTGCCAAATCCAATGCCGCCCAATCAATTTTAAAAGGGAAGGTGGATGATTTCGCATTAAGAGTTCAGCAATCCAATAACGCGCTTGATAAAATCGATACCATTTATTCGAAATATACAAATTCGGCAACTTCAATTACCGTGGATTCCGTTGAAATATCGCAGGCCCAAGGAGTTTATTCTCAATTTATAGGCATATATTCTAATCAACAATATTTGGAGCCGCTTACTACCGGTTCTGATAGATCCGCTGCTGCTCTTGAGGTTACCGATAAAGCAAATAAGGAAAGACTTGCTTTGGCGGCGCTTAGCTCGTGCAGGGCGACAAGCGCGACATCGACAAGCGCGACATCGACTAATCCGTAATACCGGCATTATTTAATTTATTCTAATGAAAATAAAAAACAAAAATAAAATAATTTTAACGCTTTTGGTTTTCGGTGCGATGTTTTTGACCGCCAATTGTGTTTTTGCCCAGCCTGTTTCTCCAGCTGACTATAACCATACAAACGATGTGGCTTTGACTAAAGTAACGGATGGCTCCGTTGATTCAGGGCCAGTTTTGTTAAATTTTTTATTAACCGTTTCTTCCGGAATTTTAGCAATGCTGGCGGCAGTTCTTAATTTTTCAATTAACATAGGAAAAAGCGTAATAAGTCTCCCGATCGTGCAAACCGGTTCCAATGTTATGATAAGTTTTGCGAATTTGGGATTTGTTTTCGCGATTATAGTAATGGCGTTTGCCACGATTTTCAGAGTCCAAAGCTACGCGATGAAGCAAACTCTTTGGAAATTAATCGTTGCCGCGTTGTTGGTTAATTTCAGCTTAACTATTGCCGGAGCTTTTATTTCGGTTTCAAATATTTTCACGGACTTTTTCCTCCAGGGATTAAACGGTAAAAGCATATCCGACGGCTTAATGGGAATTCTTAATCCACAGGGACTTGTTCAGGTAAAAGATGCGTCATTGTGGAAGATTGCAACCGGTCTTTTCAGTTATATTTTTCAATACATGGCAAGTCTTTTATTCGCGATTGTTTTTATATTTATAATAATTTTAACTTTTTTTGCTTTAACAATAATGCTTTTGATTCGGGCGGTTACTCTCGGCATTTTGCTGATTATTATGCCGATAGTATGGCTTTTGTGGATTTTCCCGGGAACTTCAAAATATTGGTCGGAGTGGTGGAGTAATTTTCTCCGTTGGACGTTTTTTGCGCCCATAGTTTTATTCTTTATAGTTTTGGTTATATCAAGCGGCAATCAATTAAATGGCATTTCTAATATTGGACAGCAAGAAAACGCGGCAATTCAAAAAGCTTTCAGCGATTCAATGATTTTAAACAAAGGTTTTTTTGATCATGTTCTTCAAATTATAATTACGACGGGACTGCTTCTTGGAGGTTTGTTCGCGGCGAATAAAATGGGAATTACTTTTGCTTCAACCGCTATGGGTTGGGCGCAAGGCACGGGCAAGGCGTTTGGCGGTTGGGCGGGAAGAAAGGGGATACGGCTTGGAACTTTGCCGGCGCGTTCGGCTATCGGACAAAGAGCGATTGAAGGAATGCAGAAAATCGGCGCCGAGGGAGGATTTCTTGCAAGAAATACTTTGGGTAGGCTGGGTAATAGATTGGGAAGCGTCGGCGTTCAACAAGGAGAGAAATTAACCAGCCAAGCGGAAGCCAGACAAAAAAATCTTTCCGATAAGCAGCTGGCATTAAGAGTATCTACCATGACAAACGATGAAAGAGTTGCGGCTTTGTCCAGATTAACCAAGAATAAAAATTTGGATATGGTTCCTGACGCGGCGAAATACATTAAAGACCCGAAGATGAAAAAGATTTTCGCGAGTTATGGTAAGGGTAAGGAATATGGCGATATGGAGAAAACCATGGGCTTTAATACTGCGATGTTAACAGGAAAAGATGAAGATGGTAAAGCGATTTCCATTCAAGCAGCGACAAAGAAATTCAGAATGAGTCATTCAATTAAAGATTACGATAAGCTTCAAGGGAATATTTTGGGTAAAAAAGCCTCGTATGGCTTAACTGACACAGAACATGAAAATATCAGAAGCGAAGTTGTCAAATCAATATTTGATGCTCATCCCGGCGCGATATCAAAAGCTAGGTCTTCACTAAAAGGCGAAGACGTCGTTAATTTCCAAGACGAAGTCGATAATTATATTGATACGTTTGAGAAAGCAAATATAAGAGATGAAGAAGTCAGGAAAAAGGGCGTTAAAGAAAAATTGGAATATATTGATAAGAATTTAAATCCTTCTTTCAGAAATTGGGCGCGCGGGCTTTATGGCAGCCGTAAAAATTTTGGCGGCAGTTTGTTTGGCAGTGGTTATAGCGGGACTTCGGAAGAACATGAAGCTGAAAAACAATAAAAATTATGATTAAAATTTCTCAACAACAAGCGTTAACAAGATGGGACACTTTGCCGGATAATCTAAAAACGGCTATTTTTTCCGATTATAACGCCGAAATATTATGGCGTGTTTGCGAGAATCAACATTTGGCCGAAGATAAAATTCAAAAAATTGCCGAGTTGGCAGGAGAAGTATTAATGGGTTTTATTCATCCCGAGGATTTCGCTTCGGAAATCCGCGAGGCGTTAAATATAAACGCCGAAATCGCCGATGCGATAGCGGTTGAAATAAACAGAAAAATATTTTCTCAATTTAAAAATGATTTGGAAAAAATTTATCAGCCTTCTCCGTCTGAAAAAGAGGAAACCGAAGAAGGTCAGACGTCTCCAACCCTTGATTTAAGGAATAAAACGGAAGAATCGTCTTTTAAAATCGTTGAAGATGAAAATAAAATAGATCTTTCGGTAAAAAAAGGAATGGAACCCGTTGTTGAAAAAGTTGTTCCCGTTGAAAACGTGGCCTTTACCGTTAAAAAAATCGAAGAGCCCGTTTTAATGGAGAAAGAAGAGAAAAAAATAGAAGAACCGACGACGATTTCATTTGAAACTCCGGCGTCAGCTCCGGCCATGCCAGCGGAAGCCGCGGTTGAAACGCCTAAAAACGAAGGTCCGTTGATTATCCACCAAGAAGTCGGTTTTAAACCGCTTTCCGGAAAATTAAAATCATTGGGCGGGATGTTTAATTTTTTGCGGAGCAAAGATGAATTTAAAAAAGAAGAAGCGCCCGTAAAAGCGGAATTGGAAATCGGCGAAGAATTTAAAATAATGGAAGATCAGCCCGCTCCCGCTAAAAAAGAGGAATATAAACCGGAAATTAAAAAAGAAGAACTTGTTTCAACGGAAAAGGAAGCCGTTGTTGAAGAGACGCCGGCTGAAAATAAGGTTTTTGAAGCCGTGAAAGTGGTTAATTATTCCGAGGTTCCGGAACAACCGGTGCAAGAAAAAGTAAATATTAGTCAATTAGCGGAAGAAAAAACTGCGGGATTTGAAAAATTTGAAGTCGTTAAAATGCCGGCTGAACCGGTAAGTGAAGTCGTGCCCGAAAATTTGCAAGAGGTAAAAGAAGACGTTAAAGAAATAAAGATTGAAGCGGAGCCGGAAGCGAAAACAGAAGAAAAAATCGAAGAAAATAATCCGGAAACCGGGAAAAAAGAAGAATCGGAAGAAATGGTTGACCTTGGGATGTTTAAATAAAATATAAACATGCAGTTTCAAATTCCTCAATTTATAGAAATTGAAAATAAAATAGTTGGGCCGTTAACATTGAAGCAATTTCTTTATTTGGCCGTTGCCGCGGGCATGAGCTTCGCACTTTATTTTGTTTTGGCGCTCTGGCTTTGGATTATGGTAACGGCGATTTTAACGGCGGTTTCCGTTTCTTTGGCATTTGTTAAATACAACGGTCAGCCGTTGCCAAAAATATTGCTTTATGCTTTTGGTTTTTTTTGGGGACCGAAATTTTACCTTTGGCAAAAAACAACGGAAAGCCAATCTTTAACAATGGAAAAAAGAGAAACTTTGAAAGATTTTCTTGCCGGAGCGCCTTCAATTAAAAGATTATGGCAGGATTTAATGACTACTAAAAATCCGATTCCAAAAAGAGAAAAAAGCCCGCAAACTTCCTTAAATGGCGGAACAAAAGAAAAAATTCAGGTTTTCAGAAAATTAACCGGAGAAAAAGAAGCGGCAAGACGCGTTGATTACAAATAAATATTAGTAATCAAGGGTTAAAAAAGATATAATTAATCATATGGCGAAAGAAGCTCAACCGACGCAACAATTTGTCGATATTAAGGATATTCGCGGCGACGCGGTGGTTTTAAAGAACGGTTCGTTGCGGCGCGTGCTTATGGTTTCGGGAATAAATTTCGAACTTAAATCGGAAGAAGAGCAGAATATCATAATTTACGCTTATCAGAATTTTTTAAATACTCTGGATTTTTCGATTCAGGTGGTAATCCGCTCGCGCAAAATGAATATAGAAAGTTATTTAAATAAACTCGGAGAGCGGCATTCCGCGGAACAAAATGAACTTCTTAAAAATCAAATATCGGAATATTCGGAATTTATCCGTTCTTTTATAGAATCAAACGCCGTTATGGCAAAAAATTTTTTCGCCGTTGTGCCTTATGATCCGATAATAATTCCCGGCGGAGGGAAAAAACTATTGGATGTTTTTGGTTTTGGCGGCAAGAACAAGAAAGCGGGCATAGAAGAAAGTTTTGAGCAAAAAATGACGCAATTAAATCAGAGAACGGACCAGGTAATCAGCGGTTTGACTCAGATAGGCTTAAGAGCGGTGGCGTTGACAGAAGAAGAGCTTACGGAATTATTTTACAATTTATATAATCCATCAACGGTTGAAAAAAAATAAAATAAACATGATTCCCAGAGATTTACAAAACAATAAAGGAGAAAGTGAAATTCAAAATGTTATTGCTCCGGCGGGCATGCAAGTGGAGCCGGGCTATTTGAAATTGGGAGATAAATATGTCAAAACGGTTTTTATTTTCAATTATCCGCGCTATCTTTCAAGTGGCTGGTTTAATTCGATTATTAATTTACCCGAGCTTATAGATATTTCTATTTTCGTTCATCCGGTTGATACTGCCATCGCTTTGAGAAACTTACGCAAGAAAACCGCTCAAGTTGAAGCTCAATTAATGGAGCGCCAGGAAAAAGGCTTGGTCCGGGATCCGGTTATTGAAACGGCTTATCAGGACATCGAAGGATTAAGAGACCAGCTTCAGCAGGCGCGGGAGAAATTATTTAACGTTGGAGTTTATGCCACTTTTTACGCGGATAATTTGGACGCCCTAAACAAACTTGAAGAAAAAATAAACTCTTTATTTGAATCGCAGCTTGTCTATATCAAGCCGGCGATGTTTCAACAGACTGACGGTTTTGCTTCTACTTTGCCTTTAAACACCGATAAGCTTTTAATACATTCTCCAATGAATTCCGGGCCCGCTTCTTCGATGTTTCCGTTTGTTTCCGTGGATCTTACTTCCGATGATGGAATTCTTTATGGTTTGAACCGCCACAATAATACTTTGGTTATTTTCGACAGATTTTCTTTGGAAAACGCTAATTCGGTGGTTTTTGCCAAGTCCGGTTCCGGAAAATCTTACGCTTGCAAGCTTGAAGTTTTGCGTTATTTAATGATGGGGATAGACGTTCTAATAATAGATCCGGAAAACGAATACCAAAAATTGGCGGAGTCGGTTGGGGGAAGCTTTTTCAAAATTTCTCTGACGTCGGAAAGCCAGATAAATCCGTTTGACATTCCCATAGTTCCTCCGGGCGAAGATCCGGCAGATATTTTTAAATCGCATATTCTTAATCTTGCCGGTTTAATTAAATTAATGCTTGGCGCCGTTACCCCGGAAGAAGAAGCACTTTTAGACAGCGCCATAATCGCCACTTACGAATCGCGTAATATTACTCCCGACCAGCCGAATTTTATGGAACTTGAAGCGCCTCTACTTGAAGATTTTCAAATTGTTTTGGAAAGCACAGAAGGAGGAAGAACTTTAGCGAAACGCCTTGAAAGATTTACCAAAGGAAGTTACGCGGGTTTTACGAATAAGCCGACTAACGTCGACATAAAAAACCGTTTAATCGTTTTCTCGGTCCGCGATTTGGAAGAGGGGCTTCGGCCTATCGCGATGTATATTGTTTTGAATTTTATCTGGAATCTTATCAGAGCCGACTTAAAGAAGAGAATAATGCTTATAGACGAGGCATGGTGGCTGATGAAATATCCCGATAGCGCAAACTTCCTTTCTTTTATGGCGAAGCGTTGCCGGAAATATTATCTCGGTCTTACCACGATTACCCAGAACGTGGAAGACTTTTTGGAATCGCCCCAGGGCCGGCCAATTATTTCCAATTCGGCACTTCAGCTTTTACTCAAGCAGGCGCCCGTCGGCATAGACACTATTGCCAAGACTTTCAATCTTTCCCAATCGGAAAAACAATTATTACTTGAAGCCAATGTCGGCGAAGGATTGTTTTTCGCCGGTTTAAAACACGTGGCGATTCAAATAATCGCTTCTTATTTTGAAAACAAAGTAATTACGACAAATCCCGAGGAATTATTAAAAGAAGAAAATGAATAATCAAAAGAAAATTTCATTAGTGGAAGCGCTTTTAATGGTTTTACTGAATTTATTCGCCGATATTGTTGATATTGTATTTAATTTTTTGGCTCTAATTCCGGCTATTGGCGTGGTCATGTTTCTAATGGCTCCAATTATAAGTTTTTCGGTTTTTGCCATTACGGAATTTTGGCTTATAATGAAAGGGGGAATGGGTTTTAGAAAACAAATTTCAATTATTGCCGGAAATATATTGGATGTAATTCCACTTTTAAGCTTTTTGCCGATTAAGACAGCGGGCGTGTTAATAGCAATATACATGATTAATCATCCTGAAATTGGCAAAGTGGCTTCTATGGCAACGGGAAAAATACCTTTAAAAACCGCGGCTGCAGCGGAATAAATACATGAAAAATTTAAATTTAAAATTTAAAATTTCCGTCACGGTAGTCTTATGTTTTATGTTTTTTGTTCTATGTTTTAATTTCGCCCAAGCTCAAACTTCTCCGCAGTTTTTAATTTCTTGGAAAGCGCAGAATTACGTTCCAAATTGGTACGAAGGTAAAATTTTTCCGACTGCGGCGACTCCAATAAACGTCAGTTTCGAATTGATGGCCAGTGGCAAATTAGTCGATCTTTCAACGGCCAAAGTTCGCTGGTATGTCGACGATGAATTGGTAAAAAACGAAAATAACGGTTTGGGAATAAAAAAAATAAGTTTTATCACTCCGAATTATTTTGATCAAACGACAAGCGTCAGGGTCGCCATAGTAGATTTCTTGGGGCAGGGGATAATAGATAAAATGATTGCTATTCCGCTTGTCCGGCCGGAAGCCGTGATAGATGCTCCTTATGCGGATGGAAAAATTCAAACCGGAGAATCAATTTTTAAAACATATCCGTTTTTCTTTAATAGTAATAATGGTGGAAATTTTTCCGTTCAGTGGTCGGTTTTAGGCCAGGAGCCGGAATCGCAAAAAGGTGATCCCTTTACCCTTAATTTGAAGATCGATCCTCAAATGCCGGTTGGCTCGAATATAGATTTGTCGGTTATTATGAATAATATTACAAAAACACTTGAGTCGGCGAGTCAAGTAATTAATTTAACGATAAAATAAATAAAATGAAAAAAACTTTAAATATTTCTATTTTAATATTCGCGGTTTTGATTGTTTTTTCCGCGCCAATTTATTCTTTCGCCCAGGAGTCTTCCTCTCTTAAAGTGCTTACGCCTTCACAAATAGATTTGCAATATAAATATCCTTGGGCTGGAGCAACCAGCCCCGCGGATTTCGTTTCGCGATTCTATAGAATCGCTTTGGGCGTGGTTGGTGGAGCAGCCTTGGGAGTTTTGGTTTACGGCGCGGTTTTATGGACGGTTTCGGGTGCGATTTCGACAAAGCAAGATGCCATGGAATGGATTTGGGCGGCAATTTGGGGAGTAATTTTGCTTTTAGGAGCTTATCTTATTCTTAATACCATTAATCCGGATTTAATAAAACTTCAAAATCCCAATAAATTATTAGTTCCAACGTCGGTTAATTTAACTTCTTCGGCTTACGCAGCCGGAGGATTATCAGAAGAAGAATCCAGGCAAGAACTCGCTTCATCCGGGATAGGCGTCAAATCAATTTGTCCGGCAGGTACGGCGCAAAATTGCGTTGATTTAAACGGTGTCCAACAAACAACAATAAATGAAGTTTTGTCTTTGGCTCCAAATGTTGGAAGCGGCAATGTTTTTGTTACGGCCGGTACTGAAGGATGCGGTACCGTTCACGCGGGGGGAATTTACAGCCATTGTAACGGCTATAAAGTTGATTTGAGATTAAACGCCAATCTTAATAATTACATAACGAAAAATTTTTCAAAAATAGCGGATAGAACCAGTGATGGAGCGGCGCAATACGTTTCGCCTTCCGGCGCGGTTTATGCTCTGGAAAGCGATCACTGGGATATTTTAGTAAAATCATAATTTTATGAGTAAGAAAACAATAATTATTATAGCGGTGGTTTTGTCCGTTATTGCTCTAGGGGTGGGAATTTATTTCGCTTGGCAAAAAACAGGCGCCATTTTGAATCCGCCCGCGAATATTTCTTCGGAAAATCCGGTTAACGGCCAATCAGTTTCGGTAAATGGTTCCGCGAGTTCGGTTTCGGGCGTGCCTGCCGCTTCAAAATTGAGTATTATAAGCGATAAGACAATTTACGGTTATTGGGTTTTTAATTCCGCAATTTCAACTTCAACGCAGACCGCGTCTTCAACTCAAATGGTTCAGGGGAGCGGCGTATTTTATATTGGCAGCGATGGATTAATTTATAAAGTAAAAGCCGATGGCGCGGATGAAGCGCTTACTTCGGCTCCGATAGATAATTTTCAATCATTAAAGTCGTCGTTCGACGGCAAAAGAGTGATTATTAAAAGCAATGATTCCGGCACGTTTAAATTCGCCGTTTATAATTCCGAAAATAATATTTTTGAATCTTTACCCGATAAAATAACTGCTGCCGATTTTTCTCCGGACGGCAAAAAAATCGCTTATTTTCTGGCAAATGCCAAAGATTTAAATAAGAGCGATTTAATAACAAAAAGTTTGGTTGATTTAAAACAAAAACCGGCGACCTTACTTTCAATTTATCAACAAGATTTTGATTTAAATTGGGTTTCTCAAAATAAAATAACATTAGTCCCTAAGGCGTCGGCTTTTTATTCAGCTTCAATTTGGGCGGTTGACGTCGCCAAAAAGACTTTAAGTCTGCTCACGGGGGAAAAAGAAGGATTGGCGGTAAATTGGTCTTCTGACGGTAAAATGGGTTTGCAATTTTCAACTACTCTTGAAGGAAGAAACAGAATTTTGAATTTAATAGGTGAGCAAGGAGAAGTTAAGGCAAGTTTAGAATTTACCACTTTGCCGGAAAAATGTTTTGTTTCCGATCCGAAAATTTATTGCGCTATTCCTCAGAGTATTCCCGATAAATCGGCTTTGCCCGACGACTATTTTAAAAAAGCGGTTTACTTCATTGATTCGATTTATCAAATAGACATAATGCAAAATGCTTTTGAGAGAATTTTGGATGGCAGCGCTGCGGCAATAGACGCGGTTAATCTTAAATTTACCGACGGGAAATTATTTTTCATGAATAGATACGACAATAAGTTGTACGTTCTGGAATTACAATGAAGCGTTTTTTCCAAAAAATAGCTCTTTATTCAAAATTGCCGGAAATGCGGCTATTTTGGTTTTTCTTGCCGTTTCTTGTGGCTCTTTTTGTAATTGATTTTATTTATTTGCCTCAACTTCTGGTTTTTGCGGTACTGGCGATTTTATTGGTTTTGGGGGCGGTAATATTGGTAAATAATTTAAGGCTGGCACGCTCCAATTTGGAAGTGAAAATTGAAAGGAATGAATTACGAAGCATTATCGCGAATTTAAAAGACGGCGTTATCGCTTACGATCCCAATTTTAAAATTCTTATTTTTAACAGAGCGGCGGAAGAAATTTTCGGTCTTAAGGCGAATGAAGTGTTGTATAAATATTTTGCTCCTGAGACCGCCCGTGAACCGAAATTCAAGTTATTAAGCCAGGCGATTTTCCCGTCATTGGCTCCATTGGTTGTCAGGCGTTCGGAACCCGGAGAATATCCGCAAATAATAGATATTTCGTTTAACGAATCCGATTTGAGTTTGCGGGTCGCGACGGACAAAATAAGCGATTTAAACGGCCAGCTTTTGGGGTTTGTCAAAATCGTTCGTGACAGGACCCGCGAAATAAAACTTTTAAAATCAAAGACCGAATTTATTGCCACGGCTTCTCATCAATTGAGAACTCCGGCGACGGCAACTCACTGGGCGATAGAGGAGCTTTCAAAACAAAAAATGTCCGAAGAGCAAAAACCGATAATTGAGACGGCCTTGGGCGCAGTGACGAAGTTGATGAAAACAATCAACGATATGCTCGACGTTTCAAAAATAGAAGAAGGGGAATTCGGATATCAATTCGAAAACGTCGAGTTTATAAGTTTTGTGGAAGACATTATCCGCGGCATGGAACCTTTATCGAAACAATTTAACGTAAAAATTTATCTTGAAAAGCCGGCAGATCAGTCAATCGCTTTATCTATCGATCGTCAAAAAATATCAATGGTACTTTCGAATCTTTTGGATAATGCCGTTAAATATAACGTCGCCAACGGCGAAGTAATAGTTAAAATCGAACGATTGAAAGACGAGCCGTATTTGGAGGTCAGCGTTAAAGATACGGGCGTGGGAGTTCCAGAAGAAGACGTCAAAAAATTGTTTACTAAATTTTTCCGTTCCGATAACGCGGTTAAATTTGCCACCGAAGGTTCGGGCCTCGGACTTTATATCGCCAAAAACATCATAAACCGCCACGGCGGAAAAATTTGGGCGGAATCGGAAATAAACCGCGGCTCAACTTTTCATTTCACTTTACCTACGGACCCCAAACTTATTCCTTCAAAAGAAATCGTTTACGGCGAAGAATAAAAATATGCCTGAACTTCCCGAGGTTCAAACAGTAGTAAACGGCTTAAATAAAAAAATCGTCGGCAGGAAAATTACCGGCGTTTGGTTTGATTCTCCTAAAATAATAAAAAAGCTTAAATCGGCGGATTTTGAAAAGCAGATAAAAGGATTAAAAATAGAAAAAGTTTCCCGCCGCGGCAAGAATATACTTATATACTTAACTACAAACAATAAACTACAAACACAAAAATATTTACTCCTTATTCATCAAAAAATGACAGGTCATTTGATGATTGGAAAATGGAAAATCCATAAAGTTTCAAGTTCCAGGTTCCGGGTTTCAAGTATTGTCGGTGGGCCATTAGCCGAGAAAGTTAATGGTTATATCCACCTGATTTTTTATCTTGATAATGGCTGGCAATTGGCGCTTTCGGATTTGCGGAAATTCGCCAAAGTTTTATTCGGCAAAAAAGAGGATATTGAAAAATTGCCGGATTTGGCCGAGCTTGGACCCGAACCATTGGATAAAAGTTTCAATTTTGGAAAGTTTTTAGAGTTAATAAGACCGGAAAGGCGCAAGATAAAGCAGGTTTTAATGGACCAAAAAGTTATTGTCGGTATCGGGAATATCTATGCCGATGAAATTCTTTATGCGGCAAAAATTCATCCAGTCAAGCCGGCGGATAAATTAAAAGATGGGGAGATAAAAAGAATTTATCTCGCGATGAAAAAAATATTAAAAAAAGCGATTAGCTTGCGCGGGACTTCAACCAGCGATTTCCGCGATATCTCGGGTGTTGCCGGAAAATACGGGAAAAAACTTTTGGTTTATAGGAAAGAAGGCGAGAAGTGTCCGAGCCGTTGCGGTGGATTAGTGAAAAGAGTTAAGATGGGTGGAAGAAGCGCGCATTTTTGTCCGAAATGCCAAAAATTATGATTATTTTATTATACGGCCCCGATTCATACCGGAGGCAGAGAAAACTTAATAAGATAGTTGAAGAATACAAACAAAAACATTCAGGCATGTCCTTGGAGAATTTTGATTTGGAAGAAGAAGGAGAATTTGAAAGATTAAAAGATTTTGCCGGCCAAATGTCGATTTTCGATACTAAGAAATTGGCGGTTTTAAAAAATATCTCCGAAGCCGATTCGGATAAAATAAAAGAGTTTCTTAAAAATTATTTGAATTCGGAAAATCTGACGATTTTAATTTCCGAAAATTCGGTTCCCGATGAATTTGAAAATTTGCTTAAAAAAGCGTTTTTGACCGAAAAATTCGACGAACTTAACGCGGAAAAGTTGAAATTTTTCGCGCAAAAAGAAATTCAAAATAGGGGAGTTTTAATTTCCGACCCAGCTCTGAATTTATTGGTCAGAAATTTCAAAGGCGATACCTGGGGCTTTATGAATGAATTGGAAAAACTGATTTTGTGGCGAGCAGGAAATAAAACGGAAATCAGCGCTTCAGACGTTAAAAATATGGGAGATTATTCTTATGAGGCGCCGAATATTTTCGATTTTATAAATTCCATTGCCAGAAATTCATCTCCCAGTCAAAAAATCGTGAATTTGGAAAAATTATTACTGGGGCAGGAAGAGCCGGCAAAAGTCTTCAATTTTATGGCCGCTTCAAGGTATTTATCCAGGGATTTAGTGAAAAAACTGGCTGATTGCGATGTTTTGGTAAAGTCAGGTAAGTTTGATTACGAAGACGTTTTCTTGGATTTGGCGTTGGATAGTTAAACTGCTATAATTTAGGAAATAAATGGTTCTTCTAAAAAAAGTTAAATTCGGAGTTTCGATTCTTTTGCCTTTATTGGCTGGTTTTATTGGTTCATTTTTTACGGCGTCTACGGTAAGTTCCTGGTATCAGGAATTAATAAAGCCGTCTTTTAATCCGCCGGGCTGGATTTTCGGCCCTGTTTGGACATTGCTTTATATTTTTATGGGGTTGGCTCTGTATCTGGTTTGGCAGAGCGAAATTGAAAATAAAAAAAAGAAAATCGCGATTTCGGTTTTTGCGGCGCAGCTTGCGTTAAATGTTTTGTGGTCAGTTTTGTTTTTCGGGTTAAAAAACCCATTCTGGGCCTTTGCCGAAATTGTTTTGCTTTGGGTTTTAATTTTGGCAAATCTGATTCTTTTTTGGAAAATTAAAAAATCGGCCGGTTGGCTTTTGTTACCATATCTTTTTTGGGTTTCATTCGCTTCGGTTTTAAATTTTTCCATCTGGCAATTAAATTATTAAATTTTAAAGGTCGAAATTATTAACATCGGATTGCCAATTAAAACATGATAAAAAATTTAAACGCTCTTGATTGGACCGCTTTGGTTTTGGCGATTGTCGGCGGATTGAATTGGGGATTGGTGGGAATTTTGAAGTTTGATTTAGTAGCGGCTTTGTTTGGCGATATGTCGGTGGTTTCGCGTGTTGTTTACGCTTTGGTCGGTTTGGCCGCGATTTATCTTTTAATTATTTGCGGCAAATTGGCGCGAAAATAGTTTTAGAAAGTGGATTACCGAAAATTTCGGGCATCCACTCGCCGCGCCGAACTGATTTTCGGAGCGGCGGGTGGACGATTATTTTTGTTTATGAAAATTAAACATTTTTTATTAATGATTTTATCCATTATTATTTTTGTTTTTATTGCTCTTGTGTTTGTGTCTGTTTTTGCGTATTTTTCGGATAACAAACAGATTTCCGGTGAGGCAAAATTCGCTCCGGTTTGCTTTGGTAAAAATTGTTTTAACGCGGAAATAGCTTCTTCTTTTCCAGTGTTGATGAGGGGCTTAATGTTTAGAAAAGCTTTGGAAGAAAATGGAGGAATGCTATTTGTGTTTTTGGACGAGAATAAGCACTCTTTTTGGATGAAAAATACGCTTATTCCGCTTGATATAATTTGGCTGAGCGGCGGCAAAGAAGCCGTTTATATCGCTAAAAACGTCCAGCCGTGCGAAACTCTTTATTGTCCGTCCATTTCTCCCGACAAGGCGGCGAAGTACGTTTTGGAGGTAAATGGCGGAAAGGCTGATGAAATTGGCGTAAAAATAGGCGATAAGGCGGATTTTGAGTTGCGGTAAATTTCCAGAGCTGTATAATTAGGTCATGGCTAATAAAATAGAAGGCGTAGTTTCGATTTTGGCGGCGCTTTTGGTTTTATTTACCGCCATGCTTGAGCCGATAGTTTCAACAATAATAGCCCTTGTTTTTTTGGTCGGCTTGGGAGTTTATGAATTAATTAAAAAGTAAAATGGAAAAATTTATTTGGGAAGAAAAATACAGCGTCGGGATAAAAGAAATAGATGAACAACACAAGCATTTCTTTGAAATCGCGAATGGGATTATCGATTTGACGGCGAAAGAAAATTTAGCGAAAGAAGAGGCTGTTAAAAGCTTGCAAGAGCTTGGCGATTATGCTTTTTACCATTTAAGTACCGAAGAAAGTTATTTTGACAAATTTAAATATCAGGACGCGCCTCTTCACATAAACGCACACAATGAATATCGCGAAGCCGTGGGAGAATACTTCAGAAAGATGGCCGATCCGCTCATCGATATTAAAAAATTGGCGGAAGAAATGGCCGCGTATTCCGGCAACTGGCTTTTGGCGCACATTATGGTAGTTGATAAATTATACACGAAGTTTTTCAACGAGCACGGATTAAATTAAATTCAAAGTAATGGTAAAAAAAATAAAATCGACCAAAAAGCCGAAAGTGGTTGCCGTTAGCGGGGGATTTGACCCGGTTCATGTCGGCCATGTGAGAATGTTTAAAGAGGCAAAAAAACTTGGCGATAAATTAGTTGTTATTTTAAACAACGATAATTGGTTGAAGTTAAAAAAGGGATATTTTTTTATGCCTCAAAAAGAAAGAAAAGAAATATTGGAAGCATTTAGAGCCGTTGATAAAGTTGTATTAACAAAACATAAGCCGGGGACAAAGGATATCAGCATAGGCAAAGCGTTGATGGAAGTAAAACCCGACATTTTCGCCAAAGGCGGAGACAGGAATGCGAAAAATATTCCAACGATAGAATCGGCGGTCTGTGAAAAAATCGGTTGCAAGATAGTCAATAATATGGGTCGCGGAGGAAAAGTTCAGTCCAGTTCTTGGCTTTTGGCTAAATATATTGATAAAATAAACAATAAAAAATTAAAAAAGTCGAAATAAAAATAGATTAATTTAATATAAAAACATGAAAGGATTTTTTACAAATATAGAAAAAGATACATTGGGAAATAATAATTTTCGCAAGGTATTATATACGGGAAAGCACAGCCAGTTGGTGTTAATGAGTTTAAAACCCAAGGAAGAGATTGGCATGGAGGTGCATGCGGACAACGACCAATTTTTCCGCTTTGAAAAAGGTTTGGGAAAATGTATTATTGACGGCAACGAATACGAATTAAGCGACGGTACGGTGATTATCGTTCCTGCTGGAGCTGAACATAACATTATTAATATTTCCGATACGGATGATTTAAAGCTCTACACGATTTATTCGCCGGCTCATCATAAAGATGGCGTTGTGCGATCGACTAAACAAGAGGCGGAGGCCGATTCGCCTGAATTTGACGGAGTAACAAGCGAATGAAAAATTTTATCAAAAAACGAAAAACTTTAATTATAGTAATCTTAGTCGTGGTTTTGGCGATAAGCGGTTATTTTTATCTTAACCGCAAAACTGGTTCGGGAATCGAAACGGTTGAAGCCAAGCTTGGAAATATATTTCAAGAAGTAAGCGTTACCGGAAGCGTTAAGTCTTCGGAAAACGTCGACTTGGCTTTTGAAACCGGAGGAAAAGTTTCAAAAATTTACACCGAAGTCGGCGATATGGTTGTCTCGGGTCAGGCACTTATTCAACTTGATGATTCCGAAGTTTACGCTAAACTTGCCGGTGCAAAGGCGACTTTAAAAACCCAGGAGGCTGAGCTTAATGAATTAATTCGCGGTACCAGAGAAGAGGAATTAATAATTAGCCAGACGAAGGTTGATAACGCCAAAACGGTTTTGGATGAATCCAAAAAAACTCTCGTCGAAAAAATAAAGAATTCTTATACCACTTGCGATGATGCTATTCGTAATAAGGCGGATAGCTTCTTTAAGACGCCGGCTATTCCCGCGCCTCAGCTTAATTTTTACGTTTCAGACAGCCAGCTTAAAATAGATATCGAAAATCAAAGGTTGGCCATGGAAGAAGCGTTGATTTCTTGGAATTTGTCTCTGATAAAAATAACGGTTGATTCTAATTTAGCGTCGTACATCACGGAAGCCAGAAATAATCTTAATAAGGCAAGCGTGTTTTTAGACAAAGCAAATTCGGCTTTGAACGGGCTTAACGCCGGCGCCAGTATTTCGCAGACTACAATAGATAGCTGGAAAGCGGGAGTTTCGGCGGCGAGAACAAATATTAACACCGCGATAGACAGCATTTCAACTGCTGAAACGAGTTATAAAAATGCCCAATCGGCTTTGTCTTTGGCTCAACAAGAATTAAATTTGGAAATAGCCGGTTCAACGGTTGAAGAAATAAACGCTCAAGAGGCTCAGGTTGAAAAAGCCCGGGCGGACATTTTGAATTATCAGGTTCAAATGGATAAAACAATTCTTCGTTCGCCGATAAGCGGAACGGTAACGGCGCAAGAAGCCAAAATAGGCGAAATTGTTTCGGCTAACGTGATAATAGTCTCGGTAATGAGCGGGAACCAATTTGAGATAGAATCAAAAATTCCCGAAGCCGATATTGCCAAAGTTAAAATCGGTGATTCAGCTAAGGTTACTCTCGACGCTTACGGTGATGACGTTGTTTTTGGAGCGAAAGTGGTTAAAATAGACCCGTCGGAAACAATTGTCGAGGGAGTGGCGACTTACAAGACGACTTTCCAGTTTGATAAAAACGACGATAGGATAAAATCGGGCATGACGGCGAATATAGATATTTCAACGGATAGGCGTGAAAATGTTTTGGTTATTCCACAAAGAGCCGTTATTTCCGAAGGAACGGAAAGATTCGTAATGGTAGATAATGGAACTCCAAATCTTGAAAAACGGAAAATAGAAACCGGGCTTCGGGGAATTGACGGCAATATTGAAGTTGTTTCCGGCCTTAATGAAGGTGAAAAAATATCCGCTTCCGGCTCGGTTAAATAGTTATACCTAAAGATGCCTTTAATAGAATTAAAAAATATAAATAAATCGTACTCTGACGACGATGTTGAAACGCCTGCGCTTTGCGATATTTCTTTTGGTATAGAGCAGGGAGAATTTGTGGCGATTATGGGTCCGAGCGGTTCGGGTAAATCAACACTTCTTCATATACTTGGCTTTTTAGACAGCCAAACAAGCGGAGAGTATTTTTTTGGCGGAAAAAAAATGGATGATTATTCAAAAGAAGAACTCGCTCATGTCCGCAATAAAGAAATGGGATTTATTTTTCAGTCGTTCAATTTGCTTCCCAGAACAACGGTTCTCGAGAACGTGAAATTGCCGCTTTTTTATTCGAAAATTAAGGAGCATTCATGGGACAGAATCGCCATGGACGCGATTGAAATGGTGGGTCTGGCTCATCGAGCCAACCATCTTTCTTCCCAGCTTTCGGGCGGCGAAAAACAAAGAACGGCAATAGCACGCGCTTTGGTTAATTCACCGCAAGTTATTTTTGCCGATGAGCCGACGGGAAATTTGGATTCGAAATCCGGCGGGCAAATTATGGAATTTCTGGAAAAACTTAATTCCATGGGACACACGGTAATTCTAATTACTCACGAAACTTATACCGCCGAATACAGCCAAAGGATTATTCATTTGAAAGACGGTAAAATTGAAAGTGATAAAGCGGTTGACCACGACCATAGAAGGAGCGGCAAAGATCATTTTATGAAATAATTTTATGACATTGCGATATACGTTTAAAACGGCCGTCATTGGCCTTAAAACGCATAAATCCCGTTCGGCTCTGACGATTCTTGGAATTGTTATCGGTATCACGTCGATTATTTTGGTTATGTCGCTTGGCGAAGGGATGCAGAATTTGATACTGGGACAAATACAAGGGCAAGTCAGTTCAAGAGTAATAGAAATAGCTCCCGGCAGGCAACCGAAAGGACCGTCCGATTTTATGTCCATGTTTTCCGATTCGTTAAAACAAAAAGACGTTGACGCGCTTAATCAAAAAGGCAACGTGCCTTACTTAAACAAGCTTATGCCTATGGTTTTTGGCAGTGAGAGCGTGGCCTACGGCAGCGAAACATATCAGGCGACTCTTTATGGCATGACGGATGCCGCCGGCAGTATGTATAATCTTACGGTTGGTGAGGGCAGATTTTTAATGGAAGATGATGCGAAAAGTTATGCCGATGTCGTTGTCATCGGGGCAAAAGTAAAAGAAAAGCTTTTTGTCAATAATGAAAACGTTCTTGGCGAAAAAGTAAAAATAAAAGGAAAAAATTTTCGGGTAATCGGGGTCTTGGAGAAAAAAGGCGCCAGTTTGATAAGTTTTGACGAGGCAATAGTAGTTCCTTACACGACCGCTCAGCAATATATTTTGGGAATAAAATATTTTAACCACATTATAATAGAAGCGGATACCGATGCTCATGTTGAACAGACGGTCGGAGATATTGAGAGGACACTAAGAAATTCTCACGATATAACCGGTTCGGAAGAAGACGATTTTAACGTTTCAAGCCAAGCCGACGCATTGGAGATGGTGGGAACGGTTATGAGTATAATAACTTTGTTTTTGGTTGCCGTTGCCGCGATTTCTCTTTTGGTCGGCGGAGTGGGCATTATGAATATAATGCTCGTTTCGGTTACCGAAAGAACTCGGGAAATCGGTTTGAGAAAGGCCATCGGCGCCACGGAAAAAAATATCTTATTTCAGTTTCTTTTAGAGGCTGTTATTTTGACGGGAGCCGGCGGTTTAATAGGTATAATTTTGGGTTCATCGCTTGCGGCGCTTATGGCGTTTGTTCTGGGAAAAGTTCTTTCTTTAAACTGGCAGTTCGCTTTTCCTTTAAGCGGAGCATTATTGGGTTTTGGAGTAGCGGCTTTAATAGGTTTGGTTTTCGGGCTTTATCCGGCCCGCCAGGCTTCAAAGAAAAGCCCAATAGAGGCGTTGAGATATGAATAGTGTTTCAAAAATAAATTTAAAAGATAGCGTTAATCTCAAAGATGCAATTCTAAAATCGGTTGATGAAATCGGTGGGTTTAAAAAATTCGTTAAAACGGGCGACGTGGTTTTTTTGAAACCGAATTACAATACCGCCGACCCGTCTCCCGCCTCGACGAGCGTTGATTTTTTGAAAGCCGTCGTTGAATTGGTTTATGATTTTGGCGCCAAGCTGGCGATGATAGGGGAATCTTCAACAGTCACGTTTAATACCAGAAAAATAATGGAGAAAGCCGGAGTTTTTGAATTATTGAAAATGGAAACTCCGCCACGGATATACGTTTTTGAAGACGAGGTTTGGGTGAAAAAAGAAATTCCCGGTGCTAAATATTTAAAAAGCGTGTCTATTCCGGAAATTTTAGGAAGAGCGGACAAATTAATTCTTTTGCCATGTCTTAAAACTCATAAACAGGCGCAATTTACCGGAGCTTTAAAAATTTCGGTTGGCTTTATGAAGCCGGCTCAGCGCGTGCCTTTACACTTAATGAATCTTCAGGAAAAAATCGCCGATTTGAATAAAATAATCCATCCCGATTTGGTTATTATGGACGCGAGAAAATGTTTTATTTCCGGCGGGCCGATGAGCGGCGTTGTCCGCGAGCCGGATTTGATTCTGGCCTCCGAAGACAGGGTGGCGATAGACATAGAAGGCATAAAAATAATTCAGAGCTTTAAAGGAAATTCATTGGCTAAAATAAATCCGGAAGATTTACCGCAGATAAAAAATGCCTTGTTGTAATTTTTCCCGTTGAGTTGTAATATTTATTCGGCAATCAGTAATTAAAGGTCGTTTGGTTAAATTAAAATAAAAATGAAACATCTTAATTGGATTCAGCTGGTATTGGGCGTTTGGATTTTTGTTTCGCCCTGGGTTCTGGGTTTCTCGGAAATAAACGTAGCCTTATGGGGGAATATTATCGCCGGCGCGCTAATGTTGATAGTTTCTTTGTGGGAAATTTTTGGGAAGAGCTCGTCCCAATAGGTGTTTTATCAAAATATAAAAATGGTTAAAATTTACAGCACGCAAACCTGTCCGTATTGCGAAATGGCAAAGGAATATTTAAACGAACAGGGGATTGAATATAAAAATTACGACGTGGCGAGCGATGAAACCGCTCGAAAAGAGATGGTCGAAAAATCCGGCCAAATGGGCGTTCCGGTAATAGACATAGACGGCAAAATAATAGTCGGCTTTAATAAGCCGGAAATAGAAAAAGCTTTGAATCTTAATAAATAAAACATGTACGAATTGATAATAGTCGGCGGCGGTCCCGCGGCAATTTCGGCGGGGATAGTCGCTGCCAGAAAAAAAATAAAGACCTTGGTTATCGCCGATTCTTTCGGCGGGCAGTGGATTATGGCGGGCGACATCCAAAATTTTATCGGAACCAAATCGGTCTCCGGTTTTAATTTGGCGAAAAATTTGGAATCGCATTTAAGAGATCAGGAAGAGCTTGAAATAAAACAAATCGCGGTTTCAAAAATAACGAAAAAAGACGGCGGTTTTTCCGTTGAAACTGATAAGGGAGAAGTTTTTGGTTCAAAAACGGTTTTGGTGGCTTCCGGTTCCGGTCACCGGAAATTAAATGTTCCTGGTGAAAAAGAATTAGAGGGCAGAGGAGTCTTTTATTGCGCCACTTGTGATGCGCCATTAATGAAAAATAAGGCTGTGGCGGTTGTCGGAGGCGGAAATTCGGCTTTTGAGTCGGCAATAAGTCTTTTAGAATACGCTTCAAAGGTTTACATTTTGGACCGCTCGAAAATTTTGAAAGCGGACGAGGTTAATCAGGAAAAGGTAAGGAATTCAGGTAAGGCGGAAATAATCACTGGAATATCAATAACGGAAATTTTGGGCGATAAAGCGGTCTCCGGATTGAAATATCAAAGTTGTGAAGGCGGTGAAATGAAAGAATTGGCGGTTGAGGGAATTTTCATTTCAATCAGCCGCATGGCGAATAATGAAATTGTGAGTGGTTTGGTTGAAACCAATCAGGTTGGCGAAATCATTGTTGACCCTAAAACCCAAAGAACTTCTGTCGACGGAATTTGGGCTGCCGGTGACGTTACAGACGTGCTTTACAAACAAGGGAATATTGCCATGGGTGATGGCATGAAAGCCGCATTGAATATTTACTCTTATTTGAGAATAGAGAATAAAAATTAAAATTACGGGGAGCCGCCCGCGACTCTCGTCCCGCATTTGCGGGATTCGGTCTGGGCACCGCCTCGTCCCGCTAAGGCGGGACTCCGGCGTCCGACTCCTCTTAACACAATAAATAAATTGCCCCACGCCATAAAGGCGTGAGGCAATTTATTTATGAGCGGGTAAGGGGAGTCGGACCCCTGTCATCAGCTTGGAAAGCTGAGGTAATGCCGTTATACGATACCCGCCTTCGCTTCGTTTTAGCGGAGCAAATCCGCGTTTTTTCTATTATATTCATTCTTGCCTTTTGAGGCAAGTGGTGGTATTATAGTTTAAAATGTTTTCTGAAATTTATTCAAAAATTCCCAAAAGGATTAAGATGTTAATCCTTTTTATAATCATTATTTCAGCGGCTTTTCTCGCTTTCCAGTTTTGGTTCGCGGATGCTAAAAAAGTTCCCAGTGATTTTTTGCAGGCTCGGCAGCAGGCTTCTATCATCGCTTCGGAAATAGTGGGAATATCCGGCCAATCAACAAACACTCTTAGCCAAATTTCCCAGCTTGATAAAGACGGCAAATACACGGAAGCTCTTATTTTGGTTTCTCAAGAGCTTGAACGGAATAAAGAATCGAGAGATAAAGCCATAAATCTTTCCGTCCAATTGGAAACAATGACGAAAAATTTATCGGCGATTTCTCCGGATTCCGCAAGCCGGACCGCGCTTGAGGCGATAGCTTCAGAAACCTCTTTAATAAGCAAGCTTATTGATTATAACGACGATCTTACTAAATTGCTTGAAATTTTGCAAAATAAATTTTTGGGGAAATACAGCGGAGATAAAATTTCCGAATTGGTAGCGAAAATAAATGATGACATTAAAGTAATTAACGAGTTAAACAGAAAGTTTAACGATGTTATGAAAAACTTCGATAATAGCTAAATAAAAATCCCGCATTAAGCGGGATTTTTTTGTTGGTAGGCCAGCTTAGCTGGTCTTTGACCAAGCTTAGCTTGGTCGGGGTGCCGGGAATTGAACCCGGTCTACATGCACCCCATGCATGCGTACTGCCGGTATACTACACCCCGTACGCTTTTAGGTCCTTTTGCTTTTAAGGCATTTGGCGCAGGCCAAAACTCGTCCGCCGTCAGCGGATTTCATCCATTGGAGATTAGGCTGTTTCTTTTTTTTAGGCGTCGGGTTATAATTGCTGCGAAGCTTCTTTCTGGCTCCGCGGATAATTGAACCCTTGCCGCATATTGCGCATTGTTTCATAGTCGTTAAATACTACTAAATAAATTATAAAAAGTAAAGTATGGAAGATTTTTATACTAAATTTTTTCTTTATATCATAATCGTACTTTCGGCGAGTTTTCATGAATTTGCCCACGCTTTTGTCGCTTTTAGGCTCGGCGATTCAACGGCTAAAGACGAAGGCAGGCTTACTTTAAATCCTTTAAAACACGTTGATTTAACGGGAACGGTTATCGTTCCTTTATTTCTTCTTTTTTTTGGCGGGATATTCATCGGTTGGGCTAAGCCGGTGCCTTATAATCCTTATAATTTACGCGACAAAAAATATGGTTCACTTAAAGTTGGAATTGCCGGGCCGGCAGCTAACTTTTTAATAGCTTTGATTCTGGGAATTTTTATCAGGTTGGCTTTTGTCGGTGTTTTTGGGACAACGATTTTTTCAGGAATATTTTTGTCCGCTTTGGCATTGATAGTTTATATTAATATCTTTTTAGGGATTTTTAATCTTATTCCGATCCCGCCGCTTGATGGCTCAAAAGCGTTAATGGATTTATTCCCGAAAACCAGCTATGCCGTCGCGGCTCTGGGTTTTGTCGGAATATTTTTAGCTTTGGCGATTTCTTTTTTGTTTCTTTCTCCTTTAGCGGAGTTCGTATTTAAATTAATAGTCGGACAGTCTTTCGGATTTTAAAATTTTAAAATGTTTGAATTTGAAATTAAAAACAGCCGCGGGAAATTTCGGACGGGGATTTTAAAAACTCCACACGGCAAAATAGAAACGCCCAATCTGGCGATTGTCGCCACCAACGGAGGAGTGAAATTTTTTGACAAACAAGACCATGAAAAGGCAAAGCTCAAATTAACGATTTCAAACACTTTTCACCTTTTCGTTAATAAAAAAATACCGGAAATAAAAAAAGCCGGAGGCATTCATAACTGGAGTGGATTGAAAAACCCGATAATGACGGATTCCGGCGGATTCCAGGTTTTTTCGCTTGGTTGGGGGAAGACTCATGCGATTGGGAAAGTTTTAAAAAGCGAAGGTGTAAACTCTTTACATATAAAAGGAAATAGCCAGGTAAAAATTTCCGAGAATGGGGTAGTTTTTGAATATAGCGATAAAAAATACGAACTTACTCCGGAAAAATCGATAAAGCTTCAAAAAGACATCGGCGCGGATATTATTTTCGCTTTTGATGAATGTACTTCGCCGCTTCATGATCATGCTTATAACAAAAAGGCTGTGGAACGCACGCACAGATGGGCGGTTCGTTGTTTGGAAGAGTTTAATAGTAAACGACAAACTACAAACAACAAACAAATGCTATTTGGAATAGTTCAGGGTGGAATTTATAAAGATTTAAGGGAAAAGTCTTCAAAAATTATCGGTTCTTTGCCTTTTGGCGGATTCGGCATAGGGGGATCTTTTGGCGAAAAACAAATGAAAGAGGTTTTAGGCTGGGCTTTAAGTGGTTTGCCGGGCGATAAGCCGCGGCACCTTTTGGGGATAGGCAAATTAAACGATATTTTTATCGCGGTGAAACAGGGGATCGATTTATTTGACTGCGTTATTCCCACGCGTGAGGCGAGGCACGGCAGAATTTACGTTCCGGGCGGAAAACTTGCTATTGAAAAAGAGATTTTTTCCAAAGACAAAAAATTGATAGATAAAAATTGCGATTGCTGGGTTTGTAAAAACAAGATTTCAAGGCGTGAGCTCAGGGAACTTTTTAAAAATGATAAAATGCGCGGCCAAAAATTGGCAATGTTGCACAATATCCAATTTTATAAAAATCTTTTCGCCGAAATCCGCGAGTCCGCCGGGAAAATGGAAAAACTTGAGAAAAAATATTATAATTATTTAAAGGGCCGGAATTAAATAAATAAATATTATGGCTAAAAACGTAAATATTCAACATTTCGAAAGTCTGACAAGGATGGAAAAATTTGCCGTTTGGATAACAAATCGTGTTGGTACAATGGGATTTTTCTTGATTGTGTTTATTTGGACATTAGCATGGTTGGCTTGGAATGTTTTCGCTTTCGAGGAATTAAGATTTGATGCGTACCCGGCTTTTGCGCTTTGGGCTTTTATTGCAAATATGATACAACTTTTTTTCCTTCCTCTTATTTTAACCGGACAAAATTTGCAAAATAGACACTCTGAATTAAGGGCGGAAAACGATTTTGAAACAAATCTTAAAGCTGAAAAAGAGATAGAAATGATTTTAAAAAAATTGGAATTGCTTGAAAAGCGGCAAAAATAATCAGGCTTTTGCTGCCACCAGGGCAATTATCTTTTTCACACCATTTTCTTTCAGGATTTTTACGGCTTCGTTTATTGTGTCGCCCGTGGTAAAAACGTCGTCAATCAAGATGACGTTTTTATTTTTTACGGAATCTGGATTTGGAATACTGAAACACCCGGAAATGTTTTTAAGCCTTTTTTCTTTATTTTTCATTTTTGCCTGAGGTTCGGTCTTTTTTGATCTTTTAATGGTTTTAATCAGCGGCAGATTAAAATATTCGGCGATGGACTTTGCTATAAGTTCTGCCTGATTAAAACCTCTTTGTCTTTCACGGCTTTTGTGCAGGGGGATAAAGGTAATTTGATAATTAGATAATTGGGGAATTTTAGACTCGCAATTTTTAACGTATTTGATGATTAATTTTCCTAAAACCGGCGCCAAGTTTTCAATTCCTTGATATTTAAAAGATTTGATTATTTTTTGAAGAACCGGGTCGTCATAATTTCCGGCCGAAGCAAGAATAAAACGTGATCCTGGATGGCAGGTTTTTTCCACGTCGGGCAATCGTCCTTTGCAAATAGGACAGAAAAAAGCGGAATTTATTTTTATTGATTCAAGGCAGGCATTACAGACAGGATCAGTCTTGTCATTCAGGCGTTTTTCGCAACCGATGCAAATACGGGGGAAGATAATATCGAGCGCGATTTCTTTTGCTTTGATTAAAGTAAAAAACATAGTATAATTATATTGCAATGTTTAATTTTATAAAATCTTTAGTCGGCGGCGAGTCGCATCTTGGTGTCGATATAGGCACGACTTCAATAAAAATAGCCGAGATCTCAACCGGTAAGGTGAGACCCAGACTTAAAAATTACGGTTTTTTGGAAAGCCACGGGCATTTAGAACGTTTAAACGACGCCATTCAGACGAACTCTTTAAAAATAGCCGAAAAAGAAACAGCCGAACTTTTGAAATTGCTTCTTGCTAAATTAAGACCCGGGACGGATTCCGTCAGCGCTTCAATCCCGTCGTTTTCCGCGTTTATAACTTTAATAGATTTACCGAAAATGTCGGATTCCGACACCGCGAAAACGGTCTCTTTTCAATTAGATCAATATATTCCTTTGCCCGTCTCTGAAGTAACGATTGAATGGTTTAAGGTAGGCGAGAAATCCGATGATAAGGGTTTTGACAAGCAGGAGATATTGATAATTTCCATTCCAAACGAACAGATAAAAAGATATCAAAACGTTTTTAAATTGGCGGGTTTGCGGTTGAAATCTTTGGAAGTTGAAAGCTTGAGCTTAATAAGATCGGTTGTCGGCAAAGATCCGACGCCGACGCTTTTGGTTGATATTGGCGCCCGTTCCACAAATATGGCGGTTTCGGAAAACGGCTTATTAAGATACAATTACCAAACTGATTTTTCCGGCGGTTCTTTGACTCAGGCGATAGCGAGCGGTTTAAGCATTAATCCTCGCAGAGCCGAAGAATTAAAAAGGCAAAGAGGGCTTTTAGGAGGCAGGGGTGATTATGAGTTATCCACATTAATCTTTCCCTTTTTGGATGCTATAATTAATGAAGCGAAAAGGGCTTGCGACAATTATAATAAAAACAACGAACGTAAAATAGAAAGAGTCGTTTTGTCCGGCGGAGGCGCCAGCCTGTTGGGAATCGATAAATATTTTGAAAAACAGATAAATTTGCCTACAGCCATTGGAAATCCGTTTTCAAAAATAGATTATCCTCCGGCGGCTGAACCGTTTGTCAATGAACTGGGGCCGTCGTTTAGCGTAGCGATAGGTTTAGGATTAAGAGAATTCGTATAATAAAAAAATGGCAGACACAAGAAACGTTCTTGAAGAACAATTAAGAAAAACCGGAAACAAAGTGCCAGTAGAATTGCCTTGGCAGCTTTTAATTTTTTCTTTCGCCATTTTGGGTTTGATATTGGCAAGTTATTTCGGAATGATTTTTGGATACCAGCCTTATTTGAATTCTCAAATCAGCGCGGTTAACGCCCAAATAAAAGAATCGGAAAAAACCGTTAACAGCGAACAGCGAACAAATTTAACCAACATTTATTCACAATTGACAAATATCAGGGATTTATTGGATTCTCATGTTATAGCTTCTAATTTATTTGATGAATTGGAAAAAGGCACTTATCCGCAAATTTATTACACAAGTTTAAGTTTTTCGTTGGTTGAAAAGAGATTGGATTTACAGGGCGTGTCGCAAGATTACACTACGCTGATTAAGCAGTTGGATTATTTCAGGAGCAATCAGTTATTTGGCGATGCCGTTTTAAATAACGCGAAATCAACAGCGGACGGAATAAGTTTTTCAATAAGAATTAATTTATCGCCGGATAATTTTAAATAAAACATGCGTTCTTCATCAAAAAGATTCATAAGTATTTTATTATCGGCATTAATGTTTATCGCGGCGATTTTCGTTTATAGTAATTTTGTTTCGCCGGCTTATTCCGAAATAAAAGATTTAAGGGCGGAATTATTGAGTAATTCGCAAGCGGCGAACGAACAGCAATCGGCAATAGCTCAAATACAAAATCTTTTAAAAGAACAGGAAAATATTTCAAGCATTGAAAATGTCATTGGAACTATTTTGCCTTTGTCTCAGAACGTCGGTCTGAGTTTGAGTCAGATTTCAAGCTTGGCGGCGATCAATAATTTAAAGCTTGAATCGCTGACTGTGACAAAGAGGGCAAATAAGCCTTCAAGCAACCAGAAATTGGTAAAAAGCATCGGAGTTTTAAGGTTTAGTTTTCAAGTAAGCGGAACCTATGAAAATTTTAAAGCTTTTCTTAAGGCAATTGAAACGAATATCGCGTTGATGGATTTGGTTGATTTAAAAATAGAACCCGTTCAAATTTTAAAGACTGGCGGTGGGAATTTTTCCTTTACGGCTAACATGGAAACGTATTATCAAACTGATTAAAATTTATGGCTATAATTGTTGAAGAAGAAAAAAGAAGAATAAATTGGTTTCCGCTTATTTTGTGGATTTCATTGTCAGGAATAATAATAGCTTTGGCTTATTATTTATTTTTCGCGCCAACACCATTAATAGAAAAAGTTATTTCTCAAAATACGCAGACATTAAAAGATCTTTCGGGCATTAAATTGAATCCCGAAGAAGTAGTTAATAATCCTAAATTCCAAATTCTTAGGCAGTATATCAATCCGGTTGAAGCCGGAATGCCCGGAAAGAGCAATCCATTTTTAAAGTAAAATAAAAAATCGTGGAAAATAAAATCTTAATTCAAGAGTTAACAAAAGCCGGCGTTTTAGACGAGGACTCGTTAAAAAAAGTTTTTCAAGACGCGTCTCTATCGGGAAAGAAAGTTGACGAATTATTTTACGAAAGGCGGCTGATAGACGAAGACAAGCTAAATGAAATAAAAAGTAGGATTTTAAACGTCCCTTATAAAAAGATAAAATCCGAAGAAATTCCCGATGAAATTTTAAAGTTTATTCCCGAAGAAACGGTCAGAAATTACAGAGTCGTTCCCATCAGCCGGTCGGCTGATGTTTTGGTTGTTGGAATGATAAATCCCGATGACATCAAGGCTCAGGAAGCCTTGAAATTCATCGCCAAGCAATCAAGATTGAATTTGGGAATTTATCTTATTAGTTATTCTCTTTGGGAAGAAATATTAAGACGTTATTCTCCTTACAGCAGCGAGGTTGAAACGGCCGTAAGATCTTTAAATTTGCATTCGGTCAGAGAAAAGGGGAGCTCTCAAAAAATAGTTACTTTGGAAGAAGGAGCTTCCGTTTCGGAAGAAGCGCCGATTATCAGAATAGTGGCTTCAACTCTTAAAGAAGCGGTTTGGCAAAAAGTTTCGGATATTCACATAGAACCGCAAAGAGACAGGCTGCGAATAAGATTCAGGCTTGATGGAGCTTTATCGGAAGTTTCGTCTTTGCCAATAGAACTTCACCAACCGATTGTTTCGCGTGTTAAAGTTCTTTCAAACTTGAAAATAGATGAAACGCGCGCGCCTCAAGACGGCAGGTTTAGAACGGTTCTTTTTAACCGCGACATCGATTTCAGGGTTTCCACTTTTCCTACGCCGATAGGCGAAAAAGTCGCCATCCGCGTTTTGGATCCGACAGTCGGTTTGAAAGGATTGGGAGATTTGGGTTTAGTTGACCGAAATTTTCAAATAGTTGAAGAAGGAATAGAAAAACCCTACGGAATGATTTTGATTACCGGTCCGACGGGTTCCGGAAAAACAACGACTCTTTACTCTTTGATGCAAATTTTAAACAAAGAAGCGGTTAATATCGTAAGTTTGGAAGACCCGGTTGAATATTTTATTGATGGATTAAACCAATCACAAGTTAAGCCGGAAATCGGTTATGACTTCGCTTCGGGTTTGCGGCAAATTCTTCGCCAGGACCCCGACATTATCATGGTTGGAGAAATCAGGGATAACGAAACCGCGGGTCTCGCCGTTCACGCCGCTTTAACAGGCCATATCGTGCTTTCAACTCTTCACACGAATAATTCTTTAGGTGCAGTACCGCGTTTAATAAACATGGGAGTCGAGCCGTTCCTTTTGCCGGCAGCTTTGAATTTGGTCGTAGCACAAAGGTTGGTTCCGCGGCTTTGTGAGAAATGCCGCAAGCCGGAAATCGCTCCGGAAAAAATTCAATCCATAATAAAAAAAGAAGCGGAAAATATGCCGAAAGAAATGAAAGAATTCAAACAACCGTACGAAATTTATCAGCCCGTCGGCTGCCCGGCTTGTAACGGCAAGGGTTTCAGCGGCAGGGTGGCATTATTTGAAATTTTGAAAATGACCCCGGAACTCCAAGATATAATAAACAGCAGTCCGACCGAACGAAAAATTCTTGAAGAAGCAAAACATCAGGAAATGATAACATTAAGGCAGGACGGAATTTTGAAAGCTTTAAACGGTATGGTTTCTATGGAGACGGTTTTGAGAGAAACCACGGAAATGTGATATAATATAAGCATATGGATTACAAACAAAAATTAAACGATTTGTTATTGGCAACGGCGCGGCAAAACGCTTCGGATTTGCATTTGGCGGCCGGACGCCACCCGACCTTAAGGATAGACGGAGTTTTAATTCCTTTACAAAAAGAACCTTTAATTACTTCGGAATTAAGCGAAGAATTGGTTTTTTCGATGCTTACACCGGAGCAAAAACAAACGCTTTTGTCGGAAAAGGAAATAGATTTTTCATATAGTTATGAAGATAAAGCGCGCTTCAGGGTAAACATTTTTTATCAACGCGGATATTTGGCTGCCGCTTTAAGGCTTATTCCGGCGCAAATTAAAACCGTTGAAGAGTTGGGCTTGCCGCCGATTCTCCATGATTTCTGCAAATTATCTCAGGGATTTGTTTTGGTTGTCGGTCCGGCCGGACACGGAAAATCGACAACTTTGGCGGCGATGGTAGATGAAGTTAATCACGCGAGAACGGATCACATAATTACCATTGAAGATCCGATAGAATACATTTTTACTCAAGATAAAAGCATAATTTCTCAAAGAGAGGTCAAAGCTGACACTTTGAGTTTTCACAGGGGATTGAAATCGCTTTTGCGCCAAGACCCGGACGTCATAATGATCGGTGAAATGCGCGATAGAGAATCAATGGCTACCGCCATGACGGCAGCCGAAACCGGACATCTCGTTTTTTCGACTCTTCATACGAATTCCGCTTCACAGACAATAGACAGAATAATAGACAGTTTCCCGGTTGAACAACAAGGTCAGATTTCTTCGCAGCTTGCGGCGACTCTTGTGGGTATTGTTTCCGAGAGGTTGATTCCGAAAATAGACGGCGGCAGAGTTCCGGCCTGCGAAATCATGCTTACCAATCCGGCCGTCCGGAATCTTATCCGTGAAAGGAAAGCTTATCAAATTGACTTGGTTATCGAAACTTCGGTTCAGGAAGGAATGACTACGCTTAACCGTTCTTTAGTTTCGTTGTTGAAGAAAAAAGAAATTTCTTTGGAAAACGCCGAATTATACTCTTTGAGTCCGAGCGAACTGAGAATATTATTGGAGAGAAGCTAAAGTTATGAAATTTAAATATAATGCCAGAACTCAACAAGGGGAATTACAAACCGGATTCGTGGATGCCGCCACTCGCGAGGCAGCTGCCAATATTTTGACGGGCCACGACCTTTTTGTTTTAAGTTTGGAAAGCGTCGAAAGGCGGCGCTGGTACGATTTTGTTTTAAACTTTTTTAACAGGGTAAAATCTGTTGATTTAATGATTTTTACCCGCCAATTCGCGACCCTTATGGAATCAAAGGTTCCCTTGAACACGGTTTTAAAAACTCTTTACAAACAAACAAACAATTTAATTTTAAAAGAAGCGGTTTTTGAAGTGTCTTCCGATATCGGCGCTGGTCTTTCTTTGTCTCAGGCTTTGGAGCGCCGTAATGGAATTTTTTCGGAATTTTATTTAAACATGATTCGTTCGGCGGAAATAACCGGACGGTTGGAAGAAGCGGCGAAATTCTTGGCCGATTATTTGGAAAAGGAATCGATTTGGAAAAGCAAAATTCGCAGCGCGATGATTTATCCGATAATAGTCGTTATTATGTTTTTGGCGGTGGCGGGAATAATGGTTGTGGTAGTTTTTCCGCAAATAGCGCCGGTATTTCAGGAGACGGGGATGGATTTGCCGATACTGACAAAAATTCTTTTAAGTTCCGGAGATTTTATACTTCAGTGGTGGTGGGCGATTTTCTTGATATTGATAATTTTCATTTTTGTTATTGTTGATTATTTCCATACGCCGGAGGGCGAAGCCGTTTTTGACGAAATAAGCATAAAATTTCCGATATTGGGAAATCTTTTTAAAAAGATTTATATCAGCCGTTTTGCCGAGTCGACGAACATTTTGATTAAGGGAGGCATTCCAATTACTCAAGCGATTGGGATAGCCGCCAATACGATGGGAAATGTCGTTTACAGGGATATTTTACTTGAAATTGCCGAAGGAGTAAGAGGGGGAGAATTATTATCCGATCTTTTGGCGAAAAATGAATATTATTTCCCGATTTTAGTAAGTCAGATGGTTGCTATTGGAGAAGGAACGGGGCGATTAGATTCAATTTTATCCAAAGTGTCCGATTTTTACACCCGCGAGGTAAATGACGCGTTAAACAATCTGGTTGAACTTATCCAGCCGCTTTTAATAGCCGGAGTAGGCGTTTTAATCGGTTTACTGTTTGCTTCAATCTTGATTCCGATATATAATTTAGCTCAAGCATTCTAAAAGTCGAACAAAATCATTGTTATGAATTTATAATTATGAAAAAAGAGAAAGGCTTTACATTAATAGAAATTCTTATAGTTGTTGCTATTATCGGGCTTTTAGCCTCGGTTGTTCTAGTGGGTTTGGGTTCTTTTAGATCCCGGGGGCGCGATGCCAGAAGAGTGGCGGATTTAAGAGAAGTTCAAAATTCGTTAGAGCTTTATTACTTGAAAAACGGCAATTATCCGGCGTCTAATGATTGGGCTGATTTAAAGAGCGTTTTAGTGAATGACGCGATAGGAATTACCAATATACCGAACGATCCTCTTAGTGATTCGTCGAGCGCGACTTACCTTTATGGTTATTCCGCGGACAAACAAGGTTATGTTTTAGGAGCCACACTTGAAGATGTTAATAATTCCGCTTTGAAAGACGATATTGACGGTACGGTTTATGGAGTGGGTTGTATGGATTCGGTCTACTGCGTACAGTTTTAACAAGAGTTTAATATGAGCTATCTTTCGTATTTTTTACTTTTTATTTTCGGCTTGGCGGTTGGGAGTTTTTTAAACGTTGTCATTTTTCGTTATCGGCCCGGGGAAAGGCTTCTTTCTTTAAAAACAATTGGCGGACCGGGAAGCTCAAAAAAACGCTCTCAATGTTTAAGCTGCGAGAAAAAGTTGAATTGGTATGAATTAATCCCTCTTTTTAGCTTCATTATTCAAAATGGAAAGTGCCGCGGATGCGGAGCCGCGATATCATTTCAATATTTTTTGGTTGAATTGTTATCGGGATTGATTTTTGTTTTTGTGCCGATGTTTTGGGCGGCCGCTCTTCCTTTACTGCTTCTCCCTTCTTATATTTCGATGTTCGCGATTATTTCTTTTATTTGGATATCGGTTTTTTTGATATTTATAGTTTTATCGGCGATAGATTTAAAGCATTTCATAATTCCCGATTCGGTAAATTTAACTTTGGCTGTTCTGGGAGCGATTTTGCTGGGGGCGAATTTTTATTTTAAAAAAATCACTTTTTTTAACGGTTCTTTTTTGGGGAGTTCGGCGGCTTTTTTAAGTTTGACGGACAATATATTCATAAATTATATTTTTGCCGCTGCGGTTATGATGGTATTTTTCGGTTTGATTATTTTTATAACAAAAGGAAAAGGAATGGGGTGGGGCGACTTTAAATTGGTTGGTGCTCTGGGACTTATTTTCGGTTGGCCGGATATTTTGGCGGCCGTTTTTTTGGCATTTATAATTGGCGCTTTAGTCAGCTTGGTTTTTGTCTGCCGTAAAAAGAAGGGGATGAAAGACATCATTCCATTTGGCCCTTTTTTGGTCTTGGGAGCGTCTTTGGTGTTTTTCTTCGGCGGGCAAATAATGGATTGGTATTTTAAATTATTGTCCGGTTTTTAAACAATAATGAGAAAGAAAATAAATAACTCTTTGCTTTTGGCGGGTTTTACAATGATTGAACTGTTGGTAACGATAGGCATAATAGTTTTGCTTTCTTCTCTTGTGATAACATATAGCCGGACAGGACAGAATCAAATAATTTTATTCAAAGAACAAACCATTTTGGTTGAGTTATTGATACGGGCGAGGTCTTTGAGTGTTGGAACGTTGGGCGAGGCGGTCGCTCCTTGCGATTACGGAGTTAATTTTAGCCCATTGGGAAGGGTAATACTTTTCAGGGAATATTCTCCGAGTAACGATCCTAAATGCTCGGATGCCAACAGGGTATATAATTCGGGAGATGAAAAGCTGGAAGAATTATATCTCGGCCAAGCGATTACATTCAGTGAATTGGGTTTGGCGGATGTGGTTTTCATTCCGCCCGATCCGCGAGTAGTGATAGATAATGATGAAACCAAGCTTGAAGCAACAATAAAAATCAAAGTAGCTGGCGGATTAAGTGAAAAAGCTATAAAAATAACAAATGCCGGACAAATTACAACACAATAAAAAAGAAGCTGGCGGGTATTTACTTATCGAGTCGATGATAGGCATTAGCATCGCAGTGGTCGGGCTTTTAGGAGTCCTTGCCTTACTTTCGCATTCCATTGGTTTAAACAGGGTTATAGGAAATCAGTTAATCGCCAATTATTTGGCTGCCGAAGGCATTGAGATTTCAAAAAATATCATAGATTCAAATACAATACAGGGTAATCCGTGGAATCAGGGGCTTGATATGGACGGAAAATTCGAGGCCGATTATTCTTCGGTGAACTTGGAACCCAGCCAAAACAGGAAGCTTTTATTCGATGATATATCCAATTTTTACGGCTACACAAACGGAAGCCAATCGCCGTTTACGCGAATAATATCGGTTTATCCGGTAAGTCCAGATGAAGTCAAAATTGATTCGACGGTAAGTTGGACGGATCGCGGCAGCGCGAAACTTCAAGTAACCATGGAAGATTATTTTTTCAATTGGCGGTAAAATATTATGAAGACAAAAAAGCTAAAAATTTTTTCCGGCTTTGAAAACGGCTTTACGATGATTGAGCTTTTGGTGTCGATGGGAATTTTTTTAATTTTAATAAGCATAGTCTCGGGAAGTTTTATTAGAACGTTGCGTACTCAAAAGGAATTGGTTGGGTTAATGTCGATAAACGATAATGCCAATTTAACCTTGGAACAAATAATGAGAGAATTAAGGACGGGATATAATTTTTCCAAAGTTTCTCAAAATGAGTTTCAATTCGTAAATGCGGAAAATAAAATAATTTATTATAAAGCCGTGAACGGCGCCATTGAAAGAGGGGAGACAAGCGAATTGGCCGTTACGACTTATAGGAAAATAACCGCCGATAACGTTGAGATTAAGAATTTTAACGTTAATATTGCGGGAGGCGATGCCGGCGACGGCTATCAGCCAAGAATAACAATAGGGATTTCAGTAGTCGGAACGGGAAAATATCTTAAGAGTGTTCCCGTAGACATACAAATGACCGTAAGTCCGAGAACATTAGACAGCTAAAATGAAAAAAATAAAAGTAAAAAAACTTAAAAATTCCAACGGCGGACAAGTCATGCTTTTAACGGTTCTTATTCTGGGAGGAGTGATTTTGAGCGTTTCAACCATTGCCGGATATATTACCGTCCAAAAAATAAGGCAATCTTCAGACGTGGCAAACTCCACTAAAGCCATTTTTGCCGCTGATGCCGGAATAGAATGGGAATTGTATAAAAAATTCGGCGGGCAGGCCGACAAGCCGATTTTTTCCAACGGCGCCGATTTTGAGACTTCGGGGACCGGAGACATAAAAAAATCAATAGGTCATTCTGGTAATTCTTTTAGGGCGTTCGAAGTCGAATTTCAAGGCGCATCATCGACAGTTCCCGAGTAAATATTAAAAAGTTAAAAATAATTAAAATTATAAAAATATGGCAATATCTTTATTTGTTATTTCAAGCTCAATAATTTATTTTTTGTGTTTTGGCGCAATAAGAGCCCTTACTCAAGTTTCCGCTTCGCGTATGTCTTTTTATTTAAGCGGGAGATTTAAAGTCTTTTTCTTTATTTTTGTAATTCTCCAATCGGTAATGAGCATGACTTATATTGGAAAATTCGGCGTTTTTGAAAACAATGTTTTAATTTTCCCGTTTTTGTTTTTGGTTGGAGTAATTTTGATTTTAGCGGGAGTGGTTTTTTCGTTAATGTCTTATTATGAATTGCGTAAAATGGATTTTACCGTTAACGGGTTAAATCAGTTGAAATTCGGAATTTTTAATAAAATAAGATGGCCGATTTTTACGGGATTTATATTGATTTTATTTGGTGAGGCTTTAGTCTTCAATAATTCGTTTGGGTTATCGGTGTGTTTGGTTGTCTTTCTGCCGTTATTGATAATTCAATCACGGTTGGAAGAAAAAAGTTTGTTTAAAATATTTGAGGCAAACGGAAGGGGAGAAGACTACAAAAATTATTTAAAAAATACCGGTTTATTTTTCCCTTCGATAGTTAAATTTTTCAGAGGCCATATATACGGTTAAAAACAGAACGATCGCGATTATAAAAGGTAAATCTCCAAAATAGCCGTAAAAAGTGTTTTTTGGAGATTTTTTATATTGTAATTCGCCGGTTAAAACTCCGGTTTTATTAAATTTCATTTCTTTTATGATTTTGCCGTTTTCATCAATAAGAACAGAGCTTCCAAAAAGATTCGCTTTTACGATCGGTCTGTTATTGCCAGCCGCTTCAAATTGTAAAATGGTAAGATGCCATTTATCCGGCACTTCGTTAGAAAAAGAGGCGTCGGAGCCTATAGAAAGCAATATATTGGAATTAAGAGAGCCCTTGCGTATTAATTTTGATTCAAATAATTCCGAACAAATAAGCGGTTCAAATTTAATATCATTTATTTGGATGGGTAAATTGTTTTTTAAAGATTGGAGAGCGTCTATCGGCGTGGTGAATAATCCGATTTTTTTGAAAAATTCGGGAGTGTAATCAAAGAAAGGAAAGGTTATCCGTTTTTGATATTCGGCTATCTGTTTTCCATTTTGCCAAAAAATCATTTCCGGGTAAACTTTTTCGTCTTTTATCACATTAACCCAATTTATGAAAAACGTATCGGTGCCGGTAAGTTTTCCAATCCACTTGTCGAAGTTTTCGGAATCAATAACGGCTTCTTTTTTAAGTCCGGAATTTTGTATTTCATCTATTTTAATGGATGATAGATAACCGTTAAAAGGGCTAAATGGATAAATTATAAAATCGGGGTTTTGATATTTCGCCTCGGAAATCAATCCTTGATAGGGAAGATGGAATTTTCCGTCTATTATATTCCCGAAAACATTTTTTCTGTCGGAATTTTGAATAATGGAAAATTTGGCCGTTTTATAATCTTCGTCGTTTTTAAGATAAAGATTATTCGCGGCGTTAATGGTGAAAATTACGGCAAAACTCGCGAGCGCCAAAGAGGCAACTTGTTTTCTATGTTCGGGACGCAGAACAAAATAAGCGATAAATGAATTAATAAGGGCAATAATGAAAGAAATTCCAAAAACGCCGGTGATTGAAGAAAACTTTAAAAAAAAGAGAAATTTATAGACAGTATAGGCTAATAATCCGCTGTTTAGCCCGAAAAAAATTTTAAATTGCACTATTTCGGCAAGCGTATAAATAGCGGCCAAAACAAAAATATCGGTTGGTTTGCCGGAAGAAAATCTTTTATACGCCAAAAAAGAGAAGCCAAAAATTGTTCCGGTAATTGCGGCGATGAATAAGGGCAGTAGTCTTACAATCCAAACAAAGAGGTATGTCTCTTCAAGCCATATAAATTTAAAAAAGATAAACAAAGAAAGAATCAGCGAGAAAAAGGCGCCGAAAATAAAGCCTCCCCAAAAAATTTTTTTGCCGGGGATTTCGTCTTTCGCGTTAAGAAACAGAAAAATCGGGACAAGGGCGATAAAACTTAAAAACTGCAATTCAAAAGGGTAAAAAGAAAGCAGTAACAAAAATCCGGAAAGCAAAGGCAAGGCGATCCAGTGTTTTTTAAATTGAAAATCGCGTATTGACCCCATTTAATAAGTTGATATTATTAATTGTAGTATATAATTAGCGTATTAACAAATTTATGAAAAAAGGCGGAATTTTAACGTTAAAAGAAATTCTTTCGTTTGTTTGGGAAAATAAATATTCGGATTTTTATAGAAAAAAATACGTTAGCGTCGGGCTTAGTAAGAAAGAGGTTTTAGACCCGAAAAATTTTTCTAAATTGCCGTTTTTGACCCGTACCGAACTGGAAGCGGTTCTGCCCGGAGACAGAACTTTTGTCGGCCCGGAAGATGTCCGTTTCGCCGTTTACACTTCGGGCACGACTTCCCAAAAACCATTAGTGGTTTATTTTAGCGATATTGTTGAAGGTAAGCGGAAAGATCAGACTTTTTATTTGGGGATAGACCCGACTTTCGGAACGGGCGCCAAAAGATTATATAGTCTTCTTCCGCCGTTAAATAAGTCTTTTCACCATATTTTTATTCAAAATTGTTCAAGTACGCGGAATAAATCGTTTCCGATTTTCGGCGATCTGCAAAATCTCCCAAATAACGCAGTGATTATGGCCGAGACAAAAGCCGACGCTCTTTATGCCACTCCGACATTGGCGGAAATTTTTTATGAAATTTTAAAGAAATATTACGATACGAGCAAAATAAAACTTTTGGTTTTATGCTCGGAAACTCTTACGGCGAGCCGGCGCCAAAAACTTAAAGAACTTTACCCTAAGGCTAAAATAGCCAATGTTTACGGTTCGTCCGAAACGGGGAATTTTATCCTTTATCCTTGTTCTAAAATCCTTAAAGAAAATAAAGATCTTTTTCATGTACTTCAACCGCTTATTACAAAGGCGGAGCTTATTGACGGTGAATTAACGATTACCTGCGCGAATAACAGGGCAATGCCGTTAATACGTTATAAAACCGGAGATTTCTTTGAAATAGCCAAAGAAAAGTGCGGGTGCGGCCTTTCGGGCCCGGTTTTAACTTGGATGGGCAGGGAAGGAGTGGATAAAATCAGAGCCGGCGGAGTCGAGATAAAAATTGGCGATGTTGAAAAAACATTTAGCGGTTTGAACCATTTAATAGGGAACGGCTACCAACTTCATTTTTATGAAGAACGCGGTCAATCCGGCGCGAAAACAAAAATAATAATCGAAATAAAAGAAGAAAGCGTTAAGGCAAAATTTATTCCGGCGGAAAACTTGAAACATGAAATTTTGAATTATTTAATGGCGAATTGGCGGTTATCGGGAACTTCAACTCTTAAAGACGCGATTGAAAAGAATTTTTTTGAAATTCCGGAAATAAAACTGGTTAAAGAATTATCTTGTACGGGAGTTAAGGCGAGAAAATTAGTCAGCCATTTGACTTAAGAAATTTAGTTTAAAATTTTAGGGAAAATCATTCCGGTGTTTTGGGAATAATTTAAATAGTCTTCACTAAAAATTTCCGTTAATTTTTTTTCTTCTATTTTTACGCGCCAATAAAGCAGGGGGAGAAGTGCGAATATCGCGGCGGCAATTCCCAGCCAATTGACGTACACAAAAGAAGCTCCAAGCCAAATAATAAAAAGCCCGAGACAAATGGGATGTCGGACTATTTTATAAGGGCCGTCTTTTATGAACGGTCTTTTATTTGAAGCCACCGCCAAAAAGCTCCACCGCGAGGAAAGATAGTACCTTGAAATTATCGAGAATATTAATCCGATGGTTAAAAAAACAATTCCCGCGATGAAAAAGGAAAAATAAAATTCGTTAAAAAAATAAAATTCACGCAGAGAGCCAACGCCGGCGCTTAAAAGGGGATAAACTAAAAAATGAAGGGAAAAAAACAAAATAAGCGGTTTCTTACTTTTTGGATTGGAAGAATAATCAGTATCGGTTTTTTGAAAATGGCCTTTTTTCGCGCTTATTATTAAAAAAGCCAACAAATAAAGAGTCCATGTCGCGTTAACAGCCAAGTCGGCTTCCGGAAACATGGTTAAATTATGGAATTACAGCCGTTAAATTTTGGAGAATTTAATTCTGATTGATTGCTATTGTCGGCGATTCTTATTTTTTGGCTGTCGGTTAATCCTTTATTGACGAAGGTTTGGATTTTTTGCCAGACGAAAGCCGAAACAACGGCGAAAACGCCTATAACGGCGATTATTAATGATTTTGAGATTTTATTTTTCATTGTTTTTAGTGGTTTTTAAATGCGACCATTTCTAATTTTTAGCGCGGGATTACTTCGTGGATACTTGAAGAATATCCATTGCCGACGGTTACTTGCAGAGATTTTGATCCGTCATAGCCGTCGCAGTGTAATGTGTAAGTTGTTGTTTCGGCGGGCGCTACTTCAACCGAACCCGAGCTTGCGCTTACGCTGCCAATCGCGTTGTCGATCGAGCAAGCGGTGGCATAATTACAACTCCATGATAACGTTGACGTTTGCGGTAAAACAATTGTTTCCGGATTGGCGTTGAAATTGCATTTTGGCACGGAAAGTACTTTGGCCGTTTTTGAATCTATGGCGGAATTGCCGTAATTATCCGAGCAGGAAATTGTGAAACTGTAATCTCCGCGATTAGAAACCGCTGTTGGATTAAAAACGTCTTCGGTACCGCTTAATGCTTTTGAACCGTTCCAAACGTTGGGATCAGAACTTGCCGTACAAGAAGACGTGTAGCTGCTGCTCCAGCTTACTCTTAATGGATCAGGAACTGTAACGTCTTGTATTGCTTGCATCGTAACTTGCGGGCCAACGGTGTATATTAAAATACTGTCTCTGGCGATATTACCATCCGCGTCAGAGCATTCTATGCCGTAAGTAAAATTTCCAATTGTGTTGTTGGAAGCTTGGGAAGTTCCGGATGTTCCGTAGTCTCCGGACCAGCTATCCGTGCCCTTGCAAGATTGAGCGTTCAAGGAATCCCATTCAAGTTCAAACGAAGCGGGGATTACCAGCGTGACCGGTCCTTGAGAATTATTAACTTTAAGGTCGACTTGAAGGGCTTTTATTCCCGAGCCGTCTCCGCCACCGCTTCCGCCACCGCTTCCGTCACCGCATTCTCCTGCGTAAACGTGGACGGCAGAATCACCCATATTTGATAATCGGCACTGTCCATCTTGAAAAATAAAGTCAAGTCCAGGAAGCACGCCTATGCTCATTTCGGCTATTGCTAGAGGAGCGTTAATGACAACATTTATTACATCAGCAACAACATCTACGACGCTAGTAATTACCTCAACAACAGCTCCGGCCTGCGCCTGATGAACGAAAGAAAAAGACATTACTATAATAAGCGCGAAAACTAATGATTTATTTATAGTTTTATTCATAATTTAATTATAAGCTAACCGGGTAATAGCGCAATACTGGACATGTGGATAAAAAAAGTGCCCGGTCTCAAGTAGCTAAAAAGCTAAGAGAGACCGGGCTAATGGTGGGGTCAGTTGACGTCGAGATTGTACTCAGCCAACTTTCCCGAGCGTTGAAAAACGAGTTTCAGGGTTCCTTTTACTGTGGTGGGATCGTTCACTTTGAAGCACAGAAATCCCTCAGTGTTTCCCTTGGGAAAGTTTCCAACTTTCAGTAGCTTCCCCGTTGTCCCTTCCGCGCCGTCGAGATCCTGCTGGATTCGCTCATTGGTCTTGTATGTTTGGTACGCTAGAATCGGCGCTCCAATATACAGGCCAAAGAACCAGCCGGCGACAGTTCTGGCGCCGTAACCTCTTTTCATGACGGCGTAGATTTCTTTAGAATCCATGGAAGATACGGGAACGCCGCTTTTGGGAATCAAGGTGGCAGCGACTAATGTGGTTTCCACGGAACAATCCGCGTGTACCGCGACCGCAAGAATTCCTGCGCTGATGAAGTCTTCGTCGAAGTACTTTTCAGCTTCCTCCTTCTCTTTCACCGGGCAGATTGTGATAGATGCGTCTGTCCCGATTTTAGTAGACAGTCTTGCTCTGTCTGTAGAGGAGGGATTGTTGAAATCCGGCATCTTGCCAGCGGCATTGAAGCTGGCGCACCCTGTTGTGATTGCGAGGAACGCGATCAGCAACACCGTCAAAAAAAATCTTGTCGTCTTCATGGAACATCCCTCCTTTCATGAGGATTGTTATATAAAGGGTTTATTTCTTTTCAACCATATTTATTTGTTAACGTCTTGCTTCTTATATTATACCAAATTTTCATAAAAAGTCAAATATGAGTTTATAGCTATAAATATTGAATATATGGGTAAAAAAAGTGCCCAGCGTATGTAGCCACTGGGCACAGAGTGAGAGAAACCGCTCAGAATTCCAAGTTGTATTCAAGTAAATTCTCGTTTTTTTGAAAGATTAACTTTAATACCTTCTTTTGCTTCATGTCTTTTTCGGGGACTCTGAAGCAGAGAAAACCTTTCGCTTTTTCCCTAACTGTGCCAAGGTTTAACATCTTGGACTTTTCAAGGTCCTCTTTGATGTTGCTATTCGTCCAGACTGTCGCTGCCACACTGGGGAAAAAACCGATGTAATACGTTGACACTCCCCAGGCGCTTGCTCTTGCCAGCCACCCTCTTTTGACGACTTCGTACATTTCTTGGGTCGTCATCGGAGATTTGGTCGTGGTGTTGTCGCCGTTTTTGATATTGAGGGTTGCCGCGATGAGGTTTGCGATGTCAGTCCCGTTTTTTTGAATGTCGACGGAAACGAAGATGGGGACGATGGATTTTCCGAGGAGATCTTCATCGAAATACTTCTTTGATTCTTCCTCGGTTGAAATTTCGTATCCCGACACCGTTATGTTGCCTCCCATCTTTGTGGCGACTTTTTCTTTGTCCGCCACGAAGGAGGGATCATTGATGTTAGGCATTACACCCTTTGCGCCATACGTAGCGCATCCCGTCATGGTCGCGAAGAACGCGACAAACACCACCAGCACCAAAAACATTCTCGTCTTCATGGAATATCCCTCCTTTCATGAGGATTCTGATTGGGTTATTTTGCGGCGCCTTATATATAAAGGTGTTAAATTTTCGCTCTTTGTTAAATTCTCAACGAACGAATTTTAATATCTACGTTATACTAAATTATTCTAATTTGTCAACTATCTGATTTTGACACCAAAAATAAGGATTTTAGAGATAATTTGCTATAATTTGCATATGGACTTGTTAATTATTTTGATTTTACTGGCGATTGTTTTGCCTACCGCTTATGCCGCGGTAATCGGGGCGCCCCTTGCGGGGACAAATAAAGAAACTGTTGAAGAGATAGTAAAAACAGCCGATTTGAAAACAGGCGATGTTTTTTACGAGTTAGGAACTGGAACCGGCCGGATAATAACCGCTTTTTCGGAAAACGAGAAAATAAAATGCGTCGGCTTTGAGCTTTCACCTTTGTATTGGTTTATCACGTTTTTAAATCTTAAATTGAAAAATAGAAAAAATTATAAGCTCTATTGTAAGAATTTTTTCAAAGCCGATTTAGGCGAGGCCAACGCGGTCTTTTTCTTTTTAATGCCAAGAGTGATGGAAAGAGTCAAGGAAAAATTTTTATCCGGATTAAAGCCTAAAACGAAAATTATTTCTTACGCTTTTGAAATTAAGGGCTGGGAGCCTTACGCGGTTATAAAAAAACCGGGTAAATTATCTGTTTATTTTTATTTTACGCCAGAGGCGTAATTTGGTAAGATTAAACCATGATTGGCTCTAAATTCTCAAAACTTGCCGAGATTTTTGCCCGGTTGGAAAGCACGGCTTCAAGCCTGGCGATGATTGATATTCTGGCGGAGTTTTTCCCCAAAATTTCACCCGAAGAAGCCAAGATTTCGGCTTATTTATTACGTGGCGAATTGACTCCGCCCTATGAGGGTTTGGAAATCGGTTTGGCGGACAAGATGGTTATTCGCGCGCTCGCACTCGCGCAAAAATCAACAAATGAGAAGATTGAAAGTTTATTCAATAAAACGGGAGATTTGGGCTCGGTTGTTGAAACTTTAAAAGCTGGAGATAAGGGAAAGGGCTTAACAGTAAAAGAGGTTTTTGAAAAGCTTATTGAAATTGCAAAAATGGGCGGTGCCGGTTCGCAAGAAAAGAAAGTAAGCTATTTGGCGGATTTGATTTCTAAGGCTTCGGGAGAAGAGGCAAGATACATTATTCGAACGATTTTAGGAACCTTGCGTTTGGGCGTGGGCGAGATGACTTTTTTATATGGCCTTGCTAAGGCGTTTTCTGGTAATAAAAAAAATAAGGCGATTTTGGAATATGCTTTTAACGTAATTTCAGATTTGGGCGAAATAGCTTACGCGGTTTCAAAAAACGGTTTCGATAAAATAGGCGATATAGAGCCGAAAGTGGGAGTGCCTATAAGAATGATGCTTGCGAATAGGGTTGAAGAGCTTAAAGAAGTTCAGGAGCATATTTTGGCCGATGTTTCGGTTGAGGATAAATATGACGGCGAAAGAATACAAGCGCATATAAAGAAAAACGGAGAAATAGTTTTGTTTTCCAGAAGGCAGGAAAACATTACACATCAATATCCCGATGTAATAAGAGCTCTTGAAAAATCTTTTAAAGGCAAAGAGGCAATCGTGGAAGGCGAAGTTTTGCCGTTTGACGAGAAAACCGGAAAACAGGTTCCTTTTCAGGTTTTAATGTCGCGTCGCCGGAAGCATGAAATTGAAGAATACGTTAAAAAAATTCCGGTAAAGTATTTTCTTTTTGACCTGCTTTATTTGGACGGGCATAATTTTTTGGGAAAATCGCTTAAAGATAGAAAAATGGCTCTTAAAAATTCATTCGCGAAATCAAAAATGATTGAATTTGCCGAAGGCGCAATAACGGACGATTTGGCGGAAATAAAAAAGCGTTTTGAAGACGCGATAAAAAAGGGAAACGAAGGAATAATGATAAAAGATTATTCGGGGATTTATCAGGCGGGTTCGCGCGGCTGGCTTTGGATTAAGTTCAAAAAAGATTATCAAAAAGGGACTGTGGATACTTTTGACTTGGCAGTGGTTGGCGCGCTTTATGGAACCGGCCGCAGGGCGAAGACTTACGGTTCATTGCTTGTGGCGGCATATGACCCGAAAGCGAACAAGTATCATTCTTTTACTAAAATAGGTACGGGCTTTACGGACGAAACATTGGCTGAACTGCCTAAAATGCTTGATAAATACAAATTAAAGGAAAAATCTAAGCTGGTGGAAACCGGAATGAATATGGACGTTTGGTTTGAACCGAAGATTGTTTTGGAAATCTCCGGCGCGGAAATAACAATCAGTCCGACTCATACCGTGGCGAAAGATAAATTAAAAAGGGGTGGTCTGGCGTTAAGATTCCCCAGATTTTTAAGATGGAGGAAAGATAAATCCGTGGAAGAAGCGACAACGGTTGAAGAAATTTATGATATTTACAAAATGAGCTTAAAGAAGTAGTTTTTAAATATGGAAAATGAAAAAGATTTTTTGAATAATTATGAAAAAGAACCGCAGCATAATGAGGTAGTAGTTGATTTTTTACGGCATGGTGAGCCGGATTATTCCCCGGAGAGTAACGGGTTGACCCCTGAAGGGGAATCTCAAATTCGCAATAATGCGGAAAAAATTGTAGAAAAAATAGAACCGGATAAGGAGAAAATCATTCTATGGAGCTCTTTAGCCAAGAGGGCCCAAGGGTCGGAAGAAATCATTAAGGATGTGTTGGCTAAAAAGGGGATAGAAATCGATAGAGATTCGGAAATCAGTTCGATGAATAATTTTAAGGTTAAAGACTGGGATTTTGTAAAAAATTTATTTAGGAATGAGGCTAAAGAAAAAGGCGTTTCGCCCGAAGTATTATACACTCAGCAAGGACGCGATAAGAGTAACAAGCTTGAAATTCAGGAAGACGTGAAAAAACGCGCGGAAAGAACGTTTAATTGGATACGGTATGTTGCCGAAAATGCCAATCTTGAAGGAAAAAAGTTGCATATAATTGGCGTAAGCCACCGCGAATTTATAGGCCCTATAATAGAAGATATTTTTGGTCCGGATGCGGGAGGTGAAAATTATATAAAGTATGGCGAAGATTTAAATATTAAATTTGATTATAATCCCCAAAATAAAGAAATGGTAATCTCGGCTGAATTTAGAGGACAGAAGGTAAATAATATTGTTTTTAATAAAGAAAAAAGGAAGTTTGCTGTAAAACAAAATGAGTAAAATTATTACAGGCAAGGCCACAGTCATAAAAAACAATAAGGATTATTATAGGATTAAAGAAAAAACGATTTTAATCGCCTGGCATACCCATCCGGATATTGTTATTGTAATGGATAAAATAAAAGCAATAGTTTCCGAAGTCGACAATAAACTTTGTCATGCGGCCATTGTGGCCAGGGAATACAATAAGCCAATTTTGATGGGCGTCGAAAATGCCACTAAAAAATTCAAAACAGGCGACAAGGTGGAAGTTGATTTTATAAAAAAAACCATTAAAAAATTGAAAAAATGAAAAATCTGATAAAAGACACCTATATGCTTGACGTGGGCGCGATTAAAAAAGATATTGAACGGCTTTGGAGCAGGTACCAAAAAATAATCGGCAACAAAAAAGCTTCCTGGGATGAATTAAACGAAGCGAGAGCGATACTTTATTTTCTCGGTAGTTTGTATTCCGAAAAAATAGCTCTTGAAGCGATAGATAGAAGAATAAAATTCATAAAACCGAAAATCACCTTGGATAAATTTTTTGTGATTATTGACAGGAATGACGTTAAAAATTTAAAGAAGTATGGTAAAGACGAAAAATTCAACAAATTGAAAAAGTTTTATTTGGTTGTCAAAAACATTAAAAACCGGATTAAAAACGGAGTATATTTAGACGAAGAAAAGTTTAATGAGGCCTATGCGAGGCTTAAGCCGAAAAATCACTTTTAAAACGCTTCAATTGAAAAGGGGCGTTTTTTAAGTTATTCTTAGTTTATATGCTTATAAACAAAAAAACTCTTGAATATCTTGCCGAGCTTAGCCGGATAGAGCTTGATAAAAAACATGAGGAAAAAATGCTGGAGGACCTCCAAAATATTTTGGGGCATTTCGACGAACTTAAAGAAGTTGACACTGAAGGCGTTGAGCCGCTGGCAGGAGGAACGGTAGAAACCAATGTTTTCCGTAACGATGATGGTTTTAATAATCAGCCTCCGGCTTCTGATTTAATAGACGCGTTTCCAGATAAAGAAGGGGACTTTTTAAAAGTTCCTCCAGTTTTTGAATAATATCAATGAGTTATCTACTATCATATATGATAGTAGATGGATTTATGAATTTGGCGGAAGGTGAAATTTAACCTTAATTTAAATTAAATGAAGGAAATAAAATCTTCTAAAGATAAAATAAAATACCTTGAAAGTT
>JBAZLC010000001.1:0-155275 GCA_041650415.1 Minisyncoccota bacterium | reverse complement strand
AGACCCGTTGGCCTTACAACGCTTAAAAGAAGCTGCTGAGCGCGCCAAGCATGAACTTTCAAGCGCCTTTGAAAGTGAAATTAACATTCCTTACATCACTTCCGACGCCGCAGGCCCGAAACATTTCCTTTTAAAGCTTACCCGCGCCAAACTTGAAGAGCTTGTTAAAACAGAAATAGAACATTCAATTGAATTGGTTGATAAAACAATTAAAGAAGCCGGATTTAAACCTTCAGATATAGACGAAGTGGTAATGGTTGGCGGACAGACAAGGATGCCGGCGATTCAGGAAGCGGTTAAAAAGTTTTTTGGAAAAGAACCGCACAAGGGAATTAATCCGGATGAAGTCGTTGCCGCCGGAGCCGCCATTCAAGCCGGAATTTTCCAGGGTGACGTAAAAGACGTTTTACTTTTGGACGTTTCGCCTTTGACTTTAGGAATTGAAACTTACGGCGGAGTGGCCACGCCGATTATAGAAAAAAATACAACCATTCCGACGCAAAAGTCGCAGGTTTTTTCGACCGCTGCCGATAATCAAACTTCGGTTGAAATCCATATTTTACAGGGTGAACGTTCGATGGCTTCGGATAACAAGACTTTGGCTAAATTTATTTTGGACGGTATTCCGCCTTCGCCGCGTGGCATTCCGCAAATTGAAGTTTCTTTTGACATAGACGCCAACGGTATTTTAAACGTTTCGGCAAAAGACAAGGCGAGTGGTAAGAGTCAATCGGTGCGCATAGAAGCTTCAACCCAGCTTTCAAAAGACGATATTGAAAAATTAAAGACCGAGGCTGCGGCGCATTCAGAAGAAGATAGAGCTAAAAAAGAATTGGCTGAAACGAAAAATCACGCCGAGCAAACGGTTTATCTGGCGGAAAAATCGGTGCGTGAAGCCGGCGATAAAATTCCAGCCGATCTTAAAGAAGTCATAAACCAGAAAACCGAAAAACTTAAAACTTTCATCCATCAATCGCAGAATATAGAAGAGATAAAATCGGCCGCTTCCGAGCTTTCTTTGGAACTCCAAAAAATCGGACAAATGATGTATAATGATAAAAAGGAAGGCGGAGAAGAGCAGCAACAAACCCCGCCTCAACAGTAAGCGGCAATTTTACAAAATTATATTATCCGGAAGGAGGTGTCGAGAATGTCCAGAAAATTCACAGGGAAGGGCGTTGTCACAGCAAAAGATGTTGTGGAAATGACGAAAATGCTGGAAGCATTAGCGGTGGTAAACAAATCTAATGCTAAGATTTTAAGAGCGGCAAAGAATTTGGCGCCCGAAGTGATAGGAGAAGACATTGAATATCTGCGCGAGATCAACAATGCGCAAGCGGATGAGCTGGGCGTTCTCGCCGAGATTATAATGTCTTTTAAGAATACCCTCAAAGGGGATGCTACCATACATCGGGCGAAAGGAGTGATAATTTGTAAACCTCCGGAAAGATACCAATAAACAGTTTCCTTTGGCGGGTAGAAATACCCGCCTTAAATTTGCTATAATAAAAAAATGGATTTACCGACAACGGACGAAGTTTCTCTGGATCGTTCAATAATTAAAATAATTATTTTGGCGCTTTTTGGCGTCGTGTTTTCTTTTTTTTCCGGATTTTTTCTTCAGGTTTTCATGGTTAGCGGAGGAGGAATTAATTTATTTTTATCCATTTTAGCTTCATTTGGTTTTATGGCGGTATTTTTACTTTGCGTTTTTTTCATTAAAACCGGATGGCTACTGGATTTGGCGATTTTTATCCAGAGTTTGGCGTTTTTCTTTCTTTTTTACGACAGGCTTTCGATTATGGTGGGCGTTGGCGCGGTTCTGGGATTTTTATTTTTTATTTCCGGAATTTACGCCGGCAGAAATGAACTTGAAAATTCGCTTGAAATTAAATTTTGGAAAATAAGCAAGAAAATTTTACCTAAAGTAGTCGCGGGAGTGGCGGTGTTTGCCGGAGTAATTTGCGCGAGCTTTATCAATATAGAAAGTAAGGAATTTTTTATTCCGCGCGAAGCGTTTAATGCCGTTGTCGCTCCAATAACGGATAACGGATTATTGGAAAAAATTATACCCGGATTTAATCTTACGGGTTCAACAGAAGAAATGATAAAAAGCATCGCCGTGAAAGAAATTGAAAATAATCCCCAGCTTAAAAACTTGCCGGATTCAATTAAAGAAGAGTTAATAGGCCAGGCGGTTCAACAAGTGAAAAATCAGACAGCCGGCGCTGTCGGAACGGAATTAAGTTTTAAAAGCAAACTTTCGGATACGATGTACGATTTTTTGGCGGTGAAATTTTATTCGTTGCCCCAAAACATATTAAATTCGACTCCGATACTGGTTGCAGCTTTCATATTTTTGGCTATTATTAGTTTTGCTTGGCCGATCCGTCTATTAGTTGCTTTTATTGCCTTTTTGATTTATGAGATTTTCTTAGCACTTGGCTTTGGCACTATTATATTTGAAGGCAGAAGCAAAGAAAGCGTTGTATTAAAATAATGGATTACTATAAAATTCTCGGTATAAATAAGGATGCTTCGGAAGAAGACGTTAAAAAGGCGTTCCGTAAATTGGCGCATAAATATCATCCCGATAAAGGCGGTGATGAAAAGAAATTCAAGGAAATAAACGAAGCGTATCAGGTTTTATCCAGCAAGGAAAAGCGGGCGCAATATGACAGATTCGGCCGCGTGTTTTCCGGCGGCCAGCAAGCCGGCGGGAATGGATTTAACGGATTCGATTTTAATCAAGGCGGCGGACCATTCGGGTTCGATTTTAGTCAGGGAAATCCTTTTGGCGGAGCGAACGTGAATTTTTCCGGAGATTTTGGCGATTTAAGCGACGTATTCGACGCGTTTTTCGAGGGCATGGGCGTAAAACAGAAACGCCGTTCATATCAGGGCGGAGCCGACGTTCAAATAGCGCAAGAAATAGATTTGGAAGAAGCATATCGTGGATCGGAGAAAAAAATAAGATATGGAGTTTCGGTAAAATGTGAAAAATGCGGCGGTTTGGGAAATGATCCGAAAGCCGGATTCGATAAATGCGAAACTTGCGGCGGAAGAGGGGAAATAAGAGAAATGCGTAAGAGCTTTTTCGGCGACGTCATGCAGGTAAAAGCTTGTCCGAAATGTTTCGGCACCGGCCAAATTCCGAAAAAGGTTTGCGAGGTTTGCCATGGCGCCGGAAAAGTAAAAGGAGAAAAAAATTTAACAATAGAAATTCGTCCGGGCATATCGGACGGTCAAATAATCAAAATTCAGGGCGGCGGAGAAGCGGGTGAACGCGGCGCCAAAGAAGGAGATCTTTATGTGATTATAAAAATCAAGCCACACCCGATTTTTAAAAGACAGGGCGACGATTTAATAATAAGAAAAGATTTTAAAATGGTAGATTTATTATTGGGTAAAAAGATTGACATCCCGACCATTTCAGGTAATAAATTAAAGGTAGAAATTCCCGTAGATTTCGATTTGAAAGATAATTTGAAAATTCGCGGTGAAGGAATGCCGAAATTCGGGGGATTTGGCAGAGGCGATTTAATTGTGGAATTAAAGATTAAAACCCCGAAAAAAGTAAGCGCGAAAGCGAAAAAGATTTTGGAAGATCTGGATAAAGAAATTGAATAGTTATTTGCGCCCATAGCTCAGTTGGTAGAGCGGCTCCCTTTTAAGGAGAAGGTCCCAGGTTCGAGCCCTGGTGGGCGCACGGAACATTATAAAATAAAAAAATTAAGAAGAAGGGGGTGATAGAATTGAGAGCAAAAGGAAGCATGCGGAAGTATCTTGATGTTCGCCGTAAAGTAGAAAAAGAAATAGCCAGCGGAGGAAAAGAAGAGGCTATTGGAAGATTAATAGGCAAACATAGAGAATTTCTCGTGATTAAAATCCTTGAAGCACTAAAAAGAGAAGGAATCATAAGAGATTTCATCGCTCCGGGGAATCTCTCGTATTCGGACCTTGAAAGAGGAATAGACGTTTTCGTGGTCAAGGTTGGCGAGAGCAAGTATCACGTTATTCCGTTATCTGTGACGGGGAAGGCATGGGCGGCAAAGCACATGGAAAAACATCCGGAGATTCCGGTAATAGAAATCGGCTTCAAAGACAAATACGACGCGATAAAGGAGAAGGTTGAAAAAGAAATAAGACAGTATATATAGGGGCTCTTTGGTCTTTTTGACAGAGAGCCTTTTAAAATCTATAATAACCGCAATGAATATAATGAAATTTTTTGATAAATTGGAGGATAAAATCAGAGGCGCACTTTCACATCACCCAATTATTTACGCTTTTATTGGGAGTGTGGGAATTGTTTTATTATGGCGCGGAATTTGGATGATTGCCGACGATTTTGAATTATCAGGTGTAGCTTCAACGATTCTTGGCGTGTTGCTTTTAATGGCGATTGGGCTTTTTGTTTCGTTTTTTATCGGCGACCAGATTTTGTTGAGCGGGATAAAAGAAGAAAAAAGAATAGACGAAAAAACAGAAGATGAAATAAGAGGCGAGGCAGTAAGTTTAAGACAGATAAAAAACGATATAGAAGAAATAAAAAATCATTTAAGAAAATTAGACAAAAAAGGAAAAACGGATAAAGTGAAATAACGCCAAAATTAAATATTCCCCGGTAGCTCAATGGCAGAGCAGGAAGCTGTTAACTTCAAGGTTGTAGGTTCGAATCCTACCCGGGGAGCCAAGATGGACAAACCGAGTTTAAACGCTCGGTTTTTCCTTTATTTAGGCTCCAATTTGCAGGTTCGAACGCCGGGCTTTCCTGTCGTGCTGAAATAATACCGGCAATTAGAATTGAATAAAGTTTTTCGGTAGAAAGGCTAAGTTTTTTCTCTTTTAATGTGAGGTTCGAACGGAGTGTTGCAAGCGCTTCGACTTTTTCATCGTAATCATCGCCTCTGAAAACCTCGGATATTCCAACTGCAAGCTCAAATGCTTTCTTTGCTCTCTCGAGCGCGCTGTTATCCGAACTGCCCATTTCCGATAATGTCCTTGTAATGTTTTCAATCTCGGTTTTGAGGGAGGTTTTCATTTTGAAAAAGTCATCCTCATCGATCGCGCCCCTTGTTTTCATCCTTATTAGCTCCAAGTATTCCTTTTCCTTAGCTTCTTTTTGCTTGAGCCACCCATCCCTGCGTTCAAATTCATTCTGCTTGTCGTTTTGAGTGAGCTCATTTAAGTGTTTAATGCTCCAATCGCGCAGGTCCGGGGAAATTTTGAGGTTGTTTTCAAAGTAGCCGGCCAAGTATTCGTCAATGTCGCTTTGGTATACGCTCCTTTCGGGGCACGTAGGTGTTCTTCTTTTTGTGCAGTGGTAATAAATGTAATGCAGGTATTTAGGACTTTTCATATCCGTAATTTTTGTATTACAGACTGGGCAGTGAGTTTTGGATTTATAAGCAAATTTCTTTCCACATTCTGAACACATAAGCTGATGTTTATGCTCAGCCGTTACTGCGCCGCCGCAAGTTCCGCATTTTGTCCTGCCGATATAAGGAAACTCATTTTTATTTGTTTTCGGACGCGGATTTCCTTTTCCGCCGAGCATTGTCTGTATAAGCCAGTATTGCTCCTCGGTTATCATTCGAGGGACACTTGCGTTTACTTCGTATCTCTGGCGTTCGCCGTCTCCGCCAAGTGCAAAGAAGAAGCCGGCAGGAAAAGGGTCTTTTAATATCAAATGCATATGTGATAGTGCAATTGGATTTCCACCCTCCTTGTCGCGCTGGATGTTTTTGAGTCCGAGTGTGTTCTTGGCATATTCGTGTAGTTTTCGGACCGAGTATTTTCCAGTTAGGAATTCAAGATAAAGTTGTCTCACAAGTTCAAACCGTTCCGGGTCTGCTTTTATTTTTCTTTGCCCTTTTTTACCGTAATCATTTATGTATCCGATTTTAGCTATGCCCGGTGGGAAGCCCATTTCGTATTTTGCCCTGAAGCCTCTTTTGACGTTTGTAGAAAGGTCTCGAACGAATTGGTTTGCCATTCCAAATTCGACACTCATCATTAAGACATTGTCGGTCGGATAGTAGCTTCTTTCAAAACTTCGAATGTGTTGAATGGCTCCCTGTTGAAGCATCCAATTAATAGTTCCTCCATCGACAGGGTTGCGCGCAAGTCGATCAAGTTTCCAGCAGATTATACCTTGAGCCTCGCGATTATAGACCCGTTGGATCATCTCATTAAAAATCGGCCGGCCCGGAGCTTTTGCAGATTGTGCCTCTGAAAATACTTTGACTATTTCTAAGTTTTCAATACGAGCAATTTTTGTCAGTTCCTCGATTTGAGCATCGATTGAAGCGACTTGTTTATCCTCAGCTTCCGATGACTTTCTTGCATAAAGGAAAAACTTTGTTGGTTGTTTTGTTTGGTGTTGTTTATTCATAATTTTGTTTGGTTGTTAATAATTTCTAATTGTTACTACACACTATAAAGACTTAGGTTCGAAGAAGTCCAGCCTACTGTCTTTCTTTTATTTTTCAGGCGGTGGCCGAGTTTCTTAAAGAGCCCCCTTACCCCCAACAACATTGCTGTTTAAGGGAGTTCGCCGTGCCTTTGATCCGTTTTCTCTCGGAGGCGACTTGGTTCCAACTCTCACTCGGACTACCTTAGCGTCCGGTGGTATTCTCGATTGCGTTAGGAACGGTTAGCTACACCGCAATCGACGACAATGGGTTTCATTTTTCAGTCGTATGGCACTTCTGTTACGCGAAGTCACGTATTCCCATCGCCCTATGGCTATTTTATTTTTACAAGCCTCCCATAGGGTTCGCCCCAAGGCTTGAATAAGTGAGTATTCCTACTCGCCGGTATTTTGCTCAAGAGTGCAACTCACTCTTGCCACAACAGGCGAGTTTTTCTTTTCGTCTGCTCTGGCAAGGGCGGTAAGACCCAGTCTCGTAAGTTTTAATATCGATACGCCGAGTTCTTTTGCCTCATCGTCAGACAACAAAACCCCGTAGTCTTTTTCTACGATTGTTTTGAGTTCTTTAATTGTCTGAGTTTTTAATTCCATAAATCAAACGGCCCCGGAAAGGTGATTAACCGGGGCCGTATTGATCAGTGATGGCCACCACCTTTTTTATGATGGCGATTAAAAAAACCGCTACCATATTTCTATGTTAGCGGTCCGTGAAAATAGACGATATTTACATTCTATTACCCTTGGTGGAATGTCACACTTTTTTTCTTAATTTTCGTTGTCGAACAATTATTTGTCTGACATTATCGTCGCTGTAATTTTTGTTGTATTTTTTGTTTATGATTTTAGTTATTGCGGTTTCTTTGTATTGCTTTCTCTCTGCGCCAAGCATATCTCGCGAGCGTAGGGAGAGGAAATAAATTTCCTCGTGAATTTTTTTATCTTTTTCTTTTATCGGCCTGATGACCCTCCTGTTGCCGGACCATTGAAAGCCGAGATTTGTTTTTATTGCTTTCCAGTTTTTATCAATAAAGGCTTTGACGTCCTCTTTGCTGGCAAGATCAGAAATGTATAAACGAATAAATGGAACCTTGCCGGTTTTCCATTTTGTATCAGTGGGAGACGTCCCTAAATATGAGATAGCGTCGAAATCTAACTCGCAAGTATTAAAGACCGAGGCTTGTGGAGAAAAAGGTGGCACTTTATTGTGAGTAATGTAGTAATCGATCAACCAGTGCGAGGCAACAGGCAGATTGTATTTCGCAAAAAATTCATAGACGCTTTCCCAATAGTCGTCTCTCTGCTTGCTTGATAGAGAGCCATACCAGTCGTTGCGTTCTTTGTCTGAATTAAAACCTTGATTGTCTATGCCGAATTTTCCTCTCAACTTCGATAAATCAAGGCGGAAATCCAAACCCAGCGAGGTTTTGTATATTAACTCCGCAATTTTATTAAATTGTTTCTTTGTATCACCTTTTTCACCTTTCATACTTTTTTATTTTACTCCAAAAAACAAAAAACCGCTATTAAAATAACGGTTTTTTAGGTGTCGGCATTTTTGTTACTTATTTTCCAAAATCCACGCTTGGCATTTGTGGGCCCAGCTGATAGGCATTTTTTCTGATGCAAGTACCGTACCGTGTCCGATAATTTTTAACATAGCTCGTCCAAAACCAAAGACGTCCACCGTCACTGTTTCTATGTCTTTTGTTGGGACTCTAAAATTTCGGCCGTACGGGTACTTATAACTAAAAAAACCGTTTTCTATTTTGAATTTACCTCCGATACCCAACAGCCCGATTTTGTATTCTGTTTTCTCCATAAAATTGCTTGATTGGACTTTGTATCGGCAGTGTCGACTCTCGCTTTTTTACACAAAAAGCCCACCACCGAGTAGTGGCTTGCGCCACTCATACCAGTTTCCCGGTATGGCCAATCAAGCGACCCCGATGATGGGTTGTTTATGCTCGATTGGACTTGCGACCATATCGTCGGTTGCCCGACGGGTTAGGTCTCTTATATTCAGTTGTGATTTTATCTTATCAAATTTTTCGGATTTATTAAAGAGCTGTTTGGTAATTATCCAATAAATCCTCAAGTGTCTTTCCTCCACTATTTTTTGTTTGATAAAAATACGTCTCTTTGTGTGTCTTGTAGCCCGGATGTTTTCGACTTAAATAGAACCGAACCGACGGACCATCTCCTTGCAGTATTTTCAACATTAAAATGTCCTCGACGAGATCATTGAGATGGTATTTGGTGTGCTCAATTACTTCTTTGAATTCCTTGTCCTCGTGTAGCCAGCGGTAGAAGGTGTCCCGGCTGATTCCAGCTTGTTGAGTAGCGAGGCTAACACTTGAACCGCCAACCCTTTCAAACATCGCCACAAATCGCTCTTTGGCTTGCCGGGTGCTGACACGTTCGTCTTTTTGAACATCATCGCACACGGGGCCAACAGTGGCCCCACGCGTGGCTAACACGGGTGAAAGGTGCTCAATTTTGTCAGGTTTGTCCGATTTCATAATAAAAATGTTTATTTTGCCTTAACTCTATTATGCCAAAAACTGCCATTTTTGACAACGCAAGTCGAAGGTAGTAAAATTAAATCACAAAAGCTAATTAGAATTTATCGTTATGGACACAAACATCGACAAACTTTTTACAATCGAGGAAGTGGCTGAAATTTTAAGGGTAAGTACGCGTTCGGTAACTCGCTATATTGAGACTGGAAAATTAAAGGCTTCAAAAATAGGTGTGTGGCGAATAAAAGAAGTCGACCTTAATGCGTTTTTGGAAAAGACGAGTAATCAACAAAAGAAAAAATAAATTTATGCAAAAACCATATTACGAAAAGCCAAAATTTAAGTTATACAATGCCAGTTGTTTGGATATTCTCGCGGAGCTTCCCGAGAATTCTGTTGATATGGTTTTCGCTGACCCTCCATACCTACTTTCAAATGGAGGTTTTACTGTTCACGCTGGTAGGCGTGTGAGTGTAAATAAAGGCGAATGGGATAAAAGCAATGGGTTAAAGAAAGACTTTGAATTTCATCTCGAGTGGATACAGGCCGTTAAGCGAGTTTTGAAACCGTCAGGTACACTTTGGATTAGTGGAACATACCACTCAATTTACCAATGCGGTTTTGCACTTCAAGTTGCAGGCTTTCACGTTCTGAATGATATCGCTTGGTTCAAACCAAATGCTTCGCCAAATTTGAGCTGTCGTTTTTTTACTGCCAGTCACGAGACAATTATTTGGGCGAGAAAAGACAAAAAAGCAAAACACATTTTTAATTATGATTTAATGAAAAATGGTACTTGGCCGGAAGACGCGCTGAAAAAGCCCGGGCTTCAAATGCGCTCCGTATGGTCAATGGGTACACCGAAGCCAATTGAAAAAAAATTCGGTAAACATCCGACACAAAAACCGGAGGATTTACTGAAACGCATTGTTCTTGCAAGTACCAACAAAGGTGATTTGATAATTGACCCCTTTACTGGAAGCTCAACGACTGGTATCGCTTCCTACCTTTTGGGGCGTAACTTTATTGGTGTTGATTTGGATAAAAAATACTTAGATTTGTCTATCAAAAGGTTCGAGGAATTAGACAAAAATTTGAAAAATAAACTTCCAAAATAATTTATGCAAATCATTACACGCACAATCGCAATAAAAAATTTAAAGAAACACCTCGGGCAGGACTTGAGGAAGTTAGCCTTAGAGCACGGGATCACGACCTACGAAACTGGCAAGCAAAACAAGGGCTGGAAAGGTCTCGTTTTAGAACGATTGGCTGGACTTCAAACAAACATTTCTAAGGCCCCGAATGGTTTGTCTTGGGAATTAAAGTCAGTCAGTTTTCACGAAGTAAAAGGTCAGTTGGTTCCAAAAGAGACAATGGCCATAACAATGATTAATCCCGAGGAATTAAAGGCTCACTCATTTTTTGAAAGTCACTGCTGGGCTAAACTTAAAGCGATTGTTTTTTGTGCTGTTGAGTGGGATGGTAAAAATGCAGAAAGTGGCAGGCTTTTGAAAGTCGCGAGTCTGGATTTTGCAGAGGACGATGAGTTAATACAAGAAATAAAAGCTGATTATGATTTTATTAGAAACAAACTAATAACTCAGGGTTTTGAGGCATTAACTGGTGCAGATGGTAAGTGGATACAAGCCAGAACAAAAGGTCCGGGACACGGTTCTATAAGTCGCGCCTTTTATGCGCGCACTGGTTTAGTTAAGAAAATTTTTGAGATAGCTTCATAAATTTATGAATTCATTTAAGGACATCGCTTATATAATTCTGAAAGAAGCCGGCAAGCCACTTCACAGCAACGAAATAACAAAGCTCGCATTGAAGCGTGGTCTTGAAACTGTCGGACAAACCCCCGAGCTGACGATGAAGGCCGTGCTTTTGAGGGATATAAATAATAAAGGCGAATTGTCACAGTTCAAGAAAACCGGACCGAGCCTCTTTGCCGTGAATGATAAAAAAGTGGAAATTGAAGAGGAAGCAAAGTCTGATCGTGTAATCGACGAGCTTGAAATCGAGGAGGAGAAAGAAGTTGAGGGTGGTTATATCGGCAAGGCTGGGGAGCACGCCGTTCTTTCCGAATTACTTTTTAGGGGCTACAACGCCGCGTTGATGTCTGTTGATGTTGGTGTGGATATAATGGCCAGCAAAAACAATGAGACGTTTAATATCCAAGTAAAAACGAGGAACATCAGCAAGAAGTACGACGCTTTTCATTTTAATTTGAGGATTATTTCTTTTGAAAGACACAACGCCGGGAGGACTTTCTACATTTTTATTCTGCGAGAAAATGGCAAGCTGGACTATGTGATTTTACCGCTTCACGAAATTGAAAAATCAATCGAGGAGGAGTTTATTCACGTTGTTGGTAATGGAAAGCTCTATCGCATAACAATCAAAAAACGAGACGGTAAAATTTACTTAGGCCGAAAAGAAAATGACGTTTCCTACTACCTGAACAGGTGGGATGCAATAAAATAGGTATATGAAAAATGTTAAAGAAGCGATATAATATAAATAGCTTATGAAGAAAAAATCTACTTCAACAAAACCAAATTATGATAAATGGCCAAGACAAAAAATCGGAATAGCCGACCTTTTTCTTGATCCTGAAAACATCAGATTGGATGTTGAAGTTCAGTCATCTCAAGAAGCACTCATAAATGACTTGTTCGCAAATGAAAATGCAATGCAAGTTTTGGAAAGTATAGCCACCAATGGTTTTTTCCCAGATGAAGTGCCCGTCGTAGTGAAGGAAGATGGTAAATTTATTGTTATTGATGGAAATCGTAGGATTGCCGCCATTAAGGCGTTAACCCGGCCAGAAATTATACCGTCAAAAGAAACGAGTATAAAAACAATCGTTAAAACAGCTATTACTCCGATAAAAGAAGTAGAGGTGGTTGTGGCACCGGATCGAAATTCTGTAATGCATTTTTTGGCAAGCAAGCACACTCAAAATACAAAAAGAGCGTGGCGTCCATTAAGACAGGCATATTTTTATAAAGCAGAGCTTGAACGAGGAAAAACAGTTCAGGATTTAAGGAACGATTATCCAACCGTTGATATTGGAAAATTTTTGCGGATGATCAATGTTCATAAAATTGCAAAATCAGTTAAATACGATACTGAACAAATTGCTAAGAAAGTTCACAATGAACGCACATTTCCAGTTTCCACCCTTGAGAGACTATATGCAGATAAACACGTCCGCGACTTTCTTGGTTTTGATTTCGATGGCGATGGTGACGTCCAAATCAAAATAGGAAAAAATGAATTTGAAAAAGGTTTTAAGAGGGTTGTGCAAGATGTGGTTGAGAAAGTTGTTGATTCTCGCGCCTTAAACAATGAAAAAAATAGAAAGGAATATCTTGCTAATTTTTCAGCGTCGGATACGCCAAACAAAACAAAATCTAACAAGGTTTTAACCAGTAAAGACTTTACGGAGACACTTCCCGTTTTAACTAAAAAAAGAACCAAACTTGCCCCAAAAGACATTTTGTTTACCTTACAATCCACTGGGGTTCGGAGAATGCTTATCGAATTACAAGGAATTGATTACCATAAGTTTCCCAATGCGGCACACGATTTATTGCGAAGTTTTCTTGAGTGTGCACTTAAAGCGTATTTCGATCAAAATGGAAATAAGTTAAAGCCGGCAAATGGCAAGACATACGTTTTCTTAGATGATGCGTTAAAGGCGTTTAAGGACGAAATGGACTCAAATAAAAACACAGAATTATCTCAGGTAACCCAAAAAATTATCAGTGACACAACAATGAAGTCTTATTCCGCTCAGTTCTTAAATGCAACAAATCATAACCCCAGCGTTTTTGCGGTAGATAAAGACGTGGAGAACGCGTGGGATGCTATGGAAAAATTATTCCGCCACGTTCTCAACCCTGTTAAAAAACAAGATGATCAAAATAAATCATAAACGAAACCAAAAGTTTCATTATAGTCCCTTAAGATACCCCGGGGGTAAAACTTTTTTATTTCCATTTTTTGACAGTGTTATTAAGGAGCACGGGCTAAAAAATGTCACTTATGTGGAGCCTTTTGCTGGTGGAGCTGGTGCCGCATTAGCTCTGCTTTTTTTGGAAAAGGTGGATAAAATTGTTATTAATGATCTCGATAGGGCTATTTACTCGTTTTGGAAATCAGCGATTTTTAATTCAAATAAATTTATAAAAAAAATACACGCTACTCCAATTACAATAAAAGAACGGGAAAAACAAAAAGCTATTTATTTAAACCCGAAATCAAAGGAGTTTGAGTTGGGATTTGCCACCTTTTTCCTAAATAGGACGAATATGTCCGGCATTTTGAATGGTGGCCCCATAGGTGGAGCTAAACAAAAAGGTAAATACAAAATTGATGCACGGTTTAATAAAGAAAAACTTGCGGAAAAAATACACCAATTATCATTATATAAAAATAGAATATCGGTCTTTAACGATGATGGAGTTAAGCTAATACACAGGTACCTTAATCAAAAAAATGCTTTTATTTATCTCGATCCGCCATACTTTGAAAAAGGAGCCGCGCTTTATTTGAACCATTATAAAAAAGACAACCACGAAATGTTGGCTGAGCAGTTAAATCAAAACGCAGATGCCTTTTGGCTTCTAACCTACGATGATAAGAAAGAAATAAAGGACCTTTACGAAGATAGGAAAATCGTCAAATTTTCACTTAACTACAACGCTTATGAGTCGCGAAAGGGTAAAGAAATAATGATTTTGTCGGACGCGCTCGCCGTTTAATTATGTAATTTCTGCTTGTTGATAGCGAACATTCCCAGTCAAACAATAAGTTCGGATGTCATCAATCAGGCGGAGCCAATATTTCAATCTTTAAAATCGCCCTAAAGGCGATTTTTTAGTAGAAAGAAATTGTGCTATACTCTTTATATGGATAAGGGGAAATACATAAGAAGAATATTATATTTTATTCCGTTAATATTGTTCGGGATATTTATGTTTGTTTATGGAGGATACGACGATAGCCCCGGAGGGCAAGGACTGGGATTGTTGGCGGCTGCAGTAGGCGTTATAGGAATAATAAAAACCAAAAAAATTTCTTAAATTAATTTGTTAAAAAAAGAATAAGCGTTATAATAAAAATATTGGAATATTTCATTTAATTAAAAATATAGTTAAAGGTCGTGCGTAGATAAAATAATTAATATTAATATAAAAATTATGAAAAAATTTACAATTAGTTCGTTATTTATAGTTTTTTTGGCGTTGACGATAGCATTTTCTTCTTTGACGGTGTTTGCGCAAGGAGGAAACGGAAATGGAAATGGTAATGGCAATACCGACGATGGACTTCAAGTAAAACAGCAAACTCAAACCGCTAATCAGGGAGAAGATACACAGATTCAAGTTCAAGTCGAAACTCAAAGCCAGGTTCAAAATCAGAATGCAGGAATAAGCTCTGGTACGCAAGTTCAGGTTAAGGAGCAAGCTAAAGAACAAAAGCAGGTACGGGATCAAATTGATGTCGAAGAACATCGCAGCGCCGTGTCAAACTTTGTTCACGGTCTTTTAGATGTGGCAGATAGAGAGGGAGGAATAGGCGAACAAGTGAGAATCATTGCCAAGGAACAAAATCAATCTGCGAGCACCACAATCCAGGCAATGGAAAAAGTTCAAACAAGAAGTAAGATAAAAACTTTTTTTATTGGCTCGGATTATAAAAATCTTGGAGCCTTAAGAAGCGAAATGGTTCAAACTGAAAACAGGTTGGAACAATTAAATAAGTTAATGGAGAATGCTCAAGCTGATGCAGATAAAGCGGAACTTCAAAGTCAGATTCAGACATTGCAGCAGGAGCAGCAAAAAATCGAGAATTTCGTTAAAACAAACGAAAGCAAATTCAGTTTGTTTGGCTGGCTTACCAAGCTATTTACTAAATAGTTTTAGCTTTTAGCGGCTACATAAAAACAGGCGCGCAAACGCCTGTTTTTTGGAATTTGACTTCTATAATTTAGAGAATTATGCTTCCACTGTTGATGGCATTTCAAAATTCTTTTCATGGAGGTAACGATATGGATATCAGAGAGTGTAAATGCCTGGGGGAAGTGATTTGTTCATTGACAATATTAGACAAGGATTACATTTTTGTCCGGCACGAACTGGCTCCCGGGCAAAAAGTGGGTCTTCATTACCACAAAAATGCCGATGAGTGGGTCGTTGTAAAGGAGGGGAAATTTGTCGTTAGATCGGGTAGAAAAGAAATGACCTTCGATCTTCAATACGGTGATAACAAGATTTTGGTAATTCGTTTTCCGAAACGGCGCAATCATTCATTTCGCGCCGAGAGTATCGTCTCGTACTTTGTTTTCAGGAGTTGTCAGGACGAAATTATTTACCTGGAAAAAGAAGACGAATGATAAGGAGGATGCATTATGGAACTTAGAGAAGAAATTTATGACGCGTGGTGTCAAAAAATCGCCGATTCAAAAAGCGCCGATGAACTTATAGCTCATTTCAGGGAACACGTGAATAACCATTTTGACCGGCATAACCGCGGCGGGGCGCTTAGCCAGAAAGTCTGGATGATCGGCGTTCTCAATTTCATGCATATCTTCAAGAAAAAGTTTCCCGGAATTGCCGTTGAGGATATGCTTTTCAAGCTGTGCACGTTTCACAAGCATCACGGCGGAATCGTCCCGGATTTTAACATCGACCTGTTTATGGAGGATTACGACGGCGACATCAAAGAGCTTCATAAGTGGTAAAACGGAAAGGAGGAGCTAAGGATGGCTATAGACATTCTGATAAAGATCGAGTTTCATCTGAACGAAGGGAAAAGGTCGGTGATAAAGACCAATGCGGTTGACAGAGCGGCGGTTGAGGAAATTCTGGAGGAATTTTTGCTTAGCCAGATGGGAAAAGGCGAAGATCAAAGCCGGGCTGAAGAAAAAGATATATACGAAATTTCAATCGGGCTTGATATGTCCGGCGGCGACGTTTTCTACACGAAAAGCGACACGGGCAACAAGGGCCTGACTGCGGGAATCGTAGATTGGATTCTTCAGAATCTCGACGATATTCGTATTGCCGAGCTGGACGGGTAAGATGCAACCTTGTCATTGATCGTAATGCCTTCCGGTGGTTAGGAGGGCATTTTTAATTTTTAGGCATTTTGGCGTGGCTTTATGTTGGCGGGGGAGGGTGGTATAATGGAAAATAATTAAAGCTTTTGGCATGTCGGCGGCAGGACTGTTTAAATAATATGGCATACAACGAATCGGATACTAGAGCAAATTTAATAGATCCTAAACTTCACGCTGTCGGGTGGAGTAATGATCTTATTTCTCGAGAATTCCCCATATCTGCGGGTCGTATTGAAATAATGGGTGAAAATTATCGCCGCGCCGCTCCTAAAAAAGCCGACTACATTTTACGACTTACTCAACATGGCGAAGCGCTTGCAGTTGTAGAAGCGAAAGAAGAAGGCGCTGATGCCGGTCAAGGCATGGCACAAGCAAAAGAATATGCTAAAAAACTTGGCTTGCAGTTTGCATATGCAACAAATGGCCACGAGATTGAAGAGTTTAATTTTTTAACGAATACACAATCAACGGTTGAAAATTATCCGTCTCCGACCGAATTAAAACTCCGCTACACCGAAGCAATTCTAGGCGGCTCTATTCAAAAAGATAAAGCGGAAAAAGTTCTTAATCAGCCATATTTTTACGCGCCATCTTTTTCATTGCGTTATTATCAAGAAGCTGCGATTAATGCTGCTTCCAAAAAGATCACTGCCGGCGATAAGCGCATTTTGCTTACTTTGGCCACCGGCACAGGCAAAACAGTAATTTCCTTCAATCTAGTTTGGCGTTTTATTAAATCCGGATATTTCAAGCGCGTTTTATTTATTGCCGATAGGAATTTTTTGCGCGATCAAGCCTACAATGTTTTTGCTCCGTTTCAGGATGCACGAATCATGATTGAAGAAGGTAAAACTCCGAAACAGCATGCAGTTTTCTTTAGTATTTATCAGGCATTATTTAGTTTAGCGCCGTCTGGCAAAAGGGTATTTGAGGAATACCCAGCAGACTTTTTTGATTTGATTATTATCGATGAGTGCCATCGTTCCGGCTATGGCCTATGGAATGATATTTTAAAACACTTTACTGGCGCGGCGCATCTTGGAATGACTGCTACCCCAAAACGTACGGACAATATAGACACATATAAATACTTCGGCGAGCCGGCGTATGTTTATAGCTACGGTCAAGGCGTACAGGACGGCTACCTCGCCCCTTTTATCGTTCATCGTGTATTAACCAATTTAGACCGAAAAGGCAAATTATTGATTCAAGAAGCAAAGGAGCTCGGAGCGCAAGTTATTTCTGCTTCGGATGAAGAAGTCCAAGACGAATACACCCAAAAAGAATTTGAGCGCCGCGTATCGTTACCTGACCGGACAAAAGAAATTGCAAAACACCTATCAAAACTTTTACGTACTTTTGGCCCAACACAAAAGACAATGGTGTTTTGTGTTGATTCAGACCACGCCGATTTGATGGCAAAAGAGCTTCAAAATGAATTTGCCGATCTTGGGTATTCAAATTTCGCTTCTTCAATTATCGCAAGAAATAACGAACTGAACGAAGCCGAATACGAGCGTTTTCGCGATTCAGAAAAACCAACACCGGTCGTCGCCACAACCGTTGATCTTCTTACAACTGGCGTTGATGTGCCAAGTGTGCGCAATATTGTCATTGTTAAACCAATCGGCTCAAAAATTGTTTTTAAACAAATAATCGGCCGTGGTGCTCGGCTAGATCCGCTTACCAATAAAAACTTTTTCCGGATCATTGATTATATCGGCGCAACTCGACTTTTCGATGATTGGGAAAAAATTCCTGAACCGAAGCCGGAAGAGCCGGAGAGTGAAGCGAAATTTAAAATTAGTGGCGTGGTGTTGGACGCGGAAACTCAAGATCCTATTCCGGGCGCTATTATTGTTCTCCAACGTCGTGATAATGAACAATATTTTGAGCGTACAGACCATGAAGGGCAATTTACCTTTAATGATTTACCGCAAAAATCATTTCATCTAACCGCCCGTGCTAGCGGATTCAAACCCCGCTCCTTAACATTATTGCCTGCTGAAGAAATAGAGAAGCCCGAATTTATAGAGCTTTCTCCTCTCGGACCAAAACCTAAAAAAGTTTTGGTAAAAGGCTTACCCGTGCATATTGCTGAAGAAGAGCGGCTCGTTCTAGAAAAAGAAGGCAAGACATTAAAAGTTGAAGAATACATCGCTTATACCGGCAAGGAAGTTGCCAGCCGCGTAAATCACATTGAAGATTTGCGGACAATTTGGCTTGAACCAGAGAAACGCCGTCAATTTCTAGACGAACTCTCGCAAAAAAGTATTTTCCCCGAACTTATTGCTGAAGTAAGCAATCGCCCAGATTTGGACAGTTTTGATATTCTTGCGCAAGCGGCCTACGGCGCTGTGCCACTTTCTCGCGATGAGCGTGCGGATATGTTGGAAAAAGAAGGATCTAGATTTCTTTCAGCGTTTACCGGCGATGCACGCGAAGTTATTCAGGCGCTCATTGAACGCTATCGTTTAGCTGGTGTTGAGGATATTGATAATCCTATGGTATTTGAATTGCCGCCGTTTGATCGTATCGGCGGAATTAATGAAGCTGAGCGGCGTTTTGGGACCATAGATAAGTTAAAAAATGCCATCGCCAATGTGCGTAAACGGCTATATGCTAACGCATAAATTATTATGACTTCAATTGCTTCAAAACTAAAAACTATAGAAAACAAGCTCCGCAAAGATAATAATCTTTCCGGCCAGATTGACTATAACGAACAAATGGCCTGGATGCTTTTCTTAAAGTCACTGGATGTTTTGGAAGAAAAGCGGGAAAAGCAAGGTAAGCTTGCCGGCAAAAAATTTGAATCAATTCTAGATGAAAAATATCGTTGGCACTCGTGGATGCATGGCACAAAGACGGCAGAGGAGAAATTTAATTTTATTCGCAATGAACTCTTACCATATATCCGTAAAATTGATACCACGTCGGAACGAGAACTTGTGGCTTCAGTATTTCAGCAAGCTCCCACAAAGTTTATGGATTCAGCTTATACAATGGCCGAGGTACTTGATCTTATAGACGAACTTGATTGGCGCACGCTTGAAGACTCGCAAATTATCACACAATTTTATGAGGAATCGTTACAAAAAATGGGGTCATCTGGTCGTCAAGCTGGAGGAGAATTTTACACGCCACGGCCACTAATTCGTTTGATTTTGAAAATTACTGATCCGAAGGTCGGCGAAACTATTTTTGACCCGTTTATGGGTTCAGCTGGTTTTTTGGTAGAGGCGTTTCAATATTTAAAAGCTAAAAAGCCTTCTGCCAAAGAATACGAAAAACTTCAGTCCGGCATTATTCAAGGGCAGGAAAAAAAGCCGGTGCCGTTTCTTTTGGGTGTGATGAATTGTATTTTACATGATTTATATGGCGCAAAATTAAAGCGTGGCAACACTTTTGCGCAAAACATTCGTCAGTTTGATCCGACTAGTCGGGTTGATGTAGTGCTTACTAATCCTCCTTTTGGCGGCGAGGAAGAAACAACTCTTTTGGAAAATTTTCCCTATCCAACAAGCGCCACGCAGGTTTTATCCGTGCAATACATTTTACGCCGGCTTAAGCCCGGAGGCCGTTGTGGCATGGTGATTGATGAGGGTTTTCTTTTCCGAACAAACGAAAAGGCGTTTGTGAATACCAAAAAAGAACTTTTAGAAGAAAATAATCTTTTTGCTGTTGTTTCTCTTCCACAAGGACTATTCACCGCCGTTGGCACTGGCAACAAAACCGACCTTCTGTTTTTTGAGCGAGGTAAGCCGACTAAAGAAGTTTGGTATTATGATTTAATCGGAAAATTTTCCAAAACCAGACCATTGAAAGATGCCGATCTTAATGATTGCTGGAAAAAATTCCAAAAACGAACTGAATCGGAAAACAGCTGGCTTATTCCAATAGAACAATTACAAACCTTTGACTTGACCGCCAAAAATCCAATTCGCAAGGAAGAATTAGCACATAAACCGCCAGTGGAATTGGTCAAAGATATTGGAGAAAAGGAAACTAAAATTCTACGTCTTTTGGAAGAAATCAAAAAAGCATTATGAAATGGCCAACGAAAAAGTTAGGCGAAGTATTAGATTATGAGCAACCAACTAAATACTTGGTTAGCTCAACAGGATACAAAGATGAATTCTCAACTCCAGTTTTGACCGCTGGTAAAACTTTTATTTTAGGAAATACAAATGAAAAAAGAGGCATCTTTCCGGAAGAAAAATTGCCAGTAATCATTTTTGATGATTTTACTACTGCCACAAAATTTGTTGATTTTCCATTTAAAGTGAAGTCGTCCGCAATGAAAATTTTGCATGCCAAAAAGGGGATCGCGGATGCAAAATATTTATTTTATTTGATACAAACAATTAAATTTAGCCACAAACAACATAAGCGATATTGGATTTCTGAATATTCACAATTGGAAATCCCATTCCCTCCGATCGAAGAGCAAAAAAGAATTGTTAAAAAAATTGAAAATATTTTTGCGAAAATTGATGAAGCCAGCCGTTTGCGCGAAGAATCATCTATTGACGCTGCTGCTCTTTTACCCTCCGCTTTTCAGCAAATATTTTCTCGTGCTGAAAAAAGGGGTTGGGTAGATAAAACTCTTGGAGATTTATTTGAAATTACATCGAGCAAGCGCGTTTTTAAATCTGAATGGACAAATAATGGCGTTCCGTTTTATAGAGCAAGAGAAATTGTCAGTCTGTCAAAGGGTAAACCTTTTAAAACCCCGATATTTATTAGTGAAAGAATGTACAATAAATATAAAGAGAAATATGGCGTCCCCAAAAACGGAGATATCCTCGTTACTGGAGTTGGTACTATTGGGATAAGTTATGTAGTTAAAAAAAATGACAAGTTTTATTTTAAAGACGGTAACATTATTTGGCTGAAAAAAAAGTCAGGTGTAGATTCTCGTTTTATTGAGTATTTTTTTAAGTCATCAACTTTAAAAGAACAGATCAAATCTAATTTTAGTGGCGCGACAGTTGTTGGTACATTTACTATCACAACTGCAAAATCTACAAAAATTTCTGTGCCGCCAGAAGCCGAACAGAAGAAAATTGTCGCGTATCTGGATTCAGTATCTCAAAAATCAAGCAATCTGGAAAATATCCAGCGCGAAACCGCAACGGATTTTTATGCATTACGGCAGTCAATTTTAGCCAGCGCATTTGCGCAATAAAATTATGAACTCATTTAAGGACATCGCATATCAAATTTTAAAAGAAGCGGGCAAACCACTTCATAGCAAGGAAATTACAAAAATCGCCCTAGATCGCGGTTGGCTAAAAACTGCCGGAAAAACGCCGGAAGCGACAATGAACGCTCAGCTTGTTGTTGATATTAATTCCAAGAAAGAAAGATCTCTTTTTATTAAAACTGCGCCTTCGGTTTTCGGTCTTAACCCAGCTATTTCTCATATCATTACAAAAAAATTGAGTTATGAGATTAAAAAGGAAGAAAAGGGATACAAAATTTCAAAAGATGTTTCTACTAAGCAAAAAGGCGATATTGCCGAGGCAAGAATTGCAGAACTTATTACGCTTTACGGCGATACCACGCTTTCTTGTTATAAGCCAATTTCTGACGATGAGGGTATTGATTTGATTGTAAAAGAGAAAGGAAGTTTAAAGATAATGTACATTCAAGTTAAGAGTCGTTTTGGAGGAAATGTCGAAAAGCCCTTCGTGGTGCGAGTTAAAGAAAAATCATTAGTAGAAAACTATTCTATGGCAATAGTATTTTGTTTTTTCGATACAGAAGAGGGCGATATTTGGGATCATTTATGGTTTGTGCCCGTTCCGGATTTTCTTAAAAAAAGTAGACCAGTAAAATATCAAGATGGAATTGCGTACAGTTTTGTCGCCGGCAGACGAAGAAACGACTCTAATAAGTGGGATCAATATTTGATAGATAAACAAGATTTGGCTAATAAAATATTAGCTCAAATGAAGAGAGTTTAATTTTTAACTCCCCGCCCAAAATTCGCCCTTCCTGGACGGTTTTATAATTGACACCGGTGAAATATAGAGTATAAGCTTTATATACACACTTACGGTTTGGAACATTGAAATAAGAAGTTTTAATTGAAAATAATAAGGAGGGAGCCATGGCGAAAATCATAAGTTTTAAAGAAGCCGAGAAAAATCTGAAACTTGGCGATTTAACCAATTTGTTGAAGAAGGCGTCCCTCATTAGAGGAAGGGATAGCATTCTTCGCGACAAAATTGGTATTGTCGCAGTTAAGGAGGGGCAACTGAGAGGTGTTTTCGAAAAAGAAATAACAGATGAGATTTTCAACCAAAAGCTTGTTTCAAGCGACGTCTTGTTGTGCGGAATCTATGTTTCCAATTTACTGGCGGAATTGGCGGTGAAAACTCCCGAAAGCTGGTGGGCGATTGATTATACGGCGATGGACGACTCCATAATGGTAAGGAAGGGAGGTGATATTTGTTTTGCGATATGTGGCGTTTTTCCCGAAAGAGGAAACTATCGCGTGATGAAGATTCCTTACTACCATAAAATGGGCGCCACTTTCTACCGCCAGTTCTATGAACTGACAGGCAAGGAAATAGGCTACCATATGAGCCGGCGGTTTGATGAAATGGCTCATGTCGCGCAAAGGTGTATCGGCCGCCTTTAGCTCCAGGTTTAAATAAAGAGTGAATTTGCCGCCCGGCGCATTATGCGTTTGGGCGGTTTTTTTATTATTAACATTTTTTATTTGTCCCGAATTTGTCAAAGGTTTATAATAAATATATGAAAAACAAAATTATAGTTATCGTTTTAATAATTGTGATTGCCGTTGCGGCCGTGTTGACCAGCTTTTATTTTATAAAACAAAAAAAAACATTAACTAATTTTCCCGAGAATATCGGACAACAAGCGCCAGTGGAAAATCAAAATAAACTTGTTGCTGATGATTTTGACATTGTTTTGCCCGCAGGCTGGAAAAAAACCGAACCGGCAATTGGAACTTTGGCGATGGCTGTTAACGCCAATGAACAGCTTAATGACCCCGCGGCGCAAAAAATTAATTTTAGAAGTTATTTTGCGGTGAGTTATGACACTCTTCAGGGCAAGAGTATGGCAGGATATATGCAAACTATTAAAGATTCGCTTTTACAAACAGTTTCAAGCGCTGTTTTTGCCAATGAGCAAGATGTGAATATAAATGGCAGGGCTGTTCGCGCGGTAGAAGTAGAATTAACCCAGCAAGGAGTAGATTTTAAAATTTTGATGGTTGCGATTCGGGGCGAAGGGGATGATGTTTGGGTAATATCTTTTAATACAATAAAAAGCAGTTGGGATGGGCATAGGGAAACATTTTCCAATATTGTCAGAAGCTTTAATTTGAAAAAATAATTATTTTATTAATTGAAGGCCGTCTCTTTTTGGGGCGGTTTTTTTATCCACTTGGCGCTTGACATCGATGTTAGAATTATATAACATTAGAAAAAGGTCGTGTAGAACAAATTTAAATAAAAATGACTTTAAAACAATTTACTGCTTTAAAAATAGCGATTGCGGTAGTGGTATCTATTGTTGTGGGTGTGTCGGTGGCGAGTAAAAATTATCTCATTCCGATTATGGTAGTGGCTTTAGCCTTTGCAATTCTTCTTGTCGCACGCCGGGCGGTTAAAGAAATAGTCGCCGATGAAAGAGATTATGAAATCGGCGGCAAAGCGGCGCTTTTGGCTATAAAAATATTTAGTTGGCTCGCGGTAATTACAATGTTCGTCTTTTTTGCTTTTAGCGACACAAAACCGGATTTAAGCACGGCAGCTTTGACGATTTCTTATTCTGTATGTTTGCTTATGTTAATATACTCCGCGATATTCAAATATTATTCCCGAAAATAAATTTATGAAAAATCGGATAAAAGAATACCGCCAAAAAAAAGGCATGACTCAGGAAGAGCTTGCTCGAAAAGCCGGCGTCAGGCGGGAGACGATTGTTTTTCTCGAGCAAGGGAAATACAATCCGTCTCTTAAACTCGCGCTGATAATAGCAAAAGAATTAAAAGCGTCGATAGACGAGCTGTTTTCGTTGTAAAAATAAAAACCGCAATAAAATAATAAAGTTTTGACATTATATTCGGAATATTGTATCTTCTCTTCAGATCATAAAAAGCTTTAAGTATTAAAGACAGAGGCCCTTTTTCATAATGAATCTCTTTGTGGAGGCGTGTATGAAAAAAATGATGCTTCTTTTGGTCGCGGCAATATTAATCGGTACCTTACCGGTTAATGAATGGGAAAAACTGGATAGATTTAAACAAAGGGCGATTATTAGCTTTATCGGCGGAGAAGTTTGTAGAAACATGAACCGCGATGAGGCTATTATCGAAATAATACACACAGACGGCTTTATCCTGTTCTTCTGGGAGCCCACCAAAGGGAAAACCGATATTTAAAAGAGAACGGGCAGGCCTGTTTCGACAACCGCCAATACACAGACGCAATTTGTCTGGTTGGCGGTTTTTTATACGTTAATAAAGTTTTATTGTTGTTTATTATTTTTTAGGGTAAAATGTTAACATAAGGTCGAAACTATTTAAATTAATCAAAGGTCGATTTTAGTTCAAAACATATGAAAAAAATATTTTTAGTTTTCGCTTTGTCTTTTTTAATGGTGCCGTTTGTTTCTTTTGCCGCGGATTTTGAAAGCGGGCAAGTTTACGCGCTTGGCAAGGACGCGGTTGCCGCGAAAAATCTTTATGCGGCCGGAAATAACGTCAATATCATGGGAATGGCAAAGGCGGACGTTTTTACGGTTGGGGGAACGATTATGGTTACCGGCAACGTGGCTAATGATTTAAACGCGGCCGGAGGAACTTTAATCGTTGAAACCAGCGTTGGCGATGACGTGCGTCTTGTCGGCGGTACGGTGATGATTGGTGGTAAAATTGGCGGAGAACTTTTGGCGGCCGGCGGACAAGTAAGTTTAAAATCGAATTTGAAAATTGACGGTGACACGGTAGTGGCGGGAGGCAATATTTCAATTGACGGCAATATGGCGGGCGACCTTTCGGTTTATGGTGATACGGTTCGTATTGATGGCAAGGTAAAAGGCGATATTTTGGCAAAAACAGGCGGCAAATTAATTATTGGTAGCGGAGCGGAAATCGGCGGAGATTTAAACTACAGCGCGCCGGAAAAACTGACAATTGAAGACGGAGCCAAAATAAGCGGCAAAGTTAATTTTAAAGAAATTGTTCCGGCACAAAATCAACAAGCGGTAAAAAAAGGTTTTATGGGATTTTTGGGAGCGTCGTGGCTGATAATGTTGTTGATTTCTTTGACGGCTTCACTGGTGGCATATTTCGTGTTGGGTAAAAAATTAGAAGAGGCGATAAACCATACTTTGGATAATTTTGGCAAAGAAACATTGCGCGGATTTATTCTTTTAGTGGTTTTGCCAATAGCGGTAATAATTTCTTTCATCACGATAATCGGTATTTTATTGGGTGTCGCGGGAATTTTGCTTTATTCCGTGATGGCGCTTTTTGCTTCGGTTTTCGCGCCGATAGTATTAGGCACGATTATTTTCCGGAAGCTTTTAAAAAAACCGGAATTCGGGGCGAATTGGAAAAGCGTTACAACAGGCGTGGTGGTAATGAAGATTGTAAATATTATTCCGTTTATCGGATGGATATTCTCTTTCGTCTTTTTCTTGGCTGCTTTCGGAATGTTATTTAATTATTTGTATCGGAATTTTAAGAAAGCTTAATAGACGTTAAATAGCATAAAAAAGCGGGGTTTTACCCCGCTTTTTTGCAGCGAAACCCTTTTGCCGGATAATCGTTATATTCAATGAAGGATATGAAAAAGTTATATTTTCCACACGTGAATAGAATTGCCATTTGGTTTAGACGTAAATTAAGTTTAGGCGTTATTTGGCCCGAGCAATTTAATCACAGGACGTAAAAATTTCAGTTGGTATAAATTTAGAGATTGCCTCGGCGAGATAATGCCGGGGCAATTTGTTTAAGGGCGCTTATCTCGGGCATGTTTAAAACTTAATAAAGGAGGTAAGGGAAATGAACGCTTTGAAAGAAAATGCGGACGAGGTGATTGTTTTGGATGGCGCAGGCAGCGTTTCCGAAAAATCGGCGGAAGAAAAATCAAATTCGGACGTGAATATCGGTTTGGTTAATGAAGAAAAAGTAGAGGCGGGTATCAAAATTTTCGGCATCGAATTCTCGTTTGGAGTACAAGAAAGAATTGGCGTGCATGTAAATATTCGGCACGACAAAGAAAGGGGCGGAAAATGCAGGAGACAAGATTAAGTTCTAGAAAGAGGCCGTTCATCCACGTTTTCGTGAATGGACGGCCTTTTATTTGCTCTAAATTTGCCGAAAGTGTAAAATATGAATAATGTTTAACTTGCCGGTTTTGCTGTCGATAATTCCTTTTTTGGTTTTTATTATTCTTTTGCTTTGGGTAAAAACTTCGCTTCTTAGGGCATCAGTTATTACAGTGGCTTTGTTTACGTTTTTGGCTATTTTTTACTGGCAGATATTACCCGTCTCGCTTTTATCTTCTTATATTAAAGGTTTTTTTGTGGCTTTTGATATTTTTATTATTATTTTTGGAGCGATTTTTTTCTTAGGGATATTGAAAGATTTGAACGTGATTAAAAATATTTCATATTATCTTGAGCATTTTTCAAAAGATTACCGGGTACAAATAATAATATTGGCCTGGTTTTTCGAAAATTTTATCGAGGGTACTGCCGGATTTGGAACTCCGGTGGCGGTTGTCGCGCCGCTTCTCGTCGGGCTCGGCCTTCCGGTGATTAAAGCATTAGTAGTCGCGCTTTTAGGTAACAGTGCTTCGGTTGTTTTTGGCGCCGCCGGAGCGCCGATTCGAATAGGCTTCGCCGGTTTGGATATTTCTTCGGTACCGTACATCTCGTCTCTTATAAATTGTGTTGGGTTTATAGTTCCCGTTTTTATGCTTTGGATAATCACTTCGGGAAGAGTAAATGAAAAAAAAGAATTTTTCGGCGGTTTGGGTTTTGCCATTTGGTCGGGAATCGCCTTTGTCGCACCTTCGGTGTTGGTCGCCGCGTTCATGGGGCAAGAATTTCCTTCGATTATAGGTTCAATAATCGGCTTGCTTTTGGTAATGTTTTCGACAAAATTAAATATTTTTAAACCCAAAGACGTTTTATCTTTGCGCGGGGAAGAAAAAATTGAAAAAACAATGCCGGCTTTTAAAGCGTTTTTACCCTACGGACTCTTAATAGTATTTTTGATTTTGGGAAAAATATTTTTAGGAAATTCAAGCGTTAATATTTCTTTAATAATTAATCACGTTTTCAACTTATTTAATCCCGGTTTTGCTTTTATTATTGCCGGATTAATTACCGCTTTTATCTGGAGAAGAAAAAAAGAAATTCTTTCGTTTTCGATGGCAAATGCCCTAAAGGGAGCAGTAGGTCCATTTTTGGTAATTGTTTCAATGTCGGCGTTCGTTCAATTAATGATAAATTCGAGCCAAAATTATTCCGGTTTGCCGGCGGCGATAACTCTTGTTGCTAAGGCCTTTGAGACAAGTTGGTTGCCGTTTTTCGCGCCGTTTATCGGCGCTTTTGGCGCTTTTATTACCGGTAGCGCCACGGTTTCAAATATTATGTTTGGAAATTTTTTCAGCGTTGCCGGACAAGCGCTTGGCTTCAGCGTGGCGGTAATATTATCGCTTGGCGTGGTTGGCGGATCGGCCGGCAACATGATAGCTTTGGCGGACATGTTGTCGGGCGAGGCGGTAGTCGGCGTAAAAAATAAAGAAAGGGAAATTCTTAAAGGAGTATTCATTCCCTGCATGGTTTATTTGTTACTTGTGGGAATTATTGGGATGATTATAATTTATATATGATGTTTGAATTTTATTCAAAAAATCGAAAAATTCTTTTAGTAGTTTCCGGGCTGGTTTTGTTGGGAGGTATTTTTTATCTTGCGCGGCCGTATTTTTCAAGCCCTAAAATCGATGAATCAGTCGCCGTCAGAGCCGTTGTGGAAAATTTCGGCTACGCGTTAAAGAATGTTTCTTTGTTATCTTCCACGGTTGCTCAAGACATTAAAAAAAATTATAAAGATTTTGTCGCTCCGGATTTACTGATGCAGTGGGAAGCCGATCCGTCAAAAGCTCCAGGTAGGCTAACTTCCAGCCCGTGGCCCGATGAGATTGTGATAGCGGATATCAGGCAATTTGGGTCTGGCGCTTATGACGTAAGCGGGAAAATAATAGACATGACAAGCACCGGCATGTCCGGGTCGCGGGCGGTTGAAATCGGAGTGGTAAAATTCGGCGATAAATGGCTTATAACGGGAATTTCAATCCTTCCCTATGAAGAAAATCAGGTTTTGAGAAATTACAGCAATGGCGGTATTTCATTTCAGTATCCGGAAAAATTAATCGCTCAATATATTTATACTCAGGAATGGCCGCCGGCGGTTCGGGTAAATTCGGGGACTTATTCTTGTGCGGAAACTCCACTAGAAAAAAGCAGTTTAACAGAGGTAGTTTCGCAAGAAGTGGTAAATGGCAGGATTTATTGCGTAAATGTTAAATATGAAGGCGCGGCCGGAAGCGTTTATTCCTCATATAAATACGTTGTTCCCAGGAATGGTAAGCTTATCGAGCTAAGTTTTATTCTTCGTTATTCCAATTGCGGCAATTATGACGAGGTGCAGAATCAGGCCTGTACTAGCGAGCGCGAAAAGTTTAATATTAATACAGTAGTGGACAGTATAGTTCAAACCATTAAGTTGGACTTGTTGTCGACGGATGATAGTCTTGCCAGTCAGCTTGCGAGGTGTCTGCCAATGAGCGATTCCGCAAGCAAGCAAAAATGCGATGAACTTTTGAAACAGATAACGGATTTTAATTCTTGCATTATGGCGGGCTTTTCAATAATGAAATCAAATCCGCCGCAATGCGCCACGCCTGATGGCAGGATATTTTTCGAATAATACTATGGATTACAAAAATAAAATTATTTATTGGTCGCCGAGAATTTTAAGTCTGGGGTTTGTTTTGTTTTTATCTCTGTTTTCTTTGGACGCGTTAAGTGGGGGCAGCAGCTGGCAAAATATTTTGGGCCTTTTAATTCATCTTTTACCTTCTTTCGCTTTGTTGGCGATTGTTATAATTGCCTGGAAATATGATTTGTTCGGGGCGGCCGCATTTTTCGTGTTTGCAATATATTATGTTTTTGCGGTTGGCTTTGACCGCCATTGGAGCTGGTACGTTTCAATTTCAGCGCCTGCCATTATTGTCGGAATACTTTTTGTTTTAAGCTGGCTCCAAAAAAGGAAATCTTAATTATGAAAAAAAGTTTCATAATAATTTCGTTGATAATTTTGGCGTCTTTTGCTATCAGCGCGTATTTATATCCGCAAATGCCGGATAGAATGATTTCGCATTGGGGCATTAACGGAGAAGCCAATGGCTACATGGGTAAGTTTTGGGGATTGTTTCTAATGCCGGTTATTTCTTTGGCGGTATTTTTACTTTTGATTTTAATTCCCAAACTGGACCCGCTTAAAGCGAATGTCGAAAAATTCAAAAAACAGTTCAATAATTTTATAGTTTTTATAATACTATTTTTCTTTTACATTTATCTTTTGACGGTTTTTTGGAATCTTGGCTCGCGATTTGACATGAATCGGGCGATAGCGCCGGCTTTTGGAATACTGTTTTATTATTGCGGAGTTTTAATTGAAAGCGCCAAAAAGAATTGGTTTATCGGTATTAGAACGCCCTGGACTTTGAGCAGTGAAGAGGTATGGGATAAAACACACAAGCTTGGCGGTAAGTTGTTTAAAATTACGGGAGCAATTTCGTTTTTGGGATTGTTTTTCCCAAGATTGGCGTTTTTGTTTATTTTAGTTCCGGTTCTTTTTTCCACTCTTTACGTAATTGTTTATTCTTACTTTGAATATAAAAAGGTTATTAAATAATCGATTGACAAGATAGCTGAAACACGCTATTTTATTTTTAGCTCTAAAAACGTTGAAAGTTGGCATTAACGTTCTTTTTTTAAAAAGGAGGGCGTATGTTGACGAAAAATAAGAAAGATAAAAGGTCGGGTGGCAAGTATTGCGGCAGCCACACGACGGTAATTGATGCCGCGCTAATTCCGGTAGACATCGCTCACAAACAGCCCGAGGTTTATAAAATATCTCTTGGGTACATAAAGGCTGGGCTGCCTTCCGCAAACGGCGACCGACGTGTGAAAATCGTCGATATTGATGGAGGAGTGCTTTTGTCTATAAGAGGCAACACCACCCATCAAGAAGTGACTGTTTATACGCATGACAGCCACAAGACGAAATTTGCGATTGCCTGCGCCGTCAGAGATGCCGGAATCAATATTTCATTCGAGAATCGTAAAAACTTATAAGAAGGAGGTGATGGATATTAAAAAAGTATTATCATGGCTTTGACCGTTTAGCCATCAAGCAATTACAAACGGTCTTTTTTTTAAAATGGACACACAAACAAAAGTTGTTTTATTTTTAACGGCCAGCGGCGTGGCTTTCTGGCTTATAAATACTTTTCTTTTGATAAGGCATTTTTTGTAATTTGCTTATTTTGATTTATTTCGGCATAAGGCGTAGAATTTAGGCACTTATGTCGGAATACTATAATTCAAAAAGAATAAAAGGCTTATACGAACCGGATTCTCAAGAACCTTTTAAATTATCCCGTTCAAAATTGGATTTATTTTTTAGTTGTCCGAGATGTTTTTATTTCGACCGCAGGCTTGGAATCGGGCGCCCGCCGGGGTTTCCTTTTTCTTTGAATTCCGCAGTGGATAAACTTCTTAAGATGGAATTCGACGTTCATCGCGCCAACGGCACAAAACATCCATTAATCGAAAAATACGGCGTGGACGCGCGTCCGGTAGCGCATGAAGACTTGGATAAATGGCGGCATAATTTTACCGGCATTCAGTACTTGCATAAGCCGACAAACTTTTTAATAACCGGCGCCATAGACGACCTTTGGCAGAACTCCAAAGGAGAATACATAGTAGTCGATTACAAGGCTACTTCAAAAGACGAGGAAATTACCGAGCTCAATAAAGATTGGCAAGACGGATATAAAAGACAGATGGAAATTTATCAATGGCTGTTCCGCCAAAACGGGTTTAAAGTTTCAGATACCGGATATTTCGTTTATTGCAATGGCAAGACGGATAAAAAAGCGTTTGATGCCAGGTTGGAATTCGATATCACTCTTATTCCTTATACGGGCAGCGACAATTGGGTTGAAAGAATTATTTTAGACGCGCATAAATGCTTGAATTCGGATAAAATTCCGGAAGCCGGTTCCGATTGCGATTATTGCGATTATATCAAGGCAATAAATGAAAAAAGATAAAAATTTTCATGAAAATTTTTGTAAAAGCCAAGCCCGGGGCGAAAAAAGAAGAAATTTTAAAAATAGATGAAACGCATTATAACGTTTCGGTTAAGGCGGCAGCGAAAGAGGGGAAATCCAATGCGGCGATAATAAAAGCGTTGGCAAAATATTTTGACGTTAGCGCTTCTTGTGTAGAAATAGTATCGGGTAAAACCTCAAAACAAAAAATAGTGGAGATAATATAATTACCTGAAAAGTCGGAGAGAATTGAAAAGGGGCAGAAAGTCGGTTAAAAAATTGTAAGCAGCCGCGCCTTCGGGACCGATTATTTTTCCAAAAACCAGAAACAGGCCAACGACGTTAACAACCCCCCAAATTACCAAGTCTTGTTTTACGACCCGCATTGTAGTTTTACCTATTTTTATAAGCTCGGGAACTTGTTTTATATCATCGCGCATTAGGGCGATATCCGCCGATTCGATTGCCGCGTCCGAGCCGATAACTCCCATGGCAATGCCGACGTCAGCCAGTCCGAGCGTCGCCGCGTCATTTACTCCGTCGCCGAGCATCGCGGTTTTATGTTTTTTGCTTAAGTTCTTTTTTAAATATTCTATTTTGTCTTCGGGCATCAAATTAGAGTGATATTCTTCTATGCCGATTTCTTTCGCCACTCTTTCGGCGATTTTTTCGCTGTCGCCGGTAAGCATAACAACTTTTTCAACGCCGAGTTTTTTGAGTTCGCTTACAGCTTCTTTGGCTCCGGGACGGATTTCATCCGATAGGGTCATAAATCCGGCTAATTTGTTCTCTTGTGCCACAAACACAGTAATAAACCCGTTTTCATTTTCCGCGGCGGCGGCTCGCTTTACGTCTTGAGGAATCTGTATTCCAAGCTCTTCAAAAAAGTTTATTTTTCCGGTAATGATTTTTTTCCCGGCGAGCATGGCAACAGCTCCTTTCCCGCTGTGTTCTTCAATGCTGTCGGGTTTTTGAATAACAACCTTTTTTTCTTTGGCGTAACGCGCGGCCGCTTGAGCGGATGGATGATCCGAGAGGACCGCGATGGCACCCGCGATTTTTACGACATCTTCTTCTTTTTTGCCGCCAAGCGGAAATATTTTTTCAATTTTTAATTTCCCCCGGGTTAAGGTGCCGGTTTTGTCACTGATAACTATTTTTATTTGAGCCAGCGCTTCAATGAAATTTCCGCCTTTAACTATCGCGCCATGCTTGGCGCTGTGAGCGATGGATGTCAGAAAGGCCAAGGGGATGGCAACGGCTACGTCGTCGGCGCAAGCGACGAGTAGAACGGCCAAAACCAAAGAGGCATTTTTAGTAAAAATAAAAATTAAAATCGCGCCGACAAGAGTGATAAAAATATACCAACGGGAAAATTTTTCTCCCAAAGTGGTCAACGGCGCTTTATTTTTTTGAGATGACTCGACCAATTCAATAACTTTTTCAAAGGCGGTTTCTTTCCCGATTTTTTCCGCCCGGATTTCCAAATTTCCCGACACGACAAAGGTCGAACTTAAAACTTTTTCTCCGGCTTTTTTGGAAACAGGCAATGATTCTCCGGTTAAAGACGATTGGTCTATTTCCGCTTCGCCTTTTTCTACAAAACCGTCGACGGGGATTTTTTCTCCAAGTTCGGCGAGCACAATATCTCCTTTTTGGAGTTTTTCAATCGGTAGCTCAATAACCGTTTCGCCTCTTTTAACCCGCGCTGTTTGAGGTTTCAGCTTTAAAAGATGTTCAATAGCGCGGCGGGAACGCGATTCGGTATAGTCGGAAAAAATACGCGCCGAAGTTATCATTAAATTGATGAAAATAACAGAAGTCCATTCTCTTAAAATAATCGACGCGGCAAGAGCGATACTTGCCAAAAGGTCAACGTTTATTTTTCTTTGGGCGATTGATTTTATAGCACTTACGATGACGGGCAGAGTGGCGATTATTCCTATAACGGCCGCCGCTATTTCATTTGTTTTTTCGGGCAGAAGGTTAAAATAAAAAGAAATAAGGGCGATAAATAAAACTATTTCCAGCCCTATGTCATAAGTAATGAATTTTTTAAGTTGCTCTTTATCCATATGGATAATTATAGCATTATTTAGGCGCTTATACTGTTTGGGCATTTTTCGGACTATTGGCTTTAAATTTGCCATGCTGGCGGATATTTTTTATACTAAACGGTACATAGGCATGTTTGAGGAAAATGTTATTTTAAAAAATCATAGTAATTACAAAATCGGCGGGCCGGCGAAGTTCTTTTTGCGGGCTAAAAACGTGGATGAAATTTCAAAGGGGGTGGAAAAAGCCCGGCAGGCTAAAGAAAGAATTTTCATTTTGGGCGGGGGAACGAATGTTTTGTTTAGCGATGAAATTTTTAACGGATTGGTTTTGAAGCCGGAAATAAATTTTATAAAAAAGGAAGATGATTTGGTAAAAGTCGGCGCCGGAACTTCAATGGATGAGCTGGTTGATTATTTTTTGGAAAAAGGAATAGGCGGCTTGGAGTGGGCGGCGGGGTTGCCCGGAACATTGGGTGGAGCGGTTCGCGGCAACGCAGGCGCTTTTTGTGGAGAAACAAAAAATGCCGTTAAAGAAGTTATTAGTTTGGATATTTCAAAACTAAAAACAAAAATAATTAGAAGAACCGCCGATGAATGCGAATTTTTTTACCGTTCAAGTATTTTTAAGTCCAATAGTAGCCGTGAAATAATTTTAGAAGCGACCTTGTTTGCGCCGAAAGGCGATAAAAAAGAAATGCGCGACATAGCGGAAAAAAATATCAAATACCGGATAGAAAAACAGCCGCTCGAATATCCCAGCATCGGCAGCACTTTTAAAAACGTGCCACTCGAACAAATGAAAAAAATCGACGAGAATATGAAAAGTAAAATAAAAACCGACCCGTTCCCGATAATTCCAGTCGCTTATTTGATTTCCGAAGCCGGACTTAAGGGAATTTCTTACGGTGGGGCGATGGTTTCGTCAAAACATCCGAATTTTATAGTTAACGCGCTTGATGCGACCGCAAATGACGTGAAATCGCTAATTTTGTTGGTTAAAAACGAAGTTTATAAAAAATTTAAAGTAAAATTGGAAGAAGAAATAGAATATTTGGCGTAGAAATTTTTTCAAAAGGCGGTTTTTAAAAAATAATTTGCGAAATTGAGTTATCCACATTTACGTTTAAATGTATTTGTTCTAAAATTAAGGTAAGAACTTGTTTCTAATAGTCAGCGCGGTTGGCAGGTCGACAATCCTACACTGGCTAAAAATTCTTTTCGCAAGCGATAAAAATTTTTAATAAAAAAAATATAAAAACGCCTGCGAATATTACAATGGCTGCTAAGAAAAAAGCAAAGGGAAAGAAAAAGAAGAAATAATCTTTTATCCCTCCTCCGATTTCGGTCGGAGGGGGGATTTTTTTGCCTTGCTTGTGAAATATTCCGAAAACCGTATAATATTTATATTAATTAAATCATATTAACAATTATGACTATAAACATAAAAGCCACAAATTTGGATTTAACCCCTTCAATCCGCGAATATATTGAAGAAAAAATCGGTTCTTTGGATAAGTTTCTCGAGAGATTTGAAAAAGAGGGAGAAGTCGAAATTTTCGTCGAAATCGCCAGAACGACAAAGCATCATAAGAGCGGCGAAGTTTTTTGCGCCGACGCCACGTTTACTTTGGGGAAAAAAGTTTTTAGAGCGGAAGACACGAGCGACGATATCAGATTGGCGATAGATGAAGTTCGCAATAAACTCCAACAAGAAATAAAAAAATACAAAGAAATGAAAATCGAACGGCATGCTTAACTTTATCGGAAAAATTTTCGGCAAGCAAAATTTTGAACCTTTAGTTAAAAAAATAAATTCTTTCGAACCGGAATTTGAGAAATTATCCGGCGAAGAACTTAAAAATAAAAGTTTTGAATTTAAAAAACTTGTCCAAGAAGGAAAAGACCTCGGCGAAATTTTGCCCGAGGCTTTTGCTTTAATCCGCGAAGCTTCAAAAAGAGTTTTGAAACAAAGGCATTTCGACGTCCAGCTTATTGGCGGAATTATTTTGCATCAGGGAAAAATCGCAGAGATGATGACCGGCGAAGGAAAAACTTTGGCGGCGACGGCTCCGGTTTATTTAAATTCTTTGACGGGCAAAGGAGTTCACGTGATTACGGTGAACGATTATTTGGCGCGTCGCGACGCCGTTTGGATGGGACAAATTTATTTCAGCCTTGGAATGTCGGTCGGCTGTTTAATGCACGAGGCCGCTTTTATTTACGACCCGGAATATAAAGCGGTTGCTTCGCAGGAAGATGAAAAACGGGACGAGCTTGGTTCTTTTAAAGTTTTTCAGGATTTTTTAAGGCCGGTTTCAAGAAGAGAAGCGTATTTGGCCGATATTATTTACGGCACGAACACCGAATTCGGTTTTGATTATTTAAGGGACAATTTAGCCTATGATTTGAATCAGCAAACTCAAAGAGGGCATTATTTCGCCATTATCGACGAAGTAGACAGTATTTTAATAGACGAGGCGAGAACACCGTTGATTATTTCCGGACCGGACGCGGAATCAAGCGAGTTTTACAAGATTTTCTCCAGAATAGCGAGCCGATTGGATAAAGACGAAGATTATGTAGTTGATGAAAAAGCGCGAACTGCGAGCATAACGGATAAAGGCATAGATAAGGTTGAATCAACTTTAGGATTGAAAGACATTTATGACCCGCAAAATTTCCGGCTGGTACATTATTTGGAAGAATCTTTGAAAGCGAGGGCGTTGTTTCATCGCGATAAACATTATGTGGTTAAGAATGGCGAGATAATAATCATAGATGAATTTACCGGGCGCATGATGCACGGCAGAAGATATTCGGGCGGGCTTCACCAGGCAATCGAGGCAAAAGAAGGTGTGGAAGTAAAACAGGAAACCCGGACGTTTGCGCAAATCACGATTCAGAATTATTTCCGCTTGTACGAAAAAATTTCCGGAATGACGGGAACGGCTCAAACCTCGGCCGAAGAATTCCATAAAGTTTACAATCTTGAAGTTGTCAGCGTGCCGCCGAACAAGCCGATTGCGCGCAAAGATTCTTCGGACGCGATTTATAAAAATTTCGAGGCAAAGTACCGGGCGATAGTTGAAGAGACAAGGGAACGGCACATGAAGGGCCAGCCGGTTTTACTTGGCACGGCCTCAATAACAAACAACGAACTTTTGTCGGACTTATTTAAGCGCGCCGGCATTCCACACGAAACTTTAAATGCCAAAAACCACGAACGTGAGGGAGAAATTATCGCCCAGGCCGGAAAGCTTGGAGCGGTAACCGTTGCCACAAACATGGCGGGTCGCGGAGTCGACATTATCCTGGGAGGAAATCCGGCGACTCCCGAGCAAGCGAAAAAAGTAAAAGAATTGGGCGGATTGCACGTTATCGGCACCGAACGCCACGAAGCGAGAAGAATAGACAATCAGTTGCGCGGCAGAAGCGGGCGGCAGGGCGACCCGGGTTCTTCAAGATTTTTCCTTTCTTTGGAAGACGATTTATTGAGGATTTTCGGCGGCGATAAAATAAAATCTTTAATGGAAAGTTTTAATCTTCCGGAAGACCAACCGATTGAATCTTCTTTGGTTTCGCGTGCGGTAAATGAAGCGCAAAGGAAAATAGAAGGCTTGAACTTCGATATGAGAAAGCATTTATTGGAATACGACGACGTTTTGAATAAGCAAAGAACCGCTTTTTATAAAAAGAGGCAGGATATACTTGTGGAAGCAAAAGAAGACAGAACGCCATTGGCGATGCTGGATGTTTTATGGATGAATCATTTGGAAAATCTTGAAGCGTTAAGAGAGTCAGTCGGGATGCGGGCATACGGCCAAAAAGAGCCTTTAGTTGAATATCGCCGTGAAAGCTATTTAATGTTTAAAGAAATGATTGCGAATTTCGAGCGCTGGCAGGAAGAGCAAAAGAATAAGCCTCAACAGGAAGTCGTCAATCAACAGCAAATGACGGAAAAAGTTATAAACCATCAGTCGCCAGCCGCCAGTTCTGATAAGGTAGGCCGCAACGACCCTTGTCCTTGCGGAAGCGGAAAGAAGTATAAAAAGTGCTGTGGAAAATAAAACTTACAAACTTAAAATTCGGGCGGTTGATAAAGATATTTTTAACGCGATAAAAAATGGACAGAAAAAAGTTGAAACTAGGGCGGCTATAGAAAATTACCGAAAAATTGGAAAAGGAGACACGATAATTTTTATTTGTGGAGTGGAAAAATTAAAAAAGAAAGTTTTAGGAGCGGCCTTATACAAAAGCATTGGAGCGGTGTTTAAAAAACATAAAATAAAAGACGTTTTTCCATTGTTAATATCAATAAAAGAAGCCAGAAGGGCGTACTATGGTTTTCCCGGTTATCGTGATAAAATAAAAAAATACGGGCTGGTCGCCTGGAAATTAAAATAATAAAAATATGGAAAACAAAGAACTTCATAGAATAGTTTCAACGGCCATTATTCATAAAAATGATGGTGGTCAGTTTAAGTATTTAATTACCAAACGCAGTCCAAATAAAAAAGCGTTTCCGAACAAATGGACCGTGCCTGGCGGCGGTTTGGAAACGGACGATTACACAAACACGCCTCCGACAACCGCGGATGGTCATTGGTATTACGCTTTATATACTTCTTTGCGCCGGGAAATAAAGGAGGAAGTTAATTTGGAAGTGGGATTCATAAAGTTTTTGTTGGATTTGGCATTTATCCGACCGGACGGAATTCCCGTCATTACGATGAGTTTTTATACGCCTTACGAATCCGGTGAAGTTAAACTTGACGATGACGCGGTTGAATATGCGTGGGTAAATCTTGAAGAAGCAAAAAATTACGATTTAATAGAGGGAATTTGGAATGAGATTAGAATGGTTGATGAGATTTTGAAGGGTAAAAGCGAAGAAGAAGTGAAATTTAAATGAAAAAACTTTTAACGCTCTGCATAATCCATCAGCATCCTAAAGTTTTGCTTGGAATGAAAAAGCGCGGGTTCGGCGCGGGCAGGTGGAATGGATTTGGCGGAAAAGTTTCCGAGGGCGAATCAATCGAAGAAGCGGCCAAAAGGGAGATTCGCGAAGAAGCGGGAATTGAAGTTGGCGATTTCGAAAAAGTCGGGATAATAGAATTCGAGTTTTTGGGTAATTTGGAAATCTTGGAAGTTCATATTTTCCGGGCAAAAGATTTTTCAGGAGAGCCGGCCGAAAGCGAAGAAATGAAGCCGCAGTGGTTTCACGTGGATGAAATTCCGTTTGGCGAAATGTGGTCAGACGACATTTACTGGCTGCCATTATTTTTGGAAGGTAAAAAATTCAGAGGAAAAATTCTTTTTGACAATTCTGATAATGTTTTAGAACAAAATATCGAGGAAGCGGAAAATGTTTAAAAATCGTTTGTTTATATTTTAATTTCTGGTATAATTAAATTATGGAAAACTTTTCAAAATCTTTCCCTGTTGCAATGGCAATATTGGGCGGATGCATAATTATTACCGGTGTAATCGCCGGCTCTTATTTCTATAAAGTTAAACAGTTAACCGACGTTATCAGCGTCACGGGTTCGGCCGACCGCGCCATCCGTTCGGATATTATTAAATGGCGTTTCAGTTTTTCACGAACGGCCGTAGAGAGCCAGTTGAGGACGGGTAATGCGTTGTTAAAAAAGGATTTTGAAGCTGTAAAAAAATATTTGGCGGATAATTCCATTTCGGCGGAAGCGATAACCATTTCTTCGGTTACCGTAAATCAAAACTATGAATATAAAGACCCGAATTCGCCGGACCGCGAGAAAACATACACTCTTAGTCAGGAAGTTAAGGTTGAATCGGGTGAAGTTGATCGTATAACCGAAATCGCGAAAAATTCGGGTGTTCTTGTAGACGAAGGCGTTTTTCTCAATAATTTTCCCCTCGAATATTATTACAGCGGCATTGCGAATTTAAAAGTGGAAATGTTGGCCGAAGCTACCAAAAATGCGAAGGAGCGCGCAAGTCAAATAGCGCAAAGCACCGGAGCGCAATTGGGGAACCTCCGTTCGGCGCAAATGGGAGTCACGCAGATAACGCCCGTAAACTCTACGGAAATTTCCGATTACGGCTACTACGATACGAGTTCAATAGACAAACAGATAACCGCAGTTGTCCGCGCGACGTTCGGTTTGAAATAAATTAATGCTTGTTTTTACCCTAGTTTTTGGTATAATTAAAGCACCCTTAGGGGTGTTTTAATTTGAGAAAATTCGAAAAATGCCCAAAAAAATCATTAAAAAAGCCGCTGAAAAAGCGGAAGAAAAAGAGAAGAAAGTCGTTGAATCAAACGGCGACGAATTAAAGGCTAGCGCCTCTTACAGCGCTAAAGACATTTATGTTTTAGAAGGTTTGGAGCCTGTCAGAAAGAGGCCGGGAATGTATATCGGTTCGACCGGTATCGACGGTTTGCATCATTTAATTTGGGAAGTCGTCGACAACAGCTTGGACGAAGCCATGGCGGGTTTCGCCAAAAATATCAGAGTGGAAATTTTGCCTGAAAATAAAGTTTCCGTAACCGACGACGGCAGAGGAATTCCGGTAGACATTCATCCACAGACGAAAAAATCAGCTCTTGAAACAGCTCTTTGCACTTTGCACGCGGGCGGTAAATTCGGCGGAGATTCTTATAAAGTTTCCGGCGGTTTGCACGGCGTCGGCGTTTCGGTTGTAAACGCGCTTTCGACTTGGATGAAGGCGGAAGTAAACAAAGACGGCGGGCAGTATGTTCAGGAATACAAAACCGGAATTCCCCAATACAAAGTTAAAAAAGTCGGAACTTCAAAAACAACCGGCACAAAAATAACTTTTCAGCCCGATAAATCTATTTTCGGCAACGTTGAATTTAATAAAAAAACAATAGTAGACCATCTCCGCCAGCAAGCATTTTTAACCAAGGGCGTGAAGATAGAAATTATCGATTGGCGCGAAGAAGTTCCATATTATTATTCTTTCTGTTTTGAGGGCGGGCTTTTGGCATTCATAACTTACTTGAACCGCTTTAACCAGCGGATTCAGGATGAACCGTTTTACGTTCATAAAACTTCCGACCACATAGACGTGGAAGCGACTTTTGTTTATACGCAGGAAATTGAAACTCAGGAATTAAGTTTCGCGAACAATATTTACACTCCGGACGGCGGAATGCATTTGACCGGTTTCCGTTCGGCGCTTACCAGAAGCTTGAACGATTACGCCAGAAGTGGGAACTATTTGAAGAGTTCAGACGACAATTTAATAGGAGACGATATTCGTGAAGGTTTGTCGGCCATTGTTTCGGTTAAGCTTCGCGAGCCTCAATTTGAAGGCCAAACCAAGGCACGTTTGGGTAATCCGCCGGCAAGAACGGCCGTTGAAGCGGTTGTCGCCGAAGCTCTAAAAGAATTTTTAGAAAAGAACTCTTCCGAGGCAAGGGTGGTTGTTGAAAGGTGTTTATTGACTGCAAAAGCCAGAAAAGCGGCCAAAGCTGCAAAAGAAACGGTTTTGCGTAAGGGTATTTTAGACGGAATGACTTTGCCCGGAAAACTTGCCGATTGTTCGAGCAAGGACGCGGAAGAATCGGAATTATTCATCGTGGAGGGAGACTCCGCCGGCGGTTCGGCTAAATCGGCGCGCGACAGAAGATTTCAGGCTATTTTGCCTTTGCGCGGAAAAATTTTAAACGTTGAAAAGTCCCGCATAGACAAGATGCTTTTGAATAAAGAAATTCGTTCTTTGGTTATGGCGATAGGCACCGCCATCGGCGACGAATTTGACTTAAGCAAGCTAAGGTATTATAAAATAATCATTGCTACGGATGCCGACGTGGACGGAGCGCACATTCGCACTTTGCTTTTGACGCTCTTTTACCGTTATTTCAACGAAGTGGTTACGAGCGGTCATTTATACATAGCACAGCCGCCGTTATTCAGATTACAATCGGGCAAAGAAATAAAATATGCCTATGATGAGGCGGAGAAAGAAAAAGTTTTGAAAATGATGACCGACGCAAAACTGGCTAGAAAGAAGCTGAAAGAAAAAGGCAAAGAAAAAGAAGAAGAGGAAGAAGAAATTAAAGAAGCGGAAATGGTGGAAGGAGAAGCGGGTTCGGAAAAACGTTCGGGAATAATAATTCAGCGTTACAAAGGTTTGGGAGAAATGAATCCGGAACAGCTTTGGGAAACTACCATGGATACCGAAAGAAGGGTTTTGAAACAAGTTATGGTTGAAGACGCGCAAGAAGCCGAAAGATTATTCGATATTTTGATGGGTGAAGTGGTTGAACCGAGAAAGCATTTCATTCAAAGCCAGGCGACAATGGTTAAGAACTTGGATATTTAAAACTACAAACTACAAACATTAAAACATGAATACATTTAGCAGAATAAAAGATTATATAATTGAGGCGTACAGGGAATTTTTAAGAGTTAACTGGCCGACAAAACAGGAAACCACGAGATTAACCTTGATTGTCGTCGGCTTTTCAATCGGCGTGGCGCTGTTTTTGGGCGCTTTGGATTTGATTTTTACGTTAATATTGGATAAAGTGGTTTCATAATGGAAAACGATAAAATGGAAAATAATTTGGAAAACGGCGCCGCTAAGCCGAAAACCCGGGTTTCGCCGGGCGATTTTAAGAAAAAAGGTGAAAGGCATTGGTATGCCGTTCATACTTATTCGGGATACGAAGACGCGGTAGCGCGTTATTTGAAACAGAGAGTTGAATCTTTGGCGATGAACGACAAAATTTTCAACATTTTGGTTCCGAAAGAAAAGAAAATAAAAATAAAAAACGGCAAGCGCAGAACCATTGAAGAAAAGATTTATCCGGGATATGTTTTGGTGGACATGTTAATGAGCGAGGATTCCTGGTACGTGGTGAGAAACACGCCTCGGGTAACCGGGTTCGTAGGCGCCGATTCGACCGAACCGACTCCGCTTTCCAAAGACGAAATAGAATCGTTGATGGGCAGAATGAAAGGCGAGGATGAAACAAAATTCAAACTTGAATTCGCTGTCGGAGACATTGTCAAAATAATAGACGGGCCGTTTAAAGATTACGAAGGCAAGATATCGGCCGTTGACGAAGAAAGGGGACGATTAAAAGTAATGCTGGCGATTTTCGGAAGAGAAACGGCAGTCGAGCTTGATTCATTACAGGCTCAAAAAATGTAAAAATATGGCTAAACCAATCAAGAAAATATTAATAATACAAATTCCGGCCGGCGCCGCGACTCCGGCTCCGCCCATCGGGACGGCTTTGGGACCGCAAGGCATAAATATCGGCCAGTTTTGCCAACAGTTTAACGAGGCTACAAAAGATATGGCTGGCGCGATTATTCCGGCGGAAATCACGATTTACGAAGACAGGACTTTTGATTTCAAACTTAAAACTCCGCCGGCTTCGGATTTGCTCCGCAAAGCAGCGGGAGTGGAAAAAGGCGCTGCTGACCCGCTGAAGAAAAAAGTCGGTTCGGTGACTAGGGCTCAAGTCCGTGAAATTGCCGAAAAGAAAATGGCAGACTTGAACGCGAATGACATTGAAGCGGCCATGAAAATCGTTGAAGGTACGGCCCGCTCGATGGGCATTGAGGTGGTTGGATAATTAGAGAATTAAGGAATTGGTTTAAAAAAGCAAGGACAAAATCCTTGCTTTTTTGTTTGGGAAGTGGTAAAAGAAAATTAAGAACTTTGTCAAATAATAGCTTTAAACTATTTATAACGAACTATAATGAAATCCGAAAAGGAGGTGTAAAGATGGATGCGATTTTTGACGAAAAGCGTTTAAGAAACAAGATTGTTCTGGATGCCGGAAAGCTGTTTCGGGTGGTGGATGGCCTCAGAGGGGTGAATAACAGAATCGTGGTTACCATCGGTTCGTGGGATTTACTCCACATTGGGCACGTCCGCTATCTGATTCAGGCGAGAAGAAGAGGAGATGTTTTGGTGGTGGGCGTTGATACCGACCGAGCCATTAAGCTGTACAAGGGTCCCATGCGGCCAGTGGTCCCGCAAGACGAGCGGTGCGAGATGCTGTGCTATCAAGCGCCGGTGGATTTTGTGACGTTGGTGGACGACATCAACGACAAAGGGAAATGGCAGTACGGACTCATCAAGAAGCTCAGGCCGGATGTCTTTGTCGCTGTTGAGGACAGCTATCCTCAGAAACAGCGCGAAGAGATCAAGCGGTATTGCGGTGAACTGGTTGTTTTGCCGCGCCAGGCCGAGGAAACTTCAACGTCGCAGATGATTCAGAACACGGTGAAAAAACACCTTTTGTCACTGGTGGATGCTGCGGGAGAGAAAAAAACGGGAGGATAAAATGAAGAAAGTACTGATCTCTTATGTGCCTGTGTTGCACGATGGCTATCTCCGTTTTTTTTCCAGGCACGCAGCTAACGTTGATGCGCTTTTGATTTTCAGCCGGGCATTGACGAAAGAGTTTACGTACTTGGAAGAGGAGATACGAGCCGTTGATCCGGAGGTGATGGTAAAAGTAATAAAAACCCTGGGTCTGTTCAGGAATGTTTTGGTACTGGAGGCGCACATGATCAATTACATTTGCCGCGATTATGGAATAATCGCCGTGGATGATGGTGTCTCGCGCCGTCTGGTGGAAAAATACATCCCCAACAAAGAGAGTGTTGAATTCGATTCGGCCTTTCTTAGGTGGGATGAAACAAACGTGATGTCGTCAAAGCCGGCGGGATATCACCGCGAGTCGCACGACGCGTTCGACAGAGAGATGATAGCGTTGGCGAACCGCGAATCCCAAAAAAGCTCCGATTGGTGGCGCCATGTGGGTGCCGTCGCGGTCAAAGACAGAAAGGTTCTGTTTACCGCGTATAATCAGCATTTGCCGTCGGAGCACACACCGTATGTTTTTGGTGATCCCCGCGATTTTATCGAAGCGGGAAAACAAAGCGATGTCGCCACCTCTTTGCACGCGGAGCAGGCAATCGTAATCGAAGCAGCCAGATCGGGCGTTAGTTTGAAAGGAACGGATATTTATGCTTCAGTTTTTCCGTGTCCGATGTGCGCCAAGCCTGTGGCACTGGCTGGTTTTGCCAGATGTTTTTTTGCTTCGGGCCACGCTTCGCTGAACGGTGAAGAAATCATGAAATCGAGAGGGGTGGAGATCATTTACGTAAGGTGATTAAGGAGGAGTTATGAAACAATATCTCGACCTTCTGAGGCACGTTCTTGCCAATGGAAGGCTTCGGAAGACAGACACCCAGGGCGTCGGCAATATCGCCGTGCTCGGGCATACGATGCGTTTCCGGATGGACGACGGTTTTCCACTGATGACCACGAAAAAGATTCCTTTCAGATACGTGGTGGGCGAGCTCTTGTGGTTCCTGAAAGGGGAAAGCCGGGTGGATTTTCTAAAGGAAAACAAAATTCCGATCTGGGACATGTGGGCTACAAAGGAGGCCTGCGCGCAGTATGGCCTGGAAGAGGGCGATCTCGGACGGATATACGGCCCCCAATGGATCCACTGGAAGAAACGGGACGGTGGAGAGATAAACCAGATAGCCAGACTGATAGAAGGCCTGAAAAACGATCCGAACTCAAAGAGGCACAAAGTCATAGCGTGGAACCCCGAAGACGTGGATAGCGTCTTTGTTGCTCCGTGTCATGGCGATTTCAAGTGCTTCGTGGCGGACGGCAAGGTTTCCCTTCATCTCTGCCAGAGAAGCGCGGACGTTTTCATCGGTGTGCCGTTCAATATCGCTTCGTACGCTTTACTGCTCATGATGATTGCCCAAGTGACCGGGCTGAAAGCGGACGAGTTCGTCCATACGACGAGCGACACTCATGTCTTCCTGAACCACATCGATCAGGCCAGAATGCAGCTCGGCAGGGAACCGAAGCCGCTTCCCCGGGTAACGCTGAACCCGGACGTCAAAGACATCTTCAAATTCACATTCACGGATTTCAAACTGGAGGGTTACGACCCTCATCCTCATATCCCCGCGCCTGTGGGGTTATGACGCAAAAAAAGGCCCGCAGAGAATTCAATTTTCTGCGGGCCTTAATTATTTTTAGCCAATGGGAAAATTTACCGTTTTCGCCAAACCACTTTTTTTAATTTCCGGAGAAATTAAATGAAAATGAATATGGCAAACGGTTGAGCCGGTAAAATCAGTGTTTCCGAATCTGATTGTCAGGGCGCCGCCTTTTATTTTGAATTTATTAACGGCCCAATTCGCCAAAAACCTTACGGAATTAAAATCTTTTCCGGTAAGTTCGTTTAATTGTTCTTTATGTTTTACGCCGATTATCAATAAATGATGTTTTGCGTTTTTATACGGCCAGCTGTTTTCCGTAATAAACCAACCGCCATATTTTTTAAGAATTTCTTTTTTATGATATTTAAAATTATCCGGGCAAAAAGGGCATTTGCCTTCGGTTTCTATCGATTTTATCACGTTTAAATAACCTCCTTTTTTCTTTGCGAATTTTTTATTTACTATTTTCATAAATATTTTTATAGAAAACAAATATTCTTTAATTGCTATTTTAACAGTAATTTTATTAATTTCAATAATTAAAATAACCCCCGCTTTCCAACTCAATGGAAAACGGGGGAAGTTCATAAAACTCGTTTCAGGACCTTGAATGTAGACCCATATTCTCCGCTTCTGGATGGAGGGATGTAGTCAAAATCTTTTTCTCTCCATTTGGTTTTGTCGTACTTCGGGAAAAAGGCATCGCCTTCACATTTGCTGCAGTGCACGGTGGTAAGATACATGGTTTCCGCTTCAGGAATCGCCAAGGAATAGATTTCGGCGCCCCCAATGACAAAAACTTCTCCGGTGCCGGCGATCGCTTTTGCTTCTTCCCAAGAGGAAGCGGCTTCGCAATTTTCCGGCGCTCGATAATGTTTTTGCCTTGTGACAATGATTGTTTTTCGGTTCGGCAACGGGTGTCCGATCCTTTGGATGATTGATTCGTGGGTTTTGCGCCCTACGATCAGTGTGTGACCCGTGGTCAGCTTGGCGAACCTTTTCAGGTCGCTGCTTAAATTCCACGGTATCTTGTTGTCGTTTCCGATAACGCCGTTTTCCGCCATCGCGGCAATAATGCTTATAACAATATTCATAAGTCCTCCTTGAAACTAAGTTTAGAGTTAATTATTGAGTTGCCAAAGATCTTTTCTAAAAAGAATATTAACAATTTTTGGAATATTGTCAAGTAGATAAATTGAAAAAATGAGTTTTTCTGTTATTATAAAATCATAAAAACAATGAAAATTCTCGTAAAAAAGTTGGTTTCGGAAGCGAAAATTCCGGTTTTCGCGCAAGAAGGAGACGCGGGTATGGATTTATATTCTGTTGAAGATGCGGTTTTAAAGTCCGGACAGAGAATTTCTTGTAAGACCGGAATTGCCGTTAAAATTCCGGAAGGTTATGTCGGATTGATTTGGGATAAAAGCGGGCCTTCGCATAAATTCGGCATTAAAACTTTGGGAGGAGTTTTTGACAGCAATTATACGGGAGAATATTTAATAGGATTGGTTAATTTGGGGGCTGAAGATTACGAGATTAAAAAAGGCCAAAAAATCGCCCAGGTTATTTTTCAAAAAATTGAAAATCCGGAAATTGAAGAAGTTAGTGAACTGCCGCAAACCAACCGTGGCGCTGGAGGGTTTGGGAGTACGGGATTAAATTAAAAAATATGTATAAACCAACAATAGGCTTAGAAATACATACGGAATTAAAAACCAAAACGAAAATGTTTTGCGGGTGTTTAAACGACCCCAAAGAAAAACATCCAAACGTTAATATTTGTCCAGTTTGTATGGGACATCCCGGCGCGTTGCCGACAATAAACAAAAAAGCGGTTGAAGCGGTTTTGAAATTGGGAATGGCGATAAACGGCAAGCTTCCGGAAACTTCCAAATTCGACCGCAAAAATTATTTTTATCCCGATTTGCCGAAAGGCTATCAGATTTCGCAGTTTGATAAACCGCTTGTCATGGGCGGGGAATTAAACGGCGTGCGGATTACCAGAATTCACTTAGAAGAAGATACGGCAAGATTGGCGCACGCGGCAAACAAAGATTATTCTTTAGTTGATTTTAACCGTTCCAGTGTGCCTTTAATGGAGCTTGTCACCGAACCCGATATCAAAAGCGGAGAAGAGGCGGTTAAATTTGCCAAAGAGCTTCAGCTTATAATGAGATATCTGGGAATTTCCAATGCCGACATGGAAAAAGGACAGATGAGGGTGGAAGTAAATATTTCTATCAGCAAAGACAATGAAAGAGGCACCAAGGTTGAAATAAAAAACCTTAATTCTTTCAGAGTAGTGGGCGATGCCGTTAAATACGAAATTGAAAGGCAGTCGGAACTTTTAGAAAAAGGCGAGAAAATAGTTCAGGAAACGCGGGGTTGGGACGAAGCAAAAAGACGCACGGTTTCCCAGCGGTTAAAAGAAGAATCGCACGATTACAGATATTTCCCCGAGCCGGATTTGCCGTTGATGGATTTGAAAGAATTCGATTTGGAAAGTTTAAGAGTTGAAATTCCCGAATTGCCGATTGATAAAAGAAAAAGATTTATGGCTGAATACGGGCTTTCGGAAGGCCAGGCCGAAGGCTTAGTTGAAGACCGGGAAATGGCGAAATTTTTCGAAGAATCGGTTTCGGAATCCGAGGCTGAGAATAAAGGGAAAAACATCCAATTATTCTTTAATTATTTAACCAGTGATTTGAGGGGTTTGATAATCGAGCAGGGAATCAGTTTTGGCGAATTGAAAATTACGCCGGAAAATTTTGCCGATTTGATTGCTTTGATTGTAAAAGGAGATTTGTCGAGCCGCATGGCGAAAGACATTTTGAAAGAAATGTCTTTGACAGGTTTGGACCCGAACAAGATTATCGAGCAAGGGGGATTGAAGCAGATTTCCGGAGAAGACGAATTAAAACCGACGCTTGAAGAAATCGTCAAAGAAAATCCGGAAGCGGTGGCGAATTATAAAAAAGGCAAAGAAACGGCGCTGCAATTTTTAATCGGCCAGGCAATGGCAAAACTTAAAGGCAAGGGAAATCCGGAAGCGCTTAAAAAAATCTTAAAGGAAATTATCGGTTAATTTCTCCGTTTGTTTGTAATTTTTAATCCAGTGGATTTTTTTATTGCGCTTGAACCACGTCATCTGGCGTTTGGCGTAATGTTCTATGTCTTTTTGGAGAAGTTGAATCATTTCGGCGTAGCCGATTTTATTTTGTAAATATCTGGCAAGCCAGCGGTATTCTAGACCGAAACTTTCCAGTTTTTTCCACGAAACGCCGGATTTGTGAAGATTTTTTACTTCTGTAATCATGCTTTGTTTAAGGCGTTTTTCCAGCCGTTTGGCGATTAATTTTTTCAGTTCTTCCTGTGGCTTTTTAATGCCTAAAAAAAGAACATCGTAATTCGTATTATCACGCGCGATAATATTGGGAACGGGTTTTTTGGTTGTTAAGACGATTTCCAGCGCTCTTATTAACCGGCGTTTGTTAAATTGGTCTATGTTTTTCGCTCTGGCAGGGTCGAGCTTTTTGAGCTGTTTAAAAAGCGCGTCAGCCGATTTTTTCTCAAGTTCTTTTCTTAATTTCGGGTTAGGCGGGATTTCCGGCAATTTGTAATTATAAACAAGGGCGTCTATATAAAATCCTGTGCCACCGCAAACTATGGGAATTTTGCCCTTTCTTAAAATTTCTTTAATAGCTTTTCCCGCGAGTTTTTGATATTGAGAAACCGTAAATGTTGATTTTGGGGAAGCGACGTCTAAAAGATAATGCGGAACATCTTGCATTTCTTTTTTGGTAATTTTACCCGAGCCGATATTTAGACCTTTATAAATTTGCCGGGAATCGGCGGATATTATTTCGCCTTTAAATTTTTTAGCCAATTGGACGGCTAAATCCGATTTCCCAGAGGCTGTGGGGCCTAAAATAACGATAATTTTTGGTGGGGTTGACCCCACACTTAGATTTAAGTGTGGGGTTGACAAATTGTTATGCATGTGTATAATATGGATTATAACATTATTGAACGTTTCCAAACAAATATATAAAACGCTATCCAGTCGGAGGCGTTTTATCCGCTAGTAGTTTTAGCGGAAATATAAGAAGGAGGAATTTGCTTATGGGAGCCATGACGTGTTTGAAATCGTTGAACGCCATCACCGCGAGCGCCGCCGGCCAAAACACCGAGATCGCCGGGGCCACCACTATTTTTACGACATTGTCCATCGGCGCCAACATCATCGCCAAGGAGATCGCCGGCTGCTGACCCAGCCAGGCCATCGGCGGGACGCGCTCGTCCTCGACATCATCGCGTCGCCCGCCGTAACACCCCGAGAGGAGGTCAATCATGACAAGTGCCGCAATCGCTGCGCGGCAAGCTACCACAAGTGCCTAGCGTGCATCGGCCATCGGTTGCCATCGGAGAGTCCAAAATCCCCAATCGTCGAGGGGATAGGGCATGAAGGGAGTGCGGCAATGTTAAAAATTCTTTCTTAAGCGCGTCGCGAACCAGGCGAGTATCAGGTTTCGGCGCGTGATTCACAATCTCGCCAAAATTGTTTGTCCCGGAGCGGCGGCACTTACTATTGGCGGTAAGTGCCCCGCCTCCTCAAACCCATTTTCACAAGAAAGTGGGTCTTTTTTTATGATATTGAAATCGGTTGGGATTTGATTTATAATACTATTAGTTCGTTAAGAGTAAAATATTTAATCGGTAAGCCAGTCATTTGGCTGGTATATTCTAGGAAAGGAGGATTTTGAACCATTGAACAGGTGTTACATCGTCAACGGCGGAAAAGGTTTTCCAGGGAAATATGGGGAATCTTGGTCGGGCACGGAAACGTGTTTGCATCGGCTGTTGAAGCTGGCGCTTCCGACGAGCAACATCGCGGACCCCTTTACCTACGGAGGCGCTTATCTCTTCGCGAGAGGCGCCTCCACTCCAATTTTTACTTCGCATAGCGGAGTTTTTTTGTTATTTTAAAAAGGCATAACAGTTTATTGACGATAGTCAATGTTTTGTTATGCCTCTTTTTATCTTTTATTACTACTATTTCTGCAATTATTATGACTAAGCCGTTTTTTCGGAGATTTCTCTTTTAAGTTTTTCGATAAGTTCGTTTAATTTCAACACACCTAAGTCTCCTTTGCCGCGCTGGCGGACAGAAACGGAATTCGCTTCGATTTCTTTATCGCCGACAACCAAGATATAGGGGATTTTTTTAAGTTCGGCTTCGCGGATTCTTTTGCCCAAGGTTTCGTTTGAATCCGGAATTTCGGCTCGGATATTTTCACGCTTCATTTCTCTAAGAATTTTTTCAGCATAGGAATTTTGCTTTTCGCCGATAGGTAAAATTACGGCTTGGATAGGTGAAAGCCATAGCGGGAAATTGCCGCAGGTTTTTTCTATAAGGAAAGCCATAAATCTGTCAAAAGAACCCATGATGGCGCGGTGGACTATTATTATCGGTTTTTCGGTGTTGTCTTTATCGGTGTAATAAAGATTGAATCTGGAAGCGGAATAATAATCGACTTGGGCGGTTGAAAGAGTGTCTTCCTTGCCGTAAATATTTTTGGTTTGGACGTCTATTTTTGGGCCGTAAAAAGTGGCTTCGCCGATTGCCTCGATAAATTCGTGGCCGGAATCTTTGAGGGCTTTTTTAAGAATGGCCGAGCCCTTTTCCCACATCTCTTTATTTTTAATGTCTCCGTACTTTTCTTTGTTTTTGAAATCCGGCAGTGAAAGGCGGAACCAATAATCCTTTATTCCAAAAATTTCATAAACTTCCCGGGTTAATTTAATGACGTTGACGATTTCGTTTTCAAGATTAGCTTCGTCGGTGTAGATGTGCGAATCATTCTGGGTAAAGCCGCGGACGCGGAGAAGTCCGGAAAGTACGCCCGAACGTTCAAAGCGATGGACGTGTCCGAATTCGGCGATTCTCAAAGGAAGTTCGCGGTAGCTGTGTTTTGTTTTTTTGTAAATCGAGTGGTGGTGAGGGCAGTTCATCGGTTTCAGGTAATACTTTTCATTTTCAATTTCAATCGGAGCGTACATATCATCTTTATAGTGCGCCAAGTGTCCGGATTTTTTATATAAATCTTCTTTGGCTAAAATCGGCGTAAGCACGTGTTTGTAGCCGTTTTTTTCTTCAAGCTCGTGCATGAAATTTTCGAGCTTGCGGCGGACAAAATAGCCGTTTGGCAGCCAGAGCGGAAGTCCCTTACCGACTTCTTCGTCTACCATGAATAAATCAAGTTTTTCTCCCAAAACCCGGTGGTCGCATTTTTCGGCAACTTCAAGCATTTCAAGATAATCTTTAAGCTCTTTCTCGGTTTCAAAAGCCACGCCGTAAATACGGGTAAGCATTTTGTTTTTTTCGTCGCCTCGCCAATAAGCGCCGGCGAGTTTGGTAAGTTTGAAAGCGTCGGGATTTATTTCTTTGGTTGATTTAACGTGCGGACCGGCGCACAAGTCGGTAAAATCACCGGTTTTATAAATAGATATTTTTTCTTTGTTTTTATCAAGTTCTTCGGCGAGTTCCAGTTTATACGGCTGGTCTTTGAAAAGTTTTTTCGCTTCGGCGAAAGTAGCGGATTCTTTTTTGAATTCCAAGTCTTGTTTTATAAATTCGCGGATTTTTTTCTCCAATTCCGGAAAATCGGCATCACTGATTTTTGCGCCGTCGAAATCGTAATAAAACCCGTTTTCTATGATTGGTCCGATTCCCAGTTTGGCTTTTGGAAATTTTTCCAAGACCGCCATCGCCATTAAATGAGATAGGGAATGGCGGATATTTTCTATATTGCTTTTCATGAGAAAAATAATATCACAAATCGTTTTACAGTTCCACGGCTTGTTGGCAGATGAATTTTGGTTCGCCGTTGCGCCAGGAAACTTTGCCGTTGGCGACAATAATATTGTTGTCGCGCCAGATTGCGGGATTTTTCGCCAAGGTGTCGGAGAAAACTATTATTTCAATAGAACCGCTCAAGTCTTCAACGGTGACGAATAGAATTTGCTGGCCGAGTTTGCTGACGATTCTATGAACGTTCAAAATTACTCCAGTAATTTGGGTAATGTCGCCGTTCGTGCCTTCTTTTTCCGCCAATATTTTTTTAATCGGCGTCGGGCTGAATTTTTTAAGTTTTTCGGCGTATCCGCTTAGCGGATGACCGGAAACGTAAAGTCCGAGCAGCTCTCTTTCCCAAGCAAGTTTATCTTTTGACAGCGCGGTTTGACCTTCTTTATTTTTTTCAAAAAGCGCCGGACTGTGATAGCTGCTTCCAAAAAGTCCGGTCTGTGATGAATTTTGGGTTTTTTTAATGTTTTGGCAGAAAGCGAGAATATTCTCAAGGTTCGCCAATAAAACGCCCCGGTCCATTCCAAATGAATCAAACACGCCTACTTTTATCATGCTTTCAAGCGATTTTTTGTTTAAGTCTTTGTGCCTGACGCGTGTAAGAAAGTCGGACATATTTTGGAACGGGCCGCCGCGCTGGCGTTCTTCAACAATCGCTTCCACGATTGCGGCGCCGACGTTTTTAATCGCCAAAAGGCCGAAGCGGATATTTTTTTCTTCTGGCGCGAAATTGGCAAAACTACTGTTAACATCCGGCGGAAGAATTTTTATTTCCTTTTTCTGCGCTTCGGACATCAGGAAAGAAATTCTGTCGGTGTCGCCCGAGTCGGAATTTAAAAGCGCGGTCATAAATTCAATCGGCCAATAAGTTTTTAAGTAAGCGGTGCGGTAGGCAATTAAGGCGTAGCAGGCGGCGTGCGATTTATTGAAACCATAGCGGGCGAACGGCGGGAAAAGATCCCAGACTTCTTCGGCGATTTTTTTGTCTATGCCGTTGTTTATTTCGCCTTCGATGAATTTTTCTTTTTGAGCGTCTAATAACGATTTTATTTTTTTACCGATGGCTTTACGTAAAGTGTCGGCTTCGGCGAGCGTGAAACCGCCGAGTTCCTGGGCTATTTTCATCATTTGTTCCTGATAAATTCCGATGCCGTAGGTGCTTTCCAAAATCGGTTCAAGTTTGGGATGAAGATAAGTTACTTTTTCTTTGCCGTGTTTGCGGTTGATGAATGAAGGAATAAGTTCTATCGGGCCCGGACGGTAAAGCGCCACCATGGCGATGATGTCTTCAAATTCGTTGGGTTTTAAATCTTTAAGGTACCGGCGCATTCCTGAAGATTCCAATTGGAAAACTCCGGTCGTGTCGCCTTCCTGAAGAAGTTTGTAAACTTTTTTGTCATCGAGCGGAAGTTTGGAAATGTTTACTTCGTCGCCGCTGATTTCTCTTATCAGCCTGATGCTTTCTTCGATGATTGTCAGGTTTTTCAATCCGAGCAAATCCATTTTCAACAAGCCCAAATCTTCGATGCTGTGCATCTCGAATTGGGTGATGATAATGTTCGAATCTTGAGGCGCACGCTGGAGTGGAACAAAATCTGTAAGCGTGTCTTTGCTGATAACTATTCCGCAGGCGTGAACCGATGCGTGGCGGGCAACGCCTTCCAAATGCCTTGCCGCGTCGATTATTTTCTTGGCATCCGGATTGGTTTCGTAAATTTCTTTAAACTCGGCGACTTTTTGCAATGTTTTATCAAGCCAGCCGACTTTCATTCCCTGGGTCGGATTAAACGGAATCATTTTGGAAATTTGGTCGCAAAGTGTATAGGGCATGCCCAGGGCGCGGCCGGCATCGCGAACCGCGGCGCGGGCGGCCATTGTTCCGAAAGTAATAATCTGCGCGACTTTATCTTCGCCGTATTTCTCGCGAAGATATCCGAAAACTTCATCGCGGCGGACATCGGTAAAGTCCATATCGATATCCGGCATTGTGATTCTGTCGGGATTCAAGAATCTTTCAAAAAGCAGATCGTAATCAAGCGGATTCAAGTCAATAATTCCCAAAACGTAAGAAACCAAGCTGCCGGCGGCCGAGCCTCTGCCCGGACCGACAACGATGCCTCTTTCTTTCGCCCAATTAACGTAGTCTTGGACGATGAGAAAGTAATCGGCGAATCCGGTTTTTTCAATAACGTCGAGTTCGTAATCCAAACGTTCGGTTATTTTTGCATCGGCGACTTCAAACCGTTCTGGAAGCCTTTTGTCGGCTAATTTTCTTAAATATTCAATCGAAGAAGTTTCGCCTTCGGGCAATTGAAAAATGGGAAGAAGTATTTTATTTAACGCGATGCTGACATCGCATCTTTCGGCGATTTTAACGGTATTCTCGATAGCTTCGGGCGTCTCTTTGAAAATTTCCATCATTTCTTCCTGCGAGCGCATGGAAAAATCGTCGGCTTTTAAAGTGAGCCGGTCATCGTCTGAAGTTTTGGTCCCGGTTTGGACGGCCAAAAGAATGTCGTGATATTCGGCGTCTTCGGACCTCATGTAATGGATGTCCTGGGTCGCCACAAGCGGAGCGCCGGTAAGCTCGGCAAGTTTTTTCAAGCCGATGTTGGCTTTTTCGGCATCGGGAAAATTCGGGTGGTAGCCGAGTTCAAGAAAAAAATTTTCTTTGCCGAAAATTTCCTGATATTCGCGCACTTTCTTTTCGGCTTCTTCCAAATTTTTATTTAAAATCAGTTGTGAAATTTCTCCGGAGACGCAGGCTGAAAGAGCGATAAGCCCTTCATGATGTTCTTTTAAAATTTCTTTGTCGACTCTCGGTTTATAATAAAATCCTTCAAGGTAGGATTTGGTGACAAGTTTGATTAAATTTTTCCAGCCGGCGTTATTTTCGCAGAGCAGAATAAGATGCGCATATTGATCGTCTATTTTGGGTTCTTTTTCGAATCGCGTCCGGGGGGCGACGTACGTCTCGACCCCCAAAATCGGTTTTATTTCCGCTTTAACGGCTTTTTTGTAAAACTCGATCGCGCCGTAAAGATTTCCGTGGTCGGTAAGCGCGACGGCTTTCATTCCCAATTCTTTGGCGCGGTCGATAACGTCGTCTATTTTTGCCAAGCCATCGAGTAGGGAATAATGACTATGGGTATGTAAGTGGACGAATTTCATAATAGCTCCATTATAGTTGAGGCTGTTGGTTCGCGCAAATTTTTGTTGACAGATTAGTTTAATTGGCTGATAATTTTTTCAGTTCTAATATAATCTTATAAGGAAAAGATATATAAATTGTTGTTAACATAAGGAGGAGGTGAGATATGAAGCACGGCGCGGCAGTTGCACTGAAAGAGAAAAAAGTTGGAGCAGAATGCATAATGACAATGGAAGAAATACAACTGATGGAAGTTGGCAGAACCTATGAAGTTGAGCGGTCATTGATCCGTCCGAATCCTAGCCAGCCGAGAAAGATTTTTAACGAGATAAGGTTGAAGGGCACGGCTGGGTCAATCAAAAAGCGTGGCGTCGAGGATCCAATCAAGGTTGTCATCAAGAAAGATGCCGATGGCGCGTTGTTTTTACGATTGATCGACGGCGAGAGAAGGTGGAGGTCTGCGGAAATAGCGGGCCTTAAAACCATTACTTGTCTTTTGAAACCCGAGATGACGGATGATGAAATTTACCTGAGCAGCGCGAAAGCCAACTGCGACAGGGAATCTCTCAACCCGATCGAGGAGGCCGGCGTAATAGTCGAATTTAAAAGACGGTTTGGCTGGAGTCAAGCAAGATCGGCCGAAGAGCTTGGAATGTCCCAGGGGTACGCGAGCAATTTGTTGAAATATCTCAATCTCTGCGTAAATCTCAGGGATAAGCTTATGAAGGGGGAAATCGATAAAGCGGTGGCTTTGAATTTAGCTTCATTTCCGCCCGACAAACAAGAAAATCTTCACACGCAATTCATGAAGAAAACAGGCGGCAAGAAGCTGAATCCGCGAGACATTCCAAGGGTGATGAAAGGCGTTGCCAAGAAGATAGAGGTGGCGCCGAGAACGAGTGAGAGAGGAAAGAAACACGCAACCCATCCCGATCTGGTAGTCTCTAATTTTGAAAGGGCAATAGACAACCTGAATGAGGCAATTAGAGAATTGAACGAACTGACAGACGATGAGATCGCAGGGCAGGAAGCTTGCCATATTATCGATCTGATAAACTTAACAAGAAATTGTCATGAGAACATCGGCACGTTGATGGAAAGGATAGACGGTCTTGATTGACAACGATATAAGATATCTGAAAAAGAATACATTTGTATTGCCGCCAGCCACATTTGGTATTGTGACTGGCGGATTTTTTATAATTTGACACTTTTTATTCTTTTATCTATCATTATGGCAATAAGGCCCTTCGGGGCAATTTTAAAAAATGTTAGACCTTAAAGCTTTAAACCGGGCGATTGAAACAATCGCGCAAGAAAAAGGAATAGACGCTGGAGCGATTTTCAGCGCCATTGAGGCGTCTCTTGCGGCGGCCTACAGAAAAGAATATCGCAAAAAAGGCGAGCTTATTAAATGTAAATTAAATCCCAAGACCGGCGATATGAAATTTTCGCAGGTTAAACTTGTGGTTGATGAAGACACTGTCCGCGTAAAAGAAGAACTTGAAGAAGGCGAAGTTGAAAAAGAAAGAATTGAAACGGACGAAGAACTTTTGCCGGTTTACAATCCGGACAGACACATTTGGCTTAAAGAAGCGAAGGAAATAAAGAAAGGCGTAAAAGTCGGCGACGAGCTTGAGTTTCCGCTTGAAGACAAATCGGACTTTGGCAGAATTGCTTCGCAGGCCGCCAAGCAAGTCATTTTGCAAAAAATCAGGGAAATTGAAAGGGAATCGGTAAAGAAAGAATATATCGGAAAAGAAGGCGAAATCGTAAGTGGCACTATTCAAAGAGTTGAACGCGGAAACGTTTACGTTGATTTGGGCAGAGCGAGCGGAATAATGTTTTATACGGAATCGATTCCGGGCGAGCATTACAGAATCGGCGAAAGATTAAGATTCTATTTAATGGCGGTTCAAGATGAAGCGAGAATTCCAGGTTTGATTCTTTCTCGCAGCCATCCGAAATTCGTTTCAAAACTTTTTGAAATGGAAGTTCCGGAAATACACGATGAGTTGGTTGAAATTAAAGCGGTGGCCCGCGAGGCGGGAAGCCGCACGAAAATCGCCGCCGGCTCGAAAGCCGAGGGCGTGGACCCGATCGGTTCTTTGGTCGGTCAGCGCGGCACTCGCGTCATGGCGGTTACAAATGAATTGGGAAACGAGAAAATAGACATAATCGGATGGTCCGAAGCGCCCGATAAATTTATCGCGGCTGCCTTGTCTCCGGCGAAAGTTGTTTCGGTTGAAGTTTTACCGAGACGCGAAGCGCGGGTGATGGTACCTGAAGATCAATTAAGCCTAGCCATAGGCAAAGGCGGCCAGAACGTTCGGCTGGCAGCCAAGCTTACCGGCTGGAAAATAGACGTGCGTTCCGCGTCGCGTCCGGACATCGTTCAATTCGACCCTCAAAAATTGAGCGTTGAAGAACAAGCGGCGGAAGCGGAAAAAGCCGAAGAAGAAAAACCGAGCGAAGAATAAAATTAAAAAATTAAGTCGAAGAATTAATTATTAAATAATTATTTTTATGAGTATTTATTATTTTACGTTTGTTCCGGTCGCGGTCGCAATTTTGTACAGCGCATATATTATTTTTTGGCTGAAGAAGCAGCCGGAGGGCGATGCCAAAATGAAAGAAATTTCCGGCGCCATTCGCACCGCTGCCATGGCTTATTTCAAGCGGCAGTATAAAACGATCGCCGTTGTGGCCGTTATTCTGGCAATAGCGCTTTATTTCGCTTTTGGTTTGCTTTCAGTCGCCGGATTTTTTATCGGCGCTGTAGGTTCCGCTCTCGCGGGATTTATCGGTTTGCTTGTCACCGTCCGGGCGAACGTAAAAACGACCGAAGCGGCGAAAAAAGATTTGAAATCGGCCTTGGCGGTCGCTTTCAGAGCGGGTTCGGTAACCGGTTTTTTGGTTGTCGCGCTTTCGCTTTTGGCGGTGGTTGCGTTTTTTAAATCAACGGGAGGAGATTTGGCAGTTTTGGTTTCTTTGGGATTTGGCGCGAGCTTAATTTCAATTTTCGCCAGGCTTGGCGGAGGAATTTTTACCAAAGCCGCCGATGTCGGCGCGGACTTGGTTGGCAAGGTTGAAGCGGGAATTCCGGAAGACGATCCGAGAAATCCGGCGGTTATCGCCGATAACGCGGGAGACATGATAGGCGATCAGTCGGGAATGGCGGCGGATCTTTTTGAAACTTACGCGGTTACCTTGATAGCGGCGATGCTTTTGGGAGCTTTGACAATGGCGGACGGAACGGGAATTTATTTTCCGATGGCGCTTGCCGGAGCGGCGATAATCGCTTCGGTTATCGGCAGCTTCTTTGTCCGTTTAGGTAAGAGTCAGCAAATCATGCCGGCGCTTTATAAAGGCATAATCGCCTCAACCGTTCTTTCGGCAGTTTCATTTTACTTTGTTTCAAAATCTTATTTTGGAGATAATTATTTGAATTATTATTTAAGTTCACTGGTTGGTTTGGCTGTCATGCTATTGATGGTTTTCATCACGGATTATTACACTTCGAAAAATTTCAGGCCTGTTAAAGCGATAGCCGAATCTTCAAAATCGGGACATGGAACAAATATCATTATGGGTCTCGCGGTTGGAATGGAATCGACTTTCTTGCCGATTGTCGTGATTGTGGCGGGAATATTGGCGAGTTTCTACTTGGTTGGAATTTATGGAGTGGCGGTTGCCGCTTTGGCGATGCTTTCGGTCGCCGCGATGATTATCGCGGTTGATTCATTCGGTCCCATCACGGATACCGCTGGCGGAATTGCGGAAATGACAAATCAGCCGAAAGAAGTCAGAGAAATTACCGATGCGCTTGATGCAGTTGGAAATACAACAAAGGCGGTTACCAAGGGTTATGCCATTGCTTCGGCTGGACTCGCGGCTTTGGTTCTTTTCGCAAGCTATTCACAAGAGTTGGCCGCGGTGGTTAAAGGAGTTGTTTTTGAACTTAATGACCCGCTCGTAATAGTCGGACTTATAATCGGTGCGTCTCTTCCGTATTTATTCGCTTCATTTGCCATGCGTTCTGTTGGAAAGGCGGCCGGAACGGTTGTCGAGGAAGTTCGCAGGCAGTTCAGGGAAATAAAAGGAATTATGGAAGGCACGGCGAAACCGGATTATGGCGCGGCCGTGGATATCGTCACGAAGGCGGCGCTTAAAGAAATGATTATTCCGGCGCTTTTGCCGATAGCGGCGGTTTTGATTGTCGGATTATTGCTTGGCGGAAAAGCTTTGGGAGGATTATTAATCGGTTCGATAATCTCCGGATTGTTCGTGGCGATTTCGATGACTTCCGGCGGAGCCGCTTGGGACAATGCCAAGAAATACATTGAAGACGGAAATTTCGGCGGCAAGGGTTCAGATGCGCACAAAGCGGCGGTTACCGGAGACACGGTAGGCGATCCTTATAAAGACACTGCCGGTCCGGCGATTAATCCTTTTATTAAAGTCATAAACATCGTTGCTCTCCTGATTGTGAAATTTTTGAAGTAAGTTTATACTGATAATATAATATGGAAAATAACGAATATTTAATTCCGACAGTCATAGAAAAAACAAATTCGGGCGAACGCGCCTACGATATTTATTCGCGTCTTCTTAAAGAACGGATAATCATGGTTGGGGGACCGGTCAGCGACGGTATGGCAAACGCCATTATCGCCCAGCTTCTTTTTTTGGAGCACGAAGACCCCAAGAAAGACATTAAAATGTACATCAACAGCCCGGGCGGTTCGGTTACTGCGGGTCTCGCGATTTACGACACGATGCAAGTTATTAAACCCGACGTTTCGACTATTTGCATCGGCATCGCCGCTTCAATGGGCGCGGTGTTATTGGCGGCCGGTAAAAAAGGAAAAAGATTCACTTTGCCCAATTCCGAAATGCTTATTCATCAAGTAATGGGCGGAAGCGAAGGAATGGCGCCGGCGATTGAAATTGAAATTACCGCAAAACACATCATTAAAATAAAAGACAGGCTCAATGTGATTCTTGCCAAGCATACCGGCCAATCTCTTTCCAGGATAGAAAAAGATACTGACCGCGACTACTGGCTCACGGCGGCCGAAGCCAAAGAATACGGCTTGGTTGACGAAATAATAAAGGCAAAAAAATAATCGTTCATGAAAATTGCTTTTTTTGAAATAGAAAACTGGGAAGCGGATTATATAAAAAATCTGCTGCCCGGTTTTGACTTGTTTTTTTCTCCGGAAAAACTGGATAAAGATAATTTACCTGAACAAAAAGATTTTGAAATCATCTCGGTTTTTGTTGGTTCAAATTTAAATGTGGAAGCGCTCAATGCTTTTCCGAATCTTAAATTAATTACGACCCGTTCGACCGGCTTTGACCATATTGATTTAAAAGCCGCCGCGGCGAAAAACATTCAAGTGGCTTACGTGCCGGGGTACGGCGATAATACCGTTGCCGAATTCGCTTTTGGTTTGATTTTGACTTTGAGCCGGAAAATTTACGAGGCTGCCGACCGCTTGAAAGAAACTTGCAGTTTTTCGCTTGAAGGTTTGCGCGGTTTTGATTTGGCGGGTAAGACGATCGGCATAGTGGGAACGGGCAGAATCGGGCGGCACGCGATAAAAATCGCCAAAGGTTTCGATATGAACGTTGTGGCTTCGGACGTTAAACCCGATGAAAATTTCGCCAAAGAAATTGGATTTAAATATGTTCCGTTTGACGAGTTATTGTCGGTTTCCGACGTCATATCTCTTCATGTGCCGAATATTCCTTCGACCAATCATCTGATAAATTTGCAAAATATAGATAAAATAAAAAAAGGCGCGATTTTGATAAATACTTCGCGCGGAGCCGTAATTGAGCCGGCAGCCCTGATTAAAGGCATGAACGAGGGAATTTTGGGCGGTGCCGGACTTGATGTTTTGGAAGAAGAGGGCGCGATTTCCGACGAAAAAGAATTGGTTTTGTACGGCCATCCTGAAGAGCATAATTTAAAAACCGTTATTCAAAACCACGTTTTAATAGACATGAAAAACGTTATCGTTACCCCACACAACGCTTTTAACACGGTTGAGGCATTGCGGAGAATTTTAGACACGGATTTGGAAAACATAAAATCTTTTTCGGAAGCCGGAACTCCGGCGCACAAAATCAGCGTGTAAAATATTAACACTCTATTTTTTTATTGTTTTATTACGGTTTTTTGAGGCATAACAAACCATTGACGATCGTCAATAGTTTGTTATATTATTTTATGGTCGTAATTTACTTTGAAAATTTATTGTATTAAAAAATGTTAAATAAAATGAATAATAAAAAATTTATCATTTCTCTTGTTTTCGTCGCTTTGGTCGGCGGTATTTTCGGTTCGCTTGTTTTCAGTCAGCCAGTCAAAGCAAGTTTTTTCGGAGATTTATATAATCAATATATAAAGCCGTTTGCAGTTCCATTTTCCGGTTCAACGGCGCCGACAGCGCAAACTCAAACGCAAATTTATTCGCCAACGGTTGATTACGAGGCTGCCGTGGTTAAAGCGATAGAACAAACTTCGCCGGCGGTTATTTCAATCACTATTTCTAAAAATTTGCCGGTAATCGAGCAGTGTCCTTATAATCCCTTCGCCAATATGCCGCCGGAAGTTCAACAGCTTTTTGGCGACCAAAATGTGCAATTTTATCAGCAATGCCAAAAAGGTACATCTCTTCAGGAAATCGGCGGCGGCTCGGGGTTCATTGTTTCTTCGGACGGTTTAATTGTGACGAATAAGCATGTTGTTTATGACGAGGCGGCTTCATATACGGTTTTAACCAACGACGGGAAAAAATACGACGCTAAAGTTTTGGCGAGAGATCCAAATAGAGATGTCGCCATTATAAAAATTTCCGCTACCGATTTGCCGGTTGTAAATTTGGGAGATTCGGATGGCTTGAAGCTTGGGCAAACCGCTATCGCCATCGGAAACGCGTTGGGAGAATTCAGGAATACCGTGTCAACGGGAGTTATCTCGGGGTTGTCGCGCAATATTACCGCCTCGGGCTCGGGAGGCATAGGAACGGAAAAACTTGAAGATTTGATTCAGACGGACGCCGCCATAAACGAGGGTAATTCCGGCGGTCCGCTTTTGAATTTAAAAGGCGAAGTTATTGGGATAAACGTTGCCATGGTTTCGGGCGCGCAAAGCATCGGATTTTCCATTCCGATAAATCAGGTTAAAAAATCCATAGAGTCGGTTAAAAGCACGGGCAGAATAGTTTCGCCTTATTTGGGAGTGCGTTATTTGGTTATAACTTCCGATTTGGCGAAAAAAGAAAAATTATCGGTTGATAGCGGTGTGATAGTTCGTGGAAGTTCCGCTGGTCCGGCGGTTCTTAAAAATTCTCCAGCTGAAAAAGCCGGCCTAAAAGCGGAGGATATTATTACCGAAGTGAATGGAGAAAAAATAACTCAAGATAAGTCTTTAAATTCTTTGTTGCAAAAATACAGCGTCGGCGATACCATTACGTTGAAAGCATTAAGAGACGGGAAAGAAATGGAAATTAAGGTAGTGTTGGAAGAGAGACCCGCAGGAATATAAGGAGTTTATGAATCCCACACATAACTTACACGGATAAAAAGTTTATGTGCGGGTCAAGTAGGGTTAATTTAAAATCATTAAAATTACATAATTCAAGGGCTACGCCGTTAATTGTGTAAGTTATGTGTGGGATGAATTTTCAAAAATTTACAATTAAAGCTCAGGAAGCGCTGCAAAACGCCCAGGAAATTGCCGCCAAGGAAAATCATGGTGAGTTTAAAGCCGTGCATCTTTTGGCATCATTAATAATGGATGATGGCTCGCTTGTCAGGCCGATTTTAATGAGAGCGGGAGTTAATTTAGACGCTTTGTCCCGTAGGTTGGAAGAAGCGTTTACCGCCGAAGCCAAAATTGTGGCCGGGGGCGGAGGAGTGGCGCAGCTTTATCTTTCACAGGAGCTTATGCAGATTTTGGATAAATCGGCGAAAATCGCCGCGGCGCAAAAAGATGAATTTATTTCCTGCGAGCATTTACTTCTGGCAATTTTGGAAAGTCCGTCTCCGGCCGGAAAAATTTTGGAAGAATTCGGGCTTCGTAAAGAAACGGTTTTGAGAGTTTTGGCAGCGCTCCGCGGTTCAACGAGAATTACCGATGAAACTCCGGAATCGAAATTTCAGGTGTTGGAAAAATACGCCGTTAATTTAAACGAGCAAGCCAAGCAGAATAAGCTTGACCCGGTTATCGGCAGAGAAGAAGAGCTTCGCAGAGTGATTCAGGTTTTAAGCCGCCGGACCAAGAATAATCCGGTATTGATAGGTGAGCCGGGCGTGGGAAAAACCGCCGTGGTTGAAGGCCTGGCGCAAAGAATCGTTTCGGGTGAAGTGCCGGAAACCTTGAAAGATAAAGAAATAATCATGCTTGACTTGGGTTCTTTGATAGCGGGCACGAAATTCCGCGGCGAATTTGAGGACCGCTTGAAAGCTTTTATGAAAGAAATTCAGAATTCCGCGGGAAGGTACATTCTTTTTATAGATGAGATTCATATGATAGTGGGCGCTGGCGCCGCCGAAGGAACGGTTGATGCTTCGAATTTATTGAAGCCGGCTTTGGCGCGCGGAGAACTCCGGGCAATCGGCGCGACAACAATTAGAGAATATCAAAGATATATTGAAAAAGATGCGGCGCTTGAACGCCGGTTCCAGCCGATTATGGTTGAAGAGCCGACAGTGGAAGACAGCATTTCCATTTTGCGCGGATTAAAAGAAAAATATGAAATTCATCATGGCGTCAGAATTTCCGACGAGGCGATTGTTTCGGCGGTGAATCTTTCGAGCCGTTATATTACAGACAGATTTTTGCCGGATAAAGCGGTGGATTTAATAGACGAGGCCGCTTCGGCCAGGCGCCTTGAAAGCGAAAGCATTCCGGCGGAAATAGGGAAAATGCGCCGGGAAATAACCAGGCTGGAAATAGAAAAACAAGCCTTGGCTTCCGAAGACGGGGAAAAAAGCAAGAAAAGGCTTAAAGAAATAGGCAAAGAGCTTGCCGGACTTAAAGATAAAAATGATGAGCTTTCCGCCAAGTGGCACGCCGAAAAAATTTCTTCGGAGCAGACTCATAATTTGCGAAAGCGTGTAGAGGATTTAAGAAGGGAAGCCGAGCTTGCCGAGCGTGACGGAAATTTGGAAAAAGTGGCAAAGATACTTTATGGTGAACTTCCGCAAGCGGAAAAAGAATTCAAGGCGTTTGAAAAAAAATATTTAGTGAAAGACAAGAAGCAATCCACGGGAGAAAAGTTTATCCGGGAAGTTGTCGACGAAGAAGACATTGCGGCGGTGGTCTCGCGTTGGACGGGCGTGCCGATTTCCAAAATGCTTGAATCGGAAATGGAAAAACTTTCCCATATTGAAGAAGTTTTGGGCGAGAGGGTTGTCGGTCAAAAAGATGCCGTTAGTGCAATTGCCAGCGCTTTGCGCCGGTCCCGCGCCGGGCTGTCAGACGAAGATAAGCCGCTTGGTTCCTTCATGTTTTTGGGGCCGACCGGAGTGGGAAAAACCGAACTTGCCAAGACTTTGGCGGAGTTTATGTTTAACGACGAAAAAGCCCTTATCCGCATCGATATGTCGGAATACATGGAAAAACATTCTACCAGCCGTTTAATCGGTTCGCCGCCCGGATACGTTGGTCACGAGGAAGGAGGACAATTGACCGAAACCGTACGACATCGGCCGTACAGTTTGATTCTGTTTGATGAAATAGAAAAAGCTCATCCGGAGGTGTTTAACGTTTTGCTCCAGGTTTTAGATAACGGCCGGCTTACCGATGGAAAAGGCAAAGTGGTTAATTTTAAAAACTCAATCATTATTATGACGTCGAACGTGGGCAGCGAATATTTCAAAGAAATTTCGCGGCTGGGTTTTGATATGTCGGAATCTTCCGGAAAAGTAAAAGAAGAAAGCGTAGAAAAAGCCGAGATTTTCAAAGAAAAAGTGACAGAAGATTTGAAAGAGACTTTCCGCCCGGAATTTTTGAACCGCTTGGATGAAATAATAATTTTCAACGCTTTGACTCCGAAAGAAATAGAAAGAATTGTGGAAATTCAATTGGAAATAGTGAAAGCCAGGCTGTCGAAGAAAAACATAAATATTTCTTTTGACGCTTCGCTGAAAAAGCACATTACCGAGGAAGGATTCGACCCGGAATACGGCGCGCGGCCGATAAAGCGGTTGATTCAAAAATTGGTGTTGGATAAATTGGCCGACAGAATAATAAGGGGAGATTTAAAAAATGCTAAAAAAATTAAAATCGGCTTTTTGGAATCTAAGGGGCTCGATATTGCCGTTAGCGCTTAAAAGCGTTGGCTTGGGAATCTTGCTGTTTTTTGCCCTGGCAACGGGCGAATGGTTTTATATAGCCGCTTTCGTGTTGGCTGGGTGCTATTTTTACTTCTTTCCCGGGGTTAATTCGCGCCAATTCTTGGCTTCATTCCTGGTTATTTTGCTTTTCCCGGCCTTTTTACGGGAGTTTCTTGACTCTGGCTGGTTTTTGGCGGTTTCGCTGGCTTATACGGCGATTTTCTTCGTTCTTCTGGGCCTGAAAAACCTGATTTTCATAAATCGCCGGCCGATTTACCATTTTTTGAACGGCGTTTTGGTATTGGCGATTTTCTCTTTATTTTTTTGGTCGGACAGATCGGGTATTTTATTTTTCGTAAAATATCTGGCGGCGTTTTCCGCGTTTCTGTATCTTTTTAAAGAATTTTTGGATATTTCAAATGAAATTCCCGGCGCGCAAAAAAATAATTTATTCGCCTGGTCGGTTTCATTTTTGGTTTTCCAGATTGTCTGGGCGTTGAGTTTTTTACCGATAAATTTTTTAAACGCCGGAGCGCTAACTTTATTAATTATTTTAATTTTCCAAGATTTCATTTTGGGGCACATAAACGGCTCCATAAACAGGCGATTGGTTCTAAGAAATATAACGGTTTTTATAGCTTTGGCTCTGGCGATTTTCGGCGCTTCCAGTTGGTCGCTGTAAACGGCTCAAATGGGCTGAATTAGGCCAAAAAAGTCAAGTAACAAAAGGCTTTTTCATTCGTTATATAGATAAAGACGGGTAAAATCAGGCCGGATATGAAAGTTATCCACAATTTGACATATCCAGGCGAAACGTTTAGATTTAAATGTAACACAATATAAAATTTAAGGTTCGGAGTGAGGCCTGAACCGATTAAACAATTAACTTTTGACAGGGGTTTTGGTATTGCATTAAATGCCATAGCCGATAAATCAAAAGCCATTGTTTTTGTCGCATCTGGTCTCGCTCTGAAAAGCGAGACTTTTTTAATTTAATACTATGGTTGTCTTTTTACCAAGCTTGCCGGCACCAGATGTTTATGTCGATATAAACATTGATGCTCGCTCCAAATTTCTCGGAGCGTGTGGGGCAGCAGGTCGATTTGGCAAAGAGAGAACTTTCCCGAAAAAATAATTAATTAACCAAAAATAAACAAACAAACAAAATGAGCAAATCATTTAGAAAGATTACGTCCGTTGCCCTTTCAATGGCTACGGCGATAACACTTTCTGGATCAGCTATGGTTTTGCCGGCTTCAGCCGCGACCGTTGATGATCTGCAGGCGCAAATCGCGTCGCTTTTGGCTCAAATTTCGGCATTGCAATCGCAATTGTCCGGCGCTCAGACTACGACAACCGCTTCCTATAATTTTACCCGAGACCTCACCTTGGGTTCTAAAGGAGACGATGTCAAAGCCTTACAGCAATTTTTGAACGCTAAGGGTTATGCAGTCGCTTCAACTGGAGCAGGTTCAGCGGGAAATGAAACCACATATTATGGTTCATTGACCGTAAAAGCTTTGGCGAAATATCAAGCCGCTGTCGGAATTTCTCCGGCCGTCGGATATTTCGGACCTAAAACTCGCGCCTACGTGGCGTCGGTTGCTGCGACAGGAGGTACAACAACTGGTGGAGGTACTACAACAACCCCGGTTGGAGCTGCTTTGTCGGTTGCGGTTGCTTCGGATAGTCCGGCAGCCAAAACTCTTGGTAGCGGAACAGCTTTCAACGCAGGTTTGAAAGTTGTGTTCACCGCCGGTTCAACAGATGTCAGCATTACGTCAATCACTTTCCAAAAGAGTGGTTTCGTGGCTAACACCAATTTGAACGGCGTAGACGTCATTGACTCTGCGGGAGTTCGTCATGGTCAGGTGTCAACTTCGGTTAATGCCGATAACACCATTACGATCTTCATGACGCAAGATCCGATTGTGGTAAAAGCTGGAAAGAGCGAAACGGCAACAGTCCGCTTCAATCTTCTCGCTGGCGCTTACAGCGGAACCTTGAACTTTAGCATCGCTTCGGCGAGCGCTATTGCCGCAAACGCGACATTCTCGGGTTCATTCCCGTTGACTGGCGCGACAATGAACATTGTTGATGGTAGCTCTTCATTGGGCACCGTTACTTTGAGCATTCTTACATCAACCGGTTCTTCAACATTGAATGTTGATCCGGCCAGCTTGCAAGAAATCACTAAATACCGCATTGCGGAAACTTCCAGCAAGGAAGGAGTGTATCTTTATGGTTGGACATTGTATAACTACGGCAATGCTGCCGCGGCTGATTACAAAGATGTAACCTTGGAAGACAATACCGGAACAGTTGTGGCAACAGCCCAGCCGTCCGGCCAGTACGTCACATTTAAACCGACAACTCCGTACTTTATTGATAAAGGTCTTACAAAAGACTTCACCATTAAAGCGAAGATTGCCGGCGGAACCACAAAAACAATCAAACTCGTAACCTACAACGATTACGATTTGGATGTTCGTGGCGCGACAACTGGAGTTTCCATAATCCCGACAGGGACAGGAAACGACACAAGCTTCCCGATCGGTAATGCTTGGAACATGACTACAATCGGTTCAGGAGGCATTACCTTACAAAGAGCTACAGATTCTCCGAGCTCAGCAGTGGTCCCAGGAGCGAATAATATCGTTCTTGCTAAATTCACTGTAAAGCCGACAGGAGAAGATTACGAGCTTCGCCAGGTGAAGTTCTATGTCGCGACTTCGTCAACTTACGCTACGAGCGCGCACGTTCTTAGCGGAACGGTTTACGTTAAAGTAAACAATTCGATTGTTTACAGCGTTGCGGCTTCTTCAATTGGAGTTGGCGCTCAGACAACTGTTAACCTTTCTTCGTATCCGATTTTGACCGCTGGTCAAGACAGCACGATTTCGATTGAAGGTTCAATCAGCTCAAGCGCGACAGCCAGCGATACCTACAAAGTCACAAGCTTTGATTTGACTTCTGCAAAGAGGCTCACTTCAAACGATCTTTTGAGCGATGGCGATACAGGTTTGAATGTTGCAGCAGTAGACGGTTTGACCATTCCGGTTCAAGCTGCCAAACTTGTTGTAACAACACTTTCAACCCCGGTTGCCAATTCGGTTGTTGTAGGTTCGAGCGATTACGAATTCGCCCAGATTCAGCTTAATGCTCAATCAGGCGGAGAAGATGTTAAAGTAACTTCGGTTACTGTAAGCAGCACCGTCAGTGCATCAGGAGCCCTTGCGGACGTTTCGAACTTAAGAATGTTTAAAGACAACGAAACAACTGCGTTGTCAACAACAGCTTCAACGGCTAGCAATGCCGCGACTGTAACATTCAGCTTCTCGACTCCGATAGTTGTTCCGAAAGCTACTCCGGTAACCCTTCATTTGAAGGCGAACGTTGTAGCCGATACTGCTGGCGATGGTTCTGGGACGCAAAGATTTGTTGTAGCGTCTTCATCTTCTGCAGTTGCTGCGACAGGTTATACTACGGGTAATTCATTAACTCATGGAACAGACATCACTTATGCCGGTAGCGGACAAGCGATGACCATTGTTTCATCGGGTAAGGTGATATTCTCGTTGGTTTCCGGTTCAGGAGCTTCGCCTTCGTCTAATCAAATTGTTAACGTTGGCACTTCAAACGGCGTTTACTTGGCTTTCAAATTGACATCTCAATATGAAGCCCAAAAGATTACTTCGTTGAAATTGACTTCGGTGGCTACCGCTTTGGCGACAACCACATTAACGAATATCAGACTTTACGAAGGATCTGCGACGACTCCGTTTGCTTCAGCTCCGCAGTTTGATAACTGCACGGGTACGCAATGTGAAGTAACGTTTACCGCTTCGGACAATTTGTTGTCCGCTCCGGTTCCGACCACTGGCGTCACAATTTACGCGAAAGCGGATATTGCCGCTGGAGGTTCGTCTATTCTTGGAAATGACTTCAAGTTTAGTGTTGCTTCTACGACACATATCGTTTCAAAGGGTGCGGTTAGCGCTGCAGCCGGTACAATCACCGGTTCAGCTTCATCGTCCGGCGTGAGCTATATTACTCCGCAGAACGTGAAGATTGAGGCGATTTCGCCGACAACAGCCACTCAAGTGGGTACTTCGGCGGGACAAAACCTTGCGGTGTTTAAAGTTACCAACAACGGTACAGCCGCGATTTCTTTGTCGACCACGACAATGACATTCACCAATGGCGGTTCGGCCACCACAACCACAAGCTTCAAGATTTATGCTTCAGCTATGGGAGGCGGTCAATCCGACACATCGGGCTGGAATAGCGGCAGTGGATATTTGGCGTCAACCACCGCAACAGGTGCTGCGTCAAGCATTAGCTTCGCTACTTCAACATTAACTGCGACTGAAAGGAAAATTGACGGCGGCAGCTGGAGATACCTGACAATCAGGAACTCTGCGGCTTCAGCTAACAATGATACCTATCAGTTCTCAGTTAGCGCCTTGGGTAATATCTTGTTCGAGGCTGATGAAGCAGACCTTGGTTACGACGGTAACGGCGACGGCGATTTGTCAGACACCATCACAGATTTGAAGGTGGATGGCATTCCTGCCTTGTCGACAGTCACAGCCAAGACCTAACGTTTAGTCCTTTATGGATTAATCGCGCAAAAGACCCCGAAAGGGGTCTTTTGTTTTGTGCGCTTCTTGCTTTTAGTTTTTAAATGGATAAAATTATATTTATGTTTAACGCTTTCAAAATTTCTAAATATTTATTGTATTTAGTCCCATTGATGGTAATTATTGTTACGCCGTCCACCCTTTTCCCGTTTATTGTCGGTAAATACGTTTTTTTTAGGACTATAATCGGTTTATCGTTTATTTTTTTCTTACTGGGAGTTTTACTCAATCAAAATGGCGTAAATGAAATTATTAGTCGTTTAAAACAATTAATAAAAAACCCTTTAATTATTACTGTTTCGATTTTTGCGGCAATATTTTTATTGGCGTGTTTGTTTGGGGTTTCTCCGAGTTATTCTTTTTGGTCAAACTTTGAAAGAGGAGAAGGGGGATTGCAAATTTTATGTTTTTATATTTTTTTCGCGCTTTTGGCGCTTCTTTTTGACAAAGAAAAAGATTGGCGGATAATTTTTACTATGATGATTATCGGCGCTATTGGAATTAGCCTTTATGGCGTCGCGGCGGGCTTAAAGTATGTTGATGCCGATTTTACAACTCGTAATACTCCAACTGGAGGAACAGAAGATATTCTTAGTGGTACTGGTGGTCCTTATTACCAAATGTTTCATCCGTTTATTGGCTTGGCATTTTCCAATTCGGGATTCAGGTTCGAAGGTTCAATTGGAAATTCTTCTTATGTGGCGGCCTATATTATTTTTTCGCTTTTTTACATAAGTTATCTTTTGGTTTCAAAATATAAAAATAAATTATTTTCTTATGGCGCAATAGCTTTATGGGTTTCGGCATTAGCGCTTTTAATTGTCTTTTTTATGGCAGGCACAAGAGGAGCATTTCTCGGACTTATCGCTTCAGTGTTGGCTTTTTTAGCCTGTCTCGCTTTTTCTTCAAAACGTTGGCGGAAATGGATTATTTTAGCTGGTGCGGTAATGGTGGTTTTAGTTTTTACCTTAGTTCAATTTAAAGATACTCCGGTTATAAAATCAGTTCCCGGCGTTTCACGTATTTTAAGCATTTCTCTTTCGGCGAACACCTTCCAAGATAGGGTAACTATTTGGAAGATGGCAATAGATGGATTTAAAGAACGGCCGATTTTGGGATGGGGACCGGAAAATTTTCTTCAAGTTTTTGATCATCATTTTAATATTAAATATTTTAATCCCAATATTGGTTTTGGCGCTTGGTTTGATAGGGCGCACAATATTTATCTTGATTATTTGGCGGAAACCGGAATTTTGGGTTTGTTAAGTTATTTGGGAATATTTATTGCATTTTATTATCTTCTTTTTAAAAAGCCGCTGGTTGATATAGATAAAAATGAAAAAAATCAAAATAAATTAGTTGAAGCAGACACAAAACAACAAATTACTTTAATTAAAGCTTTAATGTTTGCTATACCGGTAGCTTATCTTGTGCAGGGTATAGTTTTATTTGATGTTTCACCGATTTATTTGAATCTTTTCTTGCTTTTTGCTTTTGCCGTTTATAAGTCTAATTTTAAAAATAAAGATGTATAAAATCTTATTAAAACAGTTTATTATTATTATTTTTATAATACTTACGATTATAGGTATCGTTTTAGGCGCAATTTTACCGTGGGGAAAAGCACAGGCTTATATTAATACTCTAACAGATATGCAATCAGGTAGGACTTATACAGCAGAACAATTTGAAAATCAGGTTGGCGGAGTTTTTAATTTTTATTCGCCAATAGGTCAGGAAGAAGTAGTTAAATTTTTCTCTTCGGATATTTTGGGCGTAATTACTCAATCCGGTTTTCAGGAACCAACGGCGCGTTTCTTGGTAAATTATATAGATAAATATCTTTTCAATAATAATGTCCGTCATCTTATCATGGGCGGAGTTTTTAATGAGACTCTTTGGAGGTTTTCGGGTAGCGAGGAAGATTATAAGAAATCAGAAGAATATTTTAAAAAAGCTTATACTATTGGGCCGAATCTCCCGCCGGTTCTTTATAATTTGTTTGATTTATATCGCTTAAAAGGAGACAAAGAGAATACGGAAAAGATAGGCGAAGAGATTTTAAATTATTGGCCCGACGACTCAAATGTCAGAAAAGCAATAGAAGGTTAGTTTGTATTTTGGATATTAAATTTAGCAATTATGGATTACCGCGACAAAATTTATTCAAAATACATTTCAACGCACAGCGTTAATCTTTACGGTCCTCAAAATTTGGATAATTTAAAAAAACAATTTATTGTTTGGCAAAGTTATTTCGGGAAGTTTATTTCTAAAGATAAATCGGCTAATATTGCCGATATCGGTTGCGGCAATGGGGGATTTGTTTATTGGCTTCAGCAACTAGGATATAAAAACGCCGTTGGCATTGATGTTAGCGAAGAGCAGATAAGTGTTGCTAAAAAATTAGGAATAAATAATGTATTTCAAGGAGATGCAGGTGAGTTTTTGAATGACAAGAATGGACAATTTGATTTACTGTTTATGCGCGATTTTATTGAGCATTTAAAGAAAGAAGAAATTTTGAAAATTTTAGAGTTGGCTCATAAATCGTTAAAAGATGGAGGGTTAATAGTTATTCAAACCGTAAACGCTGAAAGTCCGTTTTTTGGCAGGATAGCATTTGGAGATTTATCACATGAAACTTTTTTTACAAAAGAAAGCATGAATCAGCTTTTGTCGATTTTAAAATTCAAACAAGTAGAAATTTTTGGCACTTATCCGGTAGTGCACGGACCTTTCTCGTTTATCGTTTTGTATTGGGAAAAATTACAAATGCGATTTTAAATATTTATTTATTGATTGAAACCGGTTCGAGCAATGGAATTTTTTCACAGAATATAGTAGCGAGCGCAAAAAAATAAATTTAGCCATTATCAACTAAATTTTTTATTATGAACCATAAATTTAATATTTCAAAAAGTAACGTTTTTCATAGAAGGCTGAACTATGATTATCCGGCTATCGTGCGCGGCAAGGGAATTTATTTATATGACGATAAAGGCAATAAATATATTGATGCCGTTGGCGGGGCGATAGTAGCTAATATCGGTCACGGGGTTAAGGAACTTAGCAAAAAAATTGGGGAATTATCGGAAACCGGTTTTATTCATGCTTCGCAGTTTACGACAAGGCGCATGGAGGAATACGCTAAAAATCTTTGTAAAATCACACCTAAAGGAATAAGCAGGGTTTATTTCGTGTCAGGCGGTTCGGAAGCCGTTGAAACTGCCATTAAGCTTGCAAGGCAATATCATTACGACGCGGGTGACAAAAAAAGATATAAAATCGTTTATACCTGGCCAAGCTATCATGGTTCCACTGTGGGAGCGCTTTCCGTTACCGGCAAAGAGGCTTTTCGAAAAATAGCAGAACCATATTTATTGAAATTTCCTTCTTTCTTGGGATATTCTTCTTATCGTTGCCCGCATAAAAAAACAAATTGGGGGTGCGACGCTAATTGCGCTTATGAATTTGAAAAAACAATAAAAAAGAATAATCCGGATACGATTGCCGCTCTTATCATTGAACCGATTGTCGGCGCTTCGGCCGGGGCGGTCGTTCCTCCCAAAGGGTATTTCCAAATTATTAGGAAAATTTGCGATAAATACGGAATTCTTTTAATTATTGATGAGGTTATGACCGGTTTTGGGAGAACCGGTAAATGGTTTGCTTGCGAACATTTTAATATTAAGCCCGATGTTTTAACGGCGGCTAAAGGAATTTCAGGAGGCATAGTGCCTTTAGCGGCGGTATTTTGCAATGATAAAATATATAAAACAATAAAAAACGGGAGTGGAAATTTTTCTCACGGATTTACGTATGCAAATAATTCATTTACGACCGGAGTGGGGAGCATCGTTTTGGAATATATCAAAAAATACAATTTGATCAATGAATGCGCTAAAAATGGGGAATATCTTTTGTCGAAACTTAAGCCACTGTTAAAATTTGATATTGTTGGCGATGTTCGCGGAAAGGGACTGATGATGGCGGTGGAATTTGTTAAAGACAAAAAAACAAAAAAGCCGTTTCCTAGAAATGCGCATCTGGTGGAAAAAATTTTGCAAGCGGCTCAAAGAAGAGGGTTGATATTGTATTTTTGTATAGGGTTTGTCGACGGCGTAAACGGCGATGCGGTGATGATCGCTCCGCCTTTCAATGTGACGAAAAAAGAAATAGACGAAATTATTAAAATTTTCTCGGAATCAATTTTAGAAGTCCAAGAATCTTTTCTTTAAACCTTACAATGACAGGGAGAGTATTTACTGATAATAGTAAAAAAGAACCGTTTTCGGTTAAAATGCGGGCTTATTTTATCGGTTTTTGTTACGATTCGGTTAATTCTTTACTGAAATTAATATCTAATCTTTTGTGGCCTAAAAAAGTTCCGCTTTCGCCGAAAAATATTTGCATTTATAGGATTGGAAATATCGGCGACATAATTTGTTCTATTCCGGCATTTATTGCAATACGCAAGGCATATCCTTATTCTAAAATTACTTTATTGACGTCTCCCGGCGGTTACGGCCGGCCTGGAGCAAAAGAACTATTGGAAAGCGCTACGTTTATGGATAAATTATGGGTTTATTATGCCGATGAAGTAAGCAGCTTAAAGAGCGCTTATAATTTTTCCCAAAGGATGCGGGCAGAATCGTTTGATTTGTTGATATATTTGCCCCAGCAATTAATAATGTTGAAATATTTATTCAGGAATTTCATTTTTTTAAAATTATGCGGAGCTAAAAAAACGGTTGGTTTCGAATTAAGCACTATTAAATTATGGGCGAGCGAACAATCAAAAATTTACCAATTTGATAATGAAGTTGATAGGCTGATTAATTTGTTGAAACGTTGCGGCATTCCGGTTAGCGGAGGAATAAATTACGATTTGCCGGTCCCGAACGACAAAAAAGAATCTGCATTAAAAATCATTGAAAAATATAAAATAAAGTCAAAACTTATTTTTGGCATTATGCCCAGCGCGAGCTATGAAGATAACCAGTGGTCGTTGGATAATTTTGTTGAAGTTATCAAATTTCTTCTAAAAAATTATAAAGGTTGCCAGATTGTAATTTTTGGCGGGCATGGCGATGTTGAAAAAGGCAAATATATAAAAACTAAAGTAAAAAGCGTGGCGGTTATAAATTTGTGCGGAATAACTTCATTATTGGAAACGGAATTCATAATTAAAAAGTTAAATTTATTGATTTCAAATAATACCGGCTTAATGCACATGGCGGCCTTGGAAGGAATAAAAGTATTAGCGGTTTTTTCTCCGGCGGAATTAAACGGGAATTGGCTGCCTTACGGCCAAAATTCTAAAGTATTTATTAACAGAAATGTGCCTGGTTGCGACGGTTATTATTACAGGAAGCTGCCGAAATTTGAAAAATGTGTTACTGCTATTAATGTGGTAGATCCAAAAGAAATTTGTCTTGAAATTTTTAATTTAATCGGTAAAAAAATGCCGCAGTAGGACGAATATATTTCTATATTGCCTACTGCGGTCTTAGAAGTAGTAATCGTGTGATTCTATGGAAGGTTTGAGGTTGTGGCCGTTGCCAATATTCTCTTCTATCCAGTGGTTAGCCTGATTGAAGAGGCAAGTGACGTTAGCGCACTCCGAGTTCGCGTTAAAGTTGTTCAGAAGATATGCGGTTTTGTTTCTGGCTTTTTGCATTTCTTCCTGATTTTTGTACGCGTTGGCGCCGTTTATCCGCGCTTTTTCTATCCCGCGGTATCCCGGACAGTTGAATAGTCCTATCGGCGTGAATACTTGCCTGAACGCTTGTATGTGGCAGGTTTTTGGCTGGCAGGTAAAATTGCGCCAGGTGTTTTGTTCAAGAACTTTCAAGTTCGTGCTTTCGATGACCTTGAAGCCGTCCTTTTCAAAACTTTTTGCCTCATCAATCGCGGACTTGATGTTCGCGACTGTGCGTTCAAACTCCAGCATCGTTTCCGGGTTCATGACTTCTGCATCGTTTTGGCGGACCAGGAACGGCTTAAAAGAAATGTAATTGAATTCGTGTTCGTAGGCCAATCTGGTTGCTTCAACGATTTCGCCGATGTTGGGGATGATGTTCGTGCCATTGCTGTTTTTGCTTCCTTCCCACGTTATCAGGAATGAAAAGCCCAGCGGCACTTTCGGGTTGCGGTTGCGGATGCGTGGAGCCCAAGAACAGATTTCATCTAATGTGATAATCTTTCTCGGTCTATGCATTTTTGTGAATGTGTTGTTTGTTCCGGCGTCCAGTGAAAAGCGCACCCAATCTTTCTCGTCGAGGCAGTCGATAACGTTCAAAATCACGTTATTGCGTGAACCGTTGCTTACTATCGCGACTTGAACGCCACGTTCTTTAAGAAAGCGCACGACATTTTCGAATTTGGCGTAAAGCGTTGGCTCGCCGCCGCCGATGATAATTACGGAACGCAATCCGCAATTAATCATATTCTCCAGAGATGCCATAAGCGTCTCATGGTTGTGGCTGGTTCCGTTTAGAATATCTGCGTCTATGCAGTGGACGCAACGGTAATTGCAGCCCGTTGTAAGATCCAAGTTAATGGATACGGGCATTAACCAGTCCGGTACTTCCGGCAGTTTGCCTCCGTTTGCGTTTGCTCCCCGCACTAATCGCTGCCAGTCTAAATAGTTTTTCAGATTTGGCAGTAAAGACGGTTGGCGCAGTTTTGCAGTGAAATCGTGTTTGGATTCAAACTTGACGTTCGCATTTTGCATTAAAATCACCTCCTTCCTTTTTATGAAGTTTTTTAAGACCTATCGGGATATTATCATATTTACTAAATTTTGTCAATATAAAGTCTTTACTTTTTTCGAGATTTATTGTAATCTTGCCTTATTAAAAACAGGAATAGTAAATGGGATCTTTTAGAATTTAATAATGAAAGGAGAGTGACTTGTATGAAATCGTTGTTGATGCCGGAAAGCTACAACTATATCGCCGTTTTTTTAACCTTCAGATGCAATTTAAGTTGTAGTTTTTGTATCAACAACTTTGAATTGCAGCCAAAATGTTCCAAATGGAACCATCTGTCGGCCAGCGAGTGGGCTGTCGGTTTAAACAGGATAATTTCAAAGCCTGATTTGCCGATAACTTTTCAAGGAGGAGAGCCGACGCTTCACAAAGGTTTCGCGGATATCGTTAAAAATATCAAAACAGAATTATCAATTGATGTTTTGACGAATCTTCGCGATGAAAAGGTTTTCTTGGATAACATCAACCCTCAAAGATTGAGAAGAGAGGCTCCATACGCTTCTATCCGCGTCAGCTATCACCCTGAACAAATGGATTTAGATTCTTTGATGAAGAAGGTTTTGTGTCTTCAGAATGCGGGATTCAGCATCGGCATATGGGGCGTAATGCATCCCGAACAGAAATCGGAAATAAAGCGCGCTCAGAGGTTTTGCCGGAAAGTGGGCATTGATTTCCGCACAAAAGAATTTTTAGGAGAATACGACGGCAAGGTCTACGGCGAATATCGTTATCCCGAAGCGATAAAAAAAGAAAAGAGGAAAACGGTTTTGTGTAAGACTACGGAGCTTATAATCGGTCCGAACGGCGACGTGTTCAGATGTACGGCAGATATCTATTGTCGGAGAAATTCCATAGGGAATATCCTTGATCCGCAGTTCCAGATTAAAGACGAATTTCGGCGGTGCGATTGGTTTGGTCATTGCAATCCTTGCGATGTCAAAATAAAGACCGATCGTTTTCAACAATACGGTCATTCCTCGGTTGAGATAAAGTAGTTTTAAGGGTCGATTGAGATATATCGGCCCTTTACTTTATTTAAAATTTATGGTAAAAGCTAAAAAGTACATAACACAAAAAAATAATCTTAGAAGGAGGTGTTTGCCGTGAAGGAAAATATTCTTTTGGAAATGTTCAAAAAGCTCGTTCTCATCAGGGAAACGGAAAAAGAGATTGCCAGGCGTTATCCCGAACAGGAAATGCGTTGTCCGGTCCATCTTTCTTTGGGCCAGGAGGCGTCGGCGGTCGGTGTTTGCGCCGGTTTGAATGCCGGCGATCACGTTTACGCCACGCATCGCGGACATGCCGCGTATCTTGCATGTGGAGGAAATTTGAAACGATTGCTTGCGGAGCTTTATGGCAAAGCGGTAGGTTGCACCGGAGGCAGAGGCGGTTCAATGCACATAATAGATGAATCGGCCGGTTTCTTCGGCACGTCGGCAATTGTCGGTGGGACGATTCCTATTGCCGTTGGCGACGCTTTTGCCGCGAAACTTGACGGTTCGCGCAGAATTGTAGTCGTGTTCTTCGGCGACGGGGCCGTTGAAGAAGGGGTTTTTTATGAAAGCCTCAACTTCGCTTCGATTCATAAACTGCCCGTGGTTTTTGTTTGTGAAAACAACGGCCTTGCTACGAATTCGGCAAGCAACATTCGTGAATCGTTCGGCAATATCCACAAAAAAGGCGAAGCCTTCGCTATTAAAAATCGCAAAGTTGACGGAAGAGACGTCTTGGCGGTTTTTAATGCTTTTTCCGGAGCGAAAGAAAATATTTTGCGCGGGAACGGCCCTTTTTTGGTGGAGTGCGCGGTTAACAGGTGGGCAGATCATGTCGGTCCGAATTATAAGATCGATATTGAAAATTGTCCCGTTAAAAAATACAGAAATTTTCTTTTAGCGGAAAAACTGTTTTCCGAAACTGAATTGGCTGTTTTGGAGTCATCGATCAAAGATGAACTGGAAAACGCTTTTTATTTCGCAAAGGAAAGTTCTTTCGCGGAAACGGTTTAGGGAGGAAAAAATGAGAGAGTTGACGTATTCGCAGGCTTTGAATGAGGCGTTGACACAAACAATGGAAGAGGATTCTTCGGTTTTTGTCATCGGGCTCGGCGTCGATTATCCCAATGGGATTTTCGGAAGCACAGCGGAACTAGTTTCGCTATTTGGGAAAGAACGCGTGTTCGACGTACCGCTTTCAGAAGAGGCGCTTACGGGGATTTGTCTGGGATCGGCTCTAAACGGCAAAAGGCCGGTTTTAGTCCATGCCAGGGCCGATTTCATGCTGGTATCGATGAGTCAGATAGTCAATCATCTTGCGCAGTGGAAATATCTGTATGGTAAATCAACGCCGGTTGTTATACGTTCTGTTATCGGTCGCGGCAGGGGACAGGGAGCTCAACATTCCCAGTCGCCTCAATCTCTTTTCGCTCACATTCCCGGTCTTAGGGTTGTGATGCCGTCAAACGCGTATCAGGCCAAGGGTTGCCTGATTTCCGCCATAAAAGGCGAAGATCCGGTCATCTTTATCGAGCACAGAGGGCTTTATGGGGAAAAATGTTTTGTCCCTGAAGAAATCTATCGGCTCGATCTGAATAAAGCGGTTTTGGCGCGTGGAGGAAAAGACGTCACCATAGTTTCTTTCTCTTTCATGGTTAAAGAAGCTTTGTTGGCGGCGGAGATTCTTTCGGGAAAAGGTGTAGAGGCCGAGGTGATAGACCTTTGCTCTTTGAGGCCCATCGATGCGGAAACAGTTTGTCAATCTGTCAAAAAAACGGGAAGATTGATAGTCGCCGATACGGGCTGGAAGAATTGCAGTATAAGCGCGGAAGTGGCGGCGATTGTCTCGGAAAACATTGCAAGTAGCCTTAGGGCTAATATTGTCAGGATTAATTTGCCCGAGCATCAAACTCCCACAAGTCCGGTTTTGGAAAACGATTACTATCCGGGCAGTGAAGAGATTGTGTCGAGCGCGTTAAGACTGGCTGGTCTGGAGTGCGAAACGCCGTCAAAAAAAACACCTTCAAATAATTTGTTCGAGGGCTCTTTTTAGAGCCGGAGACCCCTTTTGCTCTTGGGGTCTCTTTTATTTTAAAAAATAAAGGTGTTGCATAAAAATAAAGAAAATGTTATAAGGCTAATAGATTCTTTGAAAATAAATAAAAATAAAAAATAAAATATATGGAAATAAAGGAGGAATAGTCTGATGAATAAAATGACAATGGATTCACACAAGCTCAACTTTCATCCTAGAAGAGTGGCTGAGTGGCTTGAGGCGGAAGATTGGGAAAAGGCAAAAAAGGTGTACCCGATCTATCTTGAAATTTCCCCGTCCGGTGCTTGTAATCATCGGTGCATCTTTTGCGGATTGGATTTCAGGGGATACGTAAAAGAATTTCTTGATAAAAGCGTCTTGAAAAAACGTATTTCCGAAATCGCCAATCTCGGCATTAAGAGCGTGATGTTTGCCGGAGAAGGAGAACCGCTTTTGCATAAGGATATGGCTGAAATTGCGGTTTTCGCCAAAAAAGCGGGCATAGACGTCGCGATCACGACAAACGGAGCGGCTTTGACGCGGACTTTTTGCAAAAAAGCCATCGATGCGATAAGTTGGATAAAAGTGAGCATCGATGCCGGCACAAAGAAAACCTACGGCATGATTCATGGGGCGCCCGAAAAGGATTTTGAACTGGTATTGAGGAATATGGAAAACGCCATTAAGGCGAGAAAGGATAACGGTTGCGTTATCGGCGGTCAAATGATCGTTTTGCAGGAAAATTATTCAGAGGTTGAAATTCTGGCAAAGCTCTTGGGAGGAATCGGTTGCGATTATTTGGTTTTAAAGCCGTATTCGCAGCATCCCTCAAGCGTCAATCATAAAGAGGTCAATGCCCAAGATTTTATGCCGGAAATCAGAGAGATCGTCGAAAGATCAAATACAAAAGGTTTTAAAATCGTTCTGAGGGAAAACGCATTCAATTCGGTTGATGCTCCCAAGGAATACAATCGTTGTCCGTCGGTTCCGTTTCTCTGGGGGTATGTCGATGTTTTTGGAAATGTCTACTCCTGTTCCGTATTTTTGAACGATAAAAGGTTCTGTTTGGGGAATATCTATTCTCAAACGTTCCAGCAGATTTGGGAGGGAGAATTGCGCGAAAGCAATTGGAAATTGATGCGCGATTTCGACGCTTCGTCATGCAGAAAAGGCTGCAGGATGGAAGAGTGCAATCTGTATTTGAACGGTTTGAAAAATCCTCCCCAACACGTTAACTTTATCTGAAAAGAAAAAACCGCCAATCTCGGACTCAGTGAGTCATTGAGGTTGGCGGTTATTTTTTACTTTAAACTTATGTTTCAAATAAAGTTTCTATGGACGACGGCCGATGAATTGTGATCGTATTTTTTTAGCGCCGTCTCGATGTTTTCCGCTGATTTTCCTTTCGGGCGTTTTAAGTCCCATAGGAATTCATTGACTTTGTGCTGTAGGCAAAGATAGCCGCACATTGTTTTGGCGTTAAACCGTTCCGAGGAGATGAGATTAAGAACTTCGCGATATCTCTTGGACTGCCAAATTTCCTTGAACGACTGTTCGGCTATGTTTCCGATGTGGTATTTTTTGTAATCTTTGCCGAACAACATTCCGCATGGCGCGACCAACCCGGAGCCGGAAAATTGCATGATAAACGCCGGCCCGAAACATTGTTCGTAACAACGCTTGTTGCCCTCCATGATTTTAGACCATTTGGCTTTCACGGAATAATTACTCTTTTCGTCGGAAAGCGTTTCGGCCGTTTTCAAGAGATTGACGGTCGTTTCGTTGTGGTATTGGCCGTAATCTACTTTTAGGGTTCCGTTTTCATCGTCACTGCAATGTTTGAAAATGGTGTAATCAACGCCTAGTTCTTTGCCTAGCTTCGCCAGGGGTAAAACCTGATCGGAAAATGCCGGCAAGAAAACCATCTGAAGTCCTATCGTGACGTTAAGCTTTTTTCTTTTTTTTATCTCAACGCACGACCTGATGGTTTTGATAACGCGATAAAAACACTTTTCGTCGCAGCCGTGAATCTCCGCATACCGTCTTGGTTCTGCCGCTGAAATGTTAAAACGCAGGTACGTTAAGGCGGGCAAAATTTCTTCAAGGCGTTCCTCTTTGAGAAGATAGCCGTTTGTGCCGACCGCCATATCCATTCCGTTGGCTTTTCCCCGCAAGACAGCATCGTAGAAATGTGGTGAGCATGTCGATTCGCCGTCGCTGACAAAGCTGATGGCGCGGACGCCTATTTCTGCCGCATCGTCTAAAAATCTGAAAACAACGTCTTTTGTGATTTTCTTTTCGTCGTTTGCCTGGAGTTTGCCGTAGCAATAAACGCAACGGTATGTGCATCGGCGAGTTAAAGCGCAATCAATGGTGATGGGCGCGATGTTTTCGCCGGCGGTCCAAGACAAAAGCCTGTTTCGGTGATCGGGTAGCCAAAGCTTGTGGCCGTCAAGAATAAGCTCCTTTTCAGCGGTTTTCATGATTCCTCCTTACGTCCATATATTTTTAAATGATTTAAGTGCGTTTGTTTATGAGCTATTGTTATATTCCCAATAAAATAAAATTTTGTCAAGAAAAAAACCCCGCTTTTTGGAAAACGGGGTTTCGTGGTTTTGCCGCTTTTGCACTAGCGGCTGATTGCTTTTAATTCTCTGAATACTGTTTTTGGGTCGATGTCGTGCATGCAGCTCTCTTTATTCATGCGGCATTTGTTGCTGAAGCACGGCATGCAAGGCGGAATAATGTTTGGAATGATTTTTATTCCGTCTTTTACGTAGACTTCGTTTGGCGACGTCGGTCCGAACAAGGCGATGATTTTCTTTGATAGCGCATGGGCAATGTGCAATCCAAGGCTGTCGTTGGTTACGACCGTCCGGCAGGAATTTATCCATTCAATATATTTTTCTATGGAATCAATTCCTTCTTGCCATGATACTGACAAATCATTTCCGATAAGGCTTTCAAGCTGTTTCCAGCTTTCAAGCGGCCATGCTTTTGTGGGCCATTTTGCGCCGACGAGATGATTGAACCCGACGTCGAAAATCTCTTGCGATTCGGGTTTGTAGCCCAATACCGGCATTTCTCCTTGCCACTTGGAACCGACCATCTCAAAAACGAATTCCTCCCAGCATCTTTGATTGGTTCTTTTGCCTTCTTCGCTGAAACAGATTTCCAGAACATGTTGGGAGCCGTCATAAGATTTGGCGGTGCCGGTTTCAGAATCAAACCTGAATCCGTATCTTCGCCATCCCTTAAGCGAGTCGGAAAAGGCGCAAATACCCGGAACTTTTTCGAGATTTATGACGACGTCGAATTTTTCCGCTTGGAGCTGGAGCACGGTTGTTAAGTTAAAAGGGAAAATCCTGTCGATGTAGGGATTTCCACCAAGGAGGGGAATGGCTGCTTCGTCAGTAACCCAGCTTACGGAAGAATCCTTGTAAAGATGCAGGATCGCCGTACTTCTTAAAACGTCTCCCAGACTTGTTGTTTTTCCCGATTCGTTAGTTAGAACCTCGCAATATCCCGGTTTGATTATCAAAACCTTTTCTTTCATGATATGCCTCCATATAGGTTATTTTAATTAGTGCTGTTTTGGAGTATACATAATTGACATTAAAAAGACAATATGGCGTTATATTTTTTCTAAAAAAACAGACAGAATTGAATTAATGCGGAAATTTTTATAGTATTTAATACAAATGCGTAAATTAGCGATTTTAACCTCTCATCCGATTCAATATCAAGTGCCGCTTTTCCAGAAATTGGCAAAAGAGCCGCAGGTTGATTTAACGGTTTATTTTTGTTGGGATTTTGGAGTTGGCAAAGAAAGTTTTGACCATGAGCTCGGAAAAAATATAAAATGGGATCTTCCTCTTTTAGACGGTTATAATTATAAGTTTTTAAAAAATTATTCGCCTAGGCCGGAAAATTATTTATTGGGATTAATAAATTTCGGGATAGTGAGAGAATTAAAAAACGGCAAATACGATCTTCTTTTTGTCCATGGGTGGAATTCTTTTACGAATATTTTAGCCGTGTTGACGGCGTTTCTCTTGGGAATTTCGGTAGCGATGCACGGAGATAATTGTTTTGCCTGCGAATTAGTTAAGCCTTTATGGAAAAGAGGGCTTAAAAAAATCATTCTTACGGTGTTTTTTAAAAAAATCAGACATTTCCTGTATATGGGAAATGAAGATAAAAAGTTCTATAAATATCACGGCGTGCCCGAAAATAAATTGATTTCCATGCCCTATGCCACGGATAACGATTATTTTTATAAGTTATCAGAATCTATTGATCGTAAAAAAGTCCGCGAAAGGGAAAAAGTTAAAAATAATATTGTTATTTTGTTTGTCGGTAAATTGGTAAACAGAAAAAGACCGATGGATTTATTAAAGGCGTACGAGTCGCTAGCTAAAAACTATAAACCGAAAACTAAAAGTTTGTCGCTGATATTCGTGGGGGATGGGAATCTACGTCCCGAGCTGGAAAAATACGCCAGAGATCGCAATCTCAAGGATGTTGTTTTTGCCGGATTTAAAAATCTTACCGAGACGCCGGAATATTACGCAATAGCCGATATTTTTGTCATACCCTCTTTTAATGAGTGTTGGGGAATTGTTGTTAATGAGGCAATGTGTTTCGGATTGCCTATAATAGCTTCAGATACTGTCGGAGCGATTTCGGATTTAGTGCTTGAAAATAAAAACGGTCTTATCTATAAAACCGGAGAAATTGAAAATTTGGTTTATTGCCTTGAACAGTTGGTTAAAGACGACAAAAAGAGGCAATCTTTCGGTAAAAAATCGCTTGAAATAATAAAGAATTATTCTTTCGATAAAGACGTCGAAGGCATTTTGCGCGCTATCAGGTCTTAGAACGTTAATATTTTATTTGACAAAATTGAATAAATATTTTATTCTCTATTTAGATTTTTTGACAATATAATATTAAGGAGGCAGTTATGAAAAAGTGCAGGCATGCGATAAACCATTTTGTTTATGGTGATTTTCGTCGGAGGTCAAGTAATTTGTCCGCCAAAGAACTTGGAAAATTCTACGATAATTTTGTTCCGGCGTTTGTCGATGTTGTACCGGTTGTCGCAGAATTTTCAAGTAAAAAAATTTTGCTTGGTTTCCGTCGTGAACATCCGCGGATGTGGTGGACAATGGGAAGAGGAATCATTCCCGGTGAATCGCCAATGGAAACAGCGAATCGCGTTTTGAAGGAAGAGTTTGGAATTGGCTCGGATTTCAACAAACTTGATTTTCTGTGCGTCAACTCTTTTGTTTCTCCTTTGCGTAAGCATCCGCCTAAAGAAAACGGACGGCATAGTCTGGTTGTTGTTTTCTCGTTGGGCGTAAAACGGGGAGAAATGAAATATTTCCCGCCACAAAGCGGAAAATACAGTGAAATCAAATGGTTTTCTCTTTCTGAGGTTGACAATCAGAATTTTGATCCTGTCATGCGTGCGATGGCCTCTTGTTTCTAATTAGGAGAGCGATCGATTGAACGTAGCCGGTTTTTGAAAGGAGCCGGCTTTTTATTTAAATAATTTAAATTACCGTCGTTCAACACAAATAAATATTGACTTTATTAACTTTTTGTGCTTTTCTTTTTAAAGCAATTTAACACTACTTTAAATAAGGAAAGGGGTGATAAAGATGAAAAAAAGAGCGGATTCTGTTTGTTTCATTATTCCGCCGTCGGCATTTTTGCTCGACGAAAGAGTTTTTATTTCAATAGGTGTTTTGAAGGTTGCGGCAGTTCTGGAACAATCAGGGTATGGCGTTGAAGTTTTGGATTTATCGGGAGTGGCGAATTACGCGGATATGGTTTGTGATTATCTATCGCGGCGGGACATCTTTGTTTTTGGCATAACGGCGACAACGCCTCAAATGCCGGCAGTGGTGAAAATAGCCAATGCGATAAGACAAAACAGACCTACGGCTCGAATTATTCTTGGCGGTCCGCATGCGACTCTGGTTAACGCCGCTTACAAGAATGAACGCCGCAAAAACATTGATGGTAGAGCGGCAAAAGCATTTTCTGATTTAACTGCCATGTTTGATGTCGTTGTTGCGGGAGATGGCGAAAATGCGATATTCGCAGCCTTGGAAGCAGGTGTTTCAAAGGTGGTTGACGCGGATGATTTGGAATCCGGTCTTTTTCTCGATAATTCACGGCTTAACGGTTTTCCTTTTCCGGCACGGCATCTGATCGACGTCAATAGTTATCATTATTCAATCGACGGCGAAAGGGCTTTAAGCATTATCGGCCAGCTTGGGTGTCCGTTTGACTGCGGATTTTGCGGAGGGAGAAAGTCTCCTACTTTTCACAAGACAAGAACGCGGTCAGTAGAAAACATCGTTCAGGAAATAGAGTTGCTTTATAAAACGTACGGAGTAAAAGGGTTTATGTTCTATGATGACGAACTCAATTTAAAACCCAAAACTTTCGTAAGTCTTATGAATGCGGTGTCTGATCTTCAAAGCAAACTGGGCGTTGATTTCCGGCTTAGGGGATTTATCCGCGCCAATTTGTTTTCAGAAGAACAGGCAAGAGCGATGTTTCGGGCGGGTTTCAGATGGCTTTTGGTCGGTTTTGAATCCGGATCGGATAAAATGCTTTTAAGTATGAATAAGAAATCAACCAAAGCGCAAAATACCGCATGCGTAGAAATCGCGAAAAAAAGCGGGCTGAAAGTAAAAGCGTTAATGTCGATTGGTCACCCAGGTGAATCCGAAAATACGGTAATGGAAACACGCGAATGGCTTTTGGACGTAAGGCCTGATGATTTTGATGCGGCGGTAATTTCGGTTTATCCCGGAACGGCTTACTACGACGACGCAGTTTTGCACTCGCCTGGAATTTGGGTTTACACCCATAATGGCGAACGGCTTTACAGCGTTGAAGTGGATTACCTCAAAATTGCGGATTACTATAAGGGAAATCCTGATGGCGGCTACAAATCTTATGTTTATACCGATTATCTTAGTACGGAAAAGATTGTGTCGCTTCGCGATTACCTTGAAAGGGATGTCCGTAACGGTCTGAAAATCCCATTTAATCTTGGCGCTCCTGCAAAGCGTTATGAGCATTCGATGGGAACAAAATAACCTGGGAGGGATATGGAAATATCCCTCCCTTTCTTTTTATAAGATTGCTATAATTAAGCCATTATGGATTCTAAAAAATACAAAAAATTTTATGAAGTTGAATTTCACGGTAAATTAAGTTTTTCGCCAATTAGCTTCGAAACAATAAAAGGGGATTCTTTTTACGCGGAGCTTAAAAAATTTATAACAGATTTCAATTTAGAAGATAAAAAAGTTCTTGAAATTGGCAGTGGAAACGGAAAATTTCAAGACATCATTGATGATTATACGGGGATTGATATTTCGGAAAATTTGAAGAATTTATATCATAAGCCGTTTTTTACAATAGAATCGGAAAAGAAATATCCATTTGTAGATAATTCTTTCGACGCCATTTTTACCAATACAGTTTTTGAACATATTCCCGATATTGATAATGCTTTAAACGAAATGTTGCGCGTATTGAAACCGAGCGGATTAATTTTATTTAAACCGGCTTGGCAGGTAAGGCCGTGGGCCAGCGGCGGTTACGCTGTAAAAAAATATAAAGATTTAGATCTCAAAGGCAGATTAGTTAAATTATCAATTATATTAAGAAATAATATTTTATTCAGGTTGTCCTATGTCGTGCCAAAAAGAATATATTTAATGGTTAAATTTTTATTAAATAGAGAATCAATGAATCGTTTGGCATACAAAAAACTATGCCCTAATTATGATGAATTTTTAATCGCCGATTCCGATGCCTGCAATCATATCGATCCTTATGCGGCGATTTTATGGTTTATGGCAAATAATTGCGAAGTATTAAATTACCCCACGCTTTTAAAGGCATTTTTTGTGAGAACAGGCTCTTTAGTTATTCGAAAAAGCGTTAAAGCTGCAATTGTTGTCTAGGAATAATTCCGGTTTGCAGATTGATTTTTCAGGATATCGCGGAGGCGACAGTTTTCGTTTAACCACCTTTATTGAACGCACCATTAAAATTGGCGTGAAAATTGTGATAACGCAAATCTTCTCGAATAAAGAATACGCTCCAAAAAATTTTTTCATCACTTTTTTTGTTCCTTTGAAATAATCAAGCCGTAAATTATTTTTAAAGAATCCCAATATTACGCTATTTATAGTCTGCGCTCCAACGAAATATTTCATTCCTTGCATGTATTTTAGCCAATATTGTCTATAAACATGCAAAAGACAATTTAGCATATAATCCGGATAGCCAACTACTCCAATGATTGTCTTATAATCGAATTTTACGGCTTTGCCCAAATTTGCGGTTTGCTCCATTTTAACGTAAACAGATTCTTCGGTCGTAACCGTGAAATCGTATTTTGTTAATATATGTAACGGTGTTATGACATCCATACCCCAGCCGATTTTTAAATAATTCTTTGTCTCTCGGGATATTTCATCATTGTCTTTATTTATTATTATTTTATTAAGATAGTACAACCCTTCTTTCAGATCATTTTTCCTTATAAAAGAGAGTGTAAATATTGATCCAAAATCTATTTTATAAAAATTCCTCACAATGTATTCGGTTTTCAAAATTTCGGGTTTGAAAGAAACTTTGGAATTTAATTCAAAAATTCTCTTGTTTCCAATTAATTTTTCATCGACAAATATGGATTTTGGAATAATAGCCGCGGCTTCCGGATAAAGATTAAATTTTTTAACGCCCTCTTCGGCGTAATTATTAGAAAGCCAATCGTCATGGTTCAAAATTTGGACAAATTCTCCGGATGCCGAATTAACGGCTTTTAAGAAATTTTTAACGGCGCCTGAATTAGTATCGCTTTTCACGTATTTTATCCTTTTGTCTTTAATGGCGTATTTTTTTACAATTTCGCTGGTTTTGTCAGTACTCCCATCGTCCGAAATAATAATTTCTAAATTTGAATATGTTTGGCATATGCAGCTTTCGATAGCTCTTGATAGCTCTTTTTCCCCGTTGTACACGGGTATGCAAATACTAACCAGGGGATTTTTATTATTTTTATTCATTGCGATTATTATAATAAATATTATAATAAATATAAACATGATTAAGCCTTTAGGCAAGCCAAATTTATCGATTCTTTTGGTGGGAGACGCCGTTTTTTATGGCAGGTTAAATTCTTATAAAAAAGCTTTTGAAAAAATAGGCTATAAAGTTAGTTTTTTAGATGACGGGCCTTTATATAAAATTAGTTTTTTAAACAAGCTTTTTAACCATTTTTTGCCAAAATCAAAAACTCCTTTATATATCAATACTGGTAAATTAAATTCGGAAATTATAAAGTTTGTGAATGAAAAAATTCCTGATTTCGTTCTTTTTTTTAAGCCGGTTCTTGTTAGGCTGAAAACAATTCAAAAGATAAAATCTTTAGGAATTAAGGTTTTTTCTTGGTATCCTGATGATATATTTTATCCTAAAAATGCTAGTAAGGATTTTTATGATTCTATATCTTTTTATGACTGCCATTTTTCCACAAAATCTTTCAATGTAAGAGAACTTATGAGCGCAGGGGCTAAAATGGCGGTTTTTATTCCGCATGCGGTTGACGCGAGTTGTCATCATCCCGTAAAAGTATCTGAAGATGAAATAAAAAAAATAGGAGCGGACGTATTGTTTGTCGGAACTTATGCGAAGGACAAGAGAGTGGAATGTTTGGAAAAATTATGCAATGACGGGTACGATATTAAGATTTATGGCAATGGATGGAATAAGATTTCACACGATAGCTGTTTGGTGCAAAAAAAATGCATTCAGTTCCAGCCTCTTTTTTGTGAAGATTTATCGCGCGCTTTCAATGCCTCAAAGATAGTTCTGGCTTTTTTAAGAAAGCATAATCGCGACGTGCAAACGTCCAGAACTTATGAAATACCGGCATCCGGCGCTTTCATGCTTCATGAGCGTACAGACGAGGCTATGAGTTTGTTTAAAGAAGGCAAGGAAGCAGAATTTTTCGGCGATTACGAAGAAATGAAAAGCAAAATTGATTTTTATTTGTCGCATCAGAAAGAAAGGAATGATGTGGCAGCGGCCGGTTATAAGCGAGCCGTTTCAGGGGATTATTCTTACGAGGATCGGGCAGAAAAAATTTTAGATATTTATTTTAAATTAGTTTAATAAATTTATGTGCGGATTTTCCGGAATTTTAAGCAAAAATACATCGGGTTTTAAAAATTTGGTTGAAAAGTCAACAAAAATAATTAATCATCGCGGTCCGGATGACACGGATTTTTATTTTGATGATAATTTCGCTGTCGGGTTTAACAGGCTGAAAATTATTGATTTATCGTCAGCAGCTAATCAGCCGTTTAAAGACGAAGATTTTGTTTTAGTTTTTAATGGAGAAATTTATAATTATGTGGAGTTACAGAATGAATTTAAATTTAATCTTAAAACAAAATCCGATACCGAAGTGCTTTTTAGCGTTTTGAAAAAATTCAGGAATGATATCGGCAGCGGCTTGAATTTATTGAATGGAATGTTTGCTTTGGCGTTCTATGACAAAAAAGCGAAACGTTTGATTTTGGCAAGGGATAGATTTGGAGTTAAGCCGCTGCATTATTGTTTTGTCGATGGCGCCGTAGTTTTTAGTTCAGAAATTAAGGCCTTAAAAAATTATACAAATAATTTTAAAGTTAATCACAAGGCAGTAATTAACTTTTTAGTGAACAGGTCGTTAGATTATACGGAAGAAACGTTTTTTGATGGGATATCTCAGGTAGGGCAGTCTAGTTTTCTAGAATTTGGCTTGGGCGAAAAGGGTGCGGAAAAGACTGTAGAGAAAAAATATTGGAATTTATCCGTAATTAAATCTCGTGATTATCGTGACGAAAATAAAGTTTGCGAGGAATTTAGAAAATTATTTTTGAACGCCGTTTCTATCAGGTTGCGTTCGGATGTGCCTTTGGCGGCTCTTCTTTCCGGGGGGTTGGATTCTTCCGCGATTGTCGCAGCCGTAGCTTCGCCCGATGCGTTAAATAATAAAATAAAGACATTCTCTGCCGTTTACCCGGGCGATCCGTTGGATGAAAGAAAATTTGCTGAAACTCTTACGGAACAGTATAAAAATATTAATCCAGTATGGATTGAGATAAAAACGGAGAACTTTTTTAAATCATTGGAAAAAGTAATTTATCACCAAGAAACTCCTATTGCAGATGGTTCAATGGTTGCTCATTTTTTGTTGATGGAAAAAATTAATGAAAATGGCATTAAGGTTGTTTTAACGGGGCAGGGAGGAGATGAAATTCTAGGCGGTTATGTTCATACTTTTTTGCCGGCATACGAGGCGGACAGAATCAGGAATTTTAATTTTAAAAATTTTAGCTTAAGGGCGTTTTTTCATTCTTTCCCGGCCTTTATTAAAAATATTTTTAGAGCAATTTACGTTTTTAGAAATTACGGAAAATTTTTCGCGGAAAAAGGAAAATTAAAACTTGTCGATGATTTTTACGTTCATTTTAAGAACAAAACAATTTTGAACAGTTATCTCTTGAATAGTTTGTTCTATTGGTCTTTGCCCGGTTTTTTGCATTACGATGATAGAAATTCAATGGCTTTTGCCATAGAAACCCGAGGACCGTTCTTGGACTATCGATTGGCGGAATTTATGATTTCTTTACCCAATGAATTTAAAATCAGGGATAATAAGGGAAAATGGCTATTAAGAGAATCGTTGAAAGATTTAATTCCGCACCAGATTTTAGACAGAAAAGATAAACAAGGATTTTATGCTCCGATTGACCGTTGGAGCGAGAATATCCCCGTTGATTTTTTAATTGATGAGGAATTCAAACACGAATTTGATTATCTTAATTTACAGGAAGTTCAAAAAGACAAAACTATGAAATGGCGCGTTTTTACTTTGTGGCTTTGGTATAAAAAATACATAAAAATTGATTAAATTTATGAAAATTTCAATTTCTGTTTTAGGGAGATTTCACGCTTTTAATATGGCACAACAATTGGTTAAGCGCGGACGCTTGGAACAACTAATAACTTCTTATCCTAAATTTTTCGCAATAGAAAAATTTAACATTCCAAAAGAGAAGATAACTTCAATTTTGAGCGCTGAAATTTTAAAAAGAGGGTTGGCTAAATTGCCGCCGTTTACAAAGGATATTTATAATACCCAACTATTAATCAGCAATTTTTATGATAAGTTGGCCAGCCACAAAGTGCGTTCATCGGATATTTTCATCGGTTTTTCAAGTGTGTCTTTGTATTCTTTAAGAAAGGCGAAAAGCCTGGGGGCAAAAACTATTTTAGAAAGAGGAAGTTCCCATATTGTCTATCAAAACGACATTTTAAAAGAAGAATATGAAAAATACGGTTTAAGGCCGGATTTGCCGCATCCTGAAATTATTAAAAAGGAGTTGCGGGAATATGAGGAAGCGGATTATGTGGAAGTCCCTTCGGTTTTCGTAAAGAATACTTTTATAGAAAAGGGATTTCCGGCGGAAAAATTAATTCACGTTCCTTATGGCGTTGATTTGTCGCTTTTTAAGCCATTACCTAAGAAGGACAATGTTTTTCGCGTAATCTTCGGAGGAGGATTAAGCTTGAGAAAAGGAACTCATTATCTTTTGAAATCTTTTTCAGAATTGAATCTTAAAAATTCCGAATTGCTTTTAGCGGGTCCGGTAAATGAAGAAATAGTCCCGTTTTTAAAAAAATACGCCGGGCATTATAAGCGGATTGATTATGTACCGTTTACCGAAATAAATAAAATTTTTTCCCAAGGTACGGTTTTTGTTATGCCTTCCATAGAAGAAGGACTGGCATTAATTCAGCCGATTGCCATGGCTTGCGGCTTGCCTGTCATATGCACGACAAATACCGGCGGGGAAGACATTATTAGAGACGGATTAGACGGTTTCGTTATTCCAATTAGAAGCGTTGAAAAAATTAAAGAAAAAATTTTGTATTTTTATGAAAATCCGGAAGCGGCAAAAATGATGGGCGATTCGGCGCGATTAAGAGTTTCGAGCGGCTTTACCTGGGATGATTATGGTGCTAAAGTGTCGGATATATACGAAAACATTTTAAAAAATAAAGGGAAATAAGAATATGGCTTTTAAATTTAGCGAAGTAGAAATACCCGGGCCTATAATTATAGAATCTTCAATTTGGAAAGATGAAAGGGGATTTTTTACGGAAATTTTTAAAAAATCAGACTTCGAAAAATTTGGCATCACTGGTTTTTTTACACAAGAAAACAAATCCTTTTCAAAAAAAGGAGTTTTGAGGGGGCTTCATATGCAGATTAATCCGAAGGCCCAGGCTAAATTAATTTGGTGCGTAAGGGGGGAAATTTTTGACGTAGCGGTTGATTTAAGATTAAAATCCCCAACATACGGTAAATGGATTGGAATTAATCTTTCAGCTGAAAATAAAAAACAGTTTTTCATTCCTGAAGGTTTTTTGCATGGTTTTTGCGTTTTAAGTGATGAGGCGGAAATTGTTTATAAATGCACTGCTGAATACGACCCAGCTCTTGAGAAAGGTGTCATTTGGAACGATACTGCTATCGGGATAAATTGGCCGGTAGAAAATCCTATTATTTCGGAACGCGACGCGGCACTCCCATTACTGGAAAATTACGAAAATTATGAAAGATAAACGTTTATCAAATTATAAAGGGAAAAAAGTTCTGATAACCGGCGGTGCGGGTTTTATTGGCAGTAATTTGGCTCATGAGCTTATTTTTTTGGGAGCCGAAGTAACAATTTTAGATTCTTTGCATCCTTTGTATGGAGGAAATATTTTTAATTTGGAGGGGATAAACGACAAGGTCAATTTTGTAAAAGGCGATATTCGTGACGAAAAATTGGTAAATGAACTGGTTAAAGAAAAAGATTTAATTTTTGATTTAGCCGCCCAGGTAAGCTACATTGACAGTCTATCAATCCCTTTTGAAGATTTAGATGTTAATTGTCAGGGACACCTTGTTGTCTTGGAAGCTTGCCGCAATTTTAATAAAGGCGTAAAAATAATTTTTCCAAGCTCAAGAACCGTCTATGGTAAATCCAATGAAGAGTTAATAACTGAAAATTCTCTGACAAATCCACCGGGGCTTTATGCTGTCCATAAATTAGCAGCCGAAAATTATTTAATGGTGTATTGTAAAGAATTCGGCGTTAAATCGGTTGTTTTAAGGATAACAAATCCTTACGGTGTTAGACAGCAAATAAAACATGGTAAATATTCTTTACCGGGTTGGTTTATAAGATTAGCAATGGATGGCCAGACTATTAAAATATTCGGCGATGGTAACCAATTAAGAGATTATATCTATATTAGCGATTTGATTGATATTCTTTTGTTGGCTGGCATAGACAGTAAAGCCGATAGTCAAATTTTTAATTGTGGTTCCGGCATCCGTCGCAAATTTAAAGAAATGGCAGAATTAGCAGTAAAAATTGTTGGCAGTGGCAGTGTTGAATATGTTTCTTGGCCTGAAAATTATAATAAAGTTGAAACCGGCGACTCCGCTCTGGATGTCTCAAAATTAAAAAAAGTCTTAGATTGGAGTTCTAAAGTCAGCCTGGAAGAAGGTCTGCAAAAAACATTCGATTATTATAAAGAAAATAAAAATAATTACATATAATTTTTATGAATCCCAATTTTTTAGAATGGCTGAAAGATAAGGTAATTGATTTTAATATTTTTAAATTGGGCAATTCAGCAGTCCTTTATTATCTATTGGTTTTTTACTTTTTGCCATTAGCCGTTTTATTAGGTTTTTCCACAAATATCATATTTGTCGACTATCAAATACCTTGGTTGGCGCTTGGATATGCGACTATCGGCCTCTTGGCTTTGATGCTGGGTTATTTTATTCCATTGGGCGGATATTTGGCCAAAAAAACACCCAATCTTTTTTTTGGTGTTTGGGATTTCAAAAAAGCAAAGGTTGTATTTTGGACGACTTTTTTTATTGGGGTAGCGGCAAAAATAATCAGAGTAATAAATGGTGCATACTTTGATATCATTAATAATCTTAGTCCTGCGTTCGGTAAAAGCGCGATTTACAGCGTCGTCGGCTATTTGGACTGGTTTTGGTATATTGCCTTAGCTATTGCTTTCATTAATTATTATTCACTTAAAAAAATCGGCGATAATAATCATTTGATTTGGAAATGGCTGGCATTTGGCGTTCTATTTATGGAAATCGTCTTTAGTATTCCGACTTGCTCAAAAATTGTTATTATTTTTCCAGTTTTGATTTATCTACTGATTAAATCCTATCTTTGTAAGATTAATTATAAACAAATTTTTGCGGTTATGGTTATGATTGTGGTTATTTTGTTTCCATTTGGAGGAATTTGCCGGAATACCGCAACTTTAAAAATTAATGGGATTATCGGGGCGGCTGGCGATATCAGTTTTTTTAATACAATTGGGTTTTTAGCCGACAGCTTTTTTAACAGGATAAATCAAATATCTGTTTTTTCTAAAGTGTTGAATTTACCTTCGGATACTGCGGCACTCTATGGGAGTTCGTTTTCTAATTTTTTAACGACTTTAGGGCCGCCGAGATTTATTTGGAAAGATAAGCCATTGAGCGTTAACAGTACCGGCAATAATTTAGCTCATGAACTTGGAATTGTTTCGCCGGCAGATTCTCGAACCAGTATTAGTCCTACTGTAGTAGGCGATTTATATATCAATTTCGGCGTTTGGGGAATTTTTTTGGGAATGTTCTTAATAGGCGTGGCTTTTCGTTTTATTTATGATTATTTGATAGAATTAACAAATAAGTCGTCTTCGGGCTTAATGATCTACAGTATTTTTTGGGTCCAAATTATTTCCGGGATGGAAGGTTGGATTGCACCGGTTTTAGCCGGTCTGATAAAATTCTTTATAATTTTGTTTATAATTCATCTATTTTTAATAAAAAGAAATTCGATAATAAAATGACTAATTTGAAAATTCTTCATATAGTTTCTTCGTATTGGCCGGCATTTAAAATGGGTGGACCGATTCAATCGGTTCATTTGATGAACAAATTTTTAATTAAAAGAGGCGTCAATGTTGCTGTTTTTACAACTAATGCCGGTCTGGAAGGCGATAAAAATATTAAATTTGGCATTGAAGAAAATATAGACGGCGTAAAAATCTTCCGTTTTCCTTATTATGGTTATATAAATTTCTCTTTTTCTCCTAAATTATTTTTTGAAATCGGTAAAAGGATAAAAAATTTTGACATAGCTCATATTTCCGAAATTTGGAATTTTTCTTCTTTCGCTTTGTTGTTTTGGGCAAAATTTTACAAAATACCCTATGTGATTTCTCCACGAGGGAGTTTGATGGTGGAGCCATTAAATAAAAAAAGCCACCTAAAAAAGAAATTATTTCTGTTTTTATTTGTCAAAAGTTTTTTAAAAAACGCCGCCGTGATTCATTTTACCGCTGAAATTGAAAAAGAAGAATATTTAAAAGCCGGATTGCCCTTAAAAAATAATTTTGCCATTATTCCCAATGGCATTGATTTTAAAGATTTTGACGATGGCGAAAAAGAGGCGATAAATCTTAATTTCAAAAAAGATTTAGGCATAACTCCGGACAAGAAAATAATATTGTCTTTAGGTAGAATAGATTGGAAAAAAGGCTTTGATACTTTGATTCCGGCATTCGTCGAAGCTGTCAAGAAAAATTCCAGCTTGCTTTTACTGGTAGTCGGTCCGGAGAGCGATTATAAAAAAACGGTTGAAGATTTAATAAATGCCGCCGGAATAAAAGATAAAGTCATTTTTACCGGAGTATTGGACGGAATAAAAAGAATTGCCGCGTTTAAATCTTCCGATGTTTTTGTTCTGCCGTCTTACGCGGAGAATTTCGGTATGGTCGTGGCGGAGGCGATGTATTTGCGTTTGCCGGTAATAATCACTAAAAATGTCGGTTTGGCGCCGGAGATTATCAAAAGTGACTCTGGTCTCGTAATAGAGAAAAATGAAAAGGAATTAACCGAAGCGATTTTGAAAATTATAAATAATCCGGACGCGGCCAAGAAAATGGGTGAACAAGGCAGAGAATTGGTTAAAAGAGAGTTTTCACCATTAATAGTGGCGGATAAGATTTTGAAGTTATATAATGATATTTGTAGATAATTAGCTAATTTATGAAGAACCCGATAAGCGCGATAATTTTAACTTATAACGAAGAAGTAAACCTTGAAAATTGCCTCAAGAATATTTTTGGCTGGGCGGATGAAATTTTTATAGTGGATTCTTATTCGACCGATAAAACTCTGGAAATTGCCAAAAAATATAATTGTAAAATTTTTCAGCATCCGTTTGAAAATCAGGCGATTCAATTTAACTGGGCTTTGGATAATCTGGAAATTAAAAACGAATGGATTATCCGTTTGGATTCAGACGAATATTTAACAGAAGAGCTTAAAAACGAAATAAGTGAAAAAATAAAGAACCCGCCAGCGGGCGTGAATGGCTACTATATGAAGCGCCGGGTCTATTTTATGGGCAAATGGATAAAGCATGGCGGTTATTATCCGACCTGGATTCTGCGGTTATTTAAAAAAGGTAAAGGAAGGTCGGAGCTAAGAAAGGTGGATGAGCATATTGTTTTAAGCGAAGGCAAAGAAGGTAAATTAAAAAACGATTTTATCGATAGTAATAAAAAAAATTTAACCTGGTGGACGGGCAAGCATAATGATTACGCTTCGCGCGAAGCCGCGGATTTTCTATCGGGGAATCTCGGAATAAGCAAGAAAAGATATTATTACAAGCTGCCGATGTTTTTTCGCGCCTGGCTCTTTTTCATTTACCGCTATTTCATCCGTTTGGGATTTCTGGACGGCAGAAGGGGATTGATATTTCACTTTTTACAAGGCTTTTGGTATAGATTTTTGGTTGATGCGAAAATTTATGAAGCAAAAAGAAATGAAAAAAACTGATTTATCGAAATATAAAACCGTTTGGTATAACGACCACGCGTTTAAAAAAATATTGTGGTATTTTATCAATGTGCTTTTTTTCTTAAACCCTTTAAACCCTTTTAGCTCTTTAAAGGTTTTTATTCTTCGCATTTTTGGCGCCAGAATGGGAGATTGCGTTCTTATCAAACCGGGAGTCAGCGTTAAATATCCCTGGCTTTTGGATATCGGAAGTTACGTCTGGATAGGAGAAAATGTTTGGATAGACAATTTGGGTAAAGTAAAAATAGGCGATAATGTTTGTGTTTCGCAGGGAGCGATGCTTTTAACCGGAAATCATAATTATAAAAAATCCACTTTTGATTTGATTATAAAAGAAATAATTTTAGAAGACGGCGTTTGGATTGGGGCCAAAGCGATTGTTTGTCCGGGCGTAAATTGCGGTTCCAATTCGTTCTTAACCGCCGGCTCGGTGGCGACGAAAAACATGGAGTCGTTTATGGTTTATCAGGGCAATCCTGCTATGCCGATTAAAAAGCGGGAAATAGAATAAGTTATGAAAGTTTCTATAATAACCGTTTGCTATAATAGCGCGGAAACCATTGAAGGCGCGATAAAAAGCGTTTTAGGGCAATCTTATCCCGATATTGAATACATTGTTATCGACGGCGCTTCCACCGACGGCACTTTGGAAATATTGGGGAAATATAAAAATAAAATAGCGAAAATCGTGTCTGAAAAAGACAGTGGAATTTACGAAGCGATGAACAAAGGAATAGCGTTGGCTACCGGCGATATCGTGGGAATTTTAAATTCCGATGACTTTTATTACGACAATGATGTTGTTAAAACCGTTGTCGAAAATATAGTTAAAAACGACGCCGATGCTTGTTGGGGAGACTTGGTTTACGTGAAAAAAGACGATACTAATAAAGTCGTTAGATTTTGGAAATCTTCGGAATATAAGCCTGGAAAATTTATAAGAGGCTGGCATCCGCCCCACCCGACTTTTTTTGTAAAACGCGAATTATATCAAAAATATGGAGTTTTCAGGTTAGACTTGTCGGTTTACGCCGATTACGAATTGATGTTGAGATTTTTGGAAAAATATAAAATAAAAGGTTTTTATATACCGAAAGTTTTTATAAAAATGAGAGAAGGCGGCGCCAGTAATTGGCGGAGCATTAAAAAAGTTTTCCGCGGAAGTATGGAAAATTATAAAGCTTTTAAAATGAATGGTTTGAAATTCGGGTTTATCGCGGTTGTTGTAAAGCCATTGTCAAAGATCACTCAAATTTTTTCAAAATAAACTTTTAATTAGTGATTTTTTAACGCGGCAATTCCTTCGTGGATTATTGGTTCTTTAAGGCTGTAAAGAGCTGCCAGATATGCCATTGCGGAAATGATTACAGTGGCGATAACAGGTAAGCCTGTTCTATTTAAAATAAATACTAAGATGCCCATAATAATGGAAGCTGTAAGTATTTTTTTTAAATTAGCGATGGTTTTAAAAGTATTAACTTTTTTTATCATGTTCCAAGTTAGGCCGCTATACATGACTTGGACAATAACTGTTGTCAAAGCGGCGCCAGCTATGCCGAACCTCGGAATTAGAAGATAGTTAAAAATAATATTGCCGATTGATGCAAGCGCCACAAAAATGGCGATTTTATTTTGTTTATTGTATGCAAAAACCATATTTCCTAAAAGAGTTTGCGGGAAAATTATAAGAATTGTGACTAGGAGAATTTGAAAAGTTAAAACACCTGGCAAATATTCAGCGCCATATAAAAAATTTATAAGCGGTTTTGCTAAAATAATTCCTCCAATAACTACAGGGATAGCAAGTGCATAAATACTAGCCATTCCTCTTTCCATTATAGTTGTGGCTTTTTGGTTTTCTTTGTTGCCGGCGGCTCTTGATAGCGCTGGAAAAAGTGCGCTGGCAATAATCGCCGGTACTGCATAAAGTAGTTGAATAATTTTTTGGCCTGCAGAGTAATATCCAATTTCTTGAGCTGATCTAAACCAGCCTATCATAACGATATCAATATTTAACATAAATACTCCTAAAAGTCCTATAGCTGCTAGGGGTAAGGCAAGGCTCATAATCGGTTTAATTAAATTTTTATCGAAAGCGCTGATAATTTTTTTAAATTCATCACGAGCGATAAACGCCGCTACTAAAAATCCGACTCCTGCGCTGCCGACATAAGAAATTGTTATCGCTTCTGCGGTTTGCGATAAATATAAGACGATTGCGCCGATAACTGCAATCGCGACATTCATTAATACGTTTACCAAGGCTTCAAACTCCATTTTCTCCTTAGCGCGAAAAGAAGCATTTATAAATTCACGGATGTTGTCAAAAATAGTTAAAAGCGCCACAAAATATAAAAGTGTTTTAGCGGATTCTATTTTTGAAAAATATGGAGCGATGAAAATAAGCAGTACGGTTGTGAATAAAAGTAGGACGATTTTTATCCAAAAGGAAGTAGAAAAATAGGCAGATGCCCTTTTTGGGTCACGACTTATTTCTTTTGTCAAAATTGAGTTAATTCCGATATCTGCAAAGAGAGTGAAAAATCCTGCAAGACCGAGAGCATAAGAAAAAACTCCGTATTCTGCGGCGCCTAAAAGACGGGCGGCGAAAATAATAAATAAGCCTCTTATTAATCTGCCGGCAAAATTGCTGAAGCTTAACCAAACGACATTTTTTATAACTGTTTGTCTTGTTGTGGTGTTGCTTAAAAGCAAGCCTTTTATTTTTTTAATCATTATTATTTTTGGGAAAAGAAAAAGTATTTCGCAGTTTTAAGCAGAATTATAAAATCAAGAATAAGCGAACGGTTTTTGATGTAATAAATATCATATTTTAATTTTTCTTTGGCCTCTTCAACTGAAGCGCTAGCTTTGTAGTTTAGTTGCGCCCATCCGGTTAATCCGGGTTTGATCATATGTCGGATTTCGTAGTGGGGGATTTGGCGATACATTTCAGCAAGTTCTTTTCTTTCCGCGCGCGGGCCTATAAAAGATATATCACCTTTGAGAATATTGTAGAGTTGAGGAATTTCGTCTAAATGAGTATGATTTAAAACTTTTCCTAAGGTGGTATGTCTATCGTCATTTTTGTTGGTCCAAAGGTCTCCTTGGTCGGCTTTCATAGTTCCAAATTTGATTAAAGTAAAGTTTTTATTATTTAGTCCAACTCTTTCTTGTCTGAAAATTACCGGGCCTTTGCGTGAGCTTAATTTGGTTAAAATCGCGATAATTAAGCCAATTGGTAAAAAGATAACACCAAGAATTACCGAAAGAATAATATCTGTAATTCTTTTTGAAAATTCATAAAATTGCCGATGAGTAGTTATTCTTTCGATAAACCAGCCTCTTTCTATTTCTTCAATTGGAAGTTTTTGAAAAATAGTTTCATAAAATTTGATGGAATCTATGACGGCGATTTTCTTCGCCAAAAGTTCATAAAAGAAATCGATGAATTTCGGATCGTTTTTGGCGTTTGGCTGGATAATAACCATGTCAGCGCCATCTTCTATTTCAGGGATAACGTCGTATCCTATTTGGGGATTTTTTTGAAGATATAGTTTGATTTCATTTGTTATCGGTGAATCGCCGATAAAAACGATTCTGGTTTTTAGTCCGCCACTGATGAATATTTTTGATAAGGTAAATCGCCAGCTTAAATCAATAATCGTAAAAACCAGCGCTAAAATTGCCAAATTGGTTTTCGGCGTTAATTCAAAAACCGAAGGGAATAGATAAAAAAGAATTATGGATCCGGTAATGCTGATAAAAATGGCAAAAGTTAAAGTTTGCAGAATGTTAAAATCAACTCTCAAATTCTTTTCTTTATAAAGATCGGCTAAGTAAAAAATTAACAGCCAAAAAACGAAAATAAGTGAAAAAGGCTTAATGTGTGTTAAAAAATACTGGCTGAAATTGTCAGTTCCATAACGCAGAACCATTGTCAGGGCCAGCGAACCGTATAAGACCGCGATATCGCCAATAAGTAAAATAAACGTTTTTATTTTAGACATGCCAAAAATTCTTTAAAAACTTTGTTTAACGTTTCCATGTCGGCTTTTGAGATTTTTTTCAAAACGATTTCCATGGCTTTTTGTTTTTTATTTTTTCTGATGCCGATTCTTAACCGCCAAAAATTCTTGGTTTTAAGTGAATCTATCACTGATTGCACGCCCCGGTGCCCGGCGGAAGAGCGGCCGAAAGAAAGCTTGTATTCTCCCATCTTTATATCGGAGTCATCGTGAATAATCAATAAGTCTTCCGGTTTGGCATTTTTTTGCTTGGCGGTTTTTCTTACGAAACTGCCGGATTCATTCATGAAAACTTCCGATTTTACGAGCTTAGAGGCGGGTAGATTTTTGGCTAAAAAATCAACCGTTAAAAATCCGACATTATGGTAGGTGCGCTCGTATTCTTTGTCGGGGTTTCCCAGACCGATGATTAAGCGGGGTTTGACTTCCATAATGGAAATTATATAATAAAACCAATAATTTATGAAGGCCTTTCTTTATTCTTTTTGGGAAATATTTGAAGTTGTGGCGATAGCCGTCGTGGTTGTGGCGGCCATACGGAGTTTTATAGTCCAGCCCTTTTTGGTGAGCGGCGCCTCGATGGAGCCGAGCTTTTCGTCGGGCGATTATTTGCTGATAGATGAAGTCAGCTATCGTTTTAACCAGCCGGAAAGAGGAGACGTTATAGTTTTTCATTATCCGGGCGATGAAAGCGTTTATTATATTAAAAGAGTTATCGGTTTGCCGGGCGAACGCCTTTTAATAAGCGATGGCAAAATTAAAATTTTCAACTCGGAAAATTCAAACGGTTTTGTTTTGGATGAATTTTATTTGCCTCCTGGTCTTAAAACTTCCGGAAACGAGGAAGTGACTTTGAAAGACGATCAATATTTTGTGATGGGCGATAACCGCAATTACAGTTTCGATTCGCGGAGCTGGGGAAGTTTGAAAAAATCGGAAATAGTCGGCTTGGTGCGCTTGCGCCTCTGGCCTTTTAATAAAGCCATGGCGGTTGAACAGCCGGCCTACTAAACTAAAATGCCAAAACCTTTAAATCAAAAAAAGCAGAAAAAACCGGAAAAAGAAAACAAAAACTCGCTCCAAAGCCCAAAAGGCATGCGCGATATTTTGCCTTCGGAGCAGCCTTTATGGGAAAAAGTTAAAAAGGCCAGCCAAGACACGGCCGGTTTTTATAATTTTTTAAGAATAGACACGCCGATTTTGGAAAAAACCGAAGTTTTTGAGCGGGGAGTCGGAGTCTCGACGGATATCGTCGAGAAAGAAATGTTTAACGTAAAAACCAAAGGCGGCGATCGCTTGGTTTTAAGACCGGAAAATACCGCGGGCATAGTCCGGGCTTATTTTGAAAATGGGATGTCTCGCATGCCCCAGCCGACAAAACTTTATTATTTCGGCCCGTTTTTTAGGTATGAACAGCCGCAAGCCGGCCGCTACCGCCAGTTCCATCAGTACGGTTTTGAAATTTTGGGCGGCGAAGACGACCCGGTTTATGACGCCCAAATAATTTTGGCGGGTATCCGTTCCCTGGAAGAATTAAAAATAAAAAATTTGTCGCTTCAGATAAACAGCGTCGGCTGCAGAAATTGCCGGCAGGTTTATCGCAGAAAACTTCAGGAGTATTACCGCCGTTTTTCGGGCAAGGTTTGCAAAGATTGTAAGCGCCGCGTTTCAATAAATCCTTTAAGGCTTCTTGATTGTAAAAACGAAAAATGCCTGCCGATAAAAGAAGACGCGCCCGCGATGATAAATTATTTATGCGCGCCTTGTCGGAGCCATTTTCGGGAAGTTTTGGAATATTTGGATAGTCTTAGCGTTTCTTATTCGCTTAATAATTTTCTTGTCCGCGGTTTGGATTACTATAACCGGACGGTTTTTGAAATATATTCGGAATCTTCCTTGGCCGCTTTGGGGGGCGGGGGCAGATACGATTATTTGGCGGAACTTCTCGGCGTGAAGAAAAGCGGATTGCCGGCGGTTGGCGCCAGCTTCGGAGTTGAAAGAATAATAGAACTTATGAAAACTTTGGAGATAAATGGATTAGTAAAGCCCAAAGCGAAAGTATTTTTGATTCAAATCGGCAAGCCGGCGAAGAAAAAAGCCTTTTCATTGGTTGAAGAGTTTCACAAAGCGGGAATAAAAGTCATAGAATCGCTCGGCAAAGAATCTTTGAGAGCGCAGTTGAAGGTTGCCGACAAAGAAGGCGCCGAGATGGCTTTGATACTCGGCCAGCGGGAAGTTTTCGAGGAAAGTATAATAATCAGGGATATGAAAAGCGGAGTCCAGGAAACAGTGCCGCTTACCAAGGTGGTGGATGAAGTTAAAAAGAGAATATAAAAATGGATTGTTTATTTTGCAAAATAGCGAATAAAGAAATACCGGCGCAAGTTGTTTACGAAAGCAACGACGCCACGGCGGTCTTGGACGTTAATCCGCGGGCACCCGGACACACGATGGTTTTGCCGAAAGTTCACGCGGCAAATATTTTGGAATTGCCCGATTCTAAAATTGAAGGAGTGTTTAAAGCGGTTAAGGAAACAACGGATTTATTGGCTAAAAAATTGAAACCCGACGGTTTTACAATAGGGATAAATCATGGTAAAGTAAGCGGGCAAACAGTGGAGCATTTGCACATACATATCATACCAAGATGGAACAACGACGGCGGAGGGTCGATTCATAGCGTCGTCGATAACAAACCAACAGAAAGTTTGGAAGAAATAGTAAAATTAATTAAAGGTTAGAGGTGTTAGGTTTCAGGTGTTAGATAAAAAATAAATTACCTAAAACCCAAAAACTAAAACCTAAAAACTATATAGCTATGGAAGTAAAAAGAAGAGAAGGAGAACCGACAAACGCTTTCATTTACCGCTTTTCAAAGAAAATTCAGCAAAGCGGAATTTTGCGTGAGGCGAAGAAAAGGAAATTTAAAACCCGCCCCGAATCGAAATTAAAGAAAAAGTTATCGGCGCTTCACAGGGAAAAAAAGAAAAAAGAAGTGATGAAGGCCAGAAAAATGGGCAGAGCGTAAAATTTTATGCTTAATCAAAAAATCTCCGAAGATTTAAAAGAAGCGATGAAAGCCGGAAAAGAATTTGAGACCGGCGTTTTACGCATGATTTTATCGTCTTTGCATAATAAAGAAATAGAAAAAAAGGGTAAGGGCGGAGAAGAAGCGCTCTCGGACGAGGAAGTGATAGAAGTTTTGTCAAAAGAAGTCAAGAAGCGCAAAGAAGCGGCTGAAATGTTTAATAATGCCGGAAGAGGCGAGTTGGGAGAAAAAGAACTTAAAGAATTGGAATTTCTTAAAAAATATCTTCCAGAACAAGTTGGCGTAGAGGAAATCGAAAAAATAGTTAAAGCGGCGGTTGAAAAAACCGGAGCAAAAACCGTTAAAGAATTCGGCAAGGTAATGGCGGAAGCGATGAAAGATTTGAAAGGCAAAGCCGATGCTTCGGCCGTAAGCGAGGCGGCGAAGAAATTTTTGACAAATGAATAAAGTTGAAATAGTCAGTCTGTCCGGCAAATCGGATAAAAAAATCGAAAAAGAACTGGAAAAAACGGGACTGAAAATAATCAAGTTTCTCGGCAAAAATAATGTTTCAATCGAAGTTTTTTTAACGGAAGGCCGGTTAATGAAATTTTTAAATAAAAAGTTCCGCGGGAAAAATAAGGCCGCGGACGTTTTAAGTTTTGAAGAGCCCAAAGGCTTCGTTTCGCCAAAGTCAAAGAATAAAAATATTGGCGAAATTTACATAAACAGCGCCAAAAGTTATAATTTAGAAAGAAAGAAATTTTTACTGGTTCACGGAATTCTTCACCTTTTCGGTTACGACCATCAAAAGAAAAGTGATATAATTAAAATGGAAAAAATGGAAAATTTATGTTTATCACAGCTTTAGACATAGGAACTTCAAATATAAAAGTTTTAGTCGCCAGAACGGAAAAAGGCGGCAAATTGTCGCTTGCGGCGGTTTTTAAAGCTCCTTCGGCGGGAATTAGAAAAGGAGAAATTATAAACGTTGAAGAGCTTGTTAACGCGTTAAAGCCGGTTATAGACGGGATAAAGCAGGTTGATAAATCGGCGGCAAAAAATATTTTCGTGAATATTGGAGGCGGCAATATCAGAATTCAAAATTCCCGCGGTATAGTCGCGGTTTCCCGGGCCGACAGCGAAATTTGCGCCGAAGACGTGGATCGCGCCATAAAGGCTTCTCAGGCGATAAATTTGGGTCCGAACAGAATGATAGTTCATACCATTACGAAAGAATTCGTGGTTGATGGCATTGGTGATATTATTGATCCGCTGGGGATGGTGGGAAACAGGTTGGAAATAAACAGTTTGATAGTAGATTGTTTTAAGCCGACGCTTAATAATTTAATTAAAGCGCTTGAGGCATCGGGCGGAAAAATCGGCGGAATAATTTACAATCCTTTGGCTTCGGCGCGTTCGGTTTTAAATAAGAATCAAAAAGAGCTTGGCGTGGCACTGATAGACATCGGTTTTGGTACGACAAATTTAGCCGTTTACCAGGAAGGCAAACTTGTTTCAACGGCTACTTTTCCGATAGGCGCTTCGCATATTACCAACGATTTAGCAATAGGTTTAAGATGTCCGATTAAAACGGCGGAAAAAATAAAACTTTCTTTTGGCGCTGCCGATTCCAAAGAAGTCTCAGGGAAAGAAAAAATAGATCTTCACGGACTGGATGATAGTTTAAGTTCGACCGTGAACAAACGGTTTATTTCGGAAATTATTGAAATCAGATTGAGTGAAATTTTTGAGCATGTCAGCGATGATTTAAAATCAATTAATAAAAATGGTGAACTTCCGAGCGGCGCGGTGATTGTCGGCGGGGGAGCGAAAATGACCGGCGTCTTGGCTCTGGCAAAAAAAGAACTTAAACTACCGGTTCAGGCGGGCGATGTCGAAATTAGTGAAATTGAATTTCCAAACAGCGAATCCGCCAAAGAAGTTGAAGATCCGGAATTCGCGGTTGCCGTTGGTTTGTTACTTTTAGGATCCGAACAATCCGAACATAACGGGGGATGGTCAATTTCCGGGGACAACTGGTTCTCCAAGGTTTTAAGCCACTTATTACCGTAAAAAATATTGGTTAATCTTGACTTTTTTATAAAAACTGTTATACTGTAAACAGTTTAAATTAAGCGTCGTTTAAAACTTCATAAGGAAAAAACGGAAAGGAGATGAGGGCAATGAAGAAGATTTTGTTTGTTGTCGTATTATTGCTTGCCGCCACCGTGGCGCAAGCAGCGGACAGAGTTACCGTTGTCCTCGTCGGAGGCGCCGGTAGCAATCAGTCGCATATGGAATTTCTCGCTGAGAATATTCCCAATGCGATCAATATCGTCCCTGACAGGCTTTGGCCTTTCGTGGACGCTGCCGCCGATATTTGGCAAAAGATTCAGGAGACGGGCGTTGACGGGAAATTGATTCTTGTCGGCCATTCGTTTGGGGGTTTAATTTCTCGGCGGATTGCTAACGACCATCCTGAGGCGGTAGTCGCGGTTGTAACCATTTCTAGTCCTGCGGGCGGCTTCTGGGCTTGTCCGAAATGGATTTTTCGTCCCGGTGACGAAGATTCCAATGTACCGCTTTATGTAATTGCGGCGCATAAACAGGGTCTGGAAAAATGGTTTTTCCGCGGGGAAAACGACGGCACGGTAGATGTTGTTTCTGTGCTCGATGTCGGGCGTGAAGCGGCAGATATTGTTGTCTTAACTGGGCTGGATCACATGGAAGTGCTCCAGTCGGAAAAAGTCGTTAATATCATCAACTCTTGGATTGCGCCTCGTATTCACGCTCAATTCGCTTCAGCGGAAAGGATTTTGGAAATGGAAATCGCACAGTGAACCGGCGCCTTGTAGATAGAAGCACTACAGGCGCCAATTTTTTTACAAAAAATTTAGTTGTGGGATTGACAAAAATCAAACAATATTTTATTATAAATTCAGCAATTCTAAAACTGAAAATCAAAAGAAAGGATGAAATATGAATATTCTGGTTATTGATGACGAAGAAGTGGTCCGTGATTTTATATCCGAATCCCTGTCGGAATTCGGAACAGTGGTCACGGCTTCCGATGGTCCCAGCGGTCTCAAGCTTTTCAAGTGCAACCAGTTTGATGTGGTGTTCACCGATCGCAGTATGCCTGGCGGGATGCTGGGAGAAGAGGTTATCCGCGAGATAAAATTATCTTCGCCGAAAACCTTCGTCATTTTCATGTCGGCGGACAATCGGGAAGAAGTGGCGCGTGTTGGTATTGCCGCAGGCGCAAACAAAATCATCTTCAAGCCTGTCCGGCTGGAAAGCATCGAAAAAGCGATCATGGAAACAATTACCGCTTTAAGGGGTTGACTCTGGGGTGTTCTGCAGCGCAATTTGCTTTGCCTGTGGAACGCCCTGTTTTTTTCTTGTTTTTCTTGACAAAATCCGCTTCGGGCTTACAATAAGGATAATTAAAAGGTCAAAAAATCTAATACAAAATATGAATATAAAACCACTTTCAAACCATGTTTTCCTCGAGGCATTAGGAGAGGAAAAAACAACCAAGTCCGGAATTGTTTTGCCGGAGACATCTGAAAAAGAAAAGCCGGTAAAGGGCAAAGTTTTGGCAGTCGGTTCGGGCAAACTTAACGACAAAGGCGAAAGAATCGCGATGTCGGTAAAAGTCGGAGATACGGTGCTTTTCAAAAAGTATGGCCCTGACGAATTGGAAATTGAAGGTAAAAAATATTTGGTCGGAGACGAAGAAGATATATTAGCGATTTTAGAATAATTATGGCTAAACAAATTTTATTTAACGAAGAAGCGCGGAGTGCGCTCAAAAAAGGAATAGATAAATTGGCCGAAGCGGTCCGGATGACTTTGGGTCCGCGCGGACGGGCGGTTGTCATAGAAAAAGGCTATGGCGCTCCGCAAGTAACTTTGGACGGCGTGACCGTTGCCAAAGAAATAGAACTTGAAAATAAATACGAAAATCTCGGCGCCGATTTTATCAAACAGGCGGCTGAAAAAACAAATGACAATGTCGGCGATGGCACAACCACGTCGGTTGTTTTGGCGCACGCCATGATAGACGAAGGCGAGCGCTTAATCCGCGAAAAAGGTTTTAACGTTATTCAGCTTGCAGAAGAGCTTAAGAAAGTCAGCGCCTCGGTTGTAAAATCTCTTGAAGAGCAAAAAGAGCCGATTAACGACAATAAAAAAATAAAAGAAGTTGCCACGCTTTCAGCTAAAGATGCGGAAATCGGCGGACTTATCGCCGAAGTCATGGAAAAGGTTAAAAAGGACGGCGTAGTCACAATAGATGATTCAAATACCATGGGCAATTCCTATGAAATTGTCGAGGGTTTGCAGTTTGATCGCGGCTACACTTCGCCCTATATGATGACTGATCCGCAAAGAATGGAAGCTGCCCTGGAAGACCCGTATGTTTTGGTAACCGATAAAAAGATTTCAGCTATAAATGAACTTTTGCCGCTTTTAGAAAAACTTATCCAATCGGGTAAAAAAGAATTGGTGATAATCGCCGAAGAAGTTGAAGGCGAAGCGCTTACTACTTTAATATTGAACAAACTTCGCGGAATCTTCAGCGTTTTGGCGGTAAAAGCTCCGGGTTTCGGCGACAGAAAAAAGGAAATGCTTGAAGATATTGCCGTTGTCACCGGTGCGAATTTGATTTCCGATGAATTAGGTAAAAAGCTTGAAAACGTTGAGATTGCCGATTTGGGCCACGTCCACAGGGTTGTTTCAACAAAAGATAATACTACGATTATCGGCGGAAAAGGAGATAAAGAAAAAATAGAAGACAGAATAAACCAGTTAAAGGCGCAAATTAAAAAAGCGGATTCGGAATTTGATAAAGACAAGCTTAATGAAAGACTTGGAAAATTATCCGGCGGAGTGGCTGTCATAAAAGTTGGCGCGCCTTCGGAATCGGCGCAAAAAGAATTAAAGCAAAGAGTTGAAGACGCGGTAGCCGCGACAAGAGCCGCCATGGAAGAGGGAATCGTGCCCGGAGGCGGAATCGCTTTACTTAACGTTTATTTGGTTAGGAAAAATTTCGAGAAAAATGAAACGCCGACTTCAATTGCCGCCGCGCAAATTTTAAAGCGCGCGCTTGAAGCGCCGTTTTCCGCGATTGTTTTAAACAGCGGAGAATCGCCGAACGCCGTTATCAAGGATTTGGAAAACAAGAAAGGCACGGGCGAAGAAAACGCCTGGCTCGGCTTTAACGCGTTAACCAATCAAAACGGAGTGAATCTTAAGGAGGTTGGCATTATAGACCCCCTTAAAGTGGTCAAAACGGCCTTTATAAACGCCGTTTCGGTGGCAGCCAACTATTTGACCGTCGGCGCCGCAATAACCGAAATTCCGGAGAAAAAAGACAAAGAAGGGCATAATCACGGAGGCGGAATGATGGGCGAGGAATACTAAATCTCTGATAAAAACTCCGCGTTTGTCGCGGAGTTTTTTTGATTTATCATAAAATCTATGATAAAATAAAACGTCGATTAAAATAATTAATTCATTAAATAAAATGTTTACGAATAAAAAAATATTAATTGGGGTCGCGGTTATCGTCGTATTGATTTTGGGATACGGCTGGATGACCTATAATAGTTTGGTTACGACAAATGAAAATGTCGATAATCAATGGGCGCAAGTCGAAACGCAGTATCAAAGGCGGGTAGATCTTATTCCCAACCTTGTTAATTCCGTAAAGGGGATTATGAGTCAGGAACAAACGGTTTTTGGCGCTATAGCCGATGCGCGTACGCGCTATGCCGGAGCGATAACCGTTAATGACAAGGCGATCGCAGCAAGCCAGGTTGAAAGCGCTTTAGGAAAGCTTTTAGCGGTAATGGAAAATTACCCTCAGCTTAAGTCGGCAGAAAACGTCCAGAATTTGATGGTGCAAATTGAAGGAACTGAAAATAGGGTGAGCGTCGAAAGGAAAAGATTTAACGATATGGTTAGGGACTTTGATTTAATGGTTAAGCGTTTTCCGAGCAGTGTTGTCGCATCGATGTTCGGATTTACCGAAAAAGCTTATTTTGAATCAACTCCTGGAGCTGAAAACGCGCCCGTTGTTGAATTCTAAAATAATTAATGCTTAAAAAGTTTTTAGCCTTCAGTGTTTTAGTTTTAGCTGTAATTTTTCCTTCGGCTGTTTTTGCTTATTCCAATCCGGGTAATCCGGCAGGGTTTGTAAATGATTTTGCCGGAGTTTTAAGCGCTGAGCAAAAACAGCAGTTGGAACAAAAACTTTCAGGTTTTGAAAAAAGCGCGGGGAATGAAATCTCAATAGCGGTTATTAAAAGTTTAGACGGCGATACGATTGAAAATTTTGCCGTGGAACTTTTTAAAGATTGGGGAATAGGAAAAGAAGGGCAGGATAACGGCGCTTTAATTTTAGTAGCGGTGGATGACAGGCAAATGCGGATTGAAGTGGGTTATGGTTTGGAGCCGGTCCTTACCGATGCGCAAAGTTCATGGATTGTAAATAATCAAATGGCGCCGGCTTTTAAAAATAACGATTTTTATGGCGGGTTAAACGCCGCGTCGGATAAAATTATTTCGGCAACCGGCGGAGAAATTATTTCTGAAGAAAATACCGCATCAAAAGAAAACGTAAATTATTTTAATATATTAGCATTTATTATTTTCGCTTTTGTCTGGCTGGGCAGTGTTTTGAGCCGTTCAAAATCGTGGTGGGCCGGGGGAGTCGTTGGCGGAATCGCCGGAATAATAATCGGTTTTATAAAAGGATTTTTGTATTTTGGAATAATCAGTTTGGTAATTTTAATACCATTGGGCTTGTTTTTTGACTTTATCGCTTCAAAAACCTATTCTAAAAGTAAGTCCAAGGGTAAGGTTCCGCCTTGGTGGATAGGCGGAGCGGGTTTTGGCGGAAGTGGAAAAGGCGGTGGATTCGGCGGTTTTGGAGGTTTTGGCGGTGGAAGTTCGGGCGGCGGCGGCGCAAGCGGAAGGTGGTAATTGAATTAGAATCTAGTATCTGTAATCTAATATCTAATATAAAAATGGAAAAATTTGAAGGAGCGGAAAAAATTGAAATCAGCGAAGCTGAAACATTAAGACAAAGAGTAGAGTTTCTTGAAGCTGAAAACGCGGAGCTGAAAATAGAGAACGCTAAATTAAAAGAGGATTTGATTCATGATAGCTTGACCGGCTTAAAAACCCGGAAATATTTTATTGAAGAGGCGGAAGATAATCTTTCGGCAATTACTAATCCCGCGGCTGAAAAAAGAGAAGAGGGGTTTAGTAATGTCAGTTATTTATTTTGCGATATAGATTATTTTAAAAAAGTTAATGACGAATTGGGGCATGATGCCGGCGACGAAGTTCTAAAAAAAGTGGCGAAAATACTTGAAGAGAATGTTCGTGAAAGCGATACGGTTTGCCGTTGGGGAGGAGAGGAGATGATAGTAAGCTTATTGGGCGCGGATGAAAAAGAAGCGGCCGAGAAAGCCGAGGAATTAAGAAAAAAAATCAAGGAAGGAACAAATGTTTCATTAAGCATAGGCGTTAGCGCGTCCGAGGGAGAAGTCGGTTTTGATGAATTGATAAAGCGCGCGGACAAGGCGATGTACGCGGCCAAACACGGAGAAAACGGAGGCAGGAATCAAGTTAAAACCTATTCGGAAGTTTTAGAAAAAGAAAAATTGGAAAGTGGTAATAAATAAATTATTTATGGAAAACTTTGAAGAACAATTAAATAATCAAGAATTATCTCCGGAAGAAAAGTTTGATAATTTCCAAAACGAAATTGCGGGAATTAAAGCTGAAGAAATGACGAAAAAAGAAGCCTGGGAGGCTCGCGGTCGAAAAGGAGAAACTTACAATCCACATTTCGATTTAATCGAGCCGGAATTTTTATCCGAAGCGGAAATGAAAATATACGAAAAATATAAAAAAGGAGAATTAGAATTAGAAGAATTTATGGATTTACGCGGTGAAGCATTGTCTAAATTTAAAGGGAAAGATGATGAAATTGATCCGGAATATAAATCAGTTCATGCGTTTTGGATGTATGTGAGTAATATAGGCAATGAACAAATAGTTCGCAGGCAGATGGAAAAATTAAAAAAGAAAAAATAAGACCTGGAGGGTTCGCATAGCGGTCTAGTGCGTTCGCTTGGAAAGCGAATATGCCGAAAGGCATCACAGGTTCGAATCCTGTACCCTCCGCAATGTCCTATAAATACGCATATATTACCGGTTGTCTGATTCTTTTTTTGTTTTGGCTTTTGATATTTTTAAAACGGAAAGATTTGCGTAAGGAAATGCTTTGGGCGAGTTTTTTCGGGATGCCTCTCGGTATTATTGATTTCTTTCTCGTGCCGGCGTATTGGAACCCCGATTCGCTTTTCGGCTTGATTAAAAAATACGGTGTAGGCATAGAAAGCTTCCTTTTTCTTTTTATCATAGCCGGCATTGCTTCGGTCATTTATGAATTTTTCTGGAAAGAAAAGCCGGTAAAATTAATTCATGGAGGCCGCCCCCATTTTTGGCTGCTTCTTTTTTTCTCACTAGTTTTTTTATCAACATCAATTTTGTTTACGTCAAAAGCGGTTTATGGTTTCATGGTATCGTGCGCGATTGGAGCTTTCATTATTGTTTATTTGCGCAGAGATTTATGGAAGCAAGTATTTTTCAGCGCTTTTGCCCTTAGTATTTTCTATCTCGGAGGGCTTGTTTTGATAAAGTCAATGTTTAAGGGCTTGATAGAAAATTTTTATAATTTTGATAATATCTGCGGAGTTTTAATTTTTGGCATTCCATTAGAAGAAGTTGGGGCGGCATTTTTCGCCGGCGCTTTTTGGTCTACGATTTACGAGTATACAAAATCTTATCGCGAAAGGAAATTACTTAAAAGAAATTGAGTTTATTAAATATACGTTTTTTATTAAAATTTGATATACTGAATTTATGATCAATTTAGCTTTCTTGGCAATATCTCTTTTTCTGGTTATAAAAAGCTCTAATTACGCTGTTAAATATGCTTCTAATTTGGCACACGCTTTAAAATTGCCGAGATATGTCGTTGGCTTTCTTGTGGTGGCGGTTATTTCAATACTGCCGGAAACTTTTATCGCCATTAATTCCGCTTTGGATGGAATTCCGTCTTTCGGTTTGGGAACTTTATTTGGTTCAAACGTCGCCGATCTCACGCTTGTTTTTACGATAATTATTCTTTCAACAGCCGGCGGAATAAGAGTAAACAGTAAAATATTGGAAAGCAATAAATGGTATCCGTTTTTTATCGCCTTGCCGATTTTCGCGGGTATAGACGGTTATTATTCAAGGCCGGAAGGAATTTTTTTGATTATTGCCGGAGCCGCGTTTTATTATCTGACTTTCAGAAAAAATCACCGCGATTGTTCTGCGGCGGAGGAAGCTATTGAAAATAATCACGATCATAACCACGGCAAAAAACATATTTTTAAAAACATCGGTTATCTTGGTTTAAGTATGGCGGTTTTGCTTTTTGGAGCGCATTTAACGGTAAAATACGGAGTTTCACTGGCGCAATTTGTAAAAATTAATCCGGTTTTTATCGGAATGCTTGTAGTTGGTCTAGGCACGACTTTACCGGAAATGATTTTTTCAATAAGAGCGGTTAAACACAAAGACAATTGTCTTGCTTTGGGCGATATTCTTGGCACGGTTATTTCAGACGCCACTATCGCCGTGGGAGTAGTCGCCTTAATAAGTCCGTTTTCTTTCCCTGTAAGAATAATTTACATTACGGCTATGTTTATGGTTTTGGCGTCGGTTTTACTTTTCCATTTTATGCGCACGGGAAGAATTTTAACAAAAAAAGAAGCTGTTTTGCTTCTATTTTTCTACGCAGTTTTTATAACGACGGAATATGTTGTGAATATTTTATGGTAAATTATGGATAAAAACAAAAATAATATAAAAGGATATTTAATGGCAGGTATAGGGTTTGCAATGATTTTAATAAACGCTTTTAGTTATATTTTGGACTGGGATATAAAAAATCCGGCGTTTACCGTATTGGGAATAATTTTTGTCACATTGGGCCTAAAAGTTGCGAGAGGAAAATAAAAAACAGGTAATTTTAGCTTTGATAAATAATATGTTACAGCGTATTATTTATTAAAATTGTATGGTAAGAAAAAGGGCGGTCTCGCGGGGCCGCCCTTTGGGTTTTATTGATTATGGACACGTACATCCACGCCTTTTTCTCGTATGGAGTCGATGTCGTACTTATTTAGCAATTGTCCGACACTGATTAGGGTTTCCATGGTAGATATCCAAAAAAGTACACTACCGCCCTTTCTGAAAATTTCTTCGCTTTTCCTGCGAGTCAGTTTTCTTTTCTCTGGCTCGGCATCGCAGGAAATTACTTCAAATTCATCGCAATCGACAACGACGCCATCGACACGAACCGGAATTTTTCGACCGGTCGTCTGTACCCATACAACATTTGCATGAATAGTCATGATTTAGTCCTCCTTGATTATTAACGAGCTTTTACATTCTTTACTTTCTTTATTATAAGCCAATTATTAATTTGAAAATAGTAAAAAGGGACGACTTTGTGAGTCGCCCCTTAGGGGACAGGATTAAGCTCGTTGGCTTTCCATGTGGATAATGATTCCTTCGCACCCGTTGCAGTGGTTCGGCGGTTTTCCCACGGGGTTGCAAGGCGTATGCGTTTTGGGGCAGCTTGGAGTCATCATCAGTTTCTCCATAGCCATCCGCAGAAGCTCTGCGCAGTTTGCGCATCCATTTCCTTCCGGAACTCCATTTTTGGGTTCTTTTGGGTCGCATGCCCCGCCTCTTCTGGGGCACATGATGACGCGAGTTCCAATATGACGCTCGGCTGACAATTTTCCCATGGCAACCTCCTTTTTATTTATGGTAAAAGGTATTGTTTTTCCTTCCCCGTTTCTTAATGAGCCTTTGAATACTATTTAACTTATTTATTAAAAAATGTCAATTTCTATAAAAAACAAAGCCCCGAACACCGTTGCTGGGTCGGGGCTGCTGTCCTTTGTGGTCTCATCGGGTTTTGCAACTTCTTTCCCATTTGGGTTTGCATTCGCCAGTAAGCCTGTCTCTGATGAAATATGCGAGGCATAGAGAGACAAATTCGCGAAGAAAGTCTTCACAGCTTCCATTGAAGAGAATCTCGTCGAAGAGTTCCTTCTTGGTCGCCATAACGTCTCCGATTTCGAATGCACACATGATTTTCCCGAGAGTCTCAGGGGACATATCATGTACGTCGCCGTATTCGAGGGCAATTTTGGCGTGGCCGATGAACTTGTCTGGGTTATTGATGAATTTAAAAAGTTCATCATAACGGTTTTTGCCGATGAGATGATTTGTAAGATTTATAAGGTACTGTCTAGTCGGTCTCATTTTTTATCTCCTTTCAGAGATTTCCCGCCACCAGAATTGGATCGCTATACCGAAACATTCGGTATTCTGCGGTATAAGCCAGAGATAGGCTTATTAACGGCCCAACAAGCTTTTGGCTTTGTTGATGTAGGGAATATAGCACAAATTTATGTATTTGTCAATTAAAAAGCCCCCGGGGTGGGGGCGAAAAATTGTAAGAGTGAAAGGATTCGCCTACAAGTAAATTTTCACTAAGCCTGCCTATCGGCAGGCAGAGGATTCGCCAGCGACTCTAGACTGTAATTGAGAGAGGATTCGCCTGCAAATAAATTTCCTGACGGAAATTTTTCGCAGGCCGCCCCTCGCGGCGCTCGCCTTCACTTCGTGAAACTCGCGCTACGCTGCGGTCTTCGAATCCTCATTCGCCCCGCGTAGTAATTTTCAATTATGCCAAAAAGGCATATTGAAAATTATTGCGGAGGCGAGAGGATTCGAACCTCTGAAGGGGTTTAACGCCCTTAGCACGTTAGCACCGTGTCGCTTTAGACCGCTCAGCCACGCCTCCTTGTAATTAATCTCGATTTTTGTTATTTTATCTATATAAAACAACCCGCTTGATAAAATGGCTTTATAAGCCTTTTTTCATAATATTACAGGTTTATTATATCAATATCAGTTAAATAATCAATAAAAATATGGAATCCCAAAACCTAAAAACTAAAACCCAAAACCTAATTCCTCGTTCTTCGATAGTCGTTGTTTTGGGGCACGTTGACCACGGCAAAACCACTTTACTTGATTATATCCGCAAGACGAATGTTGTGGCAAAAGAAGCCGGTGGAATAACCCAGGCAACCGGCGCTTATGAAATCACGCACGCGGGCAAGAAAATCACTTTCATAGACACACCCGGGCATGCGGCTTTTTCAAAAATGCGCCAACGTGGAGCCAAAGCGGCGGACTTGGGAATTTTGGTTGTTGCCGCCGATGAAGGAGTCAAACCGCAAACAAAAGAAGCGATTGAGGTTTTACTTGAAAGCAAGACTCCGTTTGTGGTTGCTTTGAATAAAATAGACAGAAATAACGCCGACATCGACAGAACGAAAGCCGATTTGGCGAAAGCCGGACTTTTACTTGAAGGTTTTGGCGGAAATATTTCCTGGCAGGGAATTTCGGCGAAAACCGGCGAAGGCGTGAACGAGCTTTTGGATTTGATTCTTTTGGCGGCCGAGATGGAAGATTTGAAATATGATCCCGAGGCGAGAGCGAACGGATTTATCATTGAATCCAAAATGGATAATCGCAGGGGATTGACGGTTGCCGCCATAGTGAAAAACGGCGTTTTGAGACAGGGAGATGACATTGTCGCTTCGGGCGCAGTGGGGAAAGTGAAAATTTTGGAAAACTTTTTGGGCGAGAAAGTAAAAGAACTTTCGCCTTCAAGCCCGGCTTTGATATTGGGCTTTGAAAGTTTGCCTCAAATAGGCGACGAATTTTTCAGCGGCAAAGTGGATTTATCGGAATTTATGATAGCGCCTCTTGGAAAAACAAACGGCGCTTTTGTCCCGTCGGTTGATGAAAACGGGGAAAATGTCGAGACTTTGGTTAAATTGATTCTTAAGGCGGACGTTTCCGGTTCTTTGGAAGCGATTTCAGAAATAATAAAAACAATGCCGGATGTCCGGATTATTCATGAAGGAATCGGCGATATTACGGATACCGACGTTAAAAACGCTTCAAGCTCGAAAGCAATTATTGCGTCTTTCAAGGCAAAGGTAAGCAAAGCGGCGGAGAATTTGGCGAAAGTTCAGGATGTTAAAATAATTTCTTCGGAAATAATCTACGAGCTTTTGAAAAAAATAGAAGAAGAAGTAAAAGCTCTTCAGGAGCCGGAAAAAAGCAATGAAATGAAAATTTTGGCGGTTTTCGGCAAAAAAGGAAACAGGCAAGTAATTGGCGGAAAATGCGAAATTGGCGAATTCAAGAAAAATTCTTCGGTTGAAATCTTAAGGGATGAAAAAAGCATCGGCAGGGGAAGAGTGATAAATCTTCAAAAAGGCAAAGCAGACACGAGTCTTGTTGGTGAAGAAGAGGAATGCGGAATTCTCTTGGATTCCGAAGCGGAAATAAAAGCCGGAGATAAATTGATATACTAAATGAACTATCGTCCCGAACGGGTTGCCAGTTTAATAAGGGAAGAATTAAGCGCGATTATTATTAAGAACGTTGAATTTCCGGCAGGTTCTTTGGTTACAATCACCGATGTTAATGTTGATAAAAAATTAGAGCATGCCAAGGTCGGAATCAGCGTTTTACCTTCCGAGGGCGCGGATAAAGTTTTGCATATTCTTGGAAAATGCGCCGGTCATTTGCAGTATTTGTTGATGAAAAGGGTAAATATAAAACCATTGCCGAGAATTGTTTTTGAAATAGACCACGGCATTGAAAAGCTTGCAAAAATTGAAAAAATTTTACTTGATGATAAAATAGATTAACGGCCTGGTAGCCAAGTAGTAAGGCAGTTCTCTGCAAAAGAACTATACGCGAGTGCAATTCTCGCCCAGGCCTCAAAAGCTTCAAGTTTCAGGCTTTAAGCTTCAGGTTGTAATTATGCCCGGGTGGCGGAACGGTTTACGCAGAGGACTTAAAATCCTTGACTCGAAAGGGTTTGTGGGTTCGAATCCCACCCCGGGCACAAGTGAGTGAAACGAACGCAGTGCGCGGGGGAGCGAAGCGTTTGGGATTCGAAGGCCAAGAGGCCCGGCCCGAAGGGGAATCCCACCCCGGGCACATCAAAAAATTTTGGCGTATGAAATATGTCAAAATTTTATTAATATATGAAAATCGTTATTTGCGGCAGCATGACCGCTTCAAAAGAAATGGTTAAAGCGGAAAAAGAGCTTAAATCATTAGGCCATGAAGTTGTTTTGCCCGAATTTACTTATGATTATGCGGCTATGGACGCGATTGATAAGATGCATACGGAATCAGCAAGGAATAAGGTTGAATATGATTTGATTCGGGGATATTTTGACATAATAAAACAAGGAGATGCCGTTCTTATTGTAAATACCGAGCGTAATGGAATTAAAGGATATATTGGCGGCAATTCTTTTCTTGAGATGGGATTTGCTTTTGTTCTTAATAAACCGATTTATCTTTTACATGAAATTCCAAACGTCGGATATAGAGATGAAATAGAAGCTATGTCGCCGATTGTTATAGACGGCGACTTTTCAAAAATTCAAAAATAAATTTATGGCGGATAGTAGAAGATTAAATATTGTTGATGAAAGTGGAAATATAATAGGCGAAGAAACTCGTGATAATATTCACAAGCAAGGATTACTTCATAAAGAGATTCATGTTTGGTTTTATACTCCAAAAAAGGAAATAATTTTTCAACATCGAGAAAAAGACAAAGACACCTTCCCAGATTTATTAGATGCGACAGTCGGAGGTCATGTTGAAATTGGCGCAAATTACGAATCTACGGCAATTCAAGAAATAAAAGAAGAAACCGGAATAAACGCGGAAAAAGAAAGTCTTTATTTTATTAAAATCGTAAAAAGCAAAATTTTTGATGAAGTAACCGGCATGACAAATAACGCGTTAAGGGCTGTTTACGCGTACCTTTATAAAGGAGGAGTAGAAGATTTAATAGTGGAGAAAGGAAAATCTATCGGATTTGAGGTGTGGCCGATTGAAAAAATTTTCAATATTTCTCCAAGCGACAAAAAGAAATTTATTTCAGTAATTTTTGAAGATGAGATGTTGGATATTTTTAAAGAAATTCAGAAATTAATTAAATGAAAAACCCTTCATTTTTTGATTTTGCCGGCAGTTGCGGATTATTTTAAAACGAAGTAATATTATTAAAATTAATAATTATCAAAAAGGCCGCAATTTATTAATTAAATTATAAAAATTATGGTAGAAAAATTTAAATACGGACAATTTAGTTTAACGCCGGAAGAAATAGAAGAGGCGAAGAAAAAAGGAAATTTGGCCGAACAAGAAGCTAAAATGAATATAGCCACGGAAACATTAAGAGTGGCGCAATCCGAAGAAGCGATTAGGGAATTAGAAAATCAAGCGAAAGAGGAATCTCAAGAAAAAGCGGCTTAGATTTTTACCAAAACCCCCGCTGTAAGCGGGGGTTTTATTTACTCAAACTTTATTTTTATTTTCTTCACTTTTTCCTTGTCTCTTTTTGGTAAGGTGATTTTTAAGACTCCGTTTTTGATGCTGGCTTGAGATTTGTCCGGGTCTATTTCTTGCGGGAGGATGATTGTGCGGGAGAATCTGCCCCAGTAACACTCCTGGTGGATGTAATTTTCGGTTTTTATTTTGTCTATCCTTTCGCGCTTACCGCGGATTGTTATCGATTCCGGGTTAATTGAAACATCTATGTTTTCAGGCTTTACACCGGCGATAGCGGATTCGATTACTAATGATGTGGGCGTGCTGTAAACGTCAATTGCCAGTTCGCCTTCGGATTCATCAAAAAGTTCGTCAATTGAGTTTTCTTCATCGAGCATTTTCGGTTCTTCAAAAACGGCAATCTTTTCAGGTTCTTCGGAAGTTTTCTTTTTGGCGCCCCGGCCGGTTTTCTTTAAAGTAGGCTTTTCGATTTCCATTTCAATTTCTTTTTCTTCCGCGTTTTCTTCGGCGTCGGAATCTTCGTCGTTGCCATTCGCTCCCGTCAACTTTTCAAAAAATATTTTTGTTTCGTCGTCCATGTTATTAATTATTTATTAATTTTAATTTTTTCAAAATCCCAAAAAATAAACATCGCCACAATTATCAATAATATTACCGGATAAATCATGGCATCTTCAAATGACATTATAAGATAATTGAAAAAAGTGTGCAAGACGGTGGCAATGGCGATACCGATGGCAATGCGAGTCCAAACTTTTGACGTATCGACGTTTTCGGGGTAATCACAAATCGATTGTGACGATTCAGGGGCGGGACAAATTTTGACCGCTGTCAGCCCCTTAGCCCACCAATAACCGATAATTGCCGCCGTTAAGGCATGAAGCAGCGTGGCGCCGACAAAACGGACGGTAATTACTCCCAATGCTTCCGAAATCTCTTTAATACTGAACATTATCGCCAAATTCTCGAGCATCGCGAATCCGAGCGCGGCGACTATCATGTAAATCATGGCGTCTATAGGCTCGTCGAAAAATCTGGACTTTATTACTACAAAATAGACCGCGGCAAATTTCAAAATTTCTTCAATTAAAGCGAAAGCAAAAAGCGAGAAAGGATTACTGTCCGCTATTTTATAAAAATTAAAGATGTCTTGGAAAAGAAATTGAACGGCGATTACCACAAAAGTTATCAAAAATCCCGAGATGAAAACTTTTAAAACCATTTTTTTTGGCTCGGGATGAATGTCTTCTTTGAGAAAAAAAATAAGCCAGGCAAAAGAGGGAAGAAGGCCCAAGGCAAAAAATAATGCGTATGAAATTACCATTGTTCGATGATTAACGCTTTTTTATTTTCAATGGGAAGATTTTGCCAAATTTCTTCGGTTATGAAAGGCATAAAAGGATGAAGGAGTTTGATTGAGGAAATAAGAACATAAAATAAGACTTCTTTACCGCTGTTTTGTTTTTTGTTCTCTTCAATATAGACATCGCAGAAATCATGCCAAAAGAAATCGTATAAGTCATGCAAGGCTTGGCCGAATTCAAAAGCGTCTATTTGTTTAGAAACGGATTCTTTGGTATTTTTGAATTTTTCCAAAATTTCTTTATCGGCGGCGGTTAAATCTTTATCGTCAAACTTCGGCTCGATTGTTAGTTGTTTATTGTCGGTTGTTTGTTTAAGCACGAATCTTGTAGCATTCCAGACTTTATTGGCGAATTTTTTTCCAGCCATTACGTGTTCTTCAGCCCAATGGATGTCTTGTCCGCCCATCGCTTGCCAGATTAAGCCGAAGCGGGTCGCGTCGGCGCCGTATTTTTCGATTAAGGTCATGGGGTCGATTCCCGTGCCGAGAGATTTAGACATTCTTTTTCCGTCTTTGGTTAAAATTGTGGCGTGGATTATTACGTCGCTGAAAGGTTTTTTGCCGGCGAATTCAACTCCGGAAAAAATCATTCTCGCCACCCATAGATTAATAATGTCGCGGGCGGTTGAAAGGACTTGAGTGGGGTAGAATTCTTTAAAATCTTTGGAATCCGGCCAGCCAAGCGTTGCGAACGGCCAAAGAGCCGAAGAAAACCATGTGTCTAAAACATCTTCTTCTCCTTCAAGTGGAACTTTGTGTCCCCACCAGATTTGCCTTGAAACGCACCAATCTTTTACGTTTTCAAGCCAGTTTAAATAAATTCCTTCCCATTTTTGCGGATGGAATTTCACTCTTCCCGATTTTACTTCTTCGATCGCCATTTTTGCGAGTTCGGTCATTTTAAGAAACCATTGCAGGCTGGGTAAAGGTTCGATTACCGTATCGCAGCGGTAGCAGACGGCGACGTTATGCTTGTACGGTTCAACTTTTTCCAAAAGTCCGAGCTCTTTAAGTTTTTCAACGACTTTTTCCCGGCATTCGGCGATTTTCAAACCGTCGCAAATTGCGCCGGCTTCGGAAGTCATTCTTCCGTTTTGGCCGATGATTTTGTGGATTTCCAATTTATTTCTTTCGCCGATTTCCGCGTCCACAAAGTCGTGTGCCGGAGTAACTTTGACCGCGCCGGTTCCAAAAGCGGCATCTATGGCAAAATCGGAAACAATAGGAATTTCCCGTTCCATTATCGGCAGTATGAGCGTTTTTCCGACAAGCGGTTTATATTTTTCATCTTTTGGATTTATGGCAACAGCCGAATCTCCAAGCATTGTTTCCGGTCTGGTTGTCGCCACTGTGACAAAACCCGAACCGTCTTTGAGTGGATATTTTATATAATAAAGCGAAGACTCGACTTCTTTGTATTCAAGTTCGAGGTCTGAAAGGGAAGTGGCGCACCGGCTGCACCAATTGACTATTCTTTCGGCTTTATACATCCAGCCCTTTTCATGATAATGAAGAAAAACTTTTTTAACGGCTTCCTGGTAGTTCGGATCCATGGTAAATCGCGTCCGCGACCAGTCCATTGAAGCGCCGAGTTTTTTAAACTGGTTTAAAATGATATGGCCGTATTTTTCTTTCCACTCCCATATTTTTTCAAGGAATTTTTCTTTGCCCAGATCGTGTCGGCTGATGCCTTGTTTTTTTAAATCTTTTTCAACCACGTTTTGAGTGGCAATGCCCGCGTGATCCGTGCCCGGAAGCCAGAGAGTTTTATATCCCTCCATTCTTCTTTTACGGGTTAAAATATCCTGGATGGTCGCGTTTAAAGCGTGGCCCATATGGAGCGAGCCGGTAATGTTTGGCGGGGGAACGGTGATGGTAAAAGTTTTATCGCTGTTTGGGGATTCGGCGTGCTTTGCGACTGCTTCAGGAGCAAAATATCCGGATTTTTCCCAAAACTCGTAAATTTTTTCTTCAACGTCTTTTGGATTATAGGGTTTGTCGAAATTATCGCTATTCATGATCTGTTTTTATTTAATTCCTTCAATGTAGGTTTCAGTTTTGGACGGGTCGGCTTTTGCCAGATCTATTAATTGGGAAAGAGGAGCCGGCATCGGCTTTTGAAGAGCGTTTATATAAGTCCTGGTTTTTGAATCGAGAATTCCGGAAGCCGGGCTGATTTTTGATTTTTTCTGGTATTGGATAAGCGCGTCTTTAGTCGCTTGGTCGAAAGTGCCGGTGTTTCCACTTGTTAAAAATCCTTCGCTTTTTAGAAGTTCTTGAAGTTTTTTAACGTCGTCTCCGGTCGCGCCGATGGTTAAATCTTTTTGGAAATTATAATATTCCGTTGTTTTTTCGCCGCTTGCCAGAGAAATATTTTTCGGGAAATTAAGCTTAAATTGTTTTTCGGTAAAAGCCGGGACGTTTTCAAGCTCGGTTTTTGATGCGCTGATTTTTATTCCATTCGGATTGGCGACAACGGAAGAAACTAAAATTTTCGAAAGAGTGAAAGCTTCATTATTTTGCGCGAAGCCGGTTACGACGATTCCACCGTCTTCCGCGGCCGAAGTCTTAATTCCTCTTAATGAGATATTGGGTTTCGGAAAATCATCTTTTGATATCCAGTTAATATCGGTGGTGGCAACCGTGACACTGGCGATTGAATCGTAGGGGACATCGGCCAGTTTAACTATATGATCTATTCCACCGGCGTAAATCGAAGAGCTGTCCGTAATGTGTGTAAATTCTTTGCCGTTTTTATCGAATAGGTCGAGATAATAATAAAAGAAATCCGCGCCGTAATTTAAATTAAGATTTTTCAGCTCAAAGTAGAAAACAGTTGTTTTCTTTTCGGGGTCGGCAGGGAAGTATTTGATCTGATTTTGGTCAACTTTCAGATTAAAAAGGTCTTTTATTTCGCAAGCGGGACAGGGACCTCCGCAATCTATGCCGGTTTCGCTTTGATTTTGGATTTTGTCGGAGCACGTCGGCGCCGGCTTAACGAACGAATTATAAAAAGAGAAAACGATAAAAATAAAATAGCCGCAAAAATGGCGCCATAAAGAAGCTGCTTGAGTAGTCTTTTTCCTTTCATAAAATAAATAATATCATAAAAAAAATATAAAAAAAAGCCGGCAAACCCTACTTTCCCAACCGCCGAAGCAGAAAGTATCATCGGGACCTCGTGCTTTCACCTGCCTGTTCGGAATGGGAAGGGGTGGGGCACACGCGGCTAAATCACCGGCTAAATTTATTTATTTAATTATTCAAAATATGGAGCATAAATGGGCTAGAGACATATGACTTATTAGTACTTCTCGGCTAGTCACTCAATCTCAAACTTCAAATCTTCAATCTCCGGCCGAAACCTTCAACTGTCAATCATCAATCCTTAATCAAATGATGTTCACGTATTGCTACGTTTATACCTGAAGCCTATCAACGTGGTAATCTTCCACGAGTCTACGACGCCTAATCTTGGGAGGGGCTTCGTGCTTAGATGCTTTCAGCGCTTATCCCGTCCAAACATAGCTACCCGGCGCTTCACCTGGTGGCAAAGCCGGTAGACCAGAGGTTTGTTCAACCTGATCCTCTCGTACAAGGGTCAACTTCCCTCAAGCGTCATCGCCTGCAACAGATAGAGACCAACCTGTTTCACACATGTTTCCACTTATTACTAAGTGCATTGGACTATATCTTCACCCCGCTCTAGCGGGGGGTCAACGTATAGTCTCTACGGGTCTCTTCGACTTTTAAATCTCTGTCGAAGTTCCCTCGGTATTGTCCTACGGGATTAGTATAGGATTTCACCGATATTAGTTGACGTGGTCCATAAAAATTACTTTTTATGGCCGCTGTGATGATGTCTTATTTTGTCTTCGTTTGCCTCGGGCTCAAACCGTCCAGACCACAAACTTTCGTTTATGAGCTCGACGGTCTGAACCCAGCTCGCGTGCCCTTTTAATTGGCGAACAGCCAAACGCTTCCGACCTTCTCCAGCCGGGCGCTAGGGCGAGCCGACATCGAGGTGCCGAGCGTGGTCGTCGATATGGACTCTCGGACCACACCAGCCTGTTATCCCCAGGGTAACTTTTATCCGTTATCTTCGGCCTTTCTATAAAGTGCCGTCGGGTCACTAAGTTCTACTTTCGTACCGGCGCGGCTTGTAAGCCTTGCCGTTAAGCTGGCTTGTGCCTTTACACGACGTGCGCGATTTCCATCCGCGCTTAGCCAACCTTTATAAACCCCTCCGTTACTTTTTGGGAGGGTTCCGCCCCAGAAAAACTGCCCGCCAGACACTGTTCCCGAACGTTTTTGCCGTTCAGGTTAGATTTTAAAATTTTAAAAATGGGTGTTTCATTGTCGCCTCCACCTTGACCGAAATCAAAGCTTCAAAGGCTACCCACTACGCTACGCATCAAAATCTTAAAACCAATATCAAGCTACAGTAAAGCTCCTGGGGTCTTTTCGTCCCGTTGCAGGTATCCCGCGTCTTCACGGGAATCGCATTTTCACCGAGCTTCTCGTTGAGACAGTCCCCCAGTCGTTACACCTTTCGTGCGCTTCAGAACTTACCTGAAAAGGAAATGCGCTACCTTAGAACAGTTATAGTTACTGCTGACATTGACGAGGGCTTCGGGCAGTGAGCATATACAGCGCTTATTCCGCAAAAATTTGTGAAATAAGTGCTGCATACACTCCCACCTTTAACCTTCTCGCATCGGTCAGGTGTCACCCCCTATACATCCTCTTACGAGTTCGCAGGGAGCTGTGTTTTTGTTAAACAGTCGCCAGGGTACTTTCGCTGCGGCTCCACTTGCGTGGAGCAGATCTTATTGCTAACTTACGATCGCTTTTTTGCCGAGTTCCTTAACGAGAAATCACTCGTTCCCCTTGGGCTACTCGCCCTATCCACCTGTGTCGGTTTCCGGTACGAATCCATTATTTTTATCCTTAGAGGAATTTCTTGGAAATTGGCTCAACTGAATTTCTCGCCGAAGCGAAATTTTCTCTTTTTTGAGATTCGCCATTAAAGGCAGTCTGCCGGATTTACCAAACAAACATCTTCTTTCGAGAACGCCAAACCATTAAGGCGCTCAACCTACTCAATTTCGTACTCTCATCGGAAAATAATGGAGGGCAGGAATATTAACCTGCTGTCCATCGGCTGCGGCTTTCGCCATTGCCTTAGGATCGCCTAACCCTCCGTTGATTTTCATTGCGGAGGAAACCTAGGATTTTTGGGGTGCCATTTTCTCAATGGCATTCGTGGTTACTCATTCCAACATTTTCTCTTCCGGCCGCTCCAGTCGCCCTCGCGGGTCGACCTTCAGTGCTGGCCGAAATGCTCTCCTACCACTCTCCAATTAAAAATTGGAGAATCCGTGTCTTCGGTAATTTGCTTAGCCCCGGTAAATTTTCGGCGCGACTCACCGATCGAATAGTGAGTTGTTACACACTCTTTAAAGGATGGCTACCTCTAAGCCAACCTTCTATCTGTCTCTGGTGAATCACTACCTTTAACACTTAGCAAATATTTAGGGACCTTAGACGTCGGTCAGGGCTTTTTCCCTTTCGAACATGGAGCTTAGCCCCCACATTCTGACTACTTCTTAATAAACCGGTATTCGGAGTTTGATTGAATGGTCGAACTTTCGTCCTTTACCGCTCATCCAGTGCTCTACCCCCGATCTATATTACAGAAGCGCTAGTCCTAAAACTATTTCGGAGAGAACCAGCTATTACCAAACTCGATTAGCTTTTCACTCCTTACCTCAGCTCATCCAAAGATTTTGTACAATCAACTGGTTCGGACCTCCATTTCGCTTTCGCGAAACTTCATCCTGGCCAAGGCAAGCTCGTCTGGCTTCGGGTCTATTTTGCACTGCCTAAAAACGCGCTTTTAACACTCGCTTTCGCTACGCCTCCGCTCCGTAGAGCTTAGACAAGCAATGCAAAATAACTCGTTGGATCATTCTTCAATAGGCACACGGTCGCTCCGCGCAACATTGCTGCTGCACTTAGAGCTTCCGTTCCTTGTAAACATATGGTTTCAGGTTCTATTTCATCGGCCTCGCCGGCCTGCTTTTCACCTTTCCCTCACGGTACTAGTTCGCTATCGATCATCAAATGTGTTTAGCCTTGCCAGATAGTGCTGGCGGGTTCCTCCAAGGCTTGCTGTCTTTGGAGTACTCAAGAACAAAGAAATTTGTTTTTTCGTTTTCGCCTACGAGGCTATCACTCGCTATGGCTCCGCTTTCCAGCGGATTCGGCTAACAAAAAAATTTGTAACAAATTATTAACCGCTAACCACAATCGGAATAAACCGAAAGTGGTTAGAAGTTAAAATATCTAAGTCTTACAACCCCCACGAAAATTTTCTTGCGAAAACTTAAATAGGTTTGGGCTATGTCCCTTTTCACTCGCCGCTACTAAGGGAATAAATGTTTTTCTCTTTTCCTCCGCTTACTGAGATGTTTCACTTCAGCGGGTACGCATCGTATTAATTTATATAACACGATAATGCGGGTTTACCGCATTAGGTTTCCCCATTCGGAAATCTTCGGATCACAGGTTGCTAAGCGCCTCCCCGAAGCTTATCGCAGCCACGCCACGTCCTTCATCGCCATTTGATGTCAGGGCATCCACCATATGCTCTTAATTTTGTCTCTAACCCATTAATGCTCCTTATTTTGTTATCAATGAATCCGTGTTTCTGAATTTTAGAATTTTCAACACAACTTTTGGGACTAAAAAATCCGCTCAGAGCGGACTTCAGAACCGACAACATAAAATCGCCGATCTTCAGCCGCCGTATGTTATGTTTGTGAATTTCATCATGTTCGAGATAATTATATATATCCGCGCAAGCTTGTCAATGCCCTTTTGGGGATAAAAATAGGGGAGTAAAAATGGGGTGACTAGAGGGAATCGGACCCTCGTGGCCGCTTCCACAGAGCGGAGTTCTACCATTGAACTATAGTCACCATAATCGGTATAAATTTTGTGCCGCGGGGGTGAATCGAACACCCGACGCCAACTTCTTCAGAGTTGCGCTCTACCACTGAGCTACCGCGGCATATGATCTACGAATTAAACCTTTTCAATTTTCAAAATATTTAGCCTTCGGCATTGCACTCTTCCGGGGCGATTTTCTATAATCGCCCGTTGTCCGTAATATATTCGCTTCGCGAATATATCGGCCAACCCACTGAGCTACCGCGGCATTTATTTAATTTATTTTATAATAAACAAAACCGGAATTTTTTTCAATAGATAATTCCTATTTTTCTAAATACAAAATACTATATACAAGATACTTAACGATGTGCCCTCGAGAGGAATCGAACCTCTATCCTCGCCTTAGAAGAGCGCTGCTCTATCCGTTGAGCTACAAGGGCATTTGAGTTTTCTAATTTCTCAACTATAATAATCATAATTATGAAAAAGGCAAAAAACAAGCCCGTTAAAGAAAAAGCTGATAAAATTGAGTCAGAGAAAATTGAAATAAAAACTCCGAAAGAAAACCCCCTACTGATAGAGTGGCAAGCGCCGGAGTTTGAATACAGAGAAAAAGACGTTTCCTGGTATTGGATGGGTCTGATAATCGCGTTTTGTCTTTTGGCATTGGCGGTTTGGCAAAAGAATTTTTTGTTTGCGGTTTTCACGGTAATCGCTTATCTGGTGGTAGTTTATTCCGGCGGGCAAAAACCGGCAGTCTGGAAATTCACCATTAACGACAAAGGTGTGGAGATAGACCCACAAAGAGGCAAATCAATCGCTTCAAGATTTTACAAATATGAAGAAATTATCGGTTTTGACATTTGGGAAAAAGAATTAGTTTTAAGAACGAATAAAAAAATCTCGCCGTATTTAAAAATGATTTTCCCAAAGGAAAAAGAAAAAGAAATAAAAGAATTTTTAGCCAAATATATTCCTGAAGAAGAATATAATGTTTCGATCGCCGATTCATTTTCAAAATTAGTTGGATTTTAAAATATTGCCCCTGTCGTTCAACGGATAGGACGCAAGATTGCGGATCTTGTAATCGAGGTTCGATTCCTCGTGGGGGCACAAATTTTGTCGGGTAATAATTAGGCCATTTTGGCTAAACGTACATTTACAGAAAAAGAAAGGAAGGTGCGTAATGAAATTTTCAAAGGTGTTAAAGTTTGCCCCGACCGCCGTTTTGGTTTCGACAGCTGTAATTTTTCTCTTTCTGTTTTTCTGGCTTATGACGGGGTCGATTGCTCTGGTCGCCGCAGCAGTCGCCACAAATTCATTTATTGAGATCGCTGTAGGCATCGTCGTGGTAATATTTACTTTGTTTACATTTAAGAGATCGACGACTGCCATTTTGTCAGTCGGTGGTTTATTCCTTTGTGCGATCTCTTCACAAATTATATTATGGGATTTGTGGCAGTTGGCAGGTATAATTGTTTGGGCTATAGGAGTTTTCCTGTGGTTCGTAGCGGTTTTTAAAATGTATTACGGCCCTTAGCCGATTATCGCCCCGCCTTGTCTTTGGACTTGGCGGGGCTTTTTCTTTTTTGAGTTATCCACCTTGATTTACACTTTCATATGTTGTAAAAATTTATCAGTCGGGAATTTTTTAAAGTAATTTATGATTTTATACGATTTGAAATGGAAGAACAAAAAATGAATTTCGGAGTCCATCTGACCATTGACGGCTACGGAGGCGACAAAGAAAAGTTGAAAAATTTTGAATTGGTTTTTAACGTCTTGAATAACTTGCCGGGAGAAGTGGATATGCATAAATTGATGCCTCCATATGTCGTTATCGCGCCACCGGTTACCGAAAAAGACCAGGGAGGGATTTCAGGCTTTGTGATGATAGCGGAAAGCCATATCAGTATTCATACTTTTCCAGAGAAGGGATTTATCAGCGCCGATGTTTACACCTGCCGCAACGACATGCCTAAAGAAAAAATTTTGGAATATTTCAAAGAAAAGTTTTCCCTTAAAGAACTGGAAGTGAATTTCATTGAAAGAGGAAAGGAATTCTTAAAACAAACCGTCGCCTAAACCGCGGCGGTTTTATATCTTGACTTTTTTTGATTAATATGCTAAACAGAATTTATTGTTAACAACAGCACATTAAACTAGCGGAGGGACGGAAATGACAAACGGAGAAAATTTGTTTTCTGGGGAACACATCTCGCATGGCGGGCTTTCCAATGCTGGCGAGCTCGCAGACATTTGTCCGGCTGTTTTTCAGAATGACAACTCGTGGTCTCGTTACGCCCGGAAATTGTTTTATCTGGGAGGTAATATAACGGGCTGGAAATGGAAATTGAATGACGAAGAAAAACAGCGTCATCAGTTTATTTGTTTCCAGGCAATTCTCGTTTCTTTCAAGTTGGGCATTGAGGCCAGATGGGGAGTTGCTGGCTGGATGCTCAGCGAGATGCTTTCCGAACTTCCTACGCATGTCCCGATTAAAAAACGGTGATTGTGCATAGACAAAGAATTAAGGCGCACGACCATTTTGGTACGGCGCCGTTTTTTTTACTCCACGCATAACTTATTATGTTGCGGGGTTTATTTTTTAATCTTAGTGGTATAATAAAAAAATGCCTAACGTGAAATTTAATGACTCCTTGGAAAATCTTTACGGCGTCGGTCCTAAGTTCGCCGAACGTCTTGGAAAATTTGGCATTAAAACCGTCAGGGATTTGCTTTGGCATTTTCCTTTCCGCTACGACGACTTTTCCAGTGTTTCAAAAATCGCCGATTTGAAAGTCGGTCAAATCGCCACCATCTCCGGCGTGATTTCCGAAATCAAACCTCATTACACCTGGAAGAAAAGAATGTTCATAATAGAAGCGCTGATTACCGATGACAGTGGAAGCATTAAGGCGGTTTGGTTCAATCAAAGATTTCTTCTTACGATTTTAAAAAAGGGAAAACTTGTAAATCTGGCGGGCAAAGTCGTTGAAACAGTAAAGGGCGGGATTTGTTTATCGCATCCCACCCACGAAATTATAAATTATAAAGAACAGCAAATTGCGGAAGACGGCCAGCAAAATACCAAACATACGGGCAGACTGGTACCGGTTTATCCGGAAACAAAAAGGCTTACATCCAAGGCATTCAGGTATTTAATGAAACCGCTTCTTGAAAGCGTCGAAAAAATAGACGATCCGATTCCGGAAGAAATTTTGAAAAGTTCGGGCTTTCCGGAAATAAACAAAGCGCTTTCAAAAATTCATTTCCCGGAGAAATTGGAAGAAGCGCAAAACGCGAAAAGAAGATTCGCTTTCGAGGATTTGTTTTTGTTGCAATTGGCGAATTTGCGCCAGCGTCTGAAACTTTCAAAGCAAAAAGCGCAGGCGTTTAAAATAGACACAAAAAGAGTCGAGAAAATAATTTCCGAATTGCCGTTTCCATTAACCGAAAGCCAGAAATCTTCTTTGTGGGAAATTTTGGAAGATATAAAAAAACCCCATCCGATGAACCGTTTGCTTCAGGGCGATGTCGGCTCGGGCAAGACAATTGTAGCGGCAATCGTCAGTTTGTTTGTGGCTGAAGACGGAAACCAGGCGGCTTTCATGGCGCCGACTGAAGTTTTAGCGCGCCAGCATTTCCAGACTTTTAAAAAGTTTTTCAAAGATTTCAACCACGGTGTTGCATTAATCGTTTCTTCCGAAGCGCATGTATTTTATGGAGATGGACTGGAGAGTGAAATTAAAAAACCGGATTTAATTAAAAAAATATCTTCCGGAGAAATTAAAATAGTTATCGGCACGCACGCGCTTATTCAAAAGAGTGTTAAGTTTAAAGAATTGGCTTTAATAGTTATAGACGAACAGCACAGATTCGGCGTAAGACAACGAGGGCAATTGGCGGATCAAAGCCCCGAGTGCTTGCCTCATTTTTTGAGTATGTCGGCAACGCCGATTCCGCGCACCTTGTCATTAACCGTTTTCGGCGATTTAGATTTGTCTATTATAAAAGAACTTCCAAAAGGCAGAAAAGAAATAATTACTAAAATAGTTTCGCCGGCGAACCGCGATAAGGCATACGCTTTTATCCGCGGTCAGGTTAAAAAAGGAAGGCAGGCATTTGTAATTTGTCCGCGCATTGAACCGCCCGAGGAGCAAGAAGCGAGCATGATTAAAAGATTGTCGTTGTGGGAAACTAAAGCGGCAAAAGAAGAATATGAAAAGCTTTCCAAAAAAGTCTTTCCCGATTTGCGCGTCGGACTGCTTCATGGAAAATTAAAGGCGGCCGAAAAAACGGAGATAATGAAAAAGTTTAAAGAGGACAAAATAGACGTTTTAGTTTCCACTTCCGTGGTTGAAGTCGGCGTGGATATTCCGAATGCCACAATAATGATGATAGAGGGTTCGGAAAGATTCGGGCTTGCCCAGCTTTATCAGTTCCGCGGCCGGGTAGGCAGGGGAGAGCACCAATCTTTTTGTTTTTTATTTTCCGAATCTTCAAGCGAGGCGACATTAAGGCGTTTAAAGTCTTTAATTGACGCCAAAAGCGGCTTTGAGCTGGCGGAAAAAGATTTGGAAATAAGAGGTCCGGGAGAATTTTTGGGCCAGTCGCAAACCGGTTTGCCGGATTTGGCGATGAAATCAATCCAAGATCCCGAGCTGGTTAAATCGGCAAGGGAAGCGGCCGAAAAAACCTTAAAAAACGACCCGGAATTAACAAGTCATTCAGCTTTACTTTCAAGGGTTGAGGGTTTTGCTAAAGAAATTCATTTAGAGTAGAATATTTATATGAACGACTTTTTTTCGTTTGATATGAATTTTAAGAGAATTTGTTTCTCCGTTGTTGTTGGATTTTTTATAATTGCGCTTTCGTGTTTTGTGTTATGGTCGGTATATGTTTATATTCCGCGATTGGAAAGAATTAAAGAAGCAAAAAAATCCGACGAAATTGTAAAAGAATTTTACGCGGAAAAGGGATTACCTGTCCCTGCATACATAAACTCTTCAGAAGAGTTTTAGAAATTTATTGTTTACTTGCCAAATTTTCGGGTTGGAGTAAGATAGGTAAAAATACAAACGGACCACTACCCCCTATATAAGCCGAGAGCGGGGGGATTTTGGCGTTTAAAAAATCAAAAACATGGGAATTTTTAAGCTAAAATCAAAATTTAAGCCTTCCGGAGACCAGCCGCAGGCGATTAAAAAACTTGTTGAAGGCGTTAAAAAAGGCGAGCGGTTTCAGACTCTTTTGGGAGTAACGGGTTCGGGAAAAACTTTTACCGCCGCCTCGATTATCAGCCATTTCAACAAGCCGGTTTTGGTTATCGCGCCCAATAAAACTTTGGCGGCGCAGCTTTATCGCGAATATAAAAATTTCTTCCCGGAAAATTCGGTAAATTATTTCGTTTCTTATTACGATTATTATCAGCCCGAAGCGTATATGCCGATTACCGATACATATATAGAGAAAGAAGCGATGATAAACGAAGAAATAGACAAACTTCGCCACAAAGCGACGCAAGCTTTACTGACCCGCAAAGACGTTATTGTGGTCGCTTCGGTTTCTTGTATTTATAACTTGGGCGTGCCTTTGGATTATTTTAAATCTTCGCTTCGTTTGGAAGTCGGCCAGCCGATTGTCCGCGGCGATTTGATGAGGCAGTTGGTTAAGATGCATTTTGAGCGTACGACCGGAGCTTTAAAAAGAGGATTCTTCCGCGTCCGCGGAGACGTTTTTGAAATTGCGCCCGCTGCCGGAGATTTGATTTTCAGAATTGAATTTAAAGATCAAAAAATTTCCGAAATTTTTCTTACCGACCCGGTAAGCGGAAAAGTAAACGAAAAGCCGAAAGACGTAGTTATTTTTCCACCCAAGCATTTTATTTCCGATGAGCCTAGAAGGGAACAGGCAATTAAAGACATAAAAAAAGAATTGGATGAAAGATTGGAATATTTCAAAAAGAAAGGATTATTGCTTGAGGCTGAAAGATTGGAAAGGCGGACAAGGTACGACATCGAGATGTTGAGAAGTATCGGTTATTGCCACGGAGTTGAAAATTATTCCCGGCATTTGTCGGGCAAGCTCGCGGGCGACCCGCCCGATACTTTACTGGCTTATTTCGGCAAACCCGAAGATTTTTTGATTATCATAGACGAGTCGCACATTGCCGTTCCGCAAGTAAGGGGAATGTATGAGGGCGATAAGAGCCGGAAAAAGATTTTGACGGAATACGGATTCCGTTTGCCTTCGGCGCTCGACAACCGCCCGCTTAAATTTGAAGAATTTTTAGAACGGACGGGACAAATGATTTTTACTTCGGCGACTCCGGGCGATTGGGAATTGGAGCGTTCAAAAATCGTTGCCGAGCAAATTATTCGTCCGACCGGGCTGATAGACCCGCCGGTAGAAATACGGCCCGTATATGACAAAAAGAAAAATAAAAGTCAGGTTGAAGATTTAATCGGAGAGCTCAAGCAGATTGCGAAAAATAAAGAGCGGGCGATTGTTAACGCTTTGACCAAGAAAATGGCGGAAGACTTGAGTGATTTCTTATTGAAAAACGGCATTAAAGCCAGATGGATGCACTCGGACACGAAAACCCTGGAACGGACGCAAATTTTAACCGATTTCAGAAAAGGAAAATTCGATGTCCTGGTTGGAGTAAACTTGCTTCGTGAGGGTCTTGATTTGCCCGAAGTCGTTTTGGTCGCCATACTAGATGCTGACCGCGAAGGATTTTTGCGGAGCGAACAGGCGCTTATTCAGACAATGGGCCGTTGCGCCAGAAATGTTGATGGCAAAGTAATTTTGTATGCGGACACGATAACGGGCTCGATAAAAAGAGCGGTTAGCGAAGTGGAGAGAAGGAGAAAAATTCAAATGGCATATAATAAAAAGCATGGCATAAAACCGGAATCGATAAACAAGAAAATTGAAGAATTAATAAAATTAGACGACGATTTTGAAGTTAAATAAAAAAATGGAAGATAAAATAATTATAAAAGGCGCGAGAGTTCATAATTTGAAAAATGTTTCTCTTGAAGTGCCGAAAAATAAATTGGTGGTTTTTTCCGGAGTTTCGGGAAGCGGCAAATCGTCGCTGGCTTTTGATACTATTTTTGCCGAAGGGCAAAGAAGATATATAGAATCTTTATCGCCATACGCGCGGCAGTTTTTGGGTCAGATGGACAGGCCGGACGTCGATGAAATTATCGGTTTGTCTCCGGCAATCGCCATAGACCAAAAAGCGCTTTCGCACAATCCGCGTTCAATCGTCGGAACGCTTACGGAAGTTTACGATTATCTCCGCGTGCTTTATAGCCGGCTTGGCGATGTTTATTGTCCGAACGACGGCACAAAAATAGAAAAACTTTCTTTGGAAGAAATGATAGACATTATCGAAGACAAAGCTAAAGAGTCGGGCGAAAAAACCGCCGTAATTTTAGCTCCCGTGGTTCGAGGCAGAAAAGGAGAATATTATCAATTGCTTTATGATTTTCTTTCTCTTGGATATGGCGAAGCGAGGATAGACGGCAAATTTCATTCCTTGCATGAAAAAATAGAATTGTCCCGGTACAATGCCCACGACATTGATATTGTCGTAGACAAACTTTTGATTTCGGATGAAAGCCGTATGTTTGAAGCTGTTGAAGCCGCGCTCGGCCACAGCCAAGGCTTGGTTAGTATCATTTTAGGCAAAACGGAATTCATGCTGTCTTCGAAGTGGACCTGCCCGAAAGATAGCTTTGTTTTTCCCGAAGTCGAACCGCGCTTATTTTCCTTTAACAGCCCACATGGCGCGTGCCCCACTTGTCATGGTTTGGGTAAAACAGATTTATTTTTGAAAACGATTTGTCCGGATTGTCAGGGAAAAAGATTAAAACCCGAGGCGCTTTCGGTAAAAGTTAACGGCAAAAATATTTATGAGGTTACCGCTTTAACAATAGACAAGGCTTACGCGTTTTTTGAAAGCTACGAGAAAAAAATGACCGTACGGCAGAAAACAATCGGTCAGAACGCTTTAAAAGAAATTAAAGACCGTTTAAAATTTTTGCTGGATGTCGGGCTTGATTATTTGTCTTTAAATAGGGAAGCGGAAACTTTGTCCGGCGGCGAAGCGCAGAGGATACGTTTAGCTTCGCAAATTGGCACCCGTTTGTCGGGCGCGCTTTATGTTTTGGACGAACCGACAATCGGGCTCCACGAAAGAGACACCGAAAGATTGATAAAAACGCTTGAATCATTAAAGGATCAGCATAACAGCGTCATTGTCGTTGAGCATGATGAAAAAACAATTCAGGCTTCGGACTATCTGGTTGATTTGGGTCCGTTTGCGGGCAAAAACGGCGGAGAAGTGGTGGCGATAGGCAAAACAAGCGAATTGCTAAAAGTTAAAAGTAAAAAGGATGAAAAATCTTTAACACTTCAATACTTAAGAGGAGACAAAGAAATAAAAGTTCCGGAAAATCGCCGTACTAAGATTAATGAAAAACTAAAAATTATCGGCGCCCGGGCGAACAATCTTAAAAACATCGAGGTTGAAATTCCTTTGCGGAAACTTGTGGTTATCACCGGCGTTTCGGGCAGCGGAAAATCTTCTCTTCTTTATGATGTTTTGTACGAGAATTTAAGTTTGATTAAAGCGCGGATGAATGAACCGCTTAGAAACGCCAGCCAGATTTTAGGCGCGGAATATTTGGATAAAGTAGTAATGGTGGACCAATCGCCGATAGGCAGGACTCCGCGTTCAAATCCGGCGACTTATACGGGAATATTTACTCCCATCCGCGATTTCTTCGCTTCACTCGAAGAATCGCGGGCGAGAGGCTACACGCATTCAAGATTTTCTTTTAATGTCGCGGGCGGCCGTTGCGAGGCGTGCCAGGGCGCGGGATTCAATTTAATAGAAATGCATTTCTTGCCGCCGGTTTTGGTTCAGTGCGACGTATGTCATGGAAAAAGATTTAACAGGGAAACTTTGGCGGTAAAACATAAAGGCAAAAACATCGCCCAGGTTTTGGAAATGAGCGTTGACGAAGCGGTGGAATATTTTGACGGCATTTATTTGATAACGGACAAACTGAAAATTCTTCAGGAAGTCGGTTTGGGGTATCTTGAATTGGGCCAGTCGGCAACAACTCTTTCGGGAGGAGAAGCGCAAAGAATAAAACTTTCGCGCGAGCTTGTGCACCCGTTGGGACGCCGTGCACTGTACTTGTTAGATGAACCGACAGTCGGTCTGCATTATCATGATATTGAATTATTACTTACGGTTTTAAACAAGCTTGTTGATAGGGGGCATACAGTAGCAGTAATTGAGCACAATATGCATGTTATAAAATCTGCAGATTATGTTATTGACCTTGGTCCCGAAGGCGGAGAAGGTGGAGGGAAAATCGTTGCCAAAGGCACGCCCGAAGAAATCGCGAATCACAAGCACAGTGAAACCGGAAAGTATTTAAGGGAATATCTTAAATGAAATTAACAAGCGCAAAACTTAAAAAAATTCCTTTAAAACCCGGCATATATCAATTTATCAATAAGAAAGGGGTTATTTTATATGTCGGTAAAGCAACGCTATTAAGAAAGCGCGTGGAAAGCTATGCCCGGGCGTACGACCCACGCATAGAAGAGATGGTCGAGTTGGCAAAAGACGTTAAATGGATTGAGACAGATTCTGTTTTGGAAGCGATTATACTGGAAGCCAATTTGATTAAAAAATATTGGCCTAAATATAACGTTAAAGAAAAAGATGACAGGTCGTTCATTTACGTTTTAATTTCCAAAAAAGACGATTTTCCGAAACCGCTTGTTTTGCGCGGCAAAGAACTGGAGAATTTAAAAATCGATGCGAAAAATTATTACGTATTCGGGCCGTATCAAAGTTTGTCTTTGATAAAAAACGCTTTGCGGATAATCCGCCGGATATTTCCGTATAGCACGTGCACTCCCTTCGACCCGGCTCAGTGTAAATCTGGCAGGCCGTGCTTTAATTATCAAATCGGTTTGTGCCCGGGAGTTTGCATTGGCGCAATTTCCAAAAAAGATTATTGGAAAAACATTAATAATATCATTTTGTTATTGAGCGGCGAGAAAAAGAATTTAATGAAAAAACTCCAAAAAGAAAATCCCGAAAAGGCGAGAGAGCTCAAACACATTCAGGAAGTTTCGTTGATAAAAAACGAACCTCTTAGTCCTCAATATTCGATTATTAATTCCCAATTCTCTAATCGCATCGAAGGCTACGACATATCACACTTAACGGGAAAAGAAACATATGGCTCGATGGTTGTTTTTACCGCGGGAGAGCCGGACAATACTCAATACAGATTGTTTAAGATAAAAGAAGCGCCGGCGAACGATGATTTGCGCGCTTTGCAGGAAGTTTTGGAAAGGCGGTTTAACCATGACGAGTGGCAACATCCGGATTTTATTTTAATAGACGGCGGCAAGCCGCAGATAGATTTTGTTTCAAAAGTTTTGGAAAACAGGCATATAAATATTCCAATAGTCGGTGTTTCAAAATACGGTGGCGACAAGCTTGTTTTTTCCAAAAAAACAAAAAAGACTGTAAAAGAATTGATGGACAATATGAAGTCGTTGTTTTTAAAAGTCCGCGAAGAAGCGCACAGGTTTGCCTTGAGGGCCAGCAGAAGAAAAAGAGGAAATAGGTTTTAAATTAGCTTTTATTATTCTTAAATTTTGATAAGATTGATTTGAGATGAATAATATTCTTGAAGTAAAAAATTTAAACGTTTCTTTCGGCAAAGAAAGAATAATAGAAAATGCAAGTTTTAATTTGAAAGCCGGAGAAAATCTGGTTATTTTGGGGCCCAATGGCGCGGGCAAAACCGCGCTTTTGAAAACCTTGCTTGGAATATATCCGTTTAGCGGGGAAATAAAATGGAAAGAAAACGTAAAAATCGGCTATGTGCCTCAGAAATTTTTATTGGACAAAACGGTGCCTTTAACGGTAGAAGAATTTTTCAGGTTTCAAAAAATATCAGAAGAAAAGATTTTCGAAGCGATAGATTCCGTCGGTATAAAAGACAACGCGATTTTAAAGAAAAAAATGGGAGAGGTTTCTTCGGGCCAGCTCCAGCGGGTTCTTATTGCTTGGGCTTTGGCGGACAATCCCGAAGTTTTGATATTCGACGAGCCGACGGCCGGCATAGACATCGAGGGCGAAGAAACAATTTATAATCTTTTGGCGGGGATAGAAAAGAAGCGGGACCTGACAATCATAATGGTTACGCACGATTTGAGCGTTGTTTATAAAATCGCCGACGTGGCGCTTTGCTTAAACAGAAGGTTTTTTTGCTACGGCGCGCCGCAGGACGTTTTAAATTCCGAAAATTTCCGCAAACTATACGGCGAAGAAATAAAATTCTATAAACATGAGCATCACTAATAAACAAATCTTTTCCCGCCAGCGTTCTCCACTCGGATAAATTGTATTCGCTTAAAGTAAAAAACCGACGGAAAATAGCGAACTCAACCTTCGCTACGCTTCGGGATTCAGACAACGCAATTTTCCCGCTTTTTTCCTTTTCGCTCATCAATTTATAACCTCGCTCCAAAATGCTGGCTATGGAAAAGATTTGTTTATATCTTAAATTAAGACAGAAAAAATATTTTTAGAGTGAATGTCGCGGAAAGCGTCTTAAATTAAACGAGCGAGTAGCCGATTTGAGGGGTACCCCGAGCGAAGGCGAACAGGGTCGCAAATCGGCGTATATGAGCGAGTTATTAATTTGACGCTTGGAGCGTATGAACGAGAAAATATTTTTCTGATATAATAATGTTATGGAAATTGAATTATACAGTTTAATAACGGCAATTTTTGTGGGCGGAGCGGCAGGGTACGTGGGCTCTTTGATGCTCACTAAAAGAATGGCGCTTGTCGGCGACGCGTTCGGCCACGTGGCTTTGCCGGGAATGGGTTTGGCTTTGCTATTCGGTTTGAATGTTTCTTTGGGCGCGTTTGCCTTTCTTTTCCTCGGCGTTTTGGCGGTTTGGTATTTGGAGCCGAAAACAAAATTGCCCGCGGAAACGTTGGTCGGAATAATTTTCGTTTTAAGCTTGGCCGTGGGGTTTTTGATAACTCCCGAGCCGGAGCTCCTTGAAGCGCTTTTCGGCGATATCTCAAAAGTTTCTTTGTGGGGGACGATTGCTTCGGCAGCGGCGAGCGTTTTAGTAGGTTTAACTATTTGGAAAATTTATCCGAAAATAACGCTGGGCTCGATTTCCGAAGACATCGCGGCGGCGAATAAAATAAACGTAAAAAAATATAATTTCATTTATCTTTTAATGGTGGCGGTTGTTGTGGCTTTGGGCGTGAGAATAGTCGGTTCGCTTTTAGCGGGCGCCTTGGTGATTATTCCTGCCGCGGCGGCAAGATTAATCGGCGCCAATCTTCGCCAATACGCCGCGTTTTCGGCGGGCTTCGGAATTTTAAGCTGCATTTCCGGAATTTTATTGGCGCAGGCGGTTAATTTCTCGGCCGGACCGATTATTATTTTAGTCTGCTCGTTTTTCTTTTTAATCGCTTTAGTTTTTAAAAAATGATTGATAAAAAAATAATTCAAATACTTAATGCGGGCGGCATCGGTGTTTTAGCAACTGATACTCTTTACGGCTTGGTTGGACAAGCGCTGTCTAAGGAATCGATTGAAAGAATTTATAGAGTCCGTCACCGCGCCCCCAAAAAATCGTCAATTGTTTTAATAAGTTCTTTAGATGATTTAAAATTATTTAACATTAAGATTAATTCCGGGATAAAAAAACAATTATTGAAATTTTGGCCGGGGAAAGTGAGTATTATTTTGCCGTGTCCGGATAAAAAATTTCAATATCTTCATCGTGGAGTAAAAACTTTGGCCTTTCGTCTGTCAAAAAAGAAATCTTTGATAAATTTGGTTAAAAAAACCGGGCCGTTGGTCGCGCCAAGCGCCAATTTAGAGGGCGAGCCTCCGGCAGAAACAATAAAACAAGCAAAAAAATATTTCGGCGATAAAATAGATTTTTACGCCGATAGCGGGAAAATCAGCGGTAGGCCTTCAACTTTAATTAAAATTGAAAAAGGCAAAATGATCATTTTACGCAAAGGCGCGGGAAGAGTATAATTAAATCTATTATGAAAAAAGCAATTTTAATTATATTGATATTAATAGTTGCCGTCGGAGCGGGTTTGCTGACGGCAAGAATTTTTTTTGGCGGCGATGAAGATACCTGGCTTTGCCAAAACGGCGAGTGGGTTAAACATGGCAATCCTTCAAATCCGGCGCCTATTGAAGGCTGCGGCAATACAAATACAGTAAGCGTAAATAATTTCAATGAGTGCGTTGCTGCGGGTTATCCCGTTATGGAAAGTTATCCAAGGCGATGTGCGGCGCCAAATGGCGGAAGTTTTACTGAAGATATCGGCAATGAATTGGAAAAAACTAATTTGATAAAAATAAATAATCCCCGGCCGAATCAGACAATTAAAAGTCCGGTTGTTATAGAAGGACAGGCAAGAGGAAATTGGTTTTTTGAGGCGAGCTTTCCGGTTAAATTATTCGATGCCAATGGCAATCAATTGGCGATTGCTGTGGCTCAAGCGCAGAGTGATTGGATGACAACAAATTTTATACCTTTTAAAGTGACTTTGGAATTTACCACTCCGGCAACGGCTACGGGAACTTTAATTTTGCAAAAAGATAATCCTTCGGGCTTGCCGCAAAACGATGACCAATTGCGCGTTCCGGTAAAATTTGTAACTTCAACGGAAACAATCCAAGTAAAAACTTATTTCAATAATACCAATCTTGACCCCGAAGTTTCTTGTAATAAAGTTTTTCCGGTCAGCAGAAAAGTTGTCAGCACTCCGGCTGTCGCACGCGCGGCGCTTGAAGAATTATTAAAGGGTCCGACAGAAGAGGAAAAAGCCAATGGTTATTTTACAAGCATTAATTCGGGAGTCGAAATTAAAAAGCTTACTATTGAGAATGGCGTGGCGAAAGTTGAATTTAACGAGCAACTGGAATTTCAAATTGGCGGTTCTTGCCGGGTTGGCGCCATCAGGTGGCAGATAGTTGAAACATTAAAGCAATTCGATACGGTCAAAGACGTTGTGATTTCGATTAACGGCAGAACGGAAGATATTCTTCAGCCGTGATGATTATTTAATATGAAAAAGAAATTATTATTATTTTTAGTGGCGCTTGCGGCTGTTTCGGTTTTTATTTTTTTTGTCGGTAAATCGCCATTAATTTCTTTGATTACGGTTGGAGCGCTGGCCGACAGCGTTAATCCGTGCGCGTTTTCGGTTTTGCTTTTAACAATAGGATTCCTTTTCAGTATGGAGATGTCCAGGCTGAAGGTTTTGAAAATCGGTTTGGTTTACGTAATTGGGATATTTTTAACCTATATTTTAATAGGCTTGGGAATTTTGGAAGCGCTTTCTTTTTTCGGCATTCCGCGTTTCGTTTCGAAAGTTGCGGCCGTTATTTTAATCGCGGCGGGCCTGATAAATATAATAAATAAATTTTTTCCCGCTTTTCCGATAAAGCTTAAAATTCCCGAAGCAAGCCATGAAAGAATAGCGGTTTTAATTTCAAAAGCTTCGGCGATCAGTGCTTTTTTTCTCGGTATATTTGTGGCGCTTTTTGAATTTCCTTGCACGGGCGGGCCGTATTTGGTAGTACTCGGGCTTTTGCACGATAAGGCGAGCTATTTTAAAGGATTTCTTTATTTGATTTATTACAATTTGATTTTCGTATTGCCGCTGGTTATTATATTACTGGTTGCTTCAAACAAAATCCTGCTTGAAAGGGTAAGATTATGGCGCAAGGAAGAGGGCGGCGGAATGAAATTAATTTCCGGTCTGGTAATGATTTTATTGGGGTTAATAATATTTTTCATAATATAAAAATATAACTATGGATATAAATCAGGAAAAATTCAACGAATTGTTGAGAAAAATAGAAGACGCGAAAAAATCGGGTAATCTTGATTTATCGACCGAAGAAGATTTAAGCATCGCGATAATGAACCTTATAAGTCTGGAGGAGCACTTTTATTTTACGGGCGAGAAAACGGGCAAGGAAAATTATTTCGATTTCGTGAATGAAATTCGCGAAATCCGCAAAAGTTTGCTGGCGAAAATGATAGACAAGAAAGAAGGCGAGCTTTGGTGCATTTCCAAGCATTTATTGGCGACTTCAATGCGTCTTATAGAAGTTGGCACAAAACTTCAATCCGACAACAAGAAAGATGAGGCTAAAAAGTTTTTTGACTACGCTTTCAGGCTTTATTCTTTGTTTTGGGGTTTAAGATTGAAATTAATCAGCGTTTCGGATGTAAAAGACGCAGCGGCTAAGGATAAGCCTTGGACGCTTGAAGACGTTGTCGATAAATTGGTTGATTGCTGTGATGAATAATAAATTTTATTTGATTGCCATATTTGTAATATTGGCCGGAGTGGTCGGTTTTTTAATTTGGGCTCAATTTACAACTGTAAATCGGGCAAGTCCCGGTTTGGAAGCGTTCGCGAAATGTTTGGCAAGCAAGGGGATTACAATGTATGGAACGGAATCTTGCGCGTGGTGTTTAAAACAGAAAGCCGATTTTAAAAGTGCCTGGCGGTATGTGAATTACGTTGATTGCCTTAAAGACCCGAATAAATGTGTTGCCGAAAAAATAGACGGCACTCCGACATGGATTTTTCCGAATGACAACAATAAGCGGATAGTCGGTTACAGGGAATTAAACGTTCTTTCACAAGAGAGTGCTTGTCCGTTGGAATTATAAAATTAATGAATAATAAATAAAATGGAGAAATTTAAAGACAAATTTGGACCGGAATACATTATTAAAATTCATGACCCGAAAATAGGTTTGGAAGGATTTTTAGTTATACATAATACGGCTTTGGGAACGGGCAAGGGCGGGATAAGAATGACGCCCGATGTAAGCGAAGGAGAAGTGTTTCGTTTGGCGCGGACAATGACATGGAAAAATGCTTTGGCGGATATTCCTTTTGGCGGAGCCAAAGCTGGGATAAAATTTCCCGCGGGAACGGACAGAGAACGTAAAAAAGAAATGATTCAGAGTTTTGCCAGGGCAATAAAGCCGTTGCTTATAAAAAGGTATGTTGCCGGACCCGATGTTAACACGGGCGAAACGGAAATGAAATGGTTTGTGGAGGCGACGGGCAATCCGCGCACCGCGACGGGTAAGCCGGCGAATTTATGTTTTAAATCGACCGGAAAAAACGGCGAAATGAAATGCGGTCTTCCGCACGAATACGGTAGTACCGGTTTCGGCGTGGTAAAGGCGACAAAAGCGGTCGTTGAATTCTTGGGACTTGATATGAAAGATATTGAAGTGGCGATAGATGGTTATGGAAACGTCGGTTCTTTCGCTTTTAAATTTTTAAAGGAATTGGGAGCGAAAATAGTGGCGGTTTCCGATATCCACGGCGGAATTTATTGTAAAGACGGTCTGGATAATGGCGAATTGGATAAATTGAAAGCCGGCGGGAAATCGGTGTCGGGCTGTTCAAAAGGGAAAAAAATAAAACCGGGAGAAATTTTCGGTTTACCCGTGGATATTTTAATTCCCGCTTCGGTTACGGACGTTATCAACGAGAAAAACAGGGATTCCGTAAAGGCAAAAATAATCATTGAAGCGGCGAACATTCCGATGTCTGAAGAAACGGAAAAATATCTGGAGAAAAAAGGAATTTTAATATTGCCCGATTTTGTGGCGAATGCCGGCGGCGTCATTTCTTCTTATGCCGAATACAGGGGATATAATCCCAAGAGAATGTTTGAAATGATTGAAAGAAAAATCGTTAAAACTACAAAAAGCGTTCTTAAAGAAAGCGCCAAACATAAAATCAGCCATCGCGAAGCGGCGATGAAATTGGCCATGGCAAAAGTGGAGAAGAAAATGCACGGCCGCAAATCAACTTTTTAATTTGGTCGTCGGAAGATTTTAGGATATAATTAAGCAATATGGATATTTTTGCTCACGGTCTTTGGACTGCCGCGGCTTCCAAGGGAGTAAATGATTTTGCTTTAAAACCAAAACAAAAAAAGCCGCTTAAAATTTGGATAACATCTTTATGGGGAGTTTTTCCTGATTTCTTTTCTTTTTCAATTCCTTTCGTTTGGATATTTGGCGGATTGTTTTTTGGGAAATTTAGCTTGTCTGATTTGCCTGGCCCTGAAACAATGGAACCGTTAGTCTCTCCAAAGCTTAATGGCGTGCTTGAACTTTCAAAATCGCTTTATAATATCAGCCACAGCTTTATAATTTTCGCCGTAGTTTTCGGCATTCTTTATTTGATTTTCCGCCGGCCGATTTGGGAATTGGGCGGCTGGTTTTTTCATATTCTAATAGACATTCCCAGTCATTCTTATCAATTTTTCCCCACGCCGTTTTTGTGGCCGGTTTCCGGATTCAAATTTGACGGCCTTAATTGGAGCAATACGTGGTTCATGATAATAAATTATTCTTTGCTTGCTTTGGTTTGGGGATTTTTCCTGTATAGAAAATTAAAAAATAAAAATAATTAAAATGGAAGCGGCATCAATCTTTTTAATAGTAATCGTTTTAGTTTTGGCGGGCGGTCTCGGGCTGATTTTTTGGCAGCTTAAAAAGAACTCGAGCGAAAAAAAAGACGACCAATCGCTTTTAATGATTCAAGGCCAGATAAATGAAATTAACCGCACTTTGGATACTAAGCTTGGCGAATCAACTCAAATGCTTCAAAGGCAATTCGGCGAAAGCGCCAGAATAATTCGCGACGTTACCGAACGGCTTACTAAGCTTGATGAAACAAATAGACAAGTGGTAAATTTCGCCGATCAGCTGAAAAGTTTGCAGGATATTTTGAAAAATCCAAAACAGCGGGGGATTTTGGGGGAATATTATTTGGAAACGGTTTTGAAAAACGTTCTGCCCCCGAATAATTTTCAAATGCAATATGAATTTAAAGACGGGCTTATTGTTGACGCCGCCATTTTCGTGGGCAAGAAAATAATACCGGTTGATTCAAAATTCAGTTTGGAAAATTATAACCGGCTTTTGGAAACGCATGATGAAGGCGAACGCGAGAGATTAGAAAATCTTTTCCGCCAGGATTTAAAAAACAGGATAGATGAAACTTCGAAATACGTTAAACCGGCGGAAGACACCATGGATTTCGCTTTTATGTTTATTCCTTCGGAAGCGGTTTTTTACGACGTCTTGATAAATAAAGTCGGTTCGGTGAATGCCAAGGATTTGGTTGAATACGCTTTTAATGACAAAAAAGTAATTATTGTTTCTCCAACTTCGTTCTTTGCTTATCTTCAAACGGTTCTTCAGGGTTTGAAAGCTTTGCAAATAGAAGAATCAGCCAAAGAAATCAGAAAGAGGGTGGAAGATTTAGGCAGGCATATTTCAAGTTTTGATAATTATATGCAAAAGCTTGGCGGCCATCTTGGAACGACAGTCAGCATGTATAATAAAGCTTCAAAGGAGCTTGGCAAAATAGATAAAGACGTCTTAAAAATTTCCGGCAAAGCAATTGATATAGAGCCGATTACTTTGGATAAACCCCAAGAAGAAGAGGAAGAAGAATAGCCTAAATCTCCACAAAATAGATTTTATTTTCTTGAATGAAATAAAGGCGGTTTGAGTTTTGTTCGTAAAAAGAATTGAAAGAATTTTCCGATAACACGTATTTATTTATCGGCAGGCGGTCGTCGATTTCGATGAAATTAACAGTATTATTCGCGGTTTCGACGAGTAAATAACGTGAATCTTTGTACCAATAAACATTTTTAATCTCCGATTTATATGCGTTTAAAGCGGCAATATTTCCGGCTTTTTTAACGATTTCCGTTTGATAGTCTTCGATAAAATAAACGCTTAATTCGCCGCCTACGTTCCAAACTGCGAGTTTTTTATTATCGGGTGAAACAATGGAATCTTTTACGGAGTTGGCGATTTTTATTCCGGTTAAATTTTGCTGGTTAAAGGCATAAAGGTTACCGTTTTGTAAGAGAGTAAAAATAATATTTCCATTTGAAAAAATTTTGGATATTTTTTGCGCGGCAAGCTCTTTCGATAATTCGAATTTCAAATCGTCGGCTTTAAGCAATAAATTGAAAGAGCGTAATTGTGTTCCGGAAGCGTATAAAATATTGGGATTTTTTATGGCGAACGACGCAGTGGTTTTCTGGACTATTTTTTCGGCTGTTGAACGGTTTAAGTCCAAGATGTAAAGCGCGCCGTTTTTTCCTTTAATTATCATTTTGTTCGAATCAGCCGGATGGAAAGATATGTCTGAAATGGATGTTTTAGAAAGGCCGTTAAACGTGGAATTTAAGCTGGTGGGCTTTGATATAATTCCGGTATCGTAAAAATAATAAATCAAGGTTGCCGTATCTTTGGTTATGAATTTATTTCCGTCTTCACTCCAGGAAATAAAATTATTTCCTTTTAATTTAACCGGTTTGTCCTGGTTGAAATAATAAAGCGCGCTGCTACTTGAAAACACTAATCTGTTTTCTTTTTCCCAAAACGCGCCGGCAGTTTTCACGTTTGAAAACGGTTGCGGGGAAATTTTTTCCGGAATAAGAATTATTTTTCCGGTTTCAGCCACCATGCCCGATTTTACGGAAAGATTTTTTTGCCAGGCGGAATATCCGTCTTTTTTAATTTCAATTTTATAATTTTTCGGTAAAAAGTTGTCTATAAGCGTGCCGCTTTGCAAAAGTCCGGATTTGTCTTTGAATATTTTGCCGTCGATTTTTATCTCGGCGTTTTTCGGAGACGTTTCGATAAAAATCGCGCCGGTTTCCTGAAAGATTATTTTATTGTCTTGCCACACCGGTCTCCAGCCTTGCGAATAGAAAATAACGCCGATTCCGACGGCGATAAAGATAAGAATAAAGCTGTAAAACATGCAGCGTCTGGTTCTTAAAGTCATATCATTATTAATGAGAAATATCCTACTATATTATCTTGCCTTTTTCAACAGAAGGAATATTATTTAAACAAATGCCCAAGTTTATTATTAACGGCCGAAGGCCGCTTAAAGGCGAGATAAAAATTTCCGGTTCCAAGAATGCGGCCCTTAAAATTTTTCCGGCCGCAATTTTGACCCGTGAAAAAATAAGGGTTTCAAACACGCCCGAGATAGAAGACGTTTCAAGAGCGCAAGAAATGCTTTTGGCTTTGGGCCATGAAGTAAAAAAAATAAAACCGGGAGTCGTTGACATACAATTTAAAACTCAGAAGTGCGTTGCTTTGCCTCCGGAACTGGTAAACAAATTCCGCGCTTCAATAATGTTTGTCGGTCCCATTCTTGCTACTTGCGGCGAAGTTAAATTTCCTCATCCGGGCGGATGCGTTATCGGCGCGGGCACTAGGCCGATAGATTTGTTTTTGGATTCTTTTCAGAAAATGGGCGCCAAGCTTGAAATAAAAGACGGCTATTATTGTTTGAAAGCGAAAAAACTGAAAGGCGTTGAGATATTTTTTTCGAAAGTCAGCGTTACCGCTACCGAGAGTTTGATGATGACTTCCTGTTTGGCGGAAGGGGAAACCGTTTTGAAAAATGCCGCGATGGAACCGGAAATTCCCGCTTTGGCGGATTTTCTCAATTCTTGCGGAGCGAAAATCGAAGGAGCCGGAACGCCGACTATAAAAATAAAAGGAGTGAAAAAGTTGGGCGGCGGAGAATATAAAATCATACCCGATAGAATTGAAACCGGAACTTTTGCCATGCTTGCGGCGGCTTCAAATGGCGGAAATATTTTAATAAAAAATTGCGAGCCGAAACATTTGGAAGCGCTTTGGGCTTTGTTTGACAAAATAGGCGTGAATTTTGTATTAAATAAAGACAGCGTTTTAATTAAGCCGTCAAAAAAACTTTTAGCTTGTGAAGTTACCACGCATGAATATCCCGGATTTGCGACGGATTTGCAATCAGCTTATACTGTGTTGATGACTCAAGCTCACGGTTTGAGTTTGATTCACGAAACGATTTATGACCGCAGGCTGCTTTTTGCGGATATGCTGACCCAAATGGGCGCGAATATCATTATGGCAGACCCGCACAGAGTCGTGGTCAACGGGCCGTCGAAACTGCATGGAAGGAAATTAGTCAGCCCCGATCTGCGCGCCGGAATGGCGTTGCTGATAGCCGCTTTGATAGCCCAGGGAAAAACGGAAATAGACAATATATATCAAATAGACAGGGGATATGAAAAATTGGAAGAAAGATTGAAAAAATTGGGAGCGGACATAAAAAGAACTGAATAATTAATTTTTAATAATAAACATATGTTTACACGAAAAATAGGAATCGATTTAGGCACAACAGCGACAATTGTTTTTGTTCCCGGACGCGGGTTTGTGGTTAATGAACCGACAATTGTTGCTTTGAGCTTACCCGACAATTCGGTTTTGGCAGTCGGCAAAGAAGCGAAAGAAATGGTAGGCAGAACGCCGGCGGACATCATTCCTTACAGGCCGCTTCGCGAAGGAGTTATCGCCGATTATTACATTACCAAGGCGATGTTGAAATATTTTATTTCCAAAGCCGTGGGTTATTTTAATATTTTAAAACCGGACGTGGTAATTTCCGTTCCGGCGGGCATCACTCAAACCGAACGCCGCGCCGTTATTAACGCGGCAAAAGAAGCCGGCGCCAAAGACGCGCACGTTGTTCGCGAACCGATTCTGGCGGCTTTAGGAGCGGACATTCCGATAAATTCTTCTTCGGGAAACATGATTATAAATATCGGCGGAGGAACTTCGGAAGTCGCAGTCGTCGCTTTGGGCGGAATAGTTTCCTGGGCTTCATTGAGAGTTGCCGGAAATAAATTCGACCAGGCGATTATGGATTACGTAAAAAAGAAATATTCAATCGCCATCGGCGAGCAGACCGCCGAGACGATAAAAATAGAAATCGGTTCGGCTTTGCCATCAAGGCAAAAAATGGAATTTTCCATCCGGGGCAGGGATTTAAATTCCGGCTTGCCGAGAAATTTAACCGTAAACTCGAATGAAATAGCCGAAGCGTTAAATCCGTATTTAATGGATATAGCCGCCGCGGTTCAAAACGTTTTCAATGAAACGCCGCCGGAATTGGTTGCGGATGTAATGGAAAAAGGAATGATACTTTCGGGAGGCGGAGCGCAATTGGCGCATTTGCCGGAATTCTTCAAAGGAATTTTGGGAGTTAACGCTTACGTAGCCGAAGAGCCTCTTTTTTGCGTTGCCAAAGGCGCGGGTTTGATTCTGACGCATTTGGATATCTATAAGAGGACTCTTTTAGATAAGAGATAAAATGGAGGAATTGATGAATAATTTCAGGGAACTGATAGAGAATGACAAATTATCCCATTCTTACCTTTTTTTTGGCGCCGGAGAAGAGAAATTTATTTTCAGCCAAACACTGGCGAATTTTCTGGAAAAAGGGAAATTTGCCGAACCGAAAGAAATTTTAACGGAATTTTTGGCGATTTCGCCGGATGAGAAGGGAACAATCGGCATAGAAGAAATAAGAAATTTAAAATATTTTCTTTGGCAGGAGCCGATAGCGTCTTTAAAGAGAGTGGTGATTATTGAAAACGCCCAGGCTCTTACGCCGGAAGCTCAAAACGCCGCGTTAAAAATAGTCGAAGAACCGCCCAAGCGCGGCTTGATAATTTTTTTAACCAAGACTGCCGAAGATTTGATTCCGACCTTGAATTCGCGGCTGCAAAAAATTTATTTTCCCGAAACTTCAAAAAAATCCACTGTCGATGAATTAGAAGACGAGACGGATGAATTTTTCAGGAAATCGATTGAACGGTTAATGAAAGACCCGGTAAAAAATTCCGCGAGGCTGAAAGAAATTTTAAAGCGTTTGGTTTTAGTGAAACAATTAAATCTTAACAAAAAATTACAATTAAGAAGTTTAGAACAATAACATGGATGCCAAAGGAATAGGTTTTTTAGCGGTTTTAATAGTGTGGGGCGGGCTTTTTTATTTGTATTCTTTAACTCCCGCGGTTCCCAGTGTTTTCGCCGGAAACGGCAGTTTTACAGCCGCCGTTTTTTCGACTGTAAATAGCGCTTTTAGCGGCAATGATAGTGGAAGCGTTTCAAGCCAGCCGTTCGGTTATATTGATGAAAACGGGGAATTTAAAAATTCTCAAATGCATTTTGATGATCCGGTCGGCATTTCACAAATAGAGGTTTCTCCGACGGATTCTTCTTTATTTTTTGCCGTTTCAAATTCCGGTCTTTTTGCCAGCAAAGATTCCGGTTTAAACTGGTATTCTTTTTCCGATGTTGAGCATAAATTGAATTCAGGCGTCGCGGTTTATAAAATTTTGTTTAATCCGGAAAATAAAAAAGAATCTTTTGTCTCGGTTTTTTCGAACGGCGTGGGAACGGTTTATAAGAGCGAAAACAATTTTCTCTCTTTGGAAAAATTGATAGATTTTAATTCCGAAGGAGTCTACGATTTTGATATTAAAGGCAACGATTTGTATCTTGGGCTTTCAAACGGCAAAATAATTATTTATTCGCTTGATAAAAACGAGAGCCGGATTTTAACAGCCCTTTCTTCTCCGATTACGGGTTTAAGAATTCCGCCGGGCGGAAATTTGATTTATTTGGCTTTGAAGTCCGGCGGGCTTTATTTAAGCTATGACGGCGGCCAATCTTTTTCCAGGTTGAAATATTTGGATAATTACAAAGGCGCGAATACGATAAACGATTTTTTTGTTTCGCCGTCCAATAATTCTTTAATTTATGCGGCTACCGATTATGGCTTGATACGTTCGTATGATGCCGGAGTTACCTGGAAAGTTTTTAAGTCTTTGCCTTCGGAAGTCGCGAGCGTTTCCATGGTGACATTGAATAAAAAAGGAGAAATATTTACGGCTTCAAACGGCAAAATTTACAAGAGCCGGGACGAAGGGAAAAATTGGCAAATAATTGAAACAAATTTCGGCATACAAATATCAACTTTGGTTTTTGACCAGAATAAGATTATAATAGGAGCTGGGAATAAATAAATTATGAATAATTTAGAACAAAAAATAAAACAGGCATTGGATTATTTTAAAAATCAGATGCTTTCGATACGCGGCGGCAGGTCAAACGCGAAATTGGTTGAAGATATCGCCGTCGATTATTTCGGACAAAAAATGCCGATTAAACAGCTTGGTTCAATCAGCGTAGTTCCTCCGCGGGAAATTCATATTTCCGTTTGGGATAAAAACGCGGCTTCGGCGGTTTTGAAAGCGATAGATTCCTCAAATTTGAACGTCGGGACGAATTTAGACGGCAACATTGTAAGAGTAAGTTTGCCGCCGCTTTCGGGTGAACGCAGAATAGAGCTTACTAAGCTCGTTAAAAAAGAAACCGAAGACGCGAAGATAAAAATCCGTGGGCTCCGCGACGAAGAAAATAAAGAAATAAGCGGACGATTCGACGCCAAAGAAATAGGCGAAGACGAGAAGTTTAAATTAAAAGAAAAAGTTCAGGGGATTATCGATAAGGCGAATGAGGAAATTGAGAGTATTTTGGAAAGCAAAATAAGAGAGATAGAAGAATAAATATTTTCCTTGCTGGCGGGAAAATAGTTCGGATTTAATATTTATGTTATTAGGAGTTATATTTGTCATAATTTTTCTTTCGGTTTTGATTTTAGTCCATGAGCTTGGGCATTTTTTAACCGCGAAAAAATTCGGGCTTTTAGTCGAAGAATTTGGTTTTGGCTTGCCGCCGAGAATTTGGGGCAAGAAAATAGGAGAGACTATATATAGTATAAACGCTTTGCCTTTTGGCGGGTTTGTTAAAATTTACGGCGAGGACAAAGAAGACAAGCTGGCAGAAAATAAAGAAATTGAAACTATTTCAATAGAAGAAGAAAAAGTTGAAATAAATAACGGCGAAATATCTGAAGAAATTATCAGTGAAACGATTATAACCGAAAAAACTCCCGATAGAAGTTTTAGTTCGCTTTTTATCTGGAAACGGATGGTAATTATTGTTGCCGGCGTTGTAATGAATTTTTTGTTCGGCTGGCTGGTAATTTCAATAATACTTTCAATGGGTGTTCCGCAAAGCGTGGTTATCAGTGAAATTTTTAAGGGCGCTCCCGCGGAAACCGCCGGGTTAAAAGTGGGTGATGTGATTTTGGGAATGTCGGCAAACGATTTTATTAAATTTACGAACGACAACAAAGGAAAAGAAATAACCATTAAAGTTGAACGCGACGGAGTAGAAAAAGAAATAAAAGCGACGCCAAGATTAAATCCGCCGGCGGGAGAAGGCGCTTTGGGAATCGGCTTGCTTGAATCGGGTGCGCCGAGCCAAAATTTTTTCGCCGCGCTTTGGGACGGTCTGAAAATGTCGGTTGAAATAGTGAAATTGATTTTTGTGGCGTTGTTTAATCTTATCGCCGGAGTTTTTACGGGAAACAAAGTCAGTCTTGAACAGGTAAGCGGACCTGTCGGAATCGTAAAAATAACCGCGCAGGCGAGCGGATTGGGTTTGGTTTATTTGCTCCAGCTTTTGGCGCTGATTTCTTTCAACTTGGCGGTAATAAACATTTTTCCTTTTCCGGCGTTAGACGGCGGCAGATTGTTATTCTTATTTATTGAAAAAATAAAAGGCTCGCCCTTGCCGGCGAAGTTTGAAAACTACGCCAACGCTTCCGGAATGGCGTTATTGCTGATTTTAATGGTTCTTATCACGATTAGGGATATAGTGAGGTTTTAAGGGGCAAATAAATCTTTTCCCGCCAGCGTTCTCCGCTCGGATAAATTGTGTTCGCTTAAAGTAAAAAACCGACGGAAAATAGCGAACTCAACCTTCGCTACGCTTCGGGATTCAGACAACGCAATTTTCCCGCTTTTTTCCTTCTCGCTCATCAATTTATAACCTCGCTCCA